>CAUSCE010000001.1:0-127260 GCA_963530215.1 uncultured Campylobacter sp.
GGTGAAAGGATTCGAACCTTCGGCCCTCTGGTCCCAAACCAGATGCGCTAACCAGACTGCGCTACACCCCGCCTGAGTCGTGTTTGTAAGTTTATGCCACTACCTCATTAAAAAATCGTATTTTAACTTGTTTTTTTTATAAAGTCAATTAAAAAACACTTAAATTAATAGAAATTATATATAAAAAATAATTCAATCAAAAATATTAATTAATACTTCACAAAATACATAATTTTTTACAAAAGTCAGCTTTTTATACTTCTCTATCTTATTGCCTAACCATAAATTATGACCTTTATTTCACGGATTTTAAGTAGCTTAACACAAATATTTTACACTGATATTACAACGGAATAAATATCAATCTATTATATATTATGCATTTTATGCTTATCAAAATTTTACCTTCAAATTTAAACAGATTTATCTTTTCGGGCTAGAATTTTTATAAAATTGCTTACTTAAAATTCCACAAACAAAAATCACTTGATAGACTAATGATATGATTAACATTTTATCCATCATATCATTAGCTTTTTTTCATCGTCGTAAAAATATTATTTAGCTAACACTTTCTTTTTAGCATAGATATTTATGCTTTCCACTGCCAATGAAAATGCCATCGCAAAATAGATATATCCCTTTGGAATATGAAATCCTAATCCTTCGGCAACTAGCGTCATGCCCACAAGCACCAAAAATGCAAGTGCTAAAATTTTTATAGTCGGGTTATTATCTACAAAATTAGAAATACCTTTTGACGCTACCATCATTACACCAACCGCTAAAATAACAGCTATGATCATTATCTCTATATGCTCAGCCATTCCAACAGCCGTTATAACACTATCAAGAGAAAAAACAATATCCAAAACAGCTATCTCACTTACAATAACCAAGAAATTTGCATGTGATTTTTTGCTATTTTTATGCTCTTCGCTTTCGCCAGAAACACTAGAATGTATTTCAAGGGTTGATTTTACAAGTAAAAATAGACCACCCAGTATAAGCACCAAATCTCGGCCGCTTATGCTAAATTCTGCGATAGTAAAGAGTGGCTTTGTTAGCTTCATGATCCAAAACAATGAAAGTAAAAGCAAAATTCTAGTCACCATAGCCAGCCCTAAGCCAACAATCCTACCACTGCCGCGCTGCTCTTGAGGTAGTTTACCTACCAAAATAGCGATAAATATAATGTTATCTATGCCTAAAACTATCTCTAAGCCAGTTAACGTAAGTAGTGATATCCACGCTTCTGGCGAACTAAACCATTCAAACATTTGCTTCCTTTGTTAAAATTTTTATTATGCTCTTAGGCAAAATTTCATGCTCTATCGCATGGATTTTACTCTCCCAATCCTCAAAACTCATACCATCTTCTCTTTCAAACGCCCTTTGTGCGATGAGTTTACCTCCGTCAAGCTCCTCGCTCACGTAGTGCACGCTAACTCCACCAAGCATCATCTCGCTCTCAAAGCTCTCCTTTATCGCATGAGCACCTTTAAAAAGTGGCAGTATAGAAGGATGTAAATTTATGGCTTTTATCTTCGATGTAAAAACAGGAGTTAATATCCTCATAAATCCAGCAAGCACCGTTAGTTCAGCACCACTTTTTAAAATTTGTTCCACAACTGCAGCGTCAAATTCTTCTCTATTTGCAAATTTGGCACTCTCTATTATCGTCGTATCAAGCCCAAATTTCTTAGCACGCTCTATGCCGTATGCGCCTGGCTTGTTGCAGATACAAAGACAAACTTCGATCCTTACGCCGTTAAAAATTTGATTATGAACTTTTTTAAGTATCGCTTCTAAATTTGAGCCACTACCGCTAAAAAGTACGGCTATTTTTTTCGTAAGCATTTTACTCCTTTTATAATGTCTGTTGGCTCGAGCGCGTAGCTGTTTTTTTTGAAATTTTTAAGGCTTAGTGCATGAGCTAGTGTAGCCGAGATGGCAGCATCCAGTGGCTCGTAGCCTTGAGCTAAAAGAGCAAGCACAAGTCCGCTTAGCACGTCACCACTGCCACCCTTTGCAAGTATATTTTTACCATAAGGCATGATATAAATTTGTCCGTCTTTAGCGATTATCGTATTTGCGCCTTTAAGTACTAGCACAGCCTTAAATTTCTCGCTCCAAGCCTTAGCATAAGCAAATCTATTTTCTTGTAATATTTTTACGTCGATATCTGCTATATTACAAAGCCTTAAGAGTGAGCAAAACTCCTTTGGATGAGGTGTCAAGACGCAGTTCTCATCTAGTAGATCAAGCACTTTTGCGCTGTAAAAAATATCAGCGTCAAGAACAAGCTTTTTGCCTTTTAAAATTTGTGTACCAAGCTCTTCTACGCCCTTTTTGCCAAGCCCCATGCCAACGGCTCCGGCATTCATTTTATCGCTTATCTTACTAGCTTGCATGATCTGCGTTGGTAAATTTAAGCCCTGCTCGCCTATCACGCTAACCAGCCCAGTCCCAAAGGCAAATGCCGCCTTTGCACAAAGTTTGCTAGCTCCTATGTGCTCGCCAGATACAATAAATGCGTGGCCAAAGTCGCCCTTATTTACGCACTGATTTTTTCTATTTGGAAGTATAAGGTCGCATTTTTCAAGCAGGTGATAGTCACTCTCGCATTCGTAGTTTTGCGCACTTATGCCAAGATCAGCGACCTTTATCTTGCCAACAAAGTCTTTTGCCGCGTCGCTATAAAGCCCAAGCTTTCTAGCTCCCATCGTGATCGTGATGTCTGCTTTTACGCAAGCACCAAGCACCTTGCCCTCGCTACTTAGTCCACTTGACATATCGCAAGCGATGGTATAGGCAGTGCTGGCGTTTATTTTTGAGATAAGCTCTATGTGCTTTTCGTCTAAATTTCTATTTAGCCCTGAGCCAAAAAGCCCGTCTATGAGGCATTTTGCGCTATTTAAGCTATTTTCTGTGTCTTTGCTCTCACGCACGCCAGCAAATTTAGCCCTTTCAAGCTGTTTGGTGGCAAGTGGTTTTAAGCTTTTACTAGCTAGGATAAATTCACACTCATACTCACCTTCAAGCATTCTTAACGCACAAAGCACGTCAGCACCGTTATTCCCACCACCGCAAATGCCAAGCACCCTCTCGCCTTTTTTAAATTTCTTACGGATGAAATTTGCTACGGCTATGGCTGCATTTTCCATTAAAAGCTCTTCGCTAAGGTCAAATTTTTCTCTTGCCCTCTCGTCTAAAATTCTCGTATCCAGATATAAATTTTTCATCTTTATGCCCTAAAACTAAGCGCCTCTAAGATGTGGGGCTTTAAAATTTGCTCACTCTCATCAAGGTCAGCGATACTTCTAGCCACTCTAAGTGTTCTTTTTATGCCTCTTTGAGAAAGATTGTACCTCGAGGCCGCCTTTTGTAAAATTTCTCTTGCTTCATTATCCAGTAGACAAAATTTTTCTACTTGTGCGTCATTTAGCTTGCCATTTAGCTCATCTTGATCGCGTTTTTTTTGAAATATAAAGGCTTTTAAGACCATCTCACTCATCTGCTGTGAGCTCGAACTTGCCTTGTCACCTGGCGAGCTCTCGTCCATAGCAACTTTTAAATCAATGCGGTCAAGCACTGGAGCTGAAATTCTTGATTTGTAGTTTTTTATCTCATTTTCGCTGCATTTGCAATTTAGATTGCGAGAGAATAAATTTCCACAAGGGCAGGGATTTTGAGCGGCTACGAAGATAAATTTAGTCTCGTAAGTCACTTTTGAATTTACCCTTGCGATGTGGATTTGATTATCCTCTAGTGGCTCTCTGAGGCTCTCGATCACTTGTTTAGAAAAGTGTGGAAATTCGTCAAAAAATAGTACTCCACCATTTGCAAGTGCGATTTCACCGATCTTTGCGACATTTGAGCCACCACCAAATATTGAACTTTTTGTCGAGGTATGATGTGGTGAGCGAAAAGCTCTAGTGCTTGTAAATTCACTATCTTGAAGGTTTAAAGAGCGGTAAGCGGCAGACTTTAGCACTTCTTCTAAGCTTTGTGGCGCCATGATATAAACTAGGCGTTTTGCGCACATACTTTTGCCACTACCTGGGCTGCCTTCAAATAAAATATTGTGCATGCCAACAGCTGCAATAACGCAGGCTCTTTTTGCGCGATCCTGACCAAAAACATCCTTAAAATCAAGCTCGAAGTTTAAATTTGGAACGTATCTTTTACCAGAAATTTCTATCACGTTTGAAAATAGTTCATGAGTAGCGTTAAAACGTATGCCTTTCGCAAATTCTGCGTCGTTAAAAAACCTAATCGCCTCTTCTAGAGTACTAACCGCATAAATCTCTAAATTTGGGATCATTGAAGCTTTTTGTGCTATCTCTTTTGGCACTAAGACTTTTGCGTTTTTTACCTGCGTGCTTAAAAAAAGTAAGATAGAAAATAAATTTGCCGTGCTTTTTACACTTCCATCGAGTCCAAGCTCACCAAATACAAAAATTTTCTCTAAGCTTTTTGCCTTTTGAAGAGCTATAAGAAGAGCGATAGCCAGGTCAAAATGTGAGCCACTTTTTGGCAGATCTGAAGGGGATAAATTTATGGTTATCTTTTGTGCTGGAAAGGAAAAATCAAGTGCTAGAAGTGCTGCTTTTACGCGTTCTGTGCTCTCTTTTATACTTGTGCTTGCAAGCCCAACGATGCTAAAACCAGGAAGCCCGCGAGAGAAGATAGACTCAACGTCAATTATCTTTAGTCCATCGCCGTAAGTAGCACATCTTAAAGACTTCATGAAGCTTTTTCTTTTTTTTGCTTTTTGTATTCCTTATCAAATTTTTTGCGTTTATTAAAGCCGATTTTTTCTATAAAAAGATGTCCATCTAAATGATCATTTTCATGCTGGATAGCGATAGCCAAAAGCCCATCAGCCTTTAAACTTTGCTCTTTGCCAAAGCGGTCTTGATATTTGATAACCACAACCTCATTTCTTTTTACGTCTTCATAATATCCAGGCACGCTAAGGCAACCCTCTTGATAGATGCATTCTCCTTCGCGTAGTTCAAATTTTGGATTTATGATTTCTATTAAATTTTCTTTATCTTGCACGCCCTCGTCATTGGCTAGATTTATAATAAAAATTCTTTTTGCAACACCTATCTGAATAGCAGCAAGGCCGATGCCTTCTTTTGCAATCATCGTATCATACATATCATCAAGTAGTTTGTGAAGTTCCTCATCAAAAATTTTAACCTCTTTTGAGACTTCATAAAGCTTTTTATTTGGATAAGATAAAACCTCTAAGATCAAGCTCAAACTCCTACTTATTCACCCAAAAATATAGGCTGCTCATCATCTTGTGTTAGTATTAGTTGATCTAACGAGTAAGAGATTAATTCTTCAGCACTTCTTGTTTTTGTTATCATGCTTGAAACCACTTGGATGTCAAGCTTGCACTCTTCACCATCTATCTTCCAAGGTATAGATGAAAGCATATTTAAAATTCTACTACCGGCTTGTTTTGTGCCATTTTCATCAGTATATTTCATAACCATAGCAAAACAGCCATCTCCGTAATGAGCCACTATATCACTTCTTCTAGAAGTTCTTAAAAGAAGCTGTGATATAGCTTTATACATATTGTTTCGCTCTTTTAAATTTTTTACACGATTTGTAAATCTATCTTTTGCTCTTACTAGTAAAAACGATGCGTTATAGCCATATCTTTTAACGGCTTCTACTTCACTTTGCACTGTGGCTACTAGAAATTTTTTATTATAGACGTCATATGTCGTATCATAAATCGACTGCTCTTCAATAGATTTAAGCATCTTAGCTACTTCGTCATAGCTTACTTTAATGACATCAAGATGCTTATCCATAAGGCTGTTTAATTTTATTAGGTCATGGTTAAATGCGCTTAAAACATTTTGAAGAGCTAGGATATTTGTATTGTTTTTGAGTGCATCCATGCGCTTTTGCACTAGGCCTCTCATGATGCCTAAATTTTTATAGATTAGCACCACGGCTTGAAGCATGCTTTTTATTTGGATAAATCCTTGCTTTATCTCTTTTTCAATAGAGATATTACTGCCTGATGGTACTGAAATCTCGGAATTTATGACTATCATATCACCGATCTCTTTTCTAAATTCATCAGGCTGTCCATCAAGCATTTTCTCAAAATAAATAGAATAATTATTTGGCGTAGATGGAACATTATCGTCGCTTAATTCATGCAAAACATTTTCTGAAAATTTGTAGATATCTACCTTTTCTTTTTCTAGAATATGTTTTACCTCAACCGCTTTTTTCTTAGGGTCTGGTGCATTATCTATCTTTATCACTTTGGGCCTTATTTAAAACTTTTCTCCAAAATTTTATCAACAAGTCCGTACTCTTTGGCTTCGGCCGAACTCATAAAAAAGTCACGTTCAGTATCTTTTACGATCTTACTTAGCTTTTGACCTGTATTTTTGGCCAAAATTCCGTTTAAAATCTCTTTCATACGTAAAATTTCACGAGCTTGTATCTCGATATCAGTCGCTTGTCCTCTAGCGCCGCCAAGTGGTTGATGTATCATGATGCGAGAATTTGGCAACGCATATCTTTTACCTGGTGCGCCACAGCTTAGCAAAAATGCACCCATGCTAGCAGCTTGGCCGATACAGATCGTGCAAACATCTGGCTTTATGTAGTTCATCGTATCATAGATGCTAAAGCCACTTGTTATAACACCACCTGGTGAGTTTATATATAGATAGATATCTTTATCTGGATCTTCAGCCTCTAAAAATAGAAGCTGAGCAACGATAGAAGCGGCCATGCCGTCTTCTATCTCACCACTTAGCATAACGATCCTGTCTTTTAAAAGACGGGAATATATATCATAGCTTCGCTCACCCCTACTAGTTCTTTCAACTACGACAGGAACGTAATAGCTCATTACTCAGCCTTCTCTTTTTTGCTTACTTTTTTCTCGTCTTTTTCTTTGTTAAAAAGCTCGCTAAATAGCTTCTCTTCGATCATTGACATCTTTATAGCTGGAAGCATGCCTTGATTGCGGTACATATCAAGGTGTGTTTTTGGATCTTGACCGCTTCTATAAGCCTCAAAATAGATTGCTTGAACAACCTCTTGATCGCTCACTTTTACGCCTCTTACGCGAGCTAGTTCATCGATAATGAAAGTTAAGCGAACGCTATTTTCAGCATCTTTTCTATATTCATCGCGTTTTTTAGAAAGAGCATCTTTGTCCTCTCTAAATTTTTTCATATCGTCTGGAGTAAATGAGCTCCATGCGTTTCTAAACTGCATATCAATCTCTTGCTCGACAATATTTTTTGGCACGTCAAATTTAAATTTCTCGACCGCAGCTTCAGCAAATTTTGGTTTTAGCTCATCATTTATAAGTTTATAAATTTTCTCTTGGCGGATTTGCTCTTTTATGCGCTCTTCAAGTAGTTCTTCGGTTGGTTTCTCTTCATTTGGAAGTACCATTTTTAGCATATCTTCGTCTAGTTTTTCAGGGATCTTTCTCTCTTGAATTTCATGAAGTTTGATCTTAAAGATGGCGTCTTTGCCAGCTAGATTTGCAGCACCGTAATTCTCTGGGAATTTAACCTCGATATCTTTTTCGCCGCCAGCTTTGATACCTACCATGCCATCTTCAAAGCCTGGGATGAATTGGTTTGAACCGATTTCAAGAACGTAGTTTTCAGCCTTGCCACCATCGAATGCTACACCATCAACAAAGCCTTCAAAGTCAAATTTAGCAAAATCGCCAACCTTTAGGCCTCTTTTGCCATCAATTTTCTCAAGTGGAGCTATCATTTTTAGAAGTTCAGCTTTTTTCTCATCGATATCTTTTTTCAAAACACGTGGGTTTGAAAACTCAGGTATCAAGCTCTCATAGCCGCTCACATCGACGCTTGGTTTAAATGAAACTGTTAGCTCAACGTCGATCTTGCCATCTTTTCTATCAAATTTTGAAACGATAGGCTCGCCGATAAGATCATCATTTTTCTTGCCTGCTTGTTTTATAGCCTCATCAACAACATCTCTTAAGACATCTTGCTCAGCATCGTTTGTTAGCTCTTTCTCGTAGCGTTTTAGCACAATAGCAACTGGCACATGGCCTTGTCTAAAGCCATCTACTTTCATAGTTTTTGCTGCTTTTTTTGCTAGTTTTTCTACGCTAGATTTTATAGCATCTGCACTTATAGTCGTGCTTGCTAAGGTATTTACGCTATCTAGAGCTTTTGTTTTGATTTCCATCTAATTCCTTTATGAATACAAATTTTTAGCCCAAAATATAGCAGAATTTTCCTTATTTCATTGTAAATTTGTAAATTTTTATAGATATAAAAGGCGTTTTAACGTAGAATCTAGCAATAAAATTATGGAGAAAATTTATGCAAGAGAGTTTTGAAAATTCGGTTAAAAACATGCTAACAATAATAGGCGAAGATCCAAATAGAGAAGGGCTTATAAAGACGCCTGAGCGTGTCTTTAAAGCATTTAAATTTCTAACTAGCGGATATGATGAAGATCCAAAAGAGGTTCTTGGTGACGCACTTTTTACTAGCTCAAATAATGAAATGGTTCTCATGCGAAATATCGAGTTTTATAGCCTTTGTGAGCACCATTTGTTGCCCATTATCGGCCGAGTGCATGTGGCGTACATCCCAAATGGCAAGGTTGTTGGCCTTAGCAAAATTCCACGCATGGTAAATATCTACGCCAGACGCCTACAAATTCAAGAGCAAATGACTGAGCAGATCGCAAAAGCACTTGAGGATGTGATCGCTCCAAAAGGCGTTGGAGTCGTCGTCGAGGCTAGACATATGTGCGTTGAGATGAGAGGTGTGCAAAAGATAAACTCAACCACCACGACCTCAGCACTTAGAGGCTGCTTTATCAAAAACGCAGACACAAGGCGAGAATTTTTCTCGCTTATAAATTCTCCTAGGGAAACGCATTTTTGAGCTTAGAGCATATAAATTTAAAGCTTAAAGAGGGTGTGAAACTCTCAAACACCTTTGGCATCATAACCAAAATCACAGCTACGACTATCGAGATCACTGGACTTCGTCCAAGCATTGGTGACATCGTGCGAATAGTCGCAAAAGATAAGAGCAAAAACGGCCTTGGAATGGTCACACAAATAAAGACAGATGGCGCTTATATCAGCCCATTTGGCTTTGTTGAGGGCTTTAGAATAGGTGACTTCGTCTATGAGAGCGATCAGGGCATGAGCATACCGGTGGGGCCAAATTTACTAGGCCGCGTGGTAGATCCATTTATGAAGCCCATTGATGGCAAAGGAGCGATCGAGACGACCGAGTACATGCCGATCATGAGAGCGCCGATAGATGCGATGAAAAGGGGGCTTATAAACGAGCCATTTAGCGTTGGTATAAAGACGATAGATGGACTGCTTACTTGTGGTAAAGGGCAAAAACTGGGAATTTTCGCAGGTTCAGGTGTGGGCAAATCAACTCTTATGGGCATGATCGTAAAAAATACGCTAGCACCGATAAAAGTAGTCGCGCTAATAGGCGAGCGCGGCCGTGAGGTGCCTGAATTTATCGAAAAAAACCTAGGCGGTGACCTGGAGGGTACGGTCATCATCGTAGCGACCAGTGATGATAGCTCTCTTATGCGAAAATACGGCGCATTTTGCGCGATGAGCGTGGCTGAGTACTTCAAACAGCAGGGCAACGACGTGCTTTTCATCATGGATAGCGTCACACGTTTTGCGATGGCACAGCGTGAGATCGGCCTCGCACTTGGCGAGCCGCCTACATCAAAAGGCTATCCGCCAAGCTCACTCACACTTTTACCTCAACTAATGGAGCGCGCGGGCAAAGAGGAAGGCAAGGGCAGTATCACAGCATTTTTCACAGTGCTAGTTGAGGGCGATGACATGAGTGACCCGATAGCTGATCAAAGCCGCTCTATCCTAGACGGACACATCGTACTAAGCCGGGAGTTAACGGACTTTGGAATTTACCCACCTATCAACATCCAAAACTCGGCCTCGCGTGTCATGGGCGATGTGATCAGCAAAGAGCACAAGCTAAATGCAATGAAATTTAAGCGTCTTTACTCGCTTTTAAAAGAAAACGAAGTCTTGCTTCGTATCGGTGCTTATCAAAAGGGTAGCGACAAGGAGCTTGATCTTGCGATCTCGAAAAAAGAATTTATGGAAAATTTCTTGAAACAAAGCTCAGAAGAAGCCTTTGCGCTCGAAGAGGTCGAAGAACTGCTCAACAAGATCAATCAGTAAATTTCTAAAATTTATAAGCCTTTTTACAAAATTTGGATACTAAAATTTTTTATAGCTTCTTAGGTCTTACTAAAAATATAATCAAAATTTTTATATTAATTATCAAAGCGATCATGCACTAATTCTTTGTTTTTGGTGTAAGAATTACACTCAAAGACCTATAAATTTCTATTTTCTCATCTCTTTTTGATTTCAAAAAGCGCTGCTACAAACATCGTGAAAGAGAATTTGAAATTTATGAGGCTTTTTATTTTAAACTTCGTGAGGATAGTTTTTGTGTTATGCAAAACGACAAAGTATTAAAAACTCTTTCTAAGCACAATACGCATTCCAAACAGCGATCACAAAGTGGGCAAATTCCAAAATTTTGGTTTTACAAAAACTACTCATTTACAAAATCTGCGATAATAAATTAGAGATAGGCGGGTGAGCTAAATTTATAATATGCTGATATCTGTCTTGCTGTAAATTTTGGTGGCAATCATGGCGTAAATTTAATTTTGAAAGCAAAATTTTACGTTTATATCAGTAATCCCTAGCACTTTAGACTTTGCCAAGTGACGCAAAGCATATGCTACATGAGATAGTAAAATTTGGAAGAGCTTAAGAGCCAAGACCTATTTTTTCTCATCAAAACTTGACTTTAGCTTACACTTTCCCTGACTTTGGCGGCGAAAAACGTGTAAATTCTAATTAGGTAAAAGCAAATTTCTCGCCAATGTCAGTAGCTCTTGCTATTTTTATATTTGTTTAAATTTATACAAACAATGAAATCAAGAGAGAAGGCTTAAGAGCCAAAACCCATTTTCTTATCCTCGCCAAAGCTAGAGTTTAGCTCACGCTCTATCGTCGTTTTAAAGTCCTCAAAGGTAAAAATCCCATCATCTTTTATAGCGACTTTCAAAGCAGTATTTTTTAGCGCAAGGACGATCTGTGCGCCACTTAGGTTAAACTCAGCCAGCCTTTCTACGCTAAAGTCATCTTCAAAACTCGCGTTCTCAGGCAAAATTTTACGCCAAATGGCGAGCCTACCGTTAAAATCAGGCTTTTTAAACTCGATCTTGTAGTCAAACCTTCTAGAAAACGCCACGTCAAGGCTTTGCAAAAAATTTGTCGTGGCGATCAGCACGCCTTCAAAGCGCTCGATCTGCTCTAAAAAGATATTTTGCATTTGATTATGCATCTTTTCAGCCCCGCTTGAGCTCTCCACTCTCGTGCTTAAAAACTGATCGGCCTCGTTTAGCAAAAGTACCGGCTCACTGCCACTTTTTTTGCAAATTTCTTTGTAAGTATCAAAAATTTTCCTTACATTTTGCTCGCTCTCGCCGACATATTTGCTTAAAATTTTTGAACAGTCAAAGCTTAAAATTTGCTTCTTTAGGCTCTTTGCAAGCCCAACGGCGCTCATCGTCTTACCAGTGCCAGGCTCGCCGTAAAAGATGATCTTGGCATCTATATTTTTTCTAGTTTTTATTCCCCAACTACTAAGTCTAGCGAGCACTTTTTTATCGACTTGCTTTAGTATTGTGCTTAAAAGTTGCTTTGTCTTTTCGTTTAGCACGACGTCTTCTAGGCTAGTTACTGGCTCTATGAGCTCAAAAATTTCTTGCTCTTTTACTAGGCTTTCGATCTTGATTTTCTTGCTATTTTTGTCATTTTTTGGGTGCATTATGCTTTGCAAAATTTCTTCATTTATAAAAAAGCTCTTGCTTACATTGCCATAAGCGTTTAAAACCTCGTCGTAGTCGATTAGTATGCCTTCGATGAGCCTTGAGCCGTCCTCTAAAAGAGTGCGATTTTTGATGCGTTCAAGCTCATCTTTGCTTATTAGCCCAACTAGCGTGTTTAGATCGCGGCCATTTTCAAAGTCGCCCGCATACTCCTCTTTTAAAAGGGCTAAAAATATTATCTGCTCTTTTTCATCCAGCGAGTTTTCTTTAAAAATTTGCTCTATCTTTAGGCTGATCTTGCTTAGTTTGACGCGCTCATTTATACGCTTTGTAAGCTCAGAAATTTGCTCATTTATCCGCTTTTTGGCATCACTTGAGCCATCGCCAAAAATAGCAGCCTTTGAGTAAAGCTCTACTTTTAAAAACTGATCTTTTAAATACTCCAAATGATCCTCATATGGCGTAAGCTCTGGCAAATTTATATCAGCGTTGCCATCTTCAAGAATTTTTAAAAATGTGGCTGATAGAGAAATTTCAGAATGAAGCAACGAAAGAAGCCCTTGAGCTGAAGCCCTTTGTGTACTCTCAGGTATTTTAAAAAGACTATAATTTTGTACAATCCAACCGCTATCAAGCAAATTTTTTATAAATTTTAGATACAGAAGCTGCTTATCATTTTGTGTGCCAAAGACTGCTCCAAGTAGCTCAAAAACGCTCATATTAGCCGTTCCTTGCACATAAGCTTTACTTAGATATTTTAAAATTTCTCCCTCTTCATCGCCGTACTTTATCAGCTCGTAAATTTTACTTTTTTTGAGGTCCTGGTTTAAAAAATCAAGCAAGTATTTCACTAAAATTTATCCTTCATCTGCTCTATTTGCTCTTTTAATACACGTTTTAGCACCTTGCCAGTAGCATTTCTAGGCAACTCTTCGGCAAAATAGATACTCTTTGGTATCTTGAAATTTGCTAAATTTTTCTTCAAATGCTCTCTTACTGTTTTTTCATCAAGATCCATGCCATCTTTTACTTGTATGAAAGCGACAACCTCTTCATCGGCATGTACGTCTTTTACGCCAATTACCGCTGTTGCTTCAACTGCTTCAAGCTTGTAAATAACCTCTTCGATCTCGCGCGGATAGATGTTAATGCCCTTTGATATGATAAGGTCTTTTTTACGATCAACGATATAGATAAAGCCCTCTTCATCGACTTTGCCAAGATCTCCAGTCTTTAACCAGCCGTTTATGATGGTCTCATCAGTGATGCTTGGCATACCATAGTAGCCTTGCATGACGCAGTCGCCCTTTACAATGATCTCGCCGATCTGGCCAACTGGAAGCTCCATCATCTCATCATTTACGATCTTTACCTCATAGCCATCAAGCACAGGTCCTACACTTAAAAGCTTTTGTTTGTCATATAAATTTGCAGCTACGACTGGCGAGCATTCGCTAAGGCCATATCCCTCAACAAGTGTTGCACGTGGGAATTTCACTCTAAAGTCATCTATCGTCTGCTTTGCAAGCGGAGCCGCACCACTTACAAATAATCTAATGCGGTTAAACCATCTAAAATACCAAGGAATTTTGGCCTTACCGATAGCTGTATAGATGGCTGGAATTCCTAAAAATACAGTTACACGCTTTAGCAAAGTTTGTTTTAGTACATTTGAAAATGGAAATACTGATTTTACAAGAACCATCGAAGCACTCGCAAATATCGGAAGCAACACCATTGCAGTTAGCGTAAAACTATGAAACATAGGTAAAAATACAATAAACCTATCGCTAGCTTTAACAATAAAACGTTCATGAGCTCCAATTAAATTTGAAAAGATATTTTTATAGCTTATCATCGCACCCTTTGGCTTGCCGGTAGTGCCTGAAGTGTAAATTATATGCATTAAATCATCTATTACCGGATACTTTGTGATGCTAAGAGCGTATTTGTGATTTAGAGTTTCTGCAAAATTTACGTTTTTAACAAGGCCATTATTTTCATAGCTCTTACTCATGTCCTCTTTTGAAATTTGAGGTGTTGAAGTAAGATATGCGCTCTCGCCATACTCTTCGTCAGTGTCTATATATTCATCCTTTGAGGCACTTTGAAGTTTCTTTGGTATTGTTCCGATCCAGATTATCTTTCTTAAAATTTCAAGCTCATTTAATGCGATTAACTCTTTTGCAAGCGAGCTAGACGCAAAAAGCACCTTTGCACCGCAATCATTTATGATATATTCAAACTCGTTTGCTTTTAAAAAAGTATTCATAGGCACTGCGATACCGCCTATTGTAGTTATCGCAAGGTATGAGATGATAAATTCTTTCGAGTTTGTAACCGCCATAGCTACTTTATCACCAAATTTTACTCCAGCAAGTTGCAAATAAGCCGCCACTTTATCGACATTTTGCTTTAATTCGCGATATTTTAGCTTCTCTTTTTCTTCAAAAAGAACTACTTGATTTGGATTTTCCTTTGCTACTTTGGTTAAAATTTCATAAAAATTATTATAAGAGTATCGCATTCTTGACCCTAACTAAAATGTATATTTAAAAGTCGTACCAAGGATTTGGATCGTACCAGTATCAAATTCCCCTGACATTTTTGTAGCAATGCTATTGGTAATACCTGTCGCACGCTTCTTATCACGGTGTTGATAAACATATCCAAGTGCCATTTCAAGATTTGGCGTAAATTTATAATTTACTCCAAAAGAATACACCTTAGATGTGGTATTTGGAAGCTCTAAGCCAGTATGCTTGCTACTTGTAATGTCTTCATCATAGGCAAAGCCAGCCATTAGTCTAAATTTTTCATTTACGTCGTAGGCAAGACCTAGTCTATATGTATTCGTATCTTTTGCATTTTTTATGACTGGATCATCCATGAATCTTGCAAAAGCTGGATGCGAGTGAGCTGGGCCTTTATCCATGTATTCAAAGTCATAGCCTTTAAATTTAGACCAATACGTCCTCTCAAAAGCTAGCAAAAGAGTAAAATCGCTAAATTTATATCCAGTTGCAAGCACAAGCTGAGCAGGAAGTGGGATCTCAACTTTTGTTTTGCCATGATAGCTTATAGGAGATAACGCTCCGTTAAAATCAGCATCTGTATGGCCTTTAAGTTCTAAATTTACATTTGAGCGGTAAGTAACGGCAAAGCTTAAATCCTCAATAGGCCTATAAGTAAGTGCAACATTATAGCCATAGCCCATACCATCGCCTTTTATCTCTCTGTAGCCTATTCGTCCAAAGTCACTTGCTATCTTACCTTTGGTGTAAACACCTCTGGCACCCAAGGCAACGGCAAGCTTATCATTTATACGGTAAGCCACGGTTGGATTTAGCTCAACAACTTGCAGCTTAAACCTTTTAGCGGTAAATGCAGTAGCTGGATCCTCCCATGATACACCAACAGCAGCAGGAACGGCAAGAGCTAAACCAAATTTCCAGTTTTCATAAATTTCTGGCGTTACAAAACTAAATGTACCAGCTAGTGAGTCAAATTTTTCTGACCTATAGCTTTTGCCACTATCACTTTTAAACTCGAGCTTATTTATATGAAACCAGCCAAGGGTACCTTCTATGTGATGGCGTCCATCTAAAAACATCATATTTGCAGGGTTAAAATACGCCGCATCAGCTCCAAAACTAAAGGCTACGTTACTAGCAGCAAGACCTAAAGAATCAGCACTTTGCTCAGGAACCTTATAACCTCCAGCATTTAGCAAAGTAGATGTTGCAATAATGCCTAATAGCACTTTTTTCATAGTTTTTCCTTTTCAAAATTTCTTAAAATTTTTATCTCGTCTTCCCAAATACTCTCATCAATCGTCTCTAATATTAAAGGAATTTCGCCTATTTTATCATCATTTATTATATTTTTAAAAGCACTAAATCCAAGCTCGCCCTTGCCAAGGCTCTCGTGCCTATCTTTTTTCGAGCCAAGCCCAAATTTTGCATCATTTAAATGCATGCCGGATAAAAATTTATAGCCAATGATCGCATCAAATTCCCCCATCGTCTTGGCATAGGCCTCTTTGCTTCTTAGATCATATCCAGCAGCAAATGCGTGACAGGTATCAAAGCAAACACCAACCCTACTCTCATCGTCTACTCGCTCTATCAAATAAGCAATCTGCTTAAAACTAAAGCCTAAATTTGAGCCTTGTGCAGCTGTATTTTCGATGACTAGCTTTACACCGCTTGTGCGTTTAAGTGCCACATTCATGCAGTTTGCGATATTATCTAAGCACTCTTTTTCGCTTATTTGTTTTAGATGTGAGCCTGGATGAAAATTTAAAAGCTCTAGCCCAAGCTTACTGGCGCGATCTATCTCATCCACAAAGGCTTCAAGCGACTTTGCTCTTGCCTCCTCATCTGGATGGCCTAAATTTATCAAGTAGCTACTGTGTGGCAAAACATGCTTTGTATTTATGCCAGAAATTTTTAGATTTTCTTTAAACTGCTCTATTTCACTAGCACTTAGCTCTTTTGCATTCCACTGGCGTTGATTTTTTGTAAAAAGTGCAAAAGCATTTGCTCCTATTTTTGTAGCATTTAAAGGTGCATTAAACACGCCCCCAGCAGCACTTACGTGAGCTCCGATGTATCTCATTTTAACTCTTTTATTATCACTCTTATTTTATTTTTGCTATCTATAAATTTGACGTAGTTGTCGCAAACCTCGTATTTTATAAAATATGAACTTAGATCTTGGCTAAAACCACACTCCGTATTTATCAAGCCTTTGCCATCATAAATCTTTTCTTTTTGCAAAATTTCTTCAAAAAGGCTCTCATAGTGTGGGGCTAGAAAAAATTTCTCATTAAACTCAGTCTTGTTAAAGCAAGCATTATTTATGCAAATTTTATCTCTTATGCTTATGTTTGCAGTGTTTACGCCAGAGCTGTAAATTTGCAAATTTAGCTCATTTTTATATTTGTGGAAAAATCCAACGTCATTTATCTTGATCATCGGAGAAAATAAAGTAACTTGAAAAGCTTGTGAATTTTGCGGTGTTTTGGTAGCTACGCAGCCTGTAAAAATAAAAACAGATAACAAAGTAAATAAAAAATTTTTCAAAAATTTTTCCTTATTAAACTAAAATTAAGTATAAAAGAAATATAATCCCAACTTCATAACCGACATGTGGCCCATTCGTCTAGCGGTTAGGACATCGCCCTTTCACGGCGGTAACACGAGTTCGAGTCTCGTATGGGTCACCACTTCTAAAAATCAAAATCTTATCCATATAAGCTTTAAAATATAGTTAATCTTAAATATTATTTTTAATTGTTATTTTAAATTTTTATTGAACTGCGCCGCTTTCAATTAAATGCGTTATTAAGATTTTAAAACCTAGAAAAATTAATATCGATCCTCCCAAAAAGAGCGCCTTTTTCTCTAAAATTTCACCCATAAATTTACCTATATAAAAAGCAATCAAACTTAATGCAAAGCAGACTACACCGATGATAAGTGAGCTCTGAAAGATGTTTATCTCTTCAAAGCTAAGTGTGACGCCAACGGCAAGAGCGTCTATACTAGTAGCAAATGCTCCATACAAAATAGTCTTAAATCCTATCTTAAGATACTCGCACTCCTCTTTACTACAGGCCTCTTTAAACATTCTAAAACCAAGAAAACAGAGTATAAAAAATGCAATAAAATGATCAACCGAGCTTATAAATTTTGCAAAACTAACACCTAAAAGATAGCCAAGAAGCGGCATAAGAAACTGAAAAAAACCAAGTATAAAAGCAATAAATAAAATTTTATTAAGAGCTAAATTTTTATATCTTGCACCATTTGCCATATTTAGTGCCGCACTATCCATACTAAGAGCGAAGCTAAGAAGTAAAAGTTGCATAATCTCCCTTTAGAAAAAGGGTGAATTCTAGTGCAAAAAGATTAAATTTATTTTAAGTGTTTAGATATTTTTTGTATGATTTTGCTTTAAATTTAAAAAAGGAGAGAAGATGAAAAGATCTCTTGTTATTCTTTGTGGCGCGCTTGCTTTAAATTTACAAGCCACAAATATGGACGATATGATAAATAAAGGCGTCAAAATAGCCACTCACGCATCAAGTGGCGATTATAAAAGCCTAGTTAGCGAGGCACTAAATGCCGCTGTTAGCGAGCTTTCAAAAGAGGGCTTTATAAACAATGCCACAGCTAAAATTCCGCTCCCAAAAAGCCTTGAGATGGCGTCAAATTTAGCCAAAAAAGTAGGCGGCGAGAAGTGGGCGCAGGATCTTAGCAAGTCGATAAACAACGCCGCGACCACAGCCGTACCAAAGGCTGCTGAAATTTTTAGCGAAAGCATAAAAAATATGAGCGAAGCAGATGTCAAAAAGCTCTTTAACGGCGGCAGCGACAGCGTTACGAAGTATTTGCAGCAAAGCTCCAGCCAAAAGCTAAAGGCGGCATTTACGCCGATAATAGAAAAAATGATGAGTGATAATAGCTTTGCGACTGCCTATAATGGGCTAAATTCTTTCATCGTCGGCTCAGCAAAAAATAATGAAACGATAAAATCAGTAAAGAGCCTAGCTAAAAATTTAGGTGCAAGCGAGTATGTGCCAGATGACGGCGAGGACCTAAACGCATATATCACAAGAAAGACGCTAGATGGGCTATTTAACGTGATGAGTGAAAAGGAAAAGGGGCTAAGAAGCGGCTTTAGCCTAGATAGTGGCAAAAAGGTACTTGACTCGATCTTTAAATGAAAAATTTAAGCGCACAAAACAGAGCCGACATCGCACTCATCGTAGTTGCTATCGTTTGGGGAGCTACATTTTTACCTATGGCAAACGCACTAAAAACAAATAGTGTCTTTGTCATGCTCTTTTGTAGATTTTTTATTTCCGCTATCTTTATGGGGCTTATAGCATTTAAATTTTCTAAAATTTTTGATAAAAGAAGTGTAGTTTATGGCATTATCCTTGGCGTAGTTCTATTTGGCTCATTTGTTGCTCAAACTTACGCTCTAAAGCTTACTTTTAGCTCAAGTGTTGCTTTTATTACAGGGCTTGAGTGTGTGATCGTACCTTTTATGACAGCACTTATTTTTAAAAATAAAATAACCATTTTTGCTATTTTTGGTGCATTTATTGCCATTTTTGGACTATGGCTTTTAAGTGGAGCCACTCTTGCCTTAGGAGCTGGCGAGGCACTTGCCCTACTTTGTGCCATATTTTATGCACTTTACACAAGCTTAAATGGCCACTTTGTAAGAAAATGCGAGCTTTATTTGCTTGTATTTGTGGTATTTCTCACTGTATCTTTACTCTCATTTATCTTTGCGTTTATTGAAGGTAGTGTGGTGCCAAATTACGATAGGGAATTTTTTATAGCAATTTTTATCACTGCATTTATTGGCACCATTTTTTGCTACTTTGTACAAACCATCGCTCAAAGATATACAACGGCTAGCAAAGCAGCTTTATTTTTCTGTCTTGAGCCAGTTTCTGCTGGCTTCATCGGCTATTTTTTCGCTGGTGAAAAGCTAACTCTCATACAAATTTTTGGCGCGATCTTAATAATCTTTGGAGTTATTTTTAGCGAATTTGGTAAAAAATTTTTCTCTAGATCAAAACTAGCTTAAAAGATAAAAAGCTTCATCTGCGACTCTATCTTTTCATCTATAAACTCGCCGTCAAATCTCTCTTTTAACATCGCTAAAACCGCCTTTTCATCGTAGTTTTTAGCTCCATTTATCTCAAGGTGCCAGCAGATGTTCTCAGCAGCTTCCTTCACGCTTCGTCTTGCGATCCTTGTTTCGTTTAAAATTTCACTCTTATAAGCGATCCCTTGCTCATTTAACCACGCTTCAAGTCTATTTACAACGTTTTTTTGAGAGAGAGTGCGTCCAAATTTTTTAAAAAATGGCTCAATCAAATCAGAGCTTCTAGGCTTATCCCAACCAAGGTAGAGTTTTTGCTTTGCGATATTATGAAATTTAGCAAAATCTTCATCGCTAGCAATCGCTGGACTCATCGTGCAAATTGCAATATCAAAATGCTTTGTGGGCTTAAATTCTCTCCAAGAGTAAACCTCACTAGCTAAATTTGTCACGCCAAATCTTTTAGCATCTTCATTTAAAATTTCTATCATATTTTTTGAGCTATCGATACCTGTTATATTTTTTGCAGTTTTTGATAAAAATATTGTCCAAACACCGGTACCACAGCCTATATCGAGAATTTCTTTACCGCTAAAATCAACTCCCCAAGCTAAGGCTTTAGCAAAAATTTGTTGCTGAATAGCACTTACTTTGCCATCAAACCTTTGATAATTTGACGCCTTCTTATCCCATAAATTTTGCATTTTAGCTCCTTATTTTTGGTTATAATTCTAGCAAAAAAGGTCAGAAATGAAAGATTTTATCTACAAAGTAATAATCCCACCACAAGCCATTGATATGCACGGACACATGAATAATGTCTATTATTTCACTCTTATGCAAGAGGCTGCATTCGCACACTCTGCCGCGGTTGGCGATACAGTCGAGGCGCAGTATAAAAGAGGCGATATCTGGCTCATTAGAAAAAATGAAGCCAAATATATAAAAAGCGTAAAATTGATGGACGAGATAGAAATCCTCACTTACACACAAGCTGAAGGCAAGGCGACTTCTTGTAGATATTTTGAGTTTAAAAAAGATGACGAGTTAATAGCAACTGGCAAGACCGAGTTTGTCTATATCGATCTAAAAACAAATCGTCCAAAAGCCATTCCGGCTGAGATAATCGCTCTTTACTCGTGATCACACTCATCACAAACGCCTTTTATCACGGCGCTTTTTATATTTTTAGCGACGTTTAGATGTGGCATATCGATGTTTGTGACTTTATGACAGATATCGCAGATAAAGTACGCTTTTGCCTCATTTGCTAGTTCGTAGTAGCTTTTATGATTATTTTCGGTTTTTATGACAAGGCCCTTTTTTTCAAAAATTTCTATGCTTCTATAAAAAGTAGTTTTATTTGCATTAAGGCTTTCTAAAATTTCATCATAACTTAATGGAGTTTTGGCATTTTGCAAAATTTCAACGAGCTTTATGCGAAAAGCAGTTGCCTTGATACTATGCTCTTCTAAGAAATTTCTTGCATTCATCTTTGCCCTTTTTATTTTTTGTATATTAACGCTAAAAGTTTTAAATTTCATTTAAAAAGCACTATATTTAGGCTTTCGTTCTTTAAGTTGCAACCAAGTTGCAATCTGCTAAACTTCCGCAATATTTTTTCAAACAAAGGAGAGATGGTGAGAAAGATTTTTGTTTTTTTAGCAGTTTGCGCTTTGTCACTTTTTGCAAAGCCAGTTGTTACGACTAGTATATTGCCTACAAAATTTTTTGTTGAGCAAATCGCTGGTGATACACTAAGCGTAAATACAATGGTTGGCAAAGGTGCTGATCCGCACACTTATGAGCCAAAGCCAAAACAGATGAAGGAGCTTGAAAAGAGCGAGCTTTACTTTGCTATTGGCATTGAGTTTGAAGATACTTGGCTAGAGCGTTTTTCAAAATCTTTTAAAAATTTACGCATTATAAAAACACAAGAAGGCATCGAAAAGATCGCTATGAACGATGAACATGAACATCATGAACATCATGAGCACAAGCATGAGGGTGAGCATAAACATGAACATCACGAGCATCATGACCATGACCACGAAGCTGGCGAGCATCATCACCATCATCATGACGGCCTTGATCCGCACATTTGGCTTGATCCGGTTTTAGTAAAAACCCAAGCTGATAATATTGCTAAGGCATTAATAGAGAAATTCCCGCAAAATGCAAAGCTCTATGAGGAGAATTTGGCTAAATTTAACGCTAGTCTTGACGAGCTTGATAGCTTTATCAAAAATACTCTAAAAGATGTTAAAACTCGCGAATTTATCGTATATCACCCATCTTGGGGATATTTTGCAAAACGCTATAACTTAGAGCAAATCGCTATCGAGATAGAGGGCAAAGAGCCAAAGCCAGCTGAGCTAAAAGAGCTCATAGAAGAGGCTAAAGAGCACGGCGTAAAGGTTATTTTTGTGGCTCCGCAGTTTCCAACAAAGGCTGCAAATTTAGTAGCAAAAGAGACTGGCTCAAAGGTCATAAGCATTGATCAGCTCCCAGAAAATTGGCTAGATGAGATGAAAAAAACAGCAGAAATTTTTGCTAAGAGTCTATAAAAAATGTTAGCACGCCTGATTGTCATTTGCTTCTTTGCTATAAATGCCTTCGGGTGTGCTCTTTGCTCGCTTTATAGCCCGACCGCTCACGTGAGCGTAAAATTTGACTCAAACGAAAACAATATCACTACAATTGCTTTTTCATGGACATTTTCACAAAATTTCTCAGAGCTTATGAGGCAAAATTTTGACCTAAATCAGGATGAAAAGATAGATGAAAGCGAGATCAAAAAGATCCGCTTAAATTTACTTGATTATCTTGTGCCAAGACACTATTTAACGAATATTGAGTACTTTTACAAAGATGAAAATGCTACAAAACTTGAGCTAAATTTAAAAAAGTATAAACTCTATTTTGATGAGGGCAGATTAAAATTTGACGTTAGCTTTAAGACAAATTTGCTTATCAAAGATGGCTTTGTGGTGTCTGTCGAAATGGACGATAAAGAGGGGTATTTTAATTTTAAATTTACACAAAACAACGCATTTTTGGTATCAGATCAGTTTTGGACGATACCAAATCCAAATGCAAATTTAATATTTTTTACATTTTCAAGTAAAGCTGCAGCCAAGGCTCATAATGAAAAACCTGCATTAAAAGAGCTTCTAAAAGAGCCAAACTCAGTAAATTTTGAAGATGAAAATTTAAGCCAGATCGATAAGATTGATGAGGCTAAGTTTGATCTTGTTTCAAAAACAAGTCTAAGCATGCTTGATAGATTAAAGCAAATTCTAAGAAATTTTGATCAAAAGAGTCCGCTAACTCTGCTATTTTTAGTGCTCATATCATTTGGTTATGGCTTTTTGCACGCTACATCTGCGGGACATGGCAAGGTGCTTACAAGCTCTTATTTTGCCGCAACTGGCGGAAGCTACGCCAAAGCCTTTTTCTTCTCTTTAAAGATCGGATTTTTACATGTTGTGGGTGCGTTTATTTTTGTGCTTGCTAGTTTTATGATATTGCGTGAGATCAGTAGCGATCTGACAAAAGATACAGCAAGCGTTACGACAGCATTTTCTGGCGTTATTATCTTTTTTGTAGCGATTTTTATGCTTTATAAAAAGGTCAAAATTTATCTTTCAAGCAAAAAAGAGTTAAATAAATTTTATATTTTTAGCTCAAGTTTAAGCCAAAATTTGAGTAAAAATACAAAATTTACTAGCGACTGTGGCTGTAATATCTGTACTACAAAAAAACCAAAAAACAAAGAAGAATGGCTGGTTGCGGCTGCTGCGGCACTTATTCCTTGTCCTGGTACGATACTTGTCTTTGTGCTAGCAAATGAGCTAGGTAGCTATTTTGCAGGCGTTATAAGTGGCGTATTTATGGCACTTGGCATGAGCACAGTGATATTTTTAGCGGCTATTTTTGGAGCCAAGATAAATGAGAGCACAAACATTAAGCTAAAAAAGTTTAAAATCTATGCCGAATTTATGGCTCTTAGCGTTATGCTTTGGCTTGGACTTTTTATTTTTACTACGACATTTACGCAAAAGAGTCTGTTTTGAAAGAAATTATAAAAATTAGAAATTTAAACTTTAGCTACGATAAGCAAGTGGTTTTAGAAGGTATCAATTTAGATTATAATAGCGATGAATTTTTAGCTATCATCGGTCCAAATGGTGGTGGCAAAAGCACACTTTTAAAGCTTATCTTAGGACTACTTAAGCCTCAAAGTGGCGAGATAAAACTCTTTGGAAAAGAGCCAAGCGAAGTCAGTAAATTTATAGGTTATGTGCCTCAAAATTTTCTCTCAAATCAAAGCTTTCCAATGATGGTTTTAGAAGTAGTTTTAATGGGGCTAATAGATAAAAAAATTTTTGGTTTTTACTCGCGAGATGAGAAACAAATGGCTCTTGCAGCCCTTGAGAAAGTTGGCATGAAAGAATTTGCAAGCGCTAGAATTGGTGAGCTAAGCGGTGGTCAAAGACAGCGTGTATATATCGCAAGAGCGCTTTGTGCAAATGCAAAAGTCCTCGTTTTAGACGAGCCAACAGCCAGTATCGATACAAAGGGTCAGGCTGAAATTTATGAAATTTTAAAAAATATAAATGCAAGTGGTGTTGGTGTAGTTTTGGTAAGTCACGATCTAAATATCGTGCTAAATTATGCTACAAAAATCGCCTATGTAAGTAAAAATTTACATATCCATAAAACTCATGAAGATACCGCAAAAAGAGAATTTATAGAGCATTTAGCAAAATCTCATAGCCATTTTTGCGATGTCGAGATCGCACTTGGTGAATGTGAGTGCAAAATCAAAAGTAATGTTTTTAAGCTAAAGAGATAAAATGAGTGAAATTTTAGAGTTAAATTTTATGCAAAATGCCTTTATTGCTGGCATTTTAGTTAGTATTATTTGTGGGCTCATAGGCTCACTTGTTGTTATAAATAAAATGACTTTTATCGCTGGCGGTATCGCGCACGGAGCGTATGGCGGCATCGGACTTGCCTTTTTCTTCTCGCTTGAACCACTTCTTGGAGCTAGTATATTCTCACTCTTTTTAGCCCTTATAATCGCCACTATCACGCTAAAAGATAAAACCAACATCGACTCAGTTATCGGTGCTATTTGGGCATTTGGCATGGCTATTGGTATCATTTTTATCGATTTAACTCCGGGATACAATACCGATCTTATGAGCTATCTTTTTGGCTCTATCTTAGCAGTGAGCGGGCAAGATATAACATTTATGAGTATTTTAGATATCTTATTTTTAGCACTCATTGCCCTTTTTTACCGTCAATTTGTAGCTATTAGCTTTGATGCAGAGTTTGCAAAGCTGCGCGGTGTAAATACAACATTTTTTCACTATTTATTAGTATGTATGATGGCACTTTGTGTGGTGGCCACGATTCGTGTTGTAGGGCTTATTTTAGTCATCGCTCTTCTTACTATACCGCCATATTTAGCACAAATTTTTGCCAAAAGACTGGGGCTGATGATGCTAATCTCTACTATCTTTTCAGTCGTTTTTTGCTTTAGTGGTCTATTTATTAGCTTTTATTTTAACCTAACAGGCGGAGCTAGCATAATCTTAGTTGCTTCACTTTGCTTTTTTGCATTTTGTTTTAAATTTAAAAGCTTACGCCAGTAGCCATTCTTAACTGATGAAGCGTCCAAAAGACGAAGCAAATAGCTGTGAGATAGACGCTAAAAAATAGAGCCAGCCATATAAATTTTATCTCAAGACCAAAATAGAAGACTACCGCGTAAAAAAGTGATCCTTGAAGCACAAATTGCCTAAATCCATTTAGCAAAAAGATAGCCACTGGACGTTTTATGGCCTGAAGAGTACTGCCTGAGACATTTATCGTGCCATAAGCTACGTAAGCAAGAGAATTTATACCAAGATAAAGCCCTGCTATCTCCAAAACTGCCGGCGTATCATCAAAAATTCTTATCATATCTTCACCAAAAAATCTAATAAAAACACAAGCAAATGCACAATAAATAAGTAAAAAAAGAAGCGAAATTTTATAGCATTGTTTAGCTCTTTTAAAATTTTTAGCACCATAGTTTCTTGAAACGATACTTAAAACTGCTACGGCCATACCAATGGTCGGCAATACCAAAATTTGCTCTATCCTTAAAGCTATACCGTACCCCGCTACGGCATTTACGCCATAGTAGCTTATAAATTTTAAAAGCACAAGTGAGCCAAACGACATCGATAGATAGTTCAAACAAGCTGGTAGAGCTTGCTTTGTAATCTTTGCCCAAATGCTAAAATTTGGCACAAAATAGCTTAAATTTCTTGGCTCGATCATCTTAGCTTTTTTAACTTTTGCAAAAAGGTAGATCATACCCAAAAGCTGAACACTAGCTGTTGCTAGAGCAAGCCCTTTTACACCAAGACCCAAAATGAATGCAAAAAAGTAGTAAAAAAATGCGTTGATAAAAAGGCCATAAAATAGCCAATCTCGGTAACTTTTTGTATCTCCAAGTGCCACGAGTACGCCGTTTAGAGATTTGATAATTAAGAAAAATGGTGCAGCAAGAAAGATAACACCTGCGTAATCAAGCGCCTCTTTTAAATAGCGATGATCAGCTCCTAAAAAAGTGAGCAAATTCGGTGCTAAAAAATAGCCACAAAACCCCATAAAAATAGCAAATACTAGCACGAAGATAATTCCATTTGCCGCAAAAATTTAGCCATTTTTATCTTTCCTGCTCCAAGGCTATTGCCTATTAGCGCAGTTAGTGCTGAGCCAAAACCAAGCCCAATGCCTACAATACTTAGATAAAGTAAAAAGCTCATAGCCATACCAGCTACGGCAAGGGTAGAAATTTTTGCTGCAAAAAATGTACCAGTAACATTATAAAGAGTATTAAACATCATTGCGGTGCCAGCTGGAAGCGAAAGCGAGATGATGAGCTTATTTAACGGGTCTTTTAGTAAATCCATGGCTTGATTTTACGTTTTTTATCTTTAAAATTTGTAAAGAACAAAATCAATTAAATTTAATAAAAGGCCATTACCTATTAGCATAAGTTAGGATTGATACTTTTTGATAATGCATTAAATCTTAAAAGCTTTTATTCTTATGTGTATAAATTATTTGTGTAAAAAATTCGTATTTCTATCAGTCTTTGTTATATTAAAAATTTAGTAAGCCAAAAATCATAAAAAGCAAGGAAAATACCTTGCTAAAAATTTTATTTATATTTTATGCCCATGCCGCCAAATTTAAGCGTATTAGCTGTCTTATTATCGCTACTTTCGATTAGAGCTTTAACGTCTGCTAAGCCCGGTAATTCCCAAACTTGTTTGCAAAGACCATCTGTTTTTATAGTTATTCCTATCTCACCATTAGTATTGTTTCCGGCACCTACTTCCAAGCATTTATCATTTTTTGCATTTACTGGATTTTTAACATTTGACATCTTCTTAACAGCATCTGAACCAGAAGCAAATTCGCCTTGCGAAGTATAGTAAGAACCCAAGTCCGAAATAAGTGTTTGTATATTTGAAGCAGTTTTTGATATCTCTGCATCATCCCTTGTTGCAGCTAGTTTTGGTATAGCAACCGCAGCTAATATACCCAATATAACGATCACGAAGATCAACTCAATCATCGTAAAGCCTTTTTTCATGACTTTCTCCTCCCTGAAATATAAATATTTTCTAAATCGAGCGAATTGTATCATAAATTTCAAAAAAACAATAAAATAATGTACTATATAAAAAATCAAAAATTTGCCGATATAAAAAAGAAAATTAAAAATTAGGGGCGTTATGAAGGGCGTTATACTTTGTCTATTTATCATCACGATTTCATTTTGTAAATATGAATCCTACAAACCTCTTACGATAGTAAAATATAATGAAGAAAAGGCTCTGCTTGGCAAAAAACTCTTTTTTGACAAAAGACTAAGCCCAAATGAAAACTACTCTTGCCAAACTTGTCACAACTTGTATTGGAATTTAAGCGGAAGCAACCAAGATAGCATGGAAAAAGGCACTTTAAATCCTCCAACCATATTAAATGCTGCAGCAAACTATCTATTTTATAGCGATGCAAAGATTAGCAATTTAAAAGATCAAGTAAAAGAGTCCATAACTTCTAGAATAGAACTAAACTCGGATAACGACAAGATAGTGGATTCTGTAAATAACATCTCTGAGTACAAAATTTTATTTAAAAAAATTTATAATGACGGAATTAATTTTGATAATATTGCAGATGCAATAGCTGAGTTTGAAAAGGCTGTCTTAAGTGTTGATTCGCCATTTGATCGTTTTATATCAGGTGATAACAATGCCATAGATGATAGCGCAAAGAAAGGATTTGAGATATTTAATAATATTGGCTGTGCCGCTTGTCATAATGGTAGAAATTTAGGAGGAAATTTGACACAAGATATTGGCCGAGAAAAAATTTCTGCCTTAGATACAAGCAAAAGATTAAGAAGAGTGCCATCACTAAGAAATATTACAAAAACTGCCCCATATTTATCTCATGGAGAGATAAATGATCTAAAAGAGGCTATAAGCTTTATTGGTAACTACCAGCTAGGATACGTTCTTAGCAAAGATGAAATTGATGCTTTATACTCATTTTTTCTGACATTAAATGGTAAAAAGCCTAGGATACTAAATGAGTACTAAACGAATAAAAACCATACTTAGCGTCTTAACAGCTATATTTTTCATTAGTGCATTTTTTATATATAAAGCAAATATAGCTATTGGTGCAGCTCATAAATTTGATGACGGGATTTTAAATCTAAAATTTATAGACAATGAGATAACTTTTTCTTTAAATAATATTTATGATATCTCAAACTACGACAAACTCAATGCTGACATAAATTCTTTTGATACAAATTTGAGCAACCTTTCAATGCTTAGTGATGAGATGCTGTTGTTTCATCAAAATGAAATAACAAAAGATCTACAAAACATAAGAGATGTATTTAGTAAAAAAGTATTTTTTTTACAAAGATCAGCTTATGTAAACTCATCTATAGATTCTTATATCCAAATAAGTCAATATGAGATACAAAATATCGCACTTCCAAACAAGCTTGAGCCTATATTTTATGCGATAAAAGGTGCTTTGATGCTTAGTCCTGAAGTAATAGATGAAATTTCAAAGCAAATAAAAATGTATAAAAACGAGTATAAAGATAACCAAAAAGCTCAAAATGTATTAGACAGAATACTCTATGCAGCTCAAGCTACAAAAACTTTACATACAATCTCAAATAGTGTAAAAGAGCTACATCTTGATAATCTGATAGAAAATTTTAGAAACAAAATCCTAGAATTTCACTCTGATGAGGTGAATAACGCAAAAATAGCTCAGATAATTTGCCTACTTACATTTATAATATTTTGTTCATTTGGTCTCTATCAAATCAAAATAGCCTCAGAGCGTTTAAGGCAAATAAAACTCTTAAGATCTACGGTTGAAAACGATCATAGCTCTGTTGTCTATTGCGATAAATATAATAGAATTTCATACGTAAATAAAACCTTTGAAGAAAAAACTGGCTACAAGCTAAAAGAAGTAATAGGCAAAAACCCTAGAATGCTAAAATCATATATGCACCCGCAAAGCTTTTATGAATCCATAAAAGATGCTCTGCAAAAATCTCTACCTTGGGAGAGCGATGAGCTTATAAGTAGAACAAAAAGCGGTGATTTTTTATATGAAAAGGTAAAATTTTCGCCATTTTTCTTTAAAAATAAATTTGAGGGCTATATAGCGGTAAAACTTGATAGGACTAAAGAGACGCTAATACTAAATGAACTAACTCAAAAAAATGAACAAATAAAAATACAATCTTCAATCGATAAGCTAACAGGCTTTGGCAACTACTTTGCTTTAACTGAAATTTTAGACGCACAAAAAGATGGAGTGCTCATTTGCTTAAGCATTAAGAATTTTAAAATTTTAAGATTCTTTTATCAAACTAAGATTATCGATGCAATGCTAAAAGCAGTAGCTGACACACTAAAGCTTTGTATAGATACTTCTGAGATAAAAGCAAAGCTATTTAGATTTCAAGATGACGCATTTTATATGTGGTATGAAGGCGATAATATCGTAAGAGATATTGAATATATAAGAGAATATTTTAGCTCAAATAGAATAAATGTCGCTATTGATGAAAAATTTGAAAATTTACCAGGCATAAAGATGGTATTTGGTGTTTCATTGCCAAACGATACCCCACAAACTAACCGCCTAATGCAATCAGTCCTTGCAAATCAGCTCGCAATAGAAAATGGTAGCAATATTTACTACTATTTAGAAAATGACGCCATTGAGATGAAATATCACAAAAACCAGCTGGCAGTCCAGCTAATCGAAGATGCGTTAGAAAACGATAGAGTCATAGTAGAAGCACAAGGCATCTTTAACTTAGAAGAAAATGAAACTGAAGCAAAATATTATGAAGTTTTAGTTCGTATAATTGATCAAAATGGCAAGATTCATTATCCGGGCGAATTTTTAGATATTGCCATGAAAACACAACTATATCCGCAAATAACCAAAAAGGTGATAAGTCTTGCGTTTGATCTAGCCAAGAGATATCCAGATTATATGTTCTCGATAAATTTATCAATTACCGATATCGCTGATGCTAGCATGAGAGAGCTTATAGAGAGCAAGCTAAACGAGTGCAAAGATCCTAATAAAATTTGCTTTGAAATGCTAGAGAGCGAAGAGCTTAGCGACTATGTTGCGGTAAATTCTTTCATAAAACGCGTCAAAGGCTATGGATGTAAAATTTCGATTGATGACTTTGGCTCAGGATACTCAAACTATTACCGAATTTTGGAGCTTGATATAGACACCATAAAGATAGATGGCTCGATAATCAAAAAGCTTCCATTTGATGAAAATGCTAGAGTTCTAGTAGAAACCATCGTAAGCTTTGCAAAAAAGCAAGGCTACAAAATAGTAGCCGAGTTTGCAAGCTCAGAAGAAATTTTAAATCAAATCAAAAATTTTGGAATACCTTACGCACAAGGTTTCTTACTAGGCAAGCCTCGTAGAATGGAATAATGGCTAAATTTCTATATCTATCCCAACTGGGCAGTGATCGCTGCCTGTGATCTCTGGCAAGATAAATGCATCTTTTAGCCTATCTTTTAATCCTTGCGAAATAAAGAAATAATCAATCCTCCAGCCAACATTTTTAGCCCTCGCGTTAAAGCGGTAACTCCACCACGAGTAAGCGTCCGCTACGTCGCCATTTATAGCTCTAAAAGTATCTATAAAGCCACTTTTTAGCACCTCATCGATCCATGCTCGCTCGATAGGTAAAAAGCCTGAGGTCTTGGCATTTGCCTTTGGATTTTTAAGGTCGATCTCGCGGTGAGCGGTATTTACATCACCGCAAAATATCACCTCTTTGCCACTTTTTATAAGCTCTTTGCAGTAAGCTAGAAATTTCTCGTAAAAGTCCATTTTATAGGCTAGGCGCTCGTCATCCTTTTGGCCGTTTGGAAAATAGATATTAAAAAGCACGATATCATTAAATCTATGTTCCAAAACACGCCCTTCCGTGTCGTCGAAAAAAGCTGCCTTTTGTGTAGAAATGTCAAAATTTGCTAGGCTCATCACGCCAGAGTATCCGGCCCTCTCACCCGAGTTTACACTGATATCTTTAAAGCCAAGGTTATAAATTTCCTTTGGCACGTCACTTTCTTTGACCTTGATCTCTTGAAGTGCCAAGAAATCAGGCTTTATCTCATCAAGCCAACCAAAACCATCTTTTGTTACAAGTGCTCTAAGGCCATTTACATTCCAGCTAATAAGTTTCAAATTTCATCCTTTTTTTAATTATAATTATGCCAAAAATCACAAAAAGGAAAATTATGAGAAACCAGCCAGAGTATAAATTTTTTAAAAATTTTGGCTACGCAAGAGAGGGTTTAGCTGAAATTTTCAAAAACGAAAAGAGCTTTAGGATAGAAATTTGCATATTTTTATTAGCAACGCTATCGCTATTTTTTGGAATTTTGACCTTGTTTTTAATCTATTTTTGATCTTTAGCATGGCATTTGTGCTAGTTTGCGAGTGCCTAAACTCTGGCTTAGAGCGAGTAACTGATCTTGCAAGCCCAGACTATCACGCCCTAGCAAAGGCGGCAAAAGATGCAGGAAGTGCAGCTGTGATGATCGCAAATTTCTTATGTGGCGCGCTTTGGTGCGTGGCAATAGGATATAAAATTTGGAGCTAGCATGAATGAAGAAATTTATAAGGCAATCATTGGCAAGAAAAAGGTAGAAATTATAAATTTGCTAGTTAAAAGCTGTGATGAAAATGGCTTTATTGTAGTAAAAATTTCAGAAATTTGTGAAAAGTTAGATGTCAGCAAACCAACCGTGATAAATACCTTTAAGCTGCTTGAAGAGAAGAAAATTTTCGAGCGAGTGAAAAACGGAGTTTATAGATTTAAAAATTTATAGTTAGTTTTAGCCGATAGTCTTAGCAGTGATTATGCTAAATGTCAAGCGGTCAGTTATCACGACGACCCTAGACGGCTGTGGCTCATGAACGCCACCTGTGATCTCGCCAGCTACATATAGTTTGGTATAGGCATAGCCGCCGTTTGAGAGCTTGTGACTTGGGCTTTTGTGTTGATATTTAGGCCGCTTTGTGTGGTAAACTTTTGACGTGCTACGCTCTACGTAAAATAGCAGATAAGGCATATAAAGTAAGAAAAATAATATAAATTTTCCTATAAAATTTTTAAGTAAATAGCTTTAAAAATATTCACTACGACTTCTTTAAATTTATAAATTAGTTGACGAATTTTAGAGTATTTTAGATTTTAGTTTAAAAAAAATTTAATTTAGAAGAACGGAGCAAAATTGCTCCATAAATTATTTAACACCAACTATGATTTGAGTTGCTTTAATGATAGCAGTTACTTTATCTCCCGCTTTTAAAGCTAGGCTACTAACTGACTCTCTTGTGATGATAGCTGAAATTTTGCTACCATTTACATCGATAATAACTTCAGCATTCACAGCTCCGTCTTTTATCTCACTAACAACACCTTTGATTTGGTTTGTAGCGCTAAGCTTGATGCTATCATCTTTTGAAACGATAACGCTTGAAGCTTTGAATAAAAAGATAGCTTTTTTTCCAACTTTAAGATCAAGACCTTTTTCACTATCAACTGTAACAGTTGCTTTTAGCACCTCACCGCCTGCAAGCTTAGCAGATATTAGCGAATTTACCGCACCTGTTCTTACCTCTGTGATCTCAACATTTAGTTGATTTCTTGCACTTATTGACATTTTGTCTCCTTGTTTTGAATTAAATTATGGTGAAATTGTAAGGTAGAATTATTAAGCAAAACTTAAAAACTATTTATGCAAAATTATAATATCAAAAATAAAAATTTTATACTTTTAAATACCCTAAAAATCGCTATTTTAGAAATAAAATCTAAAAATTTAATTTATATTATTTTGAAAAAAATGAGAAAAAATATTACTAACTACTACTTCTAAATATCTATTCTTGTAAAATTCTTATAAATTTGGCTTTAAAGTTTGGTAAATTTAAAAGTATTTTAATCTAAAGTAATATTTTTAGGTAAAGAAATAAATTATAAAATTTTGAAGTAAAAATTTGAAAGTTTAAATGCCAGCTTCTAGCATGGCTTCTGCTTGATAATGCGTAATAAGTGGCTCAATGATCTCGTCAAATAATCCCGCAGCCATAATCGCATCAAGGCGGTAAAGTGTTAAATTTATACGGTGATCACTTATGCGGTTTTGCGGATAGTTGTATGTCCTTATCCTGCCAGAACGATCTCCGGTACCAACTTGGCTCTTTCGCTCACTAGTCTCTTTTGCAAGTCTCTCTTGCTCTTGAAGCTCATAAAGTCTAGCCTTTAGCACCTTCATCGCAGCTTCTTTATTTTTGTGCTGACTCTTGCCATCTTGGTTTGTGACAACAAGGCCTGTTGGTATATGTGTGATCCTAACGGCACTATCGGTTGTATTTACTGACTGACCGCCATGGCCTGAGCTTCTCATCACATCAACCCTTATATCATTTGGATTGATCTCAATCTCGCTATCTTCAACCTCTGGCATAATAGCCACAGTCACAGCTGAAGTATGCACCCTACCCTGACTCTCAGTCTCTGGTACACGCTGAACTCTGTGTGTACCGCCTTCAAATTTTAGTCTTGAGTAAGCGCCTTTGCCTTTTATAAGCACGATGATCTCTTTAAAACCGCCAGTATTGCCTTCGCTTTGGCTAACTATCTCAAATTTATATCCTCGAAGCTCTGCATATCTAATGTAAGCATTAAAAAGATCTCCAACAAATAGCGCAGCCTCATCGCCACCAGTACCTGCACGAATTTCTAAAAATATATTTTTATCATCATTTGGATCTTTTGGAAGAAGTAAAATTTTTATCTCTTCTTCAAGCTTCTCTCTTGAAATTTCTAAATTTTTAAGCTCCTCTTTTGCAAGCTCACCAAGCTCAGAGTCTTCAAGTAGGGCTTTATTTTCATCGATGTCTTTTAAAATTTCTAGATATTTTGTTGCAGCAGTTGCGACTGGCTCGATAGATGATTGCTCTTTTGAGAGCTTTGTCATCTTTTCGATATCGTTTGCTATATTTGGATCGCTAAGAAGCGCAGAAATTTCATTATAGCGATCCAAAAATGGATGAAGTTTATCAGCAAACATTAAATTTTATAAATTAAGCAGCTTTTAGAGTATTTACTAATTGTGCAAGGCGACTAACACGGCGAGCAGCAGTTTGTTTCTTCAAAAAGCCTCTACTTACGAAGCTGTGGATGCTTTTGTTAGCGACTTTTAAAGCTTCATTTGCAGCATTTAGATCTTTAGCTTCTACAGCTACACGCACTGCTTTTGTTATATTTTTAAGTCTTGTGCGGTAAAATCTATTTCTTTCTGTTCTTTTTATAGTTTGTCTAGCTCTTTTTTCAGCAGATTTATGGTTTGCCATAATATACCTTTTTGAATAATTTTAGTCGGTGATTATATTAAAGATATAATAAATTTAACCTTAATTTAAGTCATCCTTAATGAAAGTAAAATTTTAGATTTTAAATTAGGTAAATTCTGATAAAATAGCACAATTTTATAATAAAAAGGATAAATTGATGAAACTTTTTGGAACAGACGGAGTTCGTGGTAAGGCTGGCGAAAAGCTTTCAGCTCAAACATCTATGCGCCTTGCAATGGCTGCTGGAATTTATTTTAGAAAGACTTCAGCGACAAATGTGATTTTAGTTGGAAAAGATACTAGAAAAAGTGGCTATATGATCGAAACTGCCATCGTTGCAGGGCTAACTGCAGTTGGCTACAACGTCCTTCAAATAGGCCCTATGCCAACGCCTGCGATCGCATTTTTAACAGAAAATATGCGCTGTGACGCTGGTATAATGATAAGTGCTTCACACAATCCGTACTACGATAACGGCATCAAATTTTTTGATAGCTTTGGCAACAAGCTTGATGAGACGATAGAGGCCGAGATAGAAAAAATCTTCTACGACGACGAGCTTATCGCAAACGCCCAAAAAACGATGACAGAGATCGGCGCAAACAAGAGGATCGACGATGTTATCGGCAGATATATCGTGCAGATCAAAAATTCATTCCCAAAAGAGCTAAATTTAAAGAATTTACGAGTAGTTTTAGACGTGGCAAACGGAGCTGCTTACAAGGTCGCGCCAACTGTATTTAGCGAGCTTGGAGCTGATGTCATCGTCATAAATGACGAGCCAAATGGTAGCAACATCAACCAAAACTGCGGCGCACTTCACCCAGAAGAACTAGCGAGCGAAGTAAAGAGACTTCGTGCGGATATCGGCTTTGCGCTTGACGGCGATGCTGATAGACTTGTCGTTGTCGATGAAAACGGCGAAGTTGTGCATGGCGACGCGATACTTGGTGCGTTGGCTGCATTTTTAAACGAGCAAAAGGCGCTAAAAGGCGGAGCTGTCGTAGCTACAGTAATGAGCAACGCCGCACTTGATGACTATCTAAAAGCTCACAAGATCAAACTACTTCGCTCAAATGTAGGCGATAAATACGTGCTTGAGATGATGAAAGAAAATGGCATAAATTTTGGCGGCGAGCAAAGCGGCCACGTCATATTTAACGACTACGCTAAGACTGGCGATGGCCTTGTTACTTCGATGCAAGTAGTTGCTATGATGCTTAAAAAAGGTAAAAAAGCTAGTGAAATTTTTGGTGAGCTAAAGCCATATCCACAAATTTTACTAAATTTAAAGATCACAGAGAAAAAGCCACTTGATAAGATAGAGGGGCTAAAAGAGCTTGAGGCTAGCCTTGCAAAAGAGGGAATAAGATCGCTCTTTAGATACTCTGGCACTGAAAATTTGATCAGACTTTTGCTCGAGGGTAAAAATCAAACTTTAGTTGAAAAAAGCATGGATGAAGTTGAGAAATTTTTTGTAAAAGCCCTAAATGCGTAAAAGCTTAGTTAAATTTTTCATTGCGTTTTTTGTCATTTTTATCGTTGATCAAGCGATAAAAATGATATTTATAGATGGTTTTTCGTGGGACGGAGAGTTTTTTTCGCTAGTTCTTACATATAATAAGGGTGTTGCATTTTCGATGTTTGCCTTTTTAGATGAGTGGCTGAAATTTATCCAGATAGCCCTCATTTTAGGCGTTTTTGTCTATCTAGTCGTTGAAAAAAAACTGCTTTGCTCGCATGCCATTTGGCTTGGAGCTTTGCTAGGAGCTGGCAGCTCAAATATCACAGATAGATTTATCCATGGCGGTGTCGTGGATTACGTCTTTTGGCACAAGTGGTTTAACTTTGCGGTCTTTAACTTCGCTGATGTGATGATCGATCTTTGCGTAGTGATGATACTTTGGCAAAGTTTTAGAAAAAGGAGAGAGAGTGGGAAATAATATCTACGTCGCATACGCGCTTTGGCTACTTACTGGCTGGCTTGGAGCGCATAGAATTTACCTTGGTAAATTTATCACTGGCTTTTTGATGATGGGACTATTTTTTATCGGTTACTCTTTGCAAATCATCCTCGTTGGCTACTTATTTTTGGCTATTTGGGGCATTTGGTGGCTAATCGATGCATTTTTGGTTGGTGCTTATGTCGAGAAAAATTTACAAAAAGTTGAGCTAAAAGAGAGACTAAAACTAAAAGATAAAGAAGAGGACTTAAAAAGGCTTTATGAGCTTTTTGAGAGTGGTGCGATCAGCAAGGCTGAATTTGAAGCTAGAAAAGAGATACTTTTTAGATAAGGAGACGTTATGGCAGAATATTATCTTTACTTAAAATACCTCCACTATTTGTTTTTCATATCGTGGATGGCAGTGCTGTTTTATCAGCCAAGACTCTACGTTTATCACGTAGAAAACATGGACAAGCCAGACTTTGTAAAAGTGGTCGAAGTGATGGAGTATAAGATGTATCACTACATCGGCTGGGTCGCGCTGATTGGCTCATTTGTCACTGGCATTTTGATACTTATCGCTATGCCTGATCTTATAAAAACTGGTCACATACACGTCAAAATTTTAGTTGTCATATTAATGGCTATCTATCACCTAGACCTTGGACGCTACATGAAGCAGCTCAAAGAAAAACGCTGTAACAAAAGCGGCATCTTCTTTAGAGCTTACAACGAAGTGCCGACTATTGCGATGCTAATCATCATCTGGATCATGATAGTAAATCCATTTTAATGGAATTTGATGAAGAAATTTTTAGCATTTATCGCTTTGCCGGCACTCTTACTTGCAGCGACTCAGTACTTTGAGCCGGTGCAGATAAAATTTGACAACAGACTCTACTCATTGGCATATTCAGCCAAGCCTGTGCCAAATTTATTCACACAGGAGTATTTGCTCCCTGGCGAAAAGCTAGAGAGTTTTAGCTACATGCTCTCGCTAAATACGCTTAAATTTGACGCTACACCAGAGCAAGCAGTCGAGCAAAAGATAAATGATCTAAAAGAGCTAAAAGCAAAAGGGCTAAAAGTGGCTTATAAAAAGGGCTCGCTCGCAAATGAAATTTATCTTGATATCACGATATTTTCAAACCTAAATGGCGTGCCAACAGCCGAGCACTCGATATATCGCTACACCAAACAAGGCGGAAATTTAGTCCTTTTTACCATCCAAAGGCGTGCTTATAAAAAAGAGGGTATTCAAAGATTTGCTACAAATTTCACGATCGAGTCGCAAGATTTTAGCAAAAAAGCCCTAGCCACACCTTTTCCACAAATCATCAATAGATAGACAAATTTGAGTGTAAATTTAGCCTTTGCACTCAAATTTTAAAACCAGACTTAATAAATTTATCTAAAAATAAAACGAATAGTTATATGATAAGCAAAACTCAAAAAGGATAGCCTATGATACATAAAATTCTTATCGCAAATCGTGGTGAGATCGCAGTTAGGATAGTCAGAGCTTGTAGGGATTTACACATTCAAAGCGTAGGAATTTACACAGCACCAGATAGCGAGTGCTTGCATGTAAGGATCGCTGATGAGGCCTATCAAGTAGGCGAAGATCCGATCAAAGGCTATCTTGACGCCAAAGCTATCGTAAAGCTTGCTAAAGAGTGTGGGGCTGACGCGATACACCCAGGATACGGCTTTTTAAGCGAAAACTACGAATTTGCAAAGGCGGTCGAGGACGCTGGGCTTATCTTTATCGGTCCAAAGGCTGAAGTGATCAGAAAAATGGGTGATAAAAACATCGCAAGATACCTAATGAAGAGAAACGGCATACCAATCGTTCCAGGCACTGAAAAGCTAAATGACGAGAGCATGGACGCTATAAAAGAGCACGCTAGACGTATCGGCTATCCAGTCATTTTAAAAGCAAGCGGTGGTGGTGGTGGCCGTGGCATCAGAGAAGTTTGGCAAGAAGAAGATATGCAAGATGCCTTTGAGTCGTGTACCAGAGAGGCAAAGACCTACTTTAACAACGATGAAGTTTTTATGGAGAAGCTTGTCGTAAATCCTCGTCACATTGAGTTTCAAATTTTAGGCGATAATTACGGCAATATCATCCACCTTTGCGAGCGTGACTGCTCTATCCAAAGGCGCCACCAAAAGATCATCGAGATCGCACCTTGCCCATCTATCAGCGAAAATTTAAGAAAGATCATGGGTGTGACCGCGGTGGCTGCTGCAAAGGCTGTGGGCTACTCGAATGTAGGAACGATCGAGTTTTTGCTAGATGACTACAATAACTTTTACTTCATGGAAATGAATACCCGTATCCAAGTGGAGCATGGCATCACCGAAGAGATCACAGGTCACGACCTAGTTGTTAGACAGATAAGGATCGCAGCTGGTGAAATTTTAGAGATCGAGCAAAGCGACATCAAGCCGCGCGGCTACGCGATAGAGGCTAGGATCACAGCTGAGAATGTCTGGGAAAATTTTATCCCAGCACCAGGTACTATCGAGGGCTACTATCCAGCTCTTGGCCCATCTGTGCGCGTCGATAGCCACGTCTATAAAGACTACACCATACCGCCATTTTACGATTCGCTCATCGCAAAGCTGATCGTAAAGGCGACCGACTACGATCTAGCGGTAAATAAGCTTGAAAGAGCACTTGAAGAATTTACCATCGAAGGCGTGCGAACGATCATCCCATTTTTGCTAACGATCAGCAAGAGCAAAGAGTTTAGACGAGGATTTTTCGATACTAGCTACGTTGAGAAAAACTTAAAAACTATCCTTGAAAACACCTACGACGATATGAATAAAGAGCCAAATGACGACCTAGAAGAGGTCATCGTAGAGGTGATAAAAAGATATAAAAAGAAGAGATAAATTTATCTCACACTACGGCTTTGGCGATAAATTTCGCCAAAGCTAGATTTCCACACAAACTGCGTACGTCTTAGCTCCGTCATTTGCCACAGCGTAGAGCCTGCCACCACTTACTAGTATGATCTGTGCTAAGTCTAAATTTCTCAAACTCTATCTCTTTTAATAGCAAGCCATCTTTAGCACTTATCAAAACTGGCTTATTTTTGCGGTTTGCGAGTAGAATTTAACCATCGACTTAAGGAGAATGCTCCGCGCCACTGGTTTTAAACTTAAACATCACCTCGCCACTTTTGCCTCAACGGCATAGAGATGTCCGCCATTGCCAGAGGTGTCAAAACAAAGCATTCGCCCTCCTTAACATCTCACATTTAGTGGTTGCTAGTTTTTTAGTTATCTATGCCAGCTTCTTAAATTTATGAAGATCATGGTCTAAATTTGGCGACAAATGGGTCAAATTTAAAAGCGCGCTGAAATAAATTTGATAAAATTTGCCAAAATTTAGCAGATTAAAGGACTGATATGTTTTTAAAGTTAAACCAGATCGCTCAAAAGTTAGATCAAATTTTCTTGCCACTAGAGCAAGAGGGTATGACTGGCATGAGACTCTTGCTTCAAAATGACATTAAAGCTACCATACAAGCACTTAAAAACGCACAAGAAACTCTTGGCGTAAATTTCCCGGCTAAATTTATAGAGTTTCTAAGTAAATTTGACCTTGGCAACTTTGAAATTTGCAATGTCAAATTTGGCTCTAGAGGCGACTATGCAAGCGAGATAGCACGACTAAATAGTGTAGATGAGTTTGGTGGCAAATGGTGGCAAGGTGAAGCTCGCCCTTTAAATTTGATAGTCTTTGCCGTGGGTGATCCGTGGATATTTTTGCTTGATTGCACGAGCGGCGCGGTCTATGCATGGCTGCTTGGAGATAAGGAGCTTTGCAGCAGGTGCGTCGCAAGCGACTTTGAGAAATTTTTCATAGCGCTTGCTAGTACCTATATAGCAAGACTAAATGACAAAACCATGCCATTAGCCGAGCAAATCCTAAAATTTGTTAAAGCAGACGAAAAAGCACTTCCTTTTTGGCAAGAGATAGCGCAAATTTAGTAAATTTAGGCTCCACTCATCCTAAATTCTCTTTTATAAATTTATCCTAGCGACCGAAACAAAAATCATATTTTATAAATTTAGTTTCGATATGTAACGCTCATCGCCTAAAATAAAAATATAAAAATAAATTTAAATAAAAATTTTTTCTAGGAGAGTTAATATTCAACTACGAAAATTTGACGAATAGGAGCCAAAATGAGCGAGTACATCGAAAAAACGATGGAGTGGATAAAAAAGACCAATCCGGGTCAAGGCGTCTTTGTCCAGGCTGCGACCGAGGTGCTAAACAGCCTCGAGCCGCTTATAAAAAAAGAGAGCAAGTACCAAAAACACGCGATCCTAGAGCGCATAGTTATCCCTGAGCGCACGGTGATCTTTCGCGTGACATACACGGGTGACGACGGTAGACCGCAGGTAAATAACGGCTACCGCGTGCAGTTTAACTCGGCCGTCGGCCCCTATAAAGGCGGCATCAGACTGCATCCTAGCGTGGATCTTGGCGTGCTTAAATTTCTTGGATTTGAGCAAATTTTTAAAAACTCGCTCACGGGCGTAAATATCGGCGGCGCAAAAGGCGGCAGCACCTTTGATCCAAAAGGCAAGAGCGAGGGCGAGATAATGCGCTTTTGCCAAGCATTTATGAGCGAGCTATACCGCCACATCGGCAACACCGTGGACGTGCCCGCAGGCGACATCGGTGTGGGCGCGCGCGAGATCGGCTATATGTTTGGGCAGTATAAAAAGCTCACGGGTAGATTTGACGGCATACTAACGGGCAAAGGCCTAAACTGGGGCGGCAGCCTAGCGCGCACGGAGGCGACCGGATACGGACTGGTTTATTTCACGCAAAATATGCTGCAAAAAGCGGGCCTTGGGCTAGAGGGCAAAAAATGCAGCATAAGCGGTAGCGGAAACGTCGCCATCTACACGGCAGAAAAGCTCTATCAAGTAGGCGCGCTGCCTATCACGGTTTCTGATTCAAACGGATACGTTTACGACGCCGAGGGCATAGATCTAGCGGTGCTTAAAGAGCTAAAAGAAGTGAGACGCGCGCGCCTTAGCGAATACGTTAAATTTAGACCGAACGCGAAATACGTAAGCGTAAGCGAATATAAAGAGGGCAGAAACGGCGTCTGGGACGTGCCGTGCGACGGGGCATTTCCGTGCGCGACGCAAAACGAGCTTCACCTAGCCGACATAAAGACGCTCTACGCTAACGGCTGTCGCTTCGTGGCTGAGGGAGCAAATATGCCAAGCACACTTGATGCGATAAATTTTATGCTAGCGCAAAAGGATTTTTACTTCGCTCCGGCAAAGGCGGCAAACGCGGGTGGCGTCGGCACGTCAGGCCTAGAAATGATGCAAAATGCGGGTATGACCGCATGGAGCTTTGAAAAGGTCGATCATAGGCTGCACGGCATAATGAATCACATCTTTGAGCTTAGCTACGAGACTAGCAAAGAGTTTGGCGACGAGGGAAATCTGGTGCTTGGCTCAAATATCGCGGGCTTTAGAAAAGTGGCCGACGCGATGATAGATCAGGGATACGTGTAGGGCTGATTTTGCTCTTGGCTCTATAAATTTACGTCCAAGCTAAATTTGGACGTAAATCAATATGAAATAAGTTTGGGCTTTTAGCTAAAAGAGAGTTTGCCTTTTGCATGGCAAATTTTACTGACAAACTATTAAAATTTACGCTGGGTTGAAGCATTGTATATGTGGATTTGAAGCTCACCTAAATTTAAAATATTGATACTAAGGTAGCGAGCAGATTACTATTTTTAGAGCATTTAATAGAAATTTTGTCAAAAAAGCTGGCGTGGTAGCAAATGGTGGAGTGGCGAGGTTTGTGCAACAAATTTGAAAGTTTTTGCCATGGATGCTTTTGCTTGATTGCACGAGTAGTATGTTTATGTGTGGCTGTTTAAAGATGAAGAAATTTGTAGCAAGCGCGTTGCGAGCGAAAAATTTTTATAGTGTTAGCTGGCATCGATATAGCAAGGCAAAATGAAGAAGTTCTGGCAGAGAATGAGCAAACACTAAATTTTATCCAAGCAGATTATAGGGCATTTGATTTTTGCCAAGAAATGGCTTATAAAATTTAGTAAATTTATGCTCACCCAGCCTAAATTCTCTTTTATAAATTTAAACTACAAACAAGCGAATTTTTTAGCAAATTTATAAAGCTACTAGGCGAAATTTAGCTTATAACACTCGAACAGACACCATGAATTTACAACTCGAAAGAAGTTATCAAATTTACTCTTTCAGGTGAGCTCTTGCCTAGTCGAATTTCAGCAAAGCGGCCCATGTAGTGGTTGGCAGAAAAAGCATGGAGCAAATTCTAGTAAGCAAAAATTAAAATTTGCTACATTTAATCCAAGAACAAGCAAATTTCTCATCAAATTTGGTTGCCACATAAAACCAAGAGTAGTCAAAGCTTTTTGTAAAAAAGTATTATTAAAGCGATATCCCATTGCCAAATTTAGCTAGATATTAGGCAAAATTTAGCTTAAAAATACTCACGCAAGTACTAAAAATTTGTAAGCTCGCAAGAAAGTCGATTTGCCTAGATTATTTTCAGCACAACACCTATGCGAGCGATAACAAAGCGGGTAAATTTCAGCAAGTAAAGACCAAAATTTACTAAATTTAAACCACATCCAAATTTTGCCTATCAAATTTAACCATAAGGTATATCAACCCTGCAAACGCCTTTGCGTAAATTCAGCAAATATAAAATGATAGAATTTTTGAGAAATAGTTATTTGTAAGTTTTTGTATTAAAAATTTAATGAAAAAAGAGCAAGCCACAGCTTACTCTTTGTGAAAATTTAACCCTTTTTTGGAGTTACAAGCATATTTACATAACGACCTTCTATCATAGGTTCTTTGTCGCGATCAGCTTCATTTTTTATCATTTCCCAGACCTTCTCAAGCATAGCTACACCAGCCTCTGGGGTGCTCATCTCGCGACCCTTTAAAAATACACGAAATTTAACGTGTTTGCCATCTTGCAAAAACTCGCTTGCGTGTTTAACCTTGTAGTTTATATCGTTTTGGGCGATCTTGACAGAGAGTTTTATCTCTTTTATCTCGATGGTTTTTTGCTTTTTCTTGGCTTCTTTTTGCTTTTTCTCTTGCTGATAACGGAATTTACCATAGTCCATTATCTTGCAAACTGGCGGCTTCGCATCTGGCGCTATAAGCACTAGATCAAGCCCAAGCTTATTTGAGATCTCTAAAGCCTCATCTCTTGAGATGACACCGTATGCCGTGCCATCATCCCCTACACATCTTACCTCTCTCGCCCTTATGTCCTCATTGAGCAATACTTCATTTTCCTTACTCAAAAATGTACCTCACTAAGTTTCTCCTTCGTTAAATTTATAAATTCCGCCAAGCTCATATCGCTCTGCGTCCTAGCCTGTCTGTCGCGTAGCGCAACGCTCTTGTTCGCTACTTCGTTGTCACCTAGCACGACTATCATAGGCACCCTTTGTTTTTCTGCCGTTCTTATTCTTTTATTTAAACTCTCATTTTTACTTGCGATCTCGCTATCGACGTTGATCTTTCTTAGCTCGCGTGAAATTTCTTTTGCATAGTCTAAATGCATGTCGCTAATAGGCACGATGACGACTTGCGTAGGAGCTATGAAAAATGGTAGCTCGCCAGCAGTGTGCTCAAGTAAAATTCCTATAAATCTCTCAAAACTACCAAGCAAGGCTCTGTGAAGCATTACAGGGCGCTGTCTTTCGTTATTTGCGTCGATGTAGCCTAGATCAAAGCGCTCTGGCAAGTTAAAATCGACCTGGATCGTGCCGCATTGCCATTTTCGTTTTAGCGCGTCAGTGATCTTGATGTCGATCTTTGGTCCATAAAATGCGCCGCCGCCCTCGTCGATACCGTATTTAAAGCCGTTTTCATCAAGCGCTTCTTTTAGCGCTTTGGTCGCAGTCTCCCAAATTTCGTCCCCGCCGATCGCTTTTGCAGGCTTGGTCGAAATCTCCATCTCGTAGTGAAAGCCGAAATTTTCCATTATTTTGCCGGCAAATTTTAAAATTTCTAGGATATTTTCTTTGATCTGGCTTGGCATACAAAAGATGTGCGAGTCGTCCTGGGCAAATTCGCGCACTCTGAAAAGCCCGTGAAGCACACCGCTTTTTTCATGGCGATGCACTACGCCGTATTCGAAAAATTTAAGCGGTAGATCGCGGTAAGAGCGGATGTCACTTTGATAGACTTTAATGTGACCAACGCAGTTCATCGGCTTTATGCCGTATTCTGCCTCATCGATCGTTGTAAAGTACATATTTTCTTTATAGTTTGCGTAGTGACCGCTTCTTCTCCACACATCAGCCTTTAAAAGCTCTGGCCCACGCACTGGCTCATAGCCGCGGTCGCGGTGGGCTTTGTATAAAATTTGCTCTAACTTCGAGCGCAAGCGTCCACCATTTGGTAGCCAGATCGGCAAGCCACCCCCCACTTCTTCATCAAAAGTAAATAGCTTCATCTCTGTACCAAGTTTTCTATGGTCACGCTTTTTAGCCTCTTCGATTATGCGGATGTGCTCTTTTAAACTCTCTTTATCTGCATAAGCTGTGCCGTAAATTCTAGTTAGCATCTCACGGCTCTCATCGCCGCCAAGATAAGCTCCAGCCACGCGTGTAAGCTTGAAAAATTTTAAAAATTTAGTATTTGGTACGTGTGGTCCGCGGCAAAGATCCTCAAAATCGCCTTGCGAATAGCTGCTAACTTCACCATCTGGGATTCTTTTTAAGACCTCTTGTTTTAGGTCGTCATCTTTAAATTTATCGCTCATATTAGCTTTGGTTGAGCAGGTTTTGATGATATCAATTTTCTTCTCAGCAAGCTCTTTCATTTTTTCTTCGATCGCAGCTAGATCGCTCTCGCCTAGCTTCGTGCCCTCATCATCAACTCTAAAATCATAATAAAATCCATCTTCTACGTTTGGTCCGACAAAGAATTTCGCCTTTGGATAGAGTGATTTGATAGCTTGTGCCATGAGGTGTGCACAGGAGTGTCTAATAACGTGTAGTGCTTCTTTTGAGTTATCAAAATAGATAGGCTCGGCACTACTCTCGCGCCCTGCGATACTTTGTGTATCGACTATTTCGCCATTTAGTTTGTATGCGATGATATCGCTCATTGTTTTTCCTTATATCAAATTGTCTTTTTTACGATAAAAGAACGATTAAGGATTTTATCTAAATGGGCTTTAAGCTAAACTTAATATTTACTAAGCAAATTTTTATAAATTCTTTTTAAATTTTAATAAATTTGAGCTAAAATTTTTGGATTATTAAATATATATTTTTATATAAAATCATAAAAATACCTAAATTTAGCATATTTTATTTATATAATTTATTATATTTTAAGATTATCGCTGATAATATTTGCCACTGAAATGAATTTAGCAATTTCTCGTCTTTGCATTACTAAAATTCATTTTTCTCCCGACAATATTTAGTGCTAGGAAGTGGTTAGCCTAGCACTTTTTTATTCTGCAAAATTTATTAGCGTTGGTCGTACTATCTTCGTATAATCTTTTGTATTTAAAATGATCGATCTATCAAGTAGTCCTGCATTAAATGCGATCTCATCGTTTCTTTGCAGCAACCTTTCATCAACTACAATGTGTAAATTTTTATGAAAGCTAAATGGTGGCACTGAACCAAAAACACAATCTGTCAATGCCAAAACTTCATCTGGACTAGCTAGGCTTGCCCTTTTGCCGTCAAATTTTTGTGTCAAGCTATCAAGATTTGCTTGCATATCGGCTGGCAAAATAGCCAAAATATAAATTTTACCAGCCTTCATCGCTGGCTTTTCATCGCTTAGCAAATAATCATTTAGCACATTTTCATCTTTAAAAATTTGCCTAAATTTTTCCTCATCTACCCCTTTTATAGAGCAAACTAGAGCCTTTGCGCCTTGGCTCATCTTTGTTCCCCTAAGTTTTGCCACCTCTTCTGAAGTGGTCGCACTCTCATGATTTAGGACTTTAAATTTGGCTTCATTCTTGCTAAGAAGCTCATATATCTTATTAAAAATTTGCTCAGACACAATTCTTTCCTTTGGATAAATTTTAGTTAAAATTATACCGCTAAAACTTACAAAAGGCAGGAAAATGCAGATAAATTTAGATGATATAAAGATTGAGCCAAGTTGGAAAGAGGTGCTAAAAGATGAGTTTTTGAGTGAAAATTTCGCGCATATCAAAGAAAATTTCTTAAAAGCAAAGAGTACTGGCACCGTCTATCCACCAAGTGCGCTTATATTTAATGCATTTAATCTAACGCCTTTTCACTCTGTCAAAGTCGTCATCCTAGGCCAAGATCCATACCACGGTGCAAATCAAGCCATGGGGCTAAGCTTTTCGGTACCAAATGGCGTAAAAGTCCCGCCAAGTCTTGTAAATATTTATAAAGAAATTTACGCTGATCTTGGCATAAAAGAGCCAAATAGCGGCGATCTCACAAAATGGGCAAAACAAGGCGTGCTGCTTCTAAACTCAACTTTAAGCGTTAGCGCTGGAGTGGCAAATTCTCACGCTAGCTTTGGCTGGCAGGGCTTTACCGACGCTGTAATAAAAAAAATTAGCCAAAATTTACAAAATGTAGTTTTCATGCTTTGGGGCAATCCAGCTAGAGCCAAAGCACCGCTCATTGACGCCAGCAAGCACCTCATCTTAGAGGCAGCACATCCAAGCCCACTGGCTCGTGGCGCATTTTTTGGCTGCCGTCATTTCTCAAAGGCAAATATCTACCTAGCAAACCACGGCAAAACGCCAATAGACTGGGATCTAAACGTAAAAATTTGATCTATTTTTTTAGATCATTTAAAAGTTTATTTGTCTCTTCAAGCTTTCTTTTGCAAAATTTCTCATCTTTGTTTTGCAAAATTATGGCTTCTTGGCCGCTTTGTCTTTGTTTAAACTCATCAAATTTAAGCTCAAAAAGCCTTAACGCCTTTTCGTCATTTGCAAGTCGCTTGCTCTCTTTGGCATAAAGCTCGTCAAGATAGAGCCTACTTTGCTTTATATATTCATTGCAAACATCGTTTGCATGGACTAAATTTACGCCAAGCAAAATGGCAAAAATGGCTATTTTTTTCATGTTTTTCCTTGAAATTTTTGCGTTATACTAGCCTTTAAGCACTTAAATTTTAAAATGCTCTTTCCAAAAAAGGATAAAAAATGAGACGAAAAGATAGAGAGCTAAGCCGTGAAGATGGATTAAAAATCATAGATGAATGCGAATATGCGATAATTTCATGCGTAGATGATGAGGGAGAAATTTTTAGCGTACCGATCTCGCCTGTTAGAGTTGGTGAAAGCATTTTTATACACGGAGCTACCGCTGGCTGTAAGGCAAAACTACTTCAAGATGGACGAAAAGTAGAGTTTATCTGCGTTAGTTTTAACAAAGTCCCGCATCTAAGTGAAAGCGAGCTAGATGCGATAAAAGACGACGGCAAGGCGCTTGGCGGCAAGGTTTTTACGACTGAGTACAAAAGCGCCATTGCAAAAACTAGAGTTTACGAGATCACAGACGAAGCTAAAAAATATGAAATTTTAAAAATTCTCAGCCTAAAATATACAGCTTATGCGATGAACACCTTTGAAACAGCGGCTCAGTATGGGCTAAAGATCATGAAAATTTATGAGCTAAAGATAGAGAGCCTTAGCGCAAAGGCCAAAATTTTGCCAAAAGCGGTAAAGGGGTAAATTTGAGCTCGCTTGCACTGATGTTTAGACCAAAAAACTTGGATGAAATTTGCGGACAAAAGGCGGTTAAAGCGGCATTTTTAAAATTTATAGCTACCGGAAAGATCCCGCACTCCATATTTTACGGTCCAGCAGGCTGTGGCAAGACGAGCTTTGCAAGGGCTGTGGCAAGTGGGGCAAACTACGACTTTTACGAGTTTGACGGCGGAAATTTAAAGATAGATGACTTTCGTAAAATTTTAAAAAACTACGAAAACGCCCTAAATAAGCCACTCTTTTTCATAGACGAGATCCACAGGCTTAGCAAGACCCAGCAAGAAGCCTTGCTAATACCAATGGAGAATTATAAAGCCCTAGTCATCGGTGCAAGCACAGAAAATCCCTTTTTCACGCTAAGCTCAGGCATCAGAAGTCGCTCTATGCTCTTTGAGTTTAGGCCGCTTAGCAGTGGCGATTTTGAGGAGCTTCTTGGCAAGATAAAAGAGCAAATTTCATTTAGCATTGACGAAGAGGCAAAAGAGTATCTCTTTAAAAGTAGCGGCGGCGACGCAAGAGCTATGCTAAATTTACTAGAATTTGCCGTCACGCTTGATGAAAATGTGAGCTTAGAAAATTTAAAAATACTTCGCCAAAACGCCCTAAAAGAGGGGGCAAAAGAGGACGACACGCACTACGAGCTAGCAAGTGCTTTTATAAAAAGCCTGCGTGGAAGCGACGAAAATGCCGTCATATACTATCTCGCAAGGCTTATAGACTCAGGCGAGAGCGCGGACTTCATCGCTAGAAGGATGGCGATATTTGCCAGCGAAGACATCGGCAACGCAAACCCAAATGCGCTAAATTTAGCCGCCAGCACGCTAAGTGCGGTAAAAGAGATAGGCTTTCCAGAGGCTAGAATAATACTAGCTCAGTGCGCCGTCTATCTAGCCTGCTCGCCAAAGTCAAACTCGAGCTACAATGCTATAAATGCCGCCCTAAGATACGTGCAAAGCGAAGAAATTTTAAAAATTCCACCATATCTAAAAAATCACACAAAAGAGAGCAAGGACTACCTTTATCCGCATGATTTTGGCGGCTGGGTCGAGCAAAAATATTTAGAAAAACCGCTTGTTTTTTATAAAAGCAAGGGCATAGGCTTTGAAAAAACACTAAATGAGTGGCTAGAAAAGATAAAGTCAAAAGGCTAAATTTAGGCTTTACTCTGTCAGATTTATTTATGCCAAGCATAAGAGTAAATTTTAAAAGGAATGCAGATGAACAAGCAAAATTTAGCATACATCACAAATTTAAAGATAGAAGACGTGCCTTGGAGTAGATTAACGACGACTTATGGCAGAGCAAGCGGATTTCCAGAAATTTTTAAACAGCTTTCGGCAGCGATCGGCGAGAAAAATTTGACGCAAAGTTTGACTACCAGCAAGTCAAATAACGGACAAAATACGGCAAATCCAGCAAATAACAATGAAGCAAAATTTAACGCCAAAGCTGCTTGTGACGTGCTTGATAAAATTTTTAAAGAAATAGAGCATCAAAGTACTTTTTGGCACGCTACGCCTTTTGCACTTGTATTTTTGGCGAGAATTTTTATGCGGGCGAAGTTGGTCGCTGATAACGGTGATAAAAACGAGGTGGCAGAGCTTATCGTATCCCGTCTGGGTGAATTTTTCGCGTTTATGCTTATGGTTTGTGACGATGCCAACAAGATTAATCACGCTGTACCGCTGAATAGCTTTGCTGATATGTTAGCCGAAAAATACCTGTGGCCACAAAGCGACGAAAACGACGAGGAGCTTTGGGAAGAACGCTTTTATGATGATGATTTGTTTTATAGTTTTTACTTTTATTCGCGTACAGTCCTTGACGCGACCGGTGTGGATTTTAAGCAGTTTAAGCCTATAGAATAGCGTTAAATTTGTGCGGTAAGACTAGAATTTACCATTAAATTTATACTAGAAAGCAAACTTATTTGTAGTCTATAAGGCATTACTAGCTTGCTTAATTTTATAAAAATCGGCGCAAAGCGGTAAATTTAACCCAGTTAAGAAAAGGCAGGCAAATTCTGACAAAGGTGGCTAAGCATTTTAACGTCAAAGCCTTTTAAACGCTTTTGATAAAATTTTTAGCAAAACTAATAATCAAATACGTTTTGCCAAGTTATATCCGCACAAGAAAAATTGCAAATTGCTCAAAAAAGTCATCTAAAACATACAAAAACATAATTTTAAAAATTATCAATCAAAAAACGCCTTAGAGCGTAAAAATATTGGTCGCAAAATCTTGCTAGTAAAAACGAGTACACTGCGAGCAAGCCGAAACTAGTACGAAATTTTAAGTCAAGCTAAAAAAATTTTCTTATTTATTTTAATTTTATATTTTTTTAAATATACTCGCTCTCTAAACTACACCAATGAAAGTCAAGAAAATGCCTACAAATTTTGCTGAAATTTTAAATAATTGTGTTGAGAGTATAAATTCATTTCTTTGGGGTCCATACTTCCTTATCGCCTTACTTTGCGGCACCGGACTATTTTTTACTATTAGGCTTAGGTTTGTTCAAATTTTTAAGTTTAAAATGGGCCTAAAAGAGCTTTTTGGGAATTTCTCACTTCACGGCGAAGCTGCTGGCAAGGCTGGCATGAGCCAGTTTCAAGCGGTCGCAACTGCGATCGCCGCACAAGTTGGCACTGGCAATCTAGTAGGTGCGACAACAGCTCTTATCATGGGTGGTCCTGGAGCGATTTTTTGGATGTGGTGCGCTGCATTTTTAGGCATGGCTACAAATTTTGCTGAAATTTGCCTCGCTCAAATTTACCGCACAAAAGACGATAGCGGCCATACAATAGGCGGACCAGCGTTTTATATAAGTCGTGGTTTAAAAGGTAAATTAGCAAAAATTTTAGCTGGATTTTTTGCTATCGCTATCATCATTGCGCTTGGTTTTATTGGCAACATGGTTCAAGCAAACTCTATCTCAGATGGCTTTAAAGGTGCTTTTGGTATACCGCAGTGGCTAACTGGAGTCTTTTTAGCGATAGTTTGTGCAGTCATCTTTATAGGTGGCGTAAAAGCGATCGCAAGAGTAGCTGAGAAGATTGTACCTATCATGGCATTGCTTTATGTAGGAGTGGGGCTAGCTATTATATTTTTAAATTTCCAGCAAATCCCAGAAGCGGTCTCACTCATTTTTAGAGCCGCATTTGATCCTTCAGCTGCGTGGGGTGGAGCTACTGGAGCTAGCATAGCAGCTGCGATGAGATACGGCATAGCAAGGGGTCTTTTTAGCAATGAAGCTGGCATGGGCTCGACTCCGCACGCACACGCCGCAGCTAATGTCAAACACCCAGTCGATCAAGCAGTACTTGGCATAATGAGCGTATTCGTAGATACTTTTATCGTTTTAAATATAACCGTTTTTGTAGTACTTACCGCAAATGTTATTAGCTTTGAAAACGGCAAGGCGGTCTTTACAGGCATAACCTTAGTACAAGAAGCCTTCTCATCGCATATCTTTGGCAAGGTTGGCGGATATAGTTTCGTAGCTGTTTGCCTATTTTTCTTTGCATTTACAACAATTCTTGGATGGTACTATTTTGCTGAGATCAATGTAAGATACCTTCTTGGGGCAAAAGCGGTCAGAGCTTTTCAAATTTTAGTAGTCATTTTTGTATTTTTGGGAAGCTTGCAAAAAGTTGATTTTGTCTGGAGCCTAGCAGATATGTTTAATGGCTTGATGGTCGTACCAAATTTAATTGCCATCATCATTTTAAGCCCTATCGTGGCAAAGCTTTTAAAAGATCACGATGCTGGCAAAGAGTATGATGTGAAAGATTATTTGAAATAAGTCTTTACCACATCTTTAGAAATTTTACTAATAATTAATTTTTAAATCTCTTGTTTGGGATATTTTGCTAGAAGTGGTGGCCCCGAATGGACTCGAACCATCGACCACTACCATGTCAAGGTAGTGCTCTACCAACTGAGCTACGGGACCAAAGATTTGGGATTATATTTTATTTTCTATTTTATTTAGCTTAATTCTTTAGTAATTAAATTTGTTTATAAGCAGTAAATGCAATGGATAAATTTAGAATTAGCTAACGCTTGCTTCGCAGTTATTGGTAAAGATGAAAACTACCCAGTCAATATCGGCAACTCACATGTCGTCATAAAAACTCCTTTATAGCGATAAAGAGCTAAAATGTGTAAGCTGTCTCTATGATGCAGGTCACAGCACTGGTTTTAGAAACTACCTTGAGTACTGGAAGCCTTCATATAAAATTTACGATAAGAAGATGCTTGAAAAGAGGATAGAAACTAAGCAAAAATTCTTCAAAGATGAGTTTAAACCTACAAAAGATGAATAGGAATTTTTAAAACAAAAGGCCAATAAGAACAATATAAAAACTAGTTGGTGGACTAGTGGGTTAGAAGTCTAGCTTAAAAAACTAACCAGCTTGTCTTGGTTTTTATTATTTAAATCACGATAAGTTTGCTAAAATCCAGTCAATATAAATTTTTAAATTAAAAATCTAAAAATAGCAATGTGCTATTTTCCAATAATAATCTTTGCAAGTCTTTCATTCTTTTCATTTATATTAAATTTTACTTCAGCTATTTTTCTGCTTTCTATACCCATTTGGACTATCATTTCTAGATTTTGTATAAAATAAATCATCTTTTGTGCCAAAATTTTACTATCGAATGGTGGCACCGAGAATCCATTTACTCCATCTTCAACAGTTTCTTTGCATCCTACACTATTTGTGGTTATTACTGCCCTTCCTATCGCCATGGCTTCCTGCGTACTTCTTGGCACACCTTCTCTGTAATACGAAGGCAAGACAAAAATGGAACTATTCACTATCCGTTCTTTTATATCATTTACGAAGCCAGGATATATAACTATGCCACTATCAAGATAAGGTTTTAGCTCTTCTTGCGTTAATCCAAACGGATTGTGCTCATCAAAACTACCAAATATATAAAACTTTACATCTTTATATTTTTCTTTTACGATTTTAGCTGCCTCTAAATACTCAAATATTCCCTTTTCTGCAAGAAGCCTTGCTATAAAAATAAAACTTATAGGATCAGTAGGCGCTTTAGCATATGAGAATTTATCAAGATCAACACCTATACCACCTAATATATTTATGGACTTTGCTTTTATGTTGTATCTATCAATTAAGTCCTTTTTATCGTCATTATTTAAAAATATAAGCTTGTCAAGAGATGGTAGTGAAATTTTATATAAAAGAACTTGTATAGTTTTGATGATTTTCGCCTTTATTGTTTGCCCATTTTTATGAACTGTAAAAGCTCCGCCAAGCCCTTCTATCATGCCTACTATTCGTGGCACTCTTGCCGTTTTTGCGGCTATAGTTGCAAAAATAACTGGTTTAACAAAAAAAGAAAAAACTACATCTGGCCTATGCTGCCTAAATAGCTTAACCAAATCATATGTAGCCACGAGATCTTTAAATGGATTTAGCCCTTTTGTATTTAAAGTATGGTCAAGCGGTGTTGCACCCAATGAGATTATTTTTTTTCTACTTTCTTCATTGTAGTCACTAACTAAACAGTAGACATCATGCCCTTTTGATACAAGTAGTTTTATAAACTCTTCTCTGAAATTTATCATCATAGACGAGACATTACCGATTATAAAAATTTTCATAGCAACCTTATCTCTTATAAATATCTCTAAAAAATTTAAATAATCTATCGAGTCCAATAAATGGTAATAGACAAATAACTTTTTTAAGTATAGAAAATTTATTATTTTTTAATATAAGCCAAATGTTCGCTGCTTCTTTATCAATAGATTTTAAATTTTTTACGAAATCATTATTTAAATTATAAAAAACAACACTAATAAGCCTAGTCCTATGATATTTGATTAGCTCCTCATAAATACCTTTATTCTTTAAGAATTCACATATTGATTTATACATGTCTTTTATGTCGGCTACTGTTCTAATATCAATTTTAGTAGATAGACTATGGTAATTTAGCTTATTATAGTGAAAAAAAGCCTCTGGAATATATATTGTATTCTTAGAAAAATAGAATAATTGAGTCATTATATAAACATCTTCACCAAATTGAAATTCTTTAAAAACAATATTTAATAAAAGTTTTCGTTCTATTAATTTATTAGTCATAGACGGTAAAATATATCCACCAACCAATGCTTTGAGTTTGTCATTATTTTTTACATCTCTATATCTATCTTTTTTATAGACCTGCCTATTTTTATAATGCAAAATCATATCGCAACAAACTATATCAGCGTCATTAGATTCTGCGGTATTGTACATCTTACTTACCATATCAATATTAATCCAGTCATCACTATCTACAAACAAAACATATTTACCATTTGAAGCATCCAAACCATATTTTCTAGTAAGACTTGATCCACTATTTTTTATATTATTGATAATTTTTATATCATCTTTTCTATTTGGGTATCTTTCAATAATATCCTTCAAAATTTTCATAGAACTATCTGGAGTGCAATCATTTACAAAAACATACTCTATATTGTCATAATCTTGCTCTAAAAGCGTAACTGCGCACTTTTCTATATATTTTTCCACATTATAAATGGGTACTATTATGGATACATCGTAGTCTTTCATTTGCTTATCTCTGTATTTTTCCAAAATTTTTAATAAGTCTTAAAACAAATAGGACAGTTTGTAAAAATTTGTTTTCACCCATCAATACTTGAACTCTATAAAATTCACAAAGCGTTCCTAATATATCAATACTACTAACTCCATCATTTGAAAATTTACCGACAACACTTTTTACAACTTTTATCTTTGCTCCATAATTTGCAGCAGTCAATACAAATAGCTGATCTGCCGCTATTGGAAATTTTCTTGAATAGTAACCAAGTTTTTGATGAAGACTTGTGCGATATATTGAGCCAACAGCATGTCCAGAGATGTAGTGAGCTTGTGCCTTTAGCCATCTTGGTCCACCATTTGGCTCAATTTTGCCATTATTAGTATCAATACAAGCTGTTATTATGTCTACACCATCTCCTATGGCTTTCTTATAATCTTTAATAGCATTTGGATAAAGCTCATCATCAGCACCGATAACAAGATAGAATTCTCCATTGCAAGCTTTTATGCCTCTATTTAAAGCATCATAAATCCCAAAGTCATCGCCAGAAATAACTTTTATATTTATCCCATCGGTACTTTTTAAAATTTCTAAAGTCTTATCGCTAGACGCTCCATCAGAAATGATCCACTCAAAATCTTTATCGACTTGTTCTTGTAAACTTTTTATCAATCTAGGCAAGAATTTTTCTGCATTATAAGTTGCTGTAATTATACTAAGTCTTGTGGGTCTTTCTTCATAATTTTTATAATAAACTTCTTGTTTCATTATTTTATTTTTTCCCGTAAATGTGTTTTTATTCGCTTATATAAACACTATTATGTATATATAAAATTCATCAATAAACTATAAATATAAAAACATTATCTTATAGCCAACACTTTCTTTTTATAGCGTAACTATCAAAAATATTTACTAATATCTTTTCAACGGAGTTTTTCTGCAAAAAGTCTAACCTTTTAAATCCCTTTTCTATCATCTCGTTCCTTTTTGATGCATCGCTCATTATAAGTAACTTATTTGCCAAATCCTCTGGATGATTTAAATCGCACAAAATTGCCGCATCACCAACTTGCTCTCTTAGTCCACCCAAGTCCGAATAAAAAACTGGGGTCCCAATAGCAAAAGCTTCAAGTGGCGGGATATTTGTTGGACCAAAATAGCTTGGCATCACTAAAGCAAAAGACTGCTTATATAAGTGATATATTTCTTCATTTGGTGCAAATCCGATATATTTAACTAATTCTTCGATCCCAATATTTTTTGCATAATTTAAAATATAATGAAGATTGCCTTTGTCTGAGCCACTAAATATCACTGATATTTTAATATCTTGTTTTTTTAAGATAGCCAATGCATCTAAAATATAGACATGATTCTTGTGTGGCCAAAATTGTGCCGGATAATATATATAATCTCCATCAATTTTATATTTATTTTTTACGTCAATATAAACATTTGATTTTATATTTACAGAAGGCATAAACGATGCACTAAAAACTCTTTCTTTATCTAGTCCATATCTTCGCATTGCATTGCTTTTCCCTAATTCAGAATCCGTTAAAACAGCAATAGCTTTTTTAGGAGCATTATTGTAAAGGATTTCTCTACTTTCAAACTCTCTCCAATGGTTTACTTCAGGAAACTCTGGAGTGTCTCTATGTGATAGATCCCATATAGTAAATATATAATTATGGGTTACTAAATCTAGTGCTAGAGCCGATGGAGATAAAAAATATACCAAATCTATCTTTTCACTGTCTAGTTTTTTTTCAAAAAATGTTTTTAACTTCAAGTGTCTATTAAATTTTGAAAAGATATTGGATCTAAAAATTTGCCTACAAATCTTTTGGGGTAAATTAATTTTTAAAAAAACAGCTTTTATTCCATATTCTTCTAAAAGAGTCTTATTTCGTAAAGAAAAAACAACGGCAATAAAATTGTATCTTTCCTCTTTTATTAAAGACAATATAGTAGAAAGCTGCGTCTGAAAACCACCTCCTACGTTAAGCTCACCTTCAAATACAACTGCTACATTTAATTTTTTACAATCCATGCCACATTCCAACTCTTAAAACTAGGTTTTCTATAGCTCATCCATTCATATTTCTTTAAAATCTTAAGACCAACCGTTTCACAAATAAATTCTAGCTCCGTATCAAAAAAATACCTCATTTTGTGCAATTCTTTTTTTTCTACTACTTTTTTCGATATCTTATCTTCTATAAAAATATCATAGTTCACGTCTACAATATTTCTTTGGGCATAAATAATAGGCTCTGCAAGTCTTGTTATTTTTATATTCTTATCTTCAAGTCTCTTAATTCTAGTTACCGGCAAATCCGTAAGCACGGCTGGTCCATACCAAAAATCAAAAATAAAAATTCCATGTGTATTTAAATGCTTCTTAGCTATCTCAAATACTTTTAATAGTTCACTATTCGTATTTTGATAACTCATAACATGAAACAAGGAAGTAATTACATCAAATTTTTTATCAATATTTAAATTTTGAATACTTGAATGACTAAAATCAAGCCTGTCTTCCTTTCCAATCTTTCTTTTATTTGCAATTTTAAGCATATCTTGGCTTAAGTCTATACCGTGAACTTTATAGCCCTTTTCACATAAAAGTTCAGCATGTTTTCCGGTGCCACAGCCCATATCTAGCAACGTTTTAGCATTTTGACAATTCTTTTTTATTAGAAAATCTATATATTCAACTTCACCAGAATAATTTTTATCTTCATAAAGAAGATCATAGTATTTTGAATATAAATCTCCAAATTGTTTCATTTTAAAACCTCATGCATAATTTTCGAAACTTCTTTTATCTGTTCTTCCGTAATTGCTAGGCCACTTGGAATATAAAATCCTCTTTCATAAAGTTTTTTAGCATTTGGATAGTCTTCATTTTTAAAAAGTCCCATATTTTTAAAAACTGGTTGTTCATGCATGGGATAAAAAAAAGGTCTGGTTCCAACTCCTTTAATAGCAAGTTCTTGCATAATATCTTTTGCTATTTTTTTGCAAACATCTTTAAGTGTAATGGCAAATACCCAATAAATATTTTCTGCAAATGGCTTATTTTTTATAGGTAAATTTATGGTATCTATATCGCCTAGCAGCTCCTGATACATACTGCCTATCCATCTTTTTTTAATTATATGTTCCTTTATCCTTTCCAATTGTGCAACTCCGAGCGCCGCCTGGATATTTGTCATTCTAAGATTGCTCCCAAGTCTTTCGTGAATAAATCTTTTCTTTCCATCTGACGAAAAACAAAGATTTCTTAGGCTTTTACATTTCTCGTACAAATTTTCATCATCTGTTAATACCATGCCACCCTCACCAGTTGTAACATGTTTATTTGGATAAAAACTAAATATGCTTATATCGCCAAAAGACCCACACATTTTATTGTTATATGTCTGTCCATGCATCTCGGCTGCATCTTCTATAATTCTAAGATTATATTTTTTTGCCAAATTTAAAATCGGATCAATATCCACAGGTAGCCCATATATATGAACAACCATTATGGCTTTTGTATTTGGTGTAATTTTTGCCTCAATATCTTCCACTTTCATATTAAAGCTATCATACTCACTATCTACTAATACTGGCTTTGCCCCAACTTTCACAACTGCTTGAGCACAAGATATTATCGTAAAACTAGGCATTATAACTTCATCATTTTTACCAAGGTCAAGCGCTTCTATAGCCATCTCAAGAGCAGCGGTTCCATTTGTTACAGCAACAGCATATTTTCTACCTATATAGCTAGACATATTTTCTTCAAATTTTTTTATAAATGGACCCTCGCTACTTATCCACCCAGTATCTATACACTCATTTAGATATTTTTTTTCATTACCATTTAGTAATGGCTCATTTACTGGTATAAAGTCCATCATTTAATCTCCAATCTTTCTTTTCGCACTGGTTCAAACCTTATTTTATCCATTTCCCCTGCATAAGGACCTTGCTTTACTTCAATAATTTCACTTTCTTCTATCATCTCAAAACCATGTCCACCAAAAGCTAGAAGTACTACGTCTCCTTTGTTGAGTATAGTGCTTTGCAAATAATTTTTATTGTCATCATAAAAATCAACTCTTACTTTACCACTTTTAATATATAAAACCTCTTGAGTATACCGAACTTCTCTAGATACTGCATTATGAACATGTGGAGGAATTACATAATTTTTAGGTCTTTTCATGTATGCGAGCTGCTGAGAAAAATCATCCGGAGTAAAAAATTCTATTCCATCCTTTTCATAGTTTGCTCTTATGATTACTGATAATAATTTTTGATTATATGTTATATTTTGTATCATTTATTCTCCCGATAATTAAATCAATAATTTTATATATATTATCTAAATTATAATTAGTATGTTTTTTTTCCTGTTCTATACGATCCAATAAGTAAATTAGTAATTGCGCATATGGGTTCTCGAAGTTAAAATGGTTAAAATATTCCTTGTATTTAATTAGTATTCTGCCATCAATAACAATTTGTTTAACGACTTCAAGCCAATTATTATTTTTCTTTTCAAAAACAATCAATTCAATAACAAAATATATTTCATCCATCCATATAAACTGAAAACGCTTAAAACAATCCAAATCTATCAAATAATATCTATCCTCATTTTTCAATATATTTCTGATATGAAAATCTCCATGCGAGGGAGCCAAATATTTTTCCATTTCAAATACTTTTGTAAATATTTTTTTTAAAATATTAAATTCATCATCAGTTCTTGAAATTAATTTAATTGACTCTAATATATTATTAAAATAGTTTACATTTACACTTCTTAGCATATTTTTTTCAAAGACTCTTCGCACATATTCATAAGACAATTTAAAGTCTAATTGACATATATTTTGAACTGTATTAGATTCCAAAAATATAAAACCAAATTTTCTTTTAATTTTTAAAGGTAGTAAAATATCATAGATTTCAGCATAGTTGTTTTTTATATACTCTCTATTAAATATTTCTTTTGCTAATGAATTTCTATTAATTTCAATTTTATAAGATTTATGGTTACCCACAATAGTTAAAGCCCCAAAGATATATCTTATAAATATAATTTCTTGATTTTTATTATCAAATAGTAAAAACATACTTTTTAAAATACTTATATTTAAAATTTTATTTATTATTAAATAAAATTTGTATTGTAGAAAGTATAAAACTTTTTTTATTAAAACATATAATTTTTGTGACATAATCAAATATTAACACTATTTGCCAGTTTTAAATGCGACCATGAGGATACACCAAACTTCATAATATTATTATTTATTGCTGAATATGCTTTATCTATATCAACTTTATGGCCATTTGTTCCCCAAACGTTATTTAATACTTCACTTGTTATTATTGGATCATTTTCTAAATTACATAAGTCTACAAAACTACCATATACCAATAAGGCATCACTAATTTTTTTTTGGCTTAAACGATCAATATCTAACAATTGATTTAGAATTTGCCCATATTCTATTTTGCTATTTGGCTCTATAGTAAAACCAAATCCGCTATAGAAGGTATCCCCTGATAATATTACTGGGATTCCAAAACAGCTATATTCAATACCTGCAGTTCCTCTTGCAGTAACAATAGCCTTTGCTAAATTTTGCATGGAAGACGTATTGAAATCTTCTGGTGACAAAAATATATTGTCTAGCTTTAAATCAGATATTATCTTCTTTACTATTCCATCTTCTTTATATACATACGATGATGGGTGTGGCTTTACGATCCAATTTATATCTTTGTTTAAACTAGCTTGCTTTATTGTAAAAATAAGCCAATCATAGTAATCGCTAAAAAGCATATTTTCTCCTAAAGATAAAGGAGCATCTGAAAAAACATGAGCCAAGATAAACACAAACGGGTTTTTATTATTAATTTTTAATATATGCCTTAACTCAAAATCACTGTATATTTTTTTATTACTATATGCTGCGACCAGATCATGCTGTTTAAACTCTCCGCTAAGCCTAGCATCTAGATTTATTTTAGAATTTTTAATAAATTCTTCTTTATCTTTGAGATTAAGTATTCTGGCTTTAATCATACTCCTTAATGAAGAGTGATAAGAAGGATATTTTATTTTATCATTATTAAGCGAATTAGATAGTAGTAAGACCGCATCTGTTGTTTCGATTACTTGGATACTTTTTGTATACGCTACTCTAGCCAAGATACCATACTGGGCATATTGGGTATGAGTGACTATTATAATCTTATAAATATTAGGATCTATTATTTTATTATAAAAATTTATTAAATAGATAGATTCAAAAATTAATTTGAATACTTTTGAATCTTTGTATGTAGACGAATAATCTATACCATAAGATTTTAAGTAAGAGTCTATTATGAAGTCTCCTATTTTTATATTAACATATCTTAGTTTTTTTAATTCCATGTTACTATACATATATTTAAAATATACAAAAACTGATTTAAAATAAGACAACAATAATAATTTTATAGAAAATATATTTTTTGTAAAAATAAAATTTGACAATCCTAGTTTTTTACACATGTTTATTTCTTTTAAAGAATTATTTTTAAAGCCATTAAATACAATATCTATTGATAAATTATATGTTTTATTAAATAAATTTGCCAACGACAATAATCTAAAAAAATAGTTTGGTCCTGCTTTTATTAAGTCACCCTCCATTAAAATTCTATTTTTACTCGTGTTTTCAAATATACATTCTTTTTTTAATAAATCAATAAAATTTTTCTCATTTGTATTCAAATTTATATTTGCTTTTTTATTAAAAATATTTAATAGATACTGTTTTATTAAAGATAATAATACCCTAACTATAATCACAAGCTAAACCCATCATCAACTACAATATTTTGACCATTTACATATCTACTCATATCACTCAGTAAATATATTAATGTGCCTTTTAGGTCACAATCATTTAACATACCCTTGTTTAGACACTGATCTTTATATTTTTTCAAAAAAGAATCTGGTTGATTATCAAATATACCTCCAGGACTTAGTGTGTTTACCTTTATATTCATCCCTTTAAAATATTTTGCCATATATTTTGTAAGATGAATAAGCCCTGATTTAATGGCTGCATATTCAACTGGCGTAGTCATATGTGTATCTTTATATATCTCAAATCGAGGTGCAACAACGCCATAAATTGATCCTATATTTATAATATTTCCACATCCCTGCTTTTTAAAGTAAAGTACAAACTGTTGTGAAGCTATAAAATATCCGCCAAGGTTTAAGCCTAAATTTTGCACAAAATCCTCATATTCAACATCAAAAAAATGCTTGCCATAATTTTTATTTCTAGGATAGGCATTATTTACCAAAGCATCTATTTTTTTATACTTATTGTCTAAGTAATCTATGCAGCTATTTAAAGAGTTTTTTGATGTTATATCAACTTTTATAAAATCTATATTTGCAGTGTTTAATTCTCGCGATAGATCAAGCCTTGCTTTTAGACCAAGCTCCTCATTTATATCAGCTATTATAGCCATACCATTATTTTCAACAACCGCTTTTACAAACTCCTTTCCTATAAGACCTGCTCCACCAGTTATAACTACAACTTTATCTTTAAGCACTATCATATCTCCTCATAAAGTTCTTTTGCTGTATTAATATATTTCAATATTTTATCAAAACTTTATATATCTTTAAATCAGACTCTTAATGTGAATATAATTTTTAAATTTTAATGATGGTATAAATTTTTATAATTTAAAAACCATTTTAAACCTATAACATTAGCTCAATGATACAACAGCGATTTTTATCGGTTTTAACCTATTTGAAAATCATTTCCAACTTTAAATTTAGGAACCCATACACCATCCTTTTTAAAGAATAAATCTTTGTTAACCCATTTGTCGATAATATTATCAAACTCTTCCTTTGTCAAATCATAATACTTCAAGTATCCTTCTAAATATATTTCTGGAAATATACCATCGTATTTAACTACTAATTCTATCGCCTCTTTTCTAGAAATAGCACCTCTTCTAATATCAATACCAGCATCCTGTGAAGCTCTACCAAAACCAAATTTTAAATACATTAGGTATGTATGTAGATCATATAAACTTGTGTCATTTTGTGAATAATCATTATAAGTAGAGCCTTCCTGTGATTTCTTACTAGTAAGACCACAATATTTTTCTGCAATTTTAAAATTTCTATACGAATCCCAGGGCTCAAAATAAGACCAATATAGACTTAGTACCTTGCTTTTACCAAAAATAATATCCTCATCAAATTTATACATTTCCAAGTCGTTGTTGTCTATTCCGCTATTAATTATTCTATTGTATGTATCTGAGAGCAAAATATTTTTAACAAACTCGAAACTTCCATAAGGTACATTCTTGTTTTTAGTAGAACCGCCATATTCGATTTCGCCATTTTCACCATAAAAAATCATTTGTATATTAAAATTTTTTGCTATTTTTGGGATAAAAGCCTGTATAATTGTTTGCCATCCTAGCATCGGCCTTCCAAATTCAATAAATCCGATTTTATCAATTTGTTTTAAAACTTTCAAATTTGGTCTTATTGTAATATTATCATATCCTGAGGATATAAAATTTGTTAGATTTTCTTCTCCAATATCAAAAACTATTCCGGGCTTTACCGTTATTGTCAAAGGATTTATGCCGTATTCATTTTTCAGTTTATATGAAACATAAGAACTGTCCTTTCCGCCACTAACCGGAACTATACAATCATATTGACCATTAGACTTTTTATATTTATTTATTATTTCTATTAATTCTTTTTTTCGATCATTCCAATTTAAAGTTTTTTTTTCTTCGCTCCACTGACAAGCATTGCAAATTTGATCTTCATTAAATTCAATTCTTGGTCTAGTAGACATATTTAAACACTTTTTACACCAAAAAATTCTACTCATATTAAACCATCCTTCCATTCTTTCCTTAATAGTCCGTAAAAAATACCATCTTGATAAATACCATTGATATAGATACTTTCTCTTTGTCTGCCTTCTTCTTTAAAATTAAATTTCTTAAAAAGTTTTTGCATACCAATATTATTTGCAGCGCAGCCACCCCATACTCTATGTAGACCAAGTATCCTAAAAGCATAATCTAAAATTAAATCCATTGAAAATGTTCCTATGTTTTGACGTTTAAAGTTCTGTTCACCAATCATTATGCCAAATTCGCCAGATTGCCTAAAAAAATCAATTTTGTCTAGTTTTACTGTACCAAGAAATTTTTTACTACCTTTATGATAAACAAAAAAGCCCTGAGAATTTTTTGATGTGAATCTGCTAAAACTATTTTCTACAAAATCTAAACTATCATTCATTAGCAATGATATCGAATTGATATATTCTATATTATTGTAATCTTGTATCCATTCTAGATATTGCCCTCTTAGGATCAAATTATCTTTTTCTAAAATATATGGTCTTAGCTGTATTGTTTCATTTTCTAGTATCATTTATTTTCTCCTTAATTAAATTTTCTAAACACTGGCTTGATAGGATTGCCTACTAAATATTTTTCATAACCCTCATCAACTGCTTTTTTGTAAACTTCAAAAGTTTTTTCTAGTGCGTTTTTTGTCTTTGTAAGTTCATTTTCTCCATGAGCATAAGAAAGTGCCACCCAAGGAATAAGCACGCCATTTTTGACCATTTCTTGAGAAAAAAGAGTTCTTAACCCTAAAGAATTTTGACCATTTTTATCAAAGGTCAAATAGTACGGACTACACTCTATCCCACCTACTACGAAATTTCTTTCAATTTCATATTTTTTTGCAAGCTCGTTTACCGTTGATATTAATTTTGTACCATAGTTCCAAATATAGTCAACCACATTATGCTTTTTCATAAATTTCATAGCTGCGACAAATGCGCCCAAGCCACTCATCTCTGCACCATGTGTTGTTGATAGTAAAAAAACTCTCTCTTTTCCTTCAAATTCTATACTGCCAAGCTGCATTATCTCTCTTTTTCCAGCTATAGCTGCAACTGAAAATCCGTTTGCCATTGCCTTTCCAAAAGTACATAAATCAGGTTTAATGTCGTAATAATACTGAGCTCCTTTTAGATGCCATCTAAAGCCAGTTATCATCTCGTCAAGTATAAATACTGCTCCATTTTTATAGCACAGATCTCTTACTTTGTGTAAAAAATTATCTTTTGGGTGCTCTGTTGTAGCCGGCTCTAAAATAACACAAGCTATTTGATTAGGAAATTCATCAAAAAGTCTCTCTAAGCTCTCAATGTTGTTGTAACCAAACATCTTTGTGCCTTCAGTATCCTTTTGAGGTATACCCTTGGTAAGTTGAGTAGAGCCAATAAACCAATCATCATAGCTAAAAAATGGGTGCTCTGCACATCTTGCAACCAGCTCCCTTCCAGTATATGCTCTACTAAGCTTGATAGCTGCTGTTGTTGCGGTTGAGCCATTTTTAGTAAATTTAACCATATCGACACTATCTATCATATCTATTAATAATTCAGCAGCCTCTAGCTCTATCATGCTGGGCTTAGTTAGATTGTTTCCAAATTCTATTTGCTCGATCGCTGCTTTGTTTATTTCTTCATTTGCGTAGCCTAAATTTACAGCCCTAAGCGCCATTCCATAGTCCAAAAAATCTCTACCATTTTCATCATATACATATGCACCTTTCCCTCTTTTTAAAATTTGTGGGGCATTGGCTGGATACTGGTCAAATCCTCTACTGTAAGTATGGGCACCGCCCGGTATTGCTTTTAATAATCTATCTTGATAAGTCATGTCTTCCCTCACTTATTTCTTCTAGCTTATATAAGTTCTGCAATACCTTGTAATCATCCTCTAGTCTATTTGGGTATGTCGGCACCTCTCCGTTTTTGACCTCTTTTATACTATTTATATAATCTTTTAACTCATTAATATATGGCTCCTCCGGATTAATATATCCACTTTCTACTGTTCCTGTGCCAAATTTTATCCTATTCCAATCATTCATATTAGTATTTATATATCTGAGTTCATTATTATCTGCACTATAAACTATTTCACCTTCTGAACCCAATATTCTCATTTCCCTAGTAGCTCTAGGTTTTGATACTACTTCTATAGTTAAATTTCCCAATACATTATTTGAATGTTCTAAAATACAATGATATATATCATCTATATTAGCATTAATATCTGTTATTTTTTTTCTCACGCACGCCAGTGGTCTAGAGTCACCGAAAATATCATTTAACCATGTTAACTCAAATGGAACTATTTCCCTACAGCCACCAGTATCAGGATTTGAAACATAAAAGTCTTCTATTTTTTCCCAAGGGTGCCAATCTGGCAAATACTGACCAGTTTGATAGTTATAATTAAGGATTTTACCTATTGCTTTTTTATTAATCAGTTCTTTTATCTTTATAGAAATAGGATAATATTTCATTGTGCAAGATGGTGCTATCAAAATTTTTTTATTTTTTACTCTCTTTGATAATTCTAAAATTTTTTCAGCCTCAACAACAGAAGCTTCTATAAAACAGTTGATATTGTTTTTTTCAGCCAAATATGCGTAATACATATGCATATTTGGAGGAGTGGATATTATAAATACATCCGGATTAAAATCGCTCATTGCTTTTTCAAGGCTATCATAAGTTTTAATACTATATTTTCTTTCAGCTTCACACCTTCTATCCTCCCTTGGCTCAAAACCAGCAATACTATCTTTATAGCCAAGCGCAATTAAATTTCTAACTCTTCTTTTACCCATTGAGCCCAGACCGATTACTAGAAAATTCATTTCAATCTCCATTCGTATTTCATTATATTTTCGATTGCCAAAAAATCATATAGATCATCTATTTCGTAACATTGATATCGCTTTATCTCATAAAAAGTATTTCTTTGCGTATAAAATGTTTTTTCTTCTAGAAAATTTTTTATTTTAACTATATAAGCAACTCCATAAGGAAAATATGCCTTTTCATTATCCTGTCGCCTTGTAGTAAATTTGAGCTCTTTACAAAATGGAACGATATAACCATTATTTAAAATTTTCTTCATGATAGATGGATGCTCATGCACTTCCCCTATGCTAGATATTGAGTCAAATTTTTCTTGATTATCTACTATTTTTTCTATCATTGTATCTACATCATCATTTTCTCTCAAAGGCGATGTGGGCTCTAATAAAACAATATAGTCAAACTCTTTTTTTAATTCATTTTTATAATAATCTATAGTATGTTTTACGGCATCAAAGGTTGTAGCAGTATCGCTTGCCAACTCGCTTGGTCTTAAAAAAGGGACACTTGCGCCATACTTTTTAGAAATTTCTGCAATTTTCTCATCATCAGTGCTAGTCATTACCTCATCGACGTATTTACTTTTGAGTCCAGCCTCTATACTCCATACGACAAGCGGTTTTCCACATAATTCTTTAATATTTTTTCCAGGCAACCCTTTGCTGCCACCTCTTGCCGGTATAATCGCTAAAAAACTATTGTTTTTATACATTAAAAAACTTCTTTATATTCTTCATTTGCTTTTTGGTATTCTTCAATACGTCCGATATCAAGCCAATATTCTCTGATCGGAAATGATATAACATTTTTACTTAATTTTATTAGCTTTTCAAACAGCGTAGGCATATCATAAAACTCATTTTTTGGTATTAGATCTAAAATTTCCGGCGAGAGCATATATATTCCAGCACTTACGAAAAATTTATGCACTGGTTTTTCTGAGATATCTACTATCTTGTTGTCGTTCATTTTTACAACGCCATAAGGAACTTCGTAGTCATACTCTCTTACACACATTGTAGCCGTCGCTTTATTTAGAGTGTGGTAGTTAAAAATATGCTCGAAATTTACATTTGTAAGAAGATCACCGTTCATTACAAAAAATGGTTCGTTTGGTCGCTCTTTAAGTAGGCTTAATGCACCTGCCGTACCCATTCTTTTTTGCTCTAAAATGTAGTCAATGCTTACTCCAAATTCTTTACCGTCACCAAAATAATCCTTGATGATGCCTGCATTAAAATTTACACACATCGTGATGTTTACAAAGCCATACTCTGCAAATTTCTCAACTATCGTTTGAAGTATCGGCTTGTTTCCGACCTTTAACATTGGTTTTGGAGTATCTTGCGTAAGTGGTCTAAGTCTAGTACCAAGCCCTCCCACCATCAAAATCACTCTATTTGTCTTGATCTTTGGCTCAACAAGCTCTTCTATCTCTTTTAAGTCTAATACTATTCCGTTATCATCTACTATTGGTATCTGGTGAAGTTTTTTGGATAATGCTATCTTTAAAATTTCCTCTTTTGTGTTAGAAATTTTTGCAACAGCTGGCTCTTTATAAATGATCGTCTCTATAGAGCTGTCAAGGTCTAGCCCTCTTAATATACCTCTTCTTATATCGCCGTCAGTCAGTGTTCCAAGAAGCTTATCATTATCATCAACAACTAAAGCTATCTGCATAGCTCCGCTATCTATAATCCCCAAGGCTTCCTTTATAGTGGCATTTTGTTTTAGCTTTATACTTTCTATGTTTTTCATAAAATTTCCTTTAAAAGCATAAAACTTTCAGCATATTCACACCCACAAGTTGCCCCCCTTAAGACAGCTAAAGCTCTTATATTCTTTTCACTTCTTGGAAATGGATGCTCAGCAACTTCGCTTTTAAAAATTTTCATTATTTCTATTTTTTTATCAAGATAATTGCTTATATCCACAAATGAATTTGGAACAAAAGCATCCTCTTTGACACCTGGGGCAAATTCTGTTTCACTTATAGTCTCCATCATATATATCTTTTTGATAAATGGATATCTAAATGCCTTTGTACAACTATAGCTCGCTTCAAAAATTTTCCTATGGTCGCTATGCACGTCACCTCTAAATGGAAGGTATATGATGTTTGGCTTTACCTCGTTTATTACCTTTGAGACTTTGCCTATGAGCTCGCTCATACTATACTCATCTACTCGCATTGTCTTAAACCCTAAGCTAAAAACACCATCAAATTTATAAACGCCTGAAGCTTGTTTTATCTCATTTTCCCTAGTAGTATAATAATCGCTACTCTCATCTATTTTTGTACAAATTAGCCAATAAATTTTATCTCCATTATGCTTGTGTTTAAGTAACGTACCACCACAACCTAATGTCTCATCGTCTGGATGAACAGCCACTACAAGAATTTTGTTTTTCATATATATTCTCCGACTTTAGGTAGTTCTTTAAAATCATGGTCTATAATTTTGATTGCCTTATCATATGTTTTTACCATAATACTCTTGCCATCATTTTCTAGAATTTTACCAAATTCAATATTATTTTGGTAAAATTCCACTTCCTCTACCTTCCATATAGATACATCTTGTCCGTTATATTCCACATGAGCTCCAACATAAGGTTTTGTTAACGCCCGAACAAGATTATATATCGCTCTAGATGTCATTCTAAAGTCAATTTTTCCATCTACCTTACCTCTTTTTCTCCATACATTAGCCAAACCATTATTTTGTTTGATTGTTTTAAAACTATTATTTTGTAGCTTTGGCAAAAAGTCTTCTATTTGTCTTAGTGCAATATTTGAAACTTTATCGTATAAACTTTTCGCATCATCTTCATATAAAATTTCAACCTTTTCTTGAGACAATATATCCCCATCATCTATACCTTCTGTCATGAAAAAAAAAGTAGAACCGCTGACATTAAGCCCAAGAGCCAAAGTCCAAATAAGTGGGTGCCTACCTCTATTTTTTGGCAGCAAGGCTGGATGATATCCAACAACTCCCATTTTTGGTAAACCGAGTAAATCCTTTTTTATTAAATTTGACCAGCCAAAGCAAAATATAATATCCGGACTTAAACTTCTTATCCAAGCAATATTTTCATTAGAATTTATATCATCTATATATTTAAATGGAATATCTGCCTTCTTGCAAAGTGGAGTTAAATCCTTAAAATCAGAGTTAAAATCAGATTTTTTTTTGGTGCAAATTCCAACTATTTCCGCGTTTAGTTCGATAAGCTTTTTTAAGGCTTTATATGAAAACTCGACAGTACCTATAAATAAAATTTTCATAAATCAACCTTTAAATCATAAAATGATTTCTTCAAAATATTTGTTAAATCCACTTTTTTTATAACTTCTATTATTTTTTTACTAGCACACCCATTGCCATACGGATTTACTACACTTTTTAAAACATATTGAAATTCGCAAGAATATACCTTATTAAAAGCTTCTAAAATAGAATTTTTATCGGGCTTGCAGTCAATTACGCTAGACGCCTTTATGCGTCCCTTTTGTCTATCTCCGATATTTACGGTAGCTATCTTAAAGCTAGGAGCTTCCGCAAGCCCGCTAGAGCTATTTCCAACCACTGCATCTACATACTGAAGAGCACTCAAGTATCTTAATTGTCCAAGAGAAGTGAAACAAACTGATTTATCTTGGTTATTAGATACATATCTGTCAATCATTAAATTTATAATTCTTCCATCTGTGTCACTATTTGCCTTCGTAAATATAATATTTGTATTTTCTAGCTCATCTATAGCATTTAATAACGCTTGAAATTGCTCTTCTGTAGTATTATTTTCCAAAGTAACAGGATGAAAAGTAACTAATAAATTTTTTTTATTTAACTTAAAATTTATTGACTCCTCAAACTCTTTTTTATTTAAGAGTTTTAGTCTTTTTATATTTTCTACTCCCATGCCACCTACGTTATAAACTCTATCTGGATGCTCGCCAAGCTGAATCACCCTATTTTTATATTCATTAGTTGCAGTAAAATGCAAATGGCTCATTTTCGTAATACTATGCCTTATTGCTTCGTCTATTAATCCTTCGGTTGCTTCTCCGCCGTGGATATGGGCGATCGGAATTCGAGCTATCATTGCAGCACTAGCTGCACTAAATATTTCATATCTATCACCAAGTACAACAACAATATCTGGGTTGAGCTCTTCATAAGCCTCACTAAAAGATATCTGAGCCAGCCCCATTGATTTTGAAATTCCTATAGATGTATCTGACGATAAAAGAATTTCTATCTTTTTATCTATCTTAAATTCTTTTTCTATCTCTTTATATGTGAGCCCAAATTCAGGACTTAAGTGCATGCCAGTAACAATAAGCTGAAGCTTAAGCTCACTATCTGCCTCGATCTCTTTTAAGAGCCAGTAAAGCAGGCCATATTCAGCTCTAGTGCTTGTCACTACACAAATTTTTCTCATATCAACTCATCTTGTTTATAGTCTTTTTGTGAAATTTGCCCGATCACCTCATCCCACCTCATAGGATTTATGCCGTCTCCTGGGCGTTTTACGCAGATATTTTGCTCGCTAAAAATTTCACCTTTTTTTATATCACACCTAGCCATTATCGATTTTCTAACTATTTTTATGTTTTCACGCTCGCTATCACTAAAATGTTTTAGTCCATTTCCAAGTGCTAGCTCGATATTTCTAATGGCTTTAACCATCGCCACTAGCTCATCTGGCTCAAGACTAGCCTTATGATCAGGTCCAGGAAGACTCTTATCAAGCGTAAAGTGCTTTTCTATGATCTTTGCACCCATGGCAACCGCTGCGATATCAACCTCGGTGCCAAGAGTATGATCGCTATATCCGACCTCAAGACCAAAGGCATTTTTAAGAGTTATCATCGCCTTTAAATTTACATCCTCCATTGGCGTTGGATACTGCGTATTTGCATGAAGAAGACTTATGTTTTCACGTTTCGTGCCACTTTTTACAAGTGTTTCTATCGCGGCTTCCACCTCGCCTAAATTTGCCATGCCAGTTGAGAGAATGATCTTTTTATTAAGCCCACCTATCTGCCTAAGATAAGGTAAATTTGTTATCTCGCCACTTGGGATCTTAAATGTACTAAGCCCAAGCTCATCAAGAAGCTTTATACTGTCGCTATCAAAAGGAGTTGAGAGAAAAGTGATATTTTTTTGCTTACAGTAGGCTATAAGCTCTTTATGCGTATTCTCGTCTAGTTCAAGCTTTTTTATCATCTCAAACTGGCTTTCATTTTTATCAGTAGTTTCTTTTTGATAGCTAGCCTTTTGTGCGTTTTTTGAAACAAGATTTTGAGCCTTAAAAGTCTGAAATTTCACCGCATCAGCGCCGGCTTTAGCTGCTACATCAATCAGTTTTTTAGCTAAATTTATATCGCCATTGTGATTTACCCCAGCCTCAGCTATGATAAAAACTCTATTTGACATCAAATCTATCTCCCACCTTAATCTTTCCATCATATTCATATTCCACAACTTTTACAAAACTATCTTGTGTTTTTACCAAAAAAGTATCACCGTCTTTACACAAAATTGCACCAGGAACACATTTATATTGTGGTGCGTCTTTTACAAGCTCTACTTTATTTATCTTCATCTCTTTACCATTTAAAAATGCCCTTGCTACTATAGCTGGATAACAAATAGCACGTACAAAATTAAACACCTCTCTACTTGTTTGATTAAAATTTAAATTTTCATCGCCCTCAATACGTCTTGAACAATAAAATCCAATACCTTCTTGTTTTTTAGACACTGCTTTGCCGTTTTTAAACAAACATATCGCTTCATATAGAATATTTGCACACTCGCTATACGCTTTTATTAGTATGCTTTTGTAATCATCATTATCTGTTAGAGTAAAACATTTTTGCAAGATTATATCACCAGTATCTATACCAGTATCCATATAGTGTACAGTTATTCCGAATTCTTTTTCGTCGTTTATCAAAGCCCAGTTTAGGATATTTCTACCTCGATAAAATGGTAGCTTGCCTGCATGGCAGTTTATAGTTTTATACCTTGGCAAATTTATGATCTTGGATTTAAAAATTTGGTTAAAAGACATTGACACAAACAAATCACAATCATAATGTTTTATTTTTTCAATAAACTCGTCAGAATTTATATCTTTATGTTTTAAATAGTCGATATTAAATTCTTTTGCATAATTTAAAAGTTTTTCATCATTTGAATCATACCTAGCACAGATAAATTTTATCTCTATATCTTTGTCTTGAATGAGTTTGTCAAATGCGTTATGACTCCAAATGCCATCTGCAAAATACCCTATTTTAAGCTTCATACCACTCTCCTTATTATTTTGCGTATATGACTAAACTCTTGCGCTGCTTGGGATATTTACTATCCTATCGCTTAGAAATTTAGCATTTTTTAGCTCATCTCTTTGGCAGTCTTTAAACATGTCAAGCTCGTTCATAAGCTGCCAGATAGGACGCGTAAAAACGCCATTTTCATTACTAAATTTCAAAAACTCATCTCGTTTTTCATGACTTTCAAAGAGCACCGCATTTAGCCAAAAATTTGACCTAGCGTCTGCTGGCTCATCTATAAATTTCACATCATCAAATTTAGAAAAATACTCTTTATAGATCATAGCAAGTTCGCGTTTGCTCTTTAAAAATAGCTCCAAATTTTCAAGCTGCGCCACAAGCAGAGCTGCATTTAAATTTGGTAAGCGGTAGTTGTAGCCGATCTCGCTGTGGCGATACTCAAAAGGATGTGGCACCTTAGCCGTTGTGGTGATAAATTTAGCGTGCTTTGCTATCTCCTCGTCGTTTGTGACGATAGCTCCACCACCTCCGCTTGTGACGATCTTATTGCCATTAAAGCTCATCGCTGCAAGCTTGCCGAAATTCCCCGTATGAGTGCCTTTGTAGTAACTACCAAAGCTCTCGGCGCTATCTTCTACCAAAACAATATTCCAACGCTTGCAAATTTCAGCTATCTCATCTATCTTGCAAGGCAGTCCAAAAGTGTGCATAGGCACGCAGGCACGCACTATCCTGCCGCTAGTTTTATTTACACATTTGCCGCCTTTTAGCTCGCAGTTTTTCTCTAAAAATGCACTAAGCGACGCTGGTGACATACCAAGCGTATCAAGATCAACGTCTACAAAAACTGGCTTTGCAAAAAGGTAACTAATGGCGTTGCAAGTGGCTATAAAGGTAACTGGTTGCGTAATCACTTCATCATTTTGCCCAACATCAGCTAGCTTTAGGCAAATATGAAGCGCAGAGGTGCCATTTGTCGTGGCAACTGCAAATTTTGCTCCGACCATTTGAGCTAGCTTGCTTTCAAACTCATCTACAAATTTACCGACACTTGAGACGAAACTAGAGTCGATGCACTCAAGTAGATATTTTTTCTCGTTGCCTATAAATTTAGGCTCGTGAAGTGGGACTTTGTCCTTGCCAAAGGTGCTTTTTATAAATTTCAAAACCTCGTCAAAATCACATTTTCTCATCGAGATATTTTCCTGTTTCTTTATGCATAAAATTTGGTATGAGCTCGAAAACTTCGCGTAAAACGTCCTCTTTGCTCCATGTCAAGCTTGATTTTAAATTTAAAATATTGTTTTTAAAAATTTCTAGCTTTTTGCTGTCAAAATTTGCATCATTTTTGACTATGCCGATATTTTGAAGTCTTTGCATGTCAAGTCTCTCGCCATCAACGAAAAACTCCTCGTAGTCCTTCTCTCCAGTCGTGTCGCTAGGCGCAAAAAGACAAGGGTAAAAGCCATCTTTTGGAAGCACTTTTGCAAGCTTTCTAGCCTCCTCCTCATTTTCACACAAGAATGGCTCGTAGCCTAAATTTTCTAAGTAGCGCTTGGCTATCTCGCTAAATGTTATAAGGTCTAAATTTTCATCTAATTTTGGAAAAAATATATCTCTGTTTTCTCCAAAAATGGTACTTAAAAGACAAAGCTCGCCGCTCTCTTTTGGCGTTAAAAAGTAGCGCCTGACATCGTTTGGAGCGACAATGGGCTGAGACTTTTCTATGCGTTTTTGAAAGCCAAAAAGAAGTGAGCCGTCGCTAAATGCCACGTTTGCAAATCTAGCCATTGAGACGTCGATATTTAAAGAGTGTCTAAACGCAAACATCTCCATGATGCGCTTGCTAGCTCCCATTAAATTTACAGGGTTTGCAGCCTTATCGGTGCTAACGCAAAAGTATTTTTTTGACTTCATACTAAAGGCTTGCGTTAGCGTTTTGTCGGTATTAAAGATGTTTGTTTCGAGCATCCTCATAAGCGTAAACGGATCTTTTTCGCTTCTAACATGCTTTAGTGCTGATAAATTTAACACGTAGTCAAATCCACCACTTTGTGCCAAGAGTGCATCAAACTCGGCACTTGCAACATCTATGGCAAAAGTTTTAAAGTCACCATTTATATATCCAATCTCACTTCTTATGTCGCGCACTAGCTCGACAAGGTTATTTTCAGAGATATCAACGACGTATAGTTTTTTTGGATCTCTTATAAAAATTTCTTTTGTTACGGCTGAACCGATAGAACCGGCACCACCAATAACTAGAAAGCTTGAGCTTGAGACTATCTCTTTTAAATTTTTACCAAGCGCATTTATATCATCTTCAAAGAGATTTTTGGTGCGTCCTATTAAACTTAAGATATTGTTCATATTATTTTTCCATTAGATAGCATTATCTTCCTATCACATCTTTCAATTGTACTTAATCTGTGTGCGATTATTAATAATGTCTTATCTTGACTTATTTCATATATCTCGTCCATTATTTTTGCTTCTGTTTCGTTATCTAAAGCACTTGTTGCTTCATCTAATACTAAAATTTCGGGGTCACTATATAGAGCTCTAGCTATTCCTATTCTTTGTTTTTGTCCGCCACTCAACTGAATTCCACCATCTCCAACCAATGTGTCTATCCCTTCTTTTGAGGATAAGAAATCATATATATTAGCCTTCTTTAAGACTTCTATTATTCTTTCTTTATCATATTCATAGCCAAAAGCCACATTTTCTCCGACTGTACCATCAAAAAGATATATCGATTGTGGTATATAGCCTACTTTTGATCTATAAGATTTTATATTATCAGAAGTTAATTTCTTTCCATCTATGATTATTTCACCACTAAGAGGTTTATATAATCCGATAATTAAGTCAACTAGTGTGGACTTTCCACTCCCACTCTCTCCTACAAAAGCAATTTTATCGCCTTTATTTATAGCTATATTTATATTTTTAAGAACCTTTTTATTTTTATTATATTCAAAACTTATACTTATTAGTTCTATTTTGTTTTTAAAATCCATAAAATCTTTACCTTCTGTTTGCGGAGTATAGCTAAGATCGCTATATACAATATCAAGAGAGCTAGATAAAAACAAAAGAGTATTATAGTTAGAAAGTATTCTATTTAAAGCAGGAAGAATTCTATATAAAGCTAGGGCATACATAGAAATGATTGGTAAAACAAAGTTTGCATCATTATATTTAAAAAGAACGTAGACAACAATTCCTATAAGAACACCAAAACCAATCGTTTCTAACGAGAGTCTAGGTAGTTGGTTTAAAGTATTGCTTACAATATTGGCCTTTGCATAGCCATAGCTTATACTAGAAAATTCACTATAAAGTTTTTGTTCATTCTGTATAAGTTTTATAATTTTAAAATTTCCAAATGTTTCATTTAAAATTTTATAAAATTTTGATTGCATTATTGATCTTCTTGTGCCTTCTTTTTCTATTCTTTTTTTTAGAAAAGACAATAGAAATAATACTTTTGCCCCCAAAAGAATAGTTAAAACTAGAGTCATTTTCCAATTCATTAAAAGCAATAAGGTATACAGCAATACTATAGTAAAAAATTCTGAGAATATCAAAAGTAGGCTTTGCATATAAAAAGAAAGGTTTGAAGCTTCATTTACAATAGTCTTTATTAGTTCCGAACTATTTCTTTTTACAAATCTTTTATACGGTAAATTTGTATAGTTTTTAAAAAGTCTAAATGCAAAAGAATGAAATCTTCCAAATGCAAATTTATTAAGCAAATAATTATAAAATATCGAGTAAAAAGCTCTAAAAATATAAAAACCTATTAAAAAAAGACCAAAAAAAATCATAAAATTAGTAGTAGTAGAAAAGTCAAAAAAGTTATAAATTTTTTTTGAATATTCGTTACCAACTATTTTTGATGGATCTGATGCTAAGGTAATAAACGGCATAATAGCAGATATTCCAACGGTTTCAATAACCGACAAAAAAATACTCATAAAAATCAAAATAATAAAATTTTTCTTTTCTTGTCTTGTTGTTATTGCTAATAGCTTTTTTAAATTAGTCATTTAAATACCACTCATAAAGCGTCTTTATTCCATCTTCAAGCTCTACTTTATGTTTCCAACCAAGAGAGTGGAGCTTAGAGGGGTCCGTTAGTTTTAACATCGTGCCATCAGGCTTGCTATCATTAAAGCACAGCTCTCCTTTAAAGCCAACTATATTTTTAACCAAATTTGCTAGCTCTTTTATAGATATATCTTTGCCAGTACCTATATTTATATGCGTATTTCTTATCTCTTTGCTATTTTTGTCATAAGTATCTTTAAAGTCTCTATTTTCTAGTAAAAATATGCAAGCATCAGCCATATCTTCTGAATATAGAAACTCTCGTCTAGGCTCTCCTGTACCCCAAACTTCTACTCTATATTTTGAAATACCAAATTTACCAAGATAAGCCATAGCTTCATTTATATCTCTTGCTTTTAGATCTTTTACCACTGCATCAAATTTTTCTTCGCTTAAAAGTTTTGCTAGGTGTAACTTTCTTACAAGCGCCGGCAACACATGCGAGGTTTCTAGATCAAAGTTGTCGTTTGGACCATATAAATTTGTAGGCATCACAGATATAAAATTTGTACCATACTGCAGATTATAGCTCTCACACATCTTTATACCAGCTATTTTAGCGATCGCATATGGCTCATTTGTGTATTCAAGTGGAGATGTCAAAAGCACCTCTTCATTCATTGGCTGTGGAGCATTTTTAGGATATATACAAGTACTTCCCAGAAATAGTAGTTTTTTTACCTTATGCAAATAGCTTTGATGGATCACATTATTTTGAATTTGTAAATTTTCATATATAAAATCAGCCCTATACGTACTATTAGCCACTATTCCGCCGACCTTTGCAGCAGCCAGTACTACATACTCAGGTTTTTCTTTTTCAAAAAACTCACAAACCGCTTTTTGATCCATAAGATCAAGCTCGCTATGAGTTATTGTGATTATATTTTCATAGCCTTTTGATTTTAAATTTCTTACTATAGCAGAGCCCACCAGTCCCTTATGCCCTGCTACATAAATCTTACTATTTTTATCCATTTTTTACTCAAAATAGCTCATTGTCTCATATCCGCCATCTTTTAGATAGACATCTTTTGTCATGAGCTTTAAGTCCGACTTCATCATATCGTTTACTAGATCTTGAAGGTTAAATTCTCTCTTCCAGCCTAGTTTTTTCTCTGCTTTACTAGGATCTCCAAGTAGCAAATCAACCTCTGTTGGCCTAAAATATCTTGGATCTACGCAAACCACAGTTTGTCCGATACTTAAGTGGGACAAATTTAAATTTAACTCTTTTGCTTTTTCAAAATTTAGTGAGTCCACGACTCCTACCTCATTTACGCCAACCCCTTCAAATCTCAAATTTATGCCAGCATAAGCAAATGCAAATTTTACAAAATCTCTAACTGCTGTTGTTTGGCCAGTCGCTATCACCCAGTCTTCTGGCTCTGGAGCTTGAAGTATCATCCACATCATCTTCACATAGTCTTTTGCATGACCCCAGTCTCTTTTGGCGTCTAAATTTCCAAGGTAAAGCTTGTCTTGAAGTCCAAGCGCTATCTTACTAGCTGCTCTTGTGATCTTTCTAGTTACAAATGTCTCGCCTCTAACTGGTGATTCGTGATTAAACAATATGCCATTACAAGCAAAAATACCATAAGCCTCTCTATAATTAACCGTTATCCAGTACGCATACATCTTTGCGACCGCATAAGGACTTCTTGGATAAAATGGCGTAGTTTCGCTTTGCGGTGTCTCTTGTACTTTTCCGTAAAGCTCAGATGTAGAGGCTTGATAAATTTTAGTTTTTTTCTCAAGTCCTAATATCCTTATAGCTTCAAGCAATCTAAGAGTACCTGTGCCATCAGCATTTGCGACATATTCTGGGGTTTCAAAGCTAACATGCACGTGGCTCATTGCAGCTAGGTTATAAATTTCATCTGGCTGTACTTCTTGAATGATCCTTGTTAAGTTCATAGAGTCCGTCATATCGCCATAGTGCAAGAAAAAGTTTTTATTATCAACGTGTGGATCTTGATAAAGATGATCTATCCTATCTGTATTAAAAAGGCTCGTTCGCCTTTTTACACCATGGACTATATAGCCCTTTTTTAGTAAAAATTCCGCTAAATACGATCCGTCTTGACCAGTTATACCAGTTATTAACGCTATTTTTTTATCCATAAATCACCTTTTAAAATCATCGTCTAGGCGAATTATATCATCTTCACCTGTATATTCACCGACCTGAGCTTCTATCAAAACCACAGGAATTTTTCCTTCATTAGACAGCCTATGAACTTCGCCCATTTTTATATAGATAGACTCATTAGGACAAACGAGTCTAGTTGTCTCACCTATCGTAACGGTGGCACTACCTGATAGTACTATCCAGTGCTCATTTCTATGAAAATGCTTTTGCAAAGATAGCCTTTTGCCAGGTTTTACCTCTATTATCTTTATCTTATAACCATCTTGATTTTCAAGGACAGTGTAGTTTCCCCAAGGCCTATTTGTCGTAACATGGGCATTACAAAGCTCAGAGCTCTCCTCTTTTAAAATTTCCACCACATTTTTTACTTTTTGGCTAGAAGATTTTTTAGATATTAAAAGAGCATCTTTTGTATCAACCACAGTTAGATCATCAACATCTATTAAGGCTATTTTTTTACCACTAGATAGGACTAGATTATTGTGAGAATTTATCTGCACAAGATCACTATTTATTGTATTACCATTGATATCTTTTGGTAGCTGCTCATCCAAACTATCAAAGCTTCCAAGATCACTCCAAGGCGCATCTAAAGCTACCATTTTTACGATATCTGACTTTTCCATTACGGCATAATCTATGCTATTTTGTGGGATATTTTGCATATCGGTAGTGTCTATTTTAATATCAAATTTGTCTTTTTTTGCGTTGTCAAAAGCTACTTTGCATGCTTCAAGTATCTCAGGAGCAAAAATTTTCATCTGATCCAAGAAAACGCCTGCCTTAAAGACAAACATACCTGAATTCCAGTAGAAATTTTGATCTTTTAGAAATTTTACCGCCCTTTCATAGTCTGGCTTTTCATAAAAGGCCTTTACATCGCCATTATAGCTCTCTATATATCCAAATCCCGTCTCAGGTGACTTTGGCTTTATACCAAAAGTAACTAAGAAATTTTGCTCTGCCAGCTCTTTTGCAACTTTTAGGCTTGTGTAGTATGCTTTAATGTCCTTTATCAAATGATCCGATGGCGCTACTAAAACAATCTCATTTGGATCAAGTGCAAGGCAAGCTAGTGTGATCGCTGGTGCAGTATTTCTACCAACTGGCTCGAGCAGATATTTAAAATTTGTAATATTTAAATTTTCTATCTGATCCATCGCCAAGTAGTAGTGATCGATATTTGTAATAACAAATGTATTGTCACAAATTTCACTATTTCGTAGTGCAGTTAGCTGAAAAAGTGACCTGTCATCAAATAATTTAATAAATTGTTTTGGCATCAAAGTCCTGCTAATAGGCCACAACCTCGTACCAGAACCACCACATAATAATATATTTGTCATAAATTTTATCTACTTTAAAATGAGCTTAAAAATCTTATATAATTAAAGCTAAAAAAGACTAAGAACTTACTAAAACCATCTAAAATATAAGTTTTGATCGCTAAACTATCAAAACACCTCTCTCATCTTATGCGTTAGCTCTAGGCTCGCTTCTATCTCGGCGCGTTTTGCCATTACGCTCTCTATATTGACACCAACATTTATGCCAAGCTTTTTGGCAAATTCATAAAGCTCTGAGAAATTTTCAAGGCAAATTTGCGATGCCGTGGCTAAAAAATCATCACTTTCAAGCATCCTTTTTTCACTCTTTTTATCAACGCATATGCCAAGCCACTTGATAAACTCTAGCGTTTTTGGCGTGCCACAAGTAGTAAAAGTCAAAATAATAGGCAAATTTAACCCTCTTTTTGCCACGCTTTCTAGTAAATTTTTAGCCAAATTTATATCAAAAACCGCCTGCGAGATGAAAAATTTTGCTCCCATTTTGGCCTTTTGGCTCATCCTTTGCTCTTCATCGCCCTTTTTAGCATGCCTCTCAGCTATGCAAACACCGCCAACTACAAGCTCTTTAAACTCATCTCTAGCGATCTCATAAGCACGCTCTAGGCTCATTTTAGGCTCTACTTTGCCAGAAGCAACGCCAACAAAAACATTTATATCGCTACTACTTTTGGCTAAATTTGCTCTAAATTCACTCTCATTATATTTGTTCGCGACCCTATAAAAGATGCTTGGTGTCTTTAATTTTAGGTATTTTGAGTAGTAAATTTCAGGGCTTAATGTATCGCTAAATTCAAAAGTTCGCTCGCTTTTTATGCGGCTACTTTCATCTTGGATCTCGTAAAGCACCAAGCCATCAGCCTGCACATCTGTAACCCTCTTGTCCCATTTTGCAGCGATCTCTTTAAGCTTTACCTCGTCAAATTCAGCCTTTGGAGGCGTTAGGCCATAAAGCACTATGCCACTTTCATTGTTTATGATCTTATCTTTTAACATTTTCTAACTTTTTTTGAAATTTAAACGGAGTTTAGCGCCTAGGCTTACTAGACGCTAAAATTTGTATTATAGACCTCTTACGATCTTGACAGCTTCTACCATGTTTTTAAGGCTTGGCTCGACCTCTTCCCATTTTCTAGTTTTTAGGCCGCAGTCAGGGTTGATCCAGAGTTGCTCTTTTGGCAAGACTTCAAGCAGAGCTTTGATCTGAGCGACGATCTCCTCGACACTTGGCACACGTGGGCTGTGGATGTCGTAAACGCCAGGTCCGACCTCTTGTTTGTAGCCAACGGCTTTGAAAATTTTAAGTAGCTCGTTGCCACTTCTTGCTGTCTCGATACTGATGACATCAGCATCCATAGCCTCGATGGTCTTAATAATATCGTTAAATTCAGAGTAGCACATATGCGTGTGGATCTGAGTTTTTGCCTCAGCCGAGCTTACTGAAAGCTTGAAGCAATCAACCGCAAATTTCTCATAAGCTGGGATATTTTCAGCTCTTAGCGGATAGCCCTCTTTAAACGCTGCCTCATCGACTTGGATCACTCTGATGCCTGCATTTTGAAGGTCTGCGATCTCGTCATAGATACAAAGTGCAAGCTGTTTTGCAACCTCGCTTCTTGGAAGATCGTCACGCACAAAGCTCCAGTTTAGCATAGTCACAGGACCTGTTAGCATGCCCTTCATCACGTGTTTTGTAATACTTTGAGCATATTTCATCCATTTAACAGTCATCGGCTCTGGGCGGCTTACGTCACCAAAGAGAAGTGGTGGCTTGACGCAGCGGCTACCGTAGCTTTGTACCCAGCCATTTTGGCTAAATGCATATCCGCTGATCTGCTCGCCAAAGTACTCAACCATGTCGTTTCTCTCTGGCTCGCCGTGTACTAGCACATCTAGGCCGATATCTTCTTGAAATTTCACGCAGTGATCGATATATTTTTTGATGCCTGCTTCATAAGCGGCCGCGTCGATCTCGCCTTTTTTGAAATTTTGGCGAAGTACGCGAAGATCAACCGTTTGAGGGAAGCTACCTATCGTTGTTGTTGGCAATATGCCGTAGTTTAGGGTTTCGCGTTGAATTTTGATGCGGTCTTCAAATTTCTCGTCACGCTCAAATTTGCTTAAATTTTTGATACGTTTTTGAACGCTTTCAGAGTGGATGAGTTTTGAAGTGGCGCGAGTTTTAACTGCATTTTTGTTCTCTTCATAAATTTTTGTTTCGCTCTCATCAAGCTTCTCGCCGTTTGCTAGTTTTGTGATGATCTTGATCTCGTCAAGCTTCTCAACCGCAAAGCTTAGCCAGCTTTTGATCTCTTTGTTTAAATTCTCTTCATATTTTAGCGTGTATGGTACGTGAAGAAGCGAGCATGAAGTGCCGATGTAAAAGTCTTTGCCGCCTATTTTCTCTGAAATTTCACGAACAAGTTTTACCTTATCATCGATGTTGCTTTTCCAGATATTTCTGCCGTCGATCACGCCAGCAAATAGCGTTAAATGGCTGTTTTTGATAGTCTCAAGTGCTTCGAAATTTCTCTTGCCGTGGATGAAGTCAAGTGCAATACCATAAATTTTAGTTTTAGCCACTTCGCTAACTGCCTTGATCGCATGCTCAAAATATGTCGCAAACACGATTTTGATGTTATTTGCAACGCCTGTTAGCTCGTTATAAACCTTAGTTATAAGTGGCAAAAGGTCGCTTTCATTTTTGTCAGTTACAAAGATCGGCTCGTCAAACTGCACTAAAATTTCATTATCAAGCTTAGAAATTTGCTCAAGTAGCTTTTTGTACTCGCCTACAAGCGCGTCAAGGTGCTTAAATGGGCAGCTGCCGTCAGTCGTCTTTGAAAGAGCCAAAAATGTGATAGGGCCGATCAAATTTACCTTGCCTTTTACTCCGTTAGCCTTCGCCTCTTTATATTCATTTAAAATTTTGTCCGCTTTTAGGCTAAATTTACTCTCACTGCTAAGCTCTGGCACGATGTAGTGGTAGTTTGTGTTAAACCACTTTGTCATCTCCATCGCAACGCCATTTTTGTTGCCTCTTGAGCAAGCAAAATATTGCTCCAAGCCGCTTAAATTTGCAAATCTTGGAGGCGTAGCGCCAAAAGCGATGATGTTATCAAGCATTAGGTCGTAAAATGAAAAATCATTAACACTAATAGCCGAAATGCCAGCGTCTTGTTGGTATTTCCAGTGTCTTTGGCGAAGCGATTTTGCAGTCTCTTGTAAATTCTCTTCACTAAAGCCCTCTTTACCAGCCCAAAAGCCCTCTAATGCGCGCTTTAACTCTCTTTTTTCTCCGATTCTTGGAAAACCTAAAACATAACTTTTTATCATTTTTATCCTTTTTAAATTTCTATTTTTTAATTAAATCTGTGCCCTACACAGCAACCTTGAACGTGCAGTGGGGTAGGTGGGGGTTTGGGGGCGGAAGGGGCGACGTTTTGCGTCACAAGCTCGCAACTGCAAGCAGACCGTAAGTTGAAACCCCTTCTGCCACCAAAAAAGCCGAATTCTCACCAGCACAGCTCAAACAATAAATTTAATCACACCACACGTGGTGGATGACACCCGCTTCTTCTTAAACTAAAGTAAAATTTATAAAAAATCCTACTAAAAAGATCCTTGCCAAATTTCAAACACTGCTTAGTTTTATTTTTAAAAATGCAGTTACAATGCAGCGGGCCTGCTAGCAAAAATGGATTTATATCAATGTGAAAAAATGTAAAATTGTTTAAAAATTTGCGTGTTTTTTGAAAATCGCTGATATATTTTTTGCCGAGATTAACGAGCTTTATGCATGGGACAAGGCATCAGCGTTTTCCTTTGTAGCGAATTTTTGCCGCATTATAAACGCTCTTTGCCAAATTTTTGTTTAAAGTTTGGGCGCTACTAAATTTCACGCCCAGAGTTTTTAGTCTTTTTTGCCTTTATTTAGGGATTTTAGCTTAGCGTCCATATCAGCTGTAAGCATCGTAAAGACCTTATTTGTAAGCTGCTCGGTTAGATCCTTAGCCTCTTGCATAGTCTTTTGGCTAAATTCATTTAAGAGTTTGTTTGCTTTTTTCTTATCTTTTTTGTAAAGTTTTACGTACTCATCTTCAAATTTAGCCTGTTTTACCGCCAACTCTTTTTCAAATTTAGCGTAGGCCTCTTTTACCACTGGCGAATACTTCTCATAGTCAGTCATCACAAGGGTTTGAAGCTTTCTATAAACCCAGTATATTGAGGTGTCATCAGCGTCATAAGAGCCATCTGAGTAGCCTTTTATAAAGCCATCAAGCCCCTCGTAATACGGCAAATAAACGCTAAGATCAGCCATACCAAGAGCGACGTAAGTCACGCGGCCGATCTCTTTTGGTAGCCAAGGGCGCACCTGCATGACGTGAGACTCATATGTTCTAAAGACACTTATGGCGCGGTAGATGTTTTTCTTATCTTCATCTTTGCTGGCGTAGTTATCAAACGCAGTACCGTTGTAGTGGGCTCTCATCGCAGCTTTTAGATCCTCAACGCTTAGTTTTTTCTCTGGTTTTAAAAATACAGGGAATTTCTGACCATCGGCAAAATCTTGTTTTAAGCTTGGGTTAAACATGCTTTGAACCCAGCAAACACGTGGATAGTTGTAAGTCACATCTCTCTCATCGTCTCTTGTATAGGCCTTTGTAAAGTTAAATTCGCCATCTTTTGCAGGATCATAAGTCTTATTGTCGATCGCAAATTTTATGACATCTTTTGCTCCCATGAAATTTGGATCATTCTCTTTATAGTTTTGCAGTCTGCCTTGGTTTGCAGTGACGAAATACTCATCTGGAGCGATCTTTGTAGCGATCCACTTATGGCCTGTACCAGTCTCAAAGTACCAAAGCTCGTTTGCATCGATAAATACCACGCCAAAGCCCTCTCCAGCGCCTTTTGTCTCAACTATCTCGCCAAGAAGCTTAACGCCCTCTTTTGCACTCTTCATACGTGGCAAAAGCACGTCTGGGATGTCATCTTCTGTGATGCCAGTCTCTTCGTTGTATGGATCAACTTTTAAAAGCTCATCTTTTGCATAGATGGTCTCAGTGCCGCTTAGTCCTACGCCAGCTTCATTGTAGCCGACCGCTCCGTGAAGTTTTGTATGAGAATTTGCGATGGTTGTGTATCTCATGCCGTCCTTTGGAAGCGGATATGTAAAGTCATTTGCACCGTCATGGGCTTTTGAGCTATGCATACCAGTTTGATTCTTTTTTGCTGGATGGATCAAAAAGACTTGTGCCTTTACAGCCTTGCTATCCGCACTCCTAGCAACCAGCATGGAGCCGTCGTTTGAAGCTTTATCTCCTACTAAAATGGTAGTGCATGCCAAGCTACTTGTGCCTAAAATCGCACTCATAGCAACAATTGATGCAAGAATTTTGCCTTTCATTCTTTACTCCTTTAGTGAAATAAAATTTCTTCATGTGATTATATGCAATTTTTAATAATTTAATTATAAATTTTAAAATTCTTTTAAGTTTAATGTAAATTTATTGCAAATTTTGTCTAAGTGAAATTTAAATTTTCTAAAGGTATTTTCGCTATAATCCAAAACTTACGCAATTGCGTATAAAAATTCAAAAAGGATTAGCATGCCAAAGATGAAAACCGTTCGCGGTGCTGCTAAGCGCTTTAAAGTAGGTAAAAATAAGATAAAAAGAGGCTCTGCTTTTAGAAGCCATATCTTAACAAAAAAACCTAGTAAGCGTATGAGAGACCTTCGTGGCCCACACTATGTGGATAGCACAAACGTCTCAGCCGTTCGCAAAATGCTCGGCGTATAAAGCAGCGTAGTTTTAAGTTTTTGACAAAAAGTCATTCAAACTCCCCCAAATTTAGGGGCAAGACTCACTTCGTGAGCGCCAATTTGTAAAAGGATAAATATGGCAAGAGTAAAAACAGGCGTAGTTAGAAGAAGACGCCATAAGAAAGTTTTAAAGCTAGCACGTGGCTTTTTCAGTGCTAGACATAAACACTTTAGAAAAGCTAAAGAGCAACTAGAGAGAAGTTTAGTTTATGCATACCGCGACAGACGCCAGAAAAAACGTGATTTTAGACGTTTATGGATCGTTCGTATCAACGCAGCTTGCAGACTAAACGACATTAGCTATTCAAGATTTATCAATGGCTTAAACAAAGCTAAGATCGAACTTGATAGAAAAATTTTAGCTGACCTAGCTATGAATGACGCGAAGGCATTTGCGGCACTTGCAAAACAAGCAAAAGATGCTTTAAAATAACACCTTTTCTCCGCTTCGGCGGAGATCTTCTTTTTTTTAAATTTCTATTCAAATTTTTATTAAAATTTATTTTTTGAGATTTTAACTTAGTTATTTTGTATTCAAATTTTAAATTAATACCACTATAAATTTAGCTCAGCTCTTGAGCACAAATTTAGTGATATAAATTTGAAAAATTTGCTTACCATTGCTAGCCAAACTAGCCAAGAGCAAGTATAAAACTCGCTCTAAAAGCTAAATTTCAATACTCGTATCAAAGCAGTGTTTCACCGCTCCGCTAAATAAGATTTTGCCGTTTTCTAGCCTAAGTCCAAGCTCCTCGCCGCTTTTTGGATAGACTTTTAGGCATTGCGGCGCGTTTAAATTTAAAGTAGCTCCGTAAAAACAAGCCGCCATGCCAGTACCACAAGCTAGCGTCTCGTCCTCCACGCCCCTTTCATAGGTTCTAACCTTTAAAACACCGTCATCAAATTTGGCTAAATTTACATTTGCATTGTATTTTTGACGAAGCGCCCTGCACTCTTTGACGTCAAATTCATCTAAATTTTGTGTGAAATTTACAAGATGAGGCACGCCAGTATCGTAAAAATACCAAGTTTTGCCGTTTTCATTTAGCGGTTCACTTAAAATTTTTGGGCTTGTTAGCACGACCTCGACGCACTCCTCTTTCACGCTTGCCATCACCTCGCCGCTACCAGTTAGCAGAGCAAATTCGCTTGAACTAACAAGGCCGTTTAGATAGGCATATCTAGCAGCCGCGCGCGAGCCGTTGCCACACATCGCAGCGTAACTTCCATCACTATTGTAAAACTCCCATTTCACGCCCTTTTCGTAAGGCAAAAGCACAATAAGCCCATCAGCTCCCACGCCGTTTGTTCGGCTACAAATTTGCCTTGCTAGCTCGCTTCTGTCTTTGCTCAAAAATGTATGAAATATGACAAAATCATTACCGCTAGCGTTGTACTTTGAAACTTGCATTATTTTTCCTTTAAAATTGCTCTACTTTTTGCCGAATTTATATAAACTCAGCCACAAATTTGCCTTAGAAATTTCTCTAGTTCGTGCTCTAAATTTTCTTTATCGCCACTATTATCTATTATAAAATTTGCCTTTTTTCGCTTTTGCTCGATATCCATCTGAAGCTCCACTCTTGCTTTTGCTTCTTCTAATTTTAGACCGTTTCGGTTCATTAAGCGGCTCAGCAAAAGCTCTTTTGGCGCATAAATCACTGCTACATTTTTAAACTCAGCATAGCGATCCTCTTTTTCAAAAAATAAAGGGATATCGACAAAATAAACCTGCCCCAAGCACTCAAGCTTCATAGCGCGAGATAAAATTTCTTCCTTTATCTTTGGATGCAAAATTTGCTCTAAAATTTTTAATTTTTTTGGATCATTAAAAACAATGGCACCAAGTTTTTGACGATCGATCTTACCAGCTTCGTCTAAAATTTGCTCTCCAAAAAATTCCACTATCTCACATTTACAAATTTCAAGCTGCTCATGAGCGATCACGTCCGCATCAATCACGCTAAAGCCTCGTTCTTTTAGCAAATTTATAGCTGTGCTTTTACCGCTAGCGATCGAGCCTGTGATGACATAAGCGTTTGGAAATTTCTGCAAACTCGCTCCATTTTTGAAAATTGATGACAATTTTAGCAACTTTTGGCTAAAGTTTTAAAAAATTACAAAAAAGGGCAAAGATGATAAGCTATAAAGATGCTGGAGTGGATATAGATGCTGGAAATAGCTTTGTTGAGGCGATAAAGCCTTTCGTAAAATCTACACAAACACCAAACGTTATAGGCGGCATTGGGTCATTTTCAGGAGCGGTCAGACTACCAAGCGGGTATAAAAATCCAGCCATTTTGGGAGCGACTGACGGTGTCGGCACGAAGCTTCGCCTAGCTATTGATGCTAAGAAATTTGACGGCGTGGGCGAGGATCTAGTCGCAATGTGCGTAAATGATCTCATCTGCAACTTCGCCACACCACTCTTTTTCCTTGATTACTACGCGACTGCAAAGCTTGAGATAGAGAGTGCCAAAGAGGTGGTAAAAAGCATCGCAAATGGCTGCAAAAAGGCGCAATGCGCACTTATTGGCGGTGAGACAGCCGAGATGCCATCGATGTATGAAAAAGGCGATTTTGACCTTGCTGGATTTGCCGTTGGTATCGCTGAAGCTGATGAAATCGACAGAAGCAAATTTGTAAAAGTAGGTGATGTTTTAGTCGCGCTTCCAAGTAGCGGTCTGCACTCAAATGGCTTCTCTCTTGCAAGAAAAGTGGTAAGCGAGCTTGGACTAAAATTTGATGAAAAAGTTGGAGATAAAAAGCTTATCGACGTGCTTCTTGAGCCAACTAGAATTTACGTTAGCGACTTTTTAAGATTAAAAGACAAGATCACAGCAATGGCGCATATAACAGGTGGTGGCATAGTTGAAAACTTACCTCGCATCTTCCCTGCTAGACTTGGTGCAAAAGTACAAAAAAGCGTTATAAAAACGCCTGAAATTTTTAAAATAATCGCTCAAAAAGTAGAAGAAAGCGAGATGATAAGGACTTTTAACATGGGCGTTGGCATGATATTAGTTGTGCCTAAAGACAACGTTGATACTGTCCTAGCTAGCAGCGATGGCTACGTGATCGGTGAAGTAGTAAATGGCAAAGGCGTAGAGCTAGTTTAATGCAAGAAAATAGCAAAAAACGCTTACTAAAAACCGAAAACAAGAGCTTTTTTGATCTTAGCATTTATGAATATATAGGCTGTTTTGGTGTACTAGAAAGCGATATCAAAAAACTTGATCTCTATAATCACTGGTGCAAGGTCTCACGCGGCTCTACTATGCTCTGCGTCACACATGATAATGGCAAGAGCGACAGCCTAGTCTATCTATACGACTGGGAGAAATTTAGCCGTATCTACATAAATACAGGAAATTGAGTTGGCAAAACAAAAGGCAAAAATCGCACCTATTTGGGCTAGAGTAAAGGCATTTATCATCGATCTTTTTATCATCGGTATGCCTATATTTTATGCGACAACATATCTTGTGCTTGATGGCAAAGAGGCGTTTTTACATAACCAAATTGCTATTTTTGGTGCAAATAGCCTGATCTCGCTTATAATGTGCCTTTTTTTTAGCATAAAAGCACAAACTCCGGGCTATAAAGCACAAGAAATTTATCTAATAAACCTAAAAACTGGCAGAAAACTAAGCTTTTTTCACACCATCTTGCGCCAAATTTGCTTTGCCTTTGCTGGCTTTAGCATACTTGGACTTTGCCTTTGTTTTTTTAGAAAAGACAAACTAAATCTACACGACATAATCACTCGCTCAGTTGCCGTGCAAAGATCAGAGGGATAAATTTTACTTCGCTCCATGCCAAAGTAGGCGGTTTTTGCCAAGCTTTGTATCAATGCTCTCTTTTATAATAGAGCAAATATACTCTTTTGAAAGTTGTATAGACTCCTCTAAGCTCTTGCCCTTTGCTAAAAAGCAAGCAAGTGCAGTTGAGAAGCTACAACCAGTTCCGCTCATTACAAGCGGATTAACAAGTGGAGTTTTAAAATTTCTTAGCGAACCATCTTTTTTATAAAGTGTGTCTATGCTGCTATCTTCACTGACATGTTTCTTTACGATGACATCACAAGGCAAATCTTTATAATCATTACCAAAAAGCACATTTGCCTCATCTAAATTTGGAGTAGTTACTGTAGCTAAACTCATTAGCTCTTTTAGCTTTGCCACCGCACTATCTTTTATAAGCTTGTGTCCGCTTTTTGAGACGCAAACTGGATCAAGCACTACTTTGGTATTTTGAGTTAGTAAAAACTCACGCACCACCTCCATGATCTCTTCACTAAATAGCATGCCAATTTTTATCGCATCAAAGCTAAATTCTTCCGCAAGCGTATTTAGCTGATCTTTGACAAAACTAGGCTCTAAGCAAACTACGCTCTTTACAGCATCCGTAGTCTCAGCGACCAAAGAAGTTACCGCTGTTGCACTATAACAATTAAGCCTAGCACATGTTTTTATATCTGCTTGTAGCCCAGCTGTGCCACTATTGCAAGAGCCTGCGATGATTAGAATTTTTTTCATCGTTTTCCTTTGAAATTTTTGGCTTATTATAGAGGATATTATATAAATTTGAGTTTTTTAAAATAGAAGAAATTTGAGCAAAAAGCTCAAATTTATGAAAGTTTATTTAAGTCGTTATCTATATCTATATATATCGTAGTTGCGTTAAGATTTGTATGCTCAAAGCTAGGATCTATCATCTGCTTATCGCTCTCTTTATGTTCGTTTATTTTAGCTAAAAGATCATCTTCTCTTAATCCATGCTCATTTGCTAAATTTGGATCTATTTCATTAAAACTAATATTTACGCTAGCCTCATCATTTGGCTCTTCTTGCTCTAAATTGGTTGCGCTAAGGATATCATCTACTTTTTCATTTATATGATCTAAAATCGATACATAATCATTGCCAAGAAGAGCTTTAAACAATGCGTCAGTATCTATACTAGACTCACCAATATCATCGCTTACTACGCTACTATCTAGCCAAAGAGTATCGTATCCGTTTATTGATATATCTTGTCCATCATTTGCAGTGATTGTAATGCTTGCACTTTCGCTCTCGCCCTTTATAGCCTCTCCGATATATACTTTATCATTTACGTCTAAAACTCTTACATGATCATTTTGATCTATCGCTATAACATCAGATGAAACGCTTTTAACTATACCAGCTACTGCTGCCATCTTTATTCCTTATTTTTATTTGTCGGTATTTTAGTATATTTAATTACTTTTGTATATTGTACTATGGTACAAGGTGGCGATAATTCCAAATCATTCAGATTTTGTGATTAAAATATATCCACTCTCGCTGATATTTTTAAATTTCACACCAAGCTCGCGTTTTAGGCGAAGTATCACATTTTGGATAGCTGCCTTGCTAACATCGCTTTCATAGACAAATTCTTCTATCATCTCATAAGTAACTAGCTTATTTAGATTATAAGCAAAGAGCCAAAATATCTTATTTTGTAAAAAGCTAAGATAAATTTCAATGCCGTTTTTATAAATTTTCTCTCTTTTTAAATTTATACTCACCTCATCGCTTAAATAAACTAGCTTTTCATCTCGTTCAAAACTTAAACTAATAAGCATTGATCTAAGATCTTTCATATCAATAGGCTTTTTTAAAAAAAGCATCGCCCCTTCCTCCATGCTTTTTATCAAATTTTCATCGCTATCATAAGAGGTAAAGACTATAAATTTTTGGTGCGGTTTTGTACGCTTTATCTCATTCATCATCTCAAAGCCATTAAGCACTGGCATGTGAATATCACTCATCACGATATCAAAACCTTGCTTTTTAAATTTCTCCACACCATCTTGTCCATTGCAAGCACCAATTACCTGTTCGCAATAAGGTTTAAGCCCACTAATAATAAGCTCTCTTGCCATATCGTCATCTTCGACCACCAAGACGGACGTCTTTTTTAAAATTTCTAAGACTTCTTGCATTTTAGTCCTTTAAATTTATATCAAAACTTAGCTCAAATACCGTTGGCTTTGCGTTATTTACGAGTCTTACGTCACCATTTAGCTTTTCTTGTGCTAGCTTTTTAGCAAAATAAAGCCCTATGCCATTTCCTTGCTTTTTAGTGGTATTTAGCCAAGTAAAAATTTTCTCGCTCATTTGCTCGCTTACACCATTTCCATTGTCATAAACTCCGATGTAGCACTTATCTTCAAAGCTTCTAAATTTTATCTCGATGATACGTTTTAGTGGCTCATTTTTGTAGCTTTCAACAAGTGAGTCTTTTGCGTTGTGTATTAGGATTAGTAAAATTTGTTGGATTATATTTTCTATCTGACGAACTTTTTGTTCATTAAAGCCACTAAATTTTACACTAACATTTGCACGGCTTAGCTCTGTGTGCATGAGAGTTATTAGATTTTTAATGCTTGTTTGTACCTCAAATTCGCTCACATTTTCAGCGCTTTTATAAAAATTTCTAAAAATTTCAATAGTACTTGAAAGAAGTTTGACCGAGCTTTGTCCTTTTTCAAGCAAATTTATTAGCTCCTCATCGCTTAATTTACCTTCTTTTTTTAACATTATGCACGAGCTTAGCATTAGTTTTAGCGAATTTACTGGCTGAATGAATTGATGATTGATACCACTTATTAGCTCGCCAGCCTCACTCATTTTAGCTCTATGAGTTAGCAATGTCTCATACTCATCTTGTATCTTTTTTATCTTGTTATACATAAAATTATGAAGAATATTTGCCAAAAATGTGAGCGCAACGAAGGCAAAAAGTAAGCTTAGAGCATTTTTTAAAGCTTCTTTTGTTAAAGCTGAAATTTCTTCTTCGTTATTTGTGCCAGCTCCTATGAACCAATTTATCGTTGGTATCTCAGCTACTTGGATTAAATTTTGTCCTATTTTTAAGCTTGTAATGTCTTCATCTTTTAAAAACAACTCTTTAAATTTCTCCTCGATCTCTTTTTTTAAAGCAAGATCAGGTATCGATGTTAAAATTTCACCGCTATGAGTCACCAAAAATGAGTAAGAATTTGGCGCAAGGCTAAAATTTTTAATGCTGTTAAAGATATTTTCTATACGCACGACGCCACAAAGTGCTGCTTTAAATTTCGCTTGTTTTGTGACTGGAACGCATAAATTTAGAGTTGAGCCTTTTAAAATTTTATGTTTTTGCATGAAATTTACGCTTGGGGCATTTGTATTTTTTGTCTCCACATACCAGATAAGCCCTGTTCTTTCGCTTTTTGGCATAACTTCTTCTAAAATTTTTTCTCCATCTACAAAAATTTCTCCATCATCCCTTAAAAGCTGCATTAGATCAAATTCTTTTGCGTTTTGTTTAAAGAGCTTTATAAAGCCAGCTATCTTTTCATCGTCATCTACGATGCCTGCATTTTGTATAAATTTTGACGCACGAATGAGTGAATTTATACGCTCATCAAGCCAAATTTGAAAGTTGTTTACGATATTTTTGCTAACTGCTATATTGTTTTTATCAGATAGCTCTATGATTTTCTCTTTTGCATTGCTATAAATATTTAGCCCAAGAAGTATTACAAAAAGGCTAGCAAGCAAGATAATGGCGTAGATTTTAATATTTTGTGATTTTAAATTAATACCCATGCGCGCAGTATATCCTAAGTTAGCCCAAATTTGGGCTAACTAAATTCATTTTAAAAAGGATAAAAGCTTTGAAACGAGCATAAGTGCAAGCACTACAAAACAAATACCAAATCCAAGTAGCGTGCAATCAGCCATCGACATAAATTTAGTTGATGGCACAAGATACCAGCCGTCTGCGTAAAGATCCACTATGCTCTTTTGAAGATCGCTTAGCACCGCGCCGTCAGGCACCATAGGGCTGTCATAGCCACAGTCACCCGTTGGCATAAACCAGTCAGGCGCCCACTTCTCAAGCGGCAAGCCAAATGGATAGTGCGGCTCAGTCGAGCAGCCCTGCACGCCGAAAGGATCATCGCCATGCACTGCGTCGTGGATTTTGGCTAGCTTTACGCTATACATTATGCCCTGCACCGCTCCCCAAAAGGCAAAGACGTAGCCAACTAGAGCAAAGAGCAAATTTTTTGGATTTATGATAGCGATCACGCCGCCAAGTGCCATACATAAAAATGCAAAACGTATATAGACGCACTGCTCGCAAGGAGGCATATAAGCGTAGTTTTGAAAGAGCGAGTGCGCGATAACGACAAGTGCAACGCTTACAAATACTAAGATCGCCCAAGAGATGCGTGAGTCTTGAAATTTAGCCATTTTTTTAAAAAAGCTCATGTGACGCCTTATTTTTTAAGAAGCTCTTCGATGAGTGCTGCCATGCCGTCAAGCGAGCTGATTGATTTTGTCATGATGAGGTATTTGCCATTTACGACAAATGCTGGCACACCTTGAATTTTGGCCACGTCATAGCTCTCATCCCACTTTTTAAGTAGCTCAGTCACTTTTGGATTAGCCAGCTCTTTTTCATAGTCCGCTTTGCTAACGCCAGCAGCCTCAAGTCCAGTCTTTAAAAAGCCCTCAGCATCTTTGCCGTCACTCCAGCGCTCTTTTTTGTCGTGATAAGCCTTGTAGTAGGCAAATTTAGCCTTTTTAAATAGCGAATTTTCATCAAATAAGCCGACACCTTTTGCCTCGTCCATAACGATAAGCACGGCAAAAACCTTGCTCGCAACCTCGCCGTAATCGCCCTTTGTCTTTAGGTGAAATGGCTCGTATTTTAGTCCAGGAATTTTCTCAACTACTTTTGGAGTGACGCTCTTGTCGTACTTGTAACAAAATGGGCAAGCGTAGCTAAAAATTTTAACTAGCGTATTTTGTCCCACACTTAGTGGCTTTTCAAGCTTGACGTAGTCCTCACCCTCGCTAAATGCACTAGCACTAATCGCTCCAGCCACCGCAACTGCAAAGATAGCCTTGCTAAATTTAGATAGAAAACTCATGATAATCTCCTTTAGATGATTTATTTTGAGTTATTCTACAACCAAGCTCAACCGCAAATTTAACGCTAGAATAAATTTTGGCTGAAATTTATAAGATATTGTATTGATTAAAAATTTAATTTTTACTAGAACTTATCTCATTTATTGCTGATAATGCGTTTAAAGCACTCGGATAGCCTATAAATGGTATAAGTGTCGTAACAACGCTTATTAGCTTAGCTCTATCGTTGCCGATACCAAAATTTGCAGCAATGTGCCCTAAAAGCTGTGGCTTTGCAAAGCCAAGAGTCGTGATATAGACAAATGTCAAAAGCTCCCTAAGCTCTAAACTAAGCCCATCTCTTGCATAAAAATCGCCAAAGCAGTTTTGCGATAAAAACTCCATTATATGTTTTTGATCATTTGGCATTGATGCGATAAATTTATCAACCGCTGGGAAGAGTTTTCTTTGTATCTCAAGGCCTCGTTCACCTCTGCCCTCTCTTGATTTTTTAGGCATATTTTCAGGCTCTATATAGCGCTCATTAAAAATTTCATCAGCTAAAAATATATAATCTTCTACCTTGCCAAGCCCAGCATAAGGTACTGCTTGATATAAAATTTCTCTTATCTCTTTTACTGATATGCCCACATTTAAAGCAGCCCTAATGAAGCTTTTAAATGAGCTTTTTGCGCCTTTACTCACGCAAAGAGAGGCGATGATAACCGAAAGTCTTGTTTTTTCATCAATATTTATCACTTCACTAATATCGCCTAAAAAATTTAAATAATCCTCTAAAAAGCTAGCATTGCTCTCTTCAAGCTCACTTTTTGAATCAAACCAAATTTCATAAATTTTCTTTGCATTGTAAGTTAGTGTCATAAGTTTTACTCCATTGTTTGGGGCTGATTATAAGTGCTAAAGCGTAAATGCTAGCTTAAGACCCAAAAAGACAAAAATTTTTAATATAAATTTAGATTTTAAGCCATTATAAAGTTTATCGTGATTTTTATGTTATAAGGTTTTATTACAATTACGAAGGACGCAATATTTTTTATTACTCCTTTTACCTACTTTAAGCCTTGGGCGTTCCAAGGCTTTTTTCTAAATTTTATAAGCTTTATGAGTAGAGTTTATAAAATTTATCCAAAGGAGATGTTATGAAAAAGACTTTGAGTTGTATTGCGCTAGCTTCTGTGCTTTGTTCAAGCGCTTTTGCGATAGGCGGTCCAAGCGGGGCTAAGCTAGACTATGCTATCACTGGGCAAATAGGCGAAGTAGTAGTAAATCCGTACGACACTGCCCCACTTACAGCAGTCATCAAAAATGGCGGCTACACACTAAGTAATGCAAAAGTAACGATCGTACCAAAACAAGGCGGTCAGGTGATAAGCTACAAAGTGGCAGACAAGCATCTTCGTACACATGGCGGCATCCCAGTTTTTGGCATGTACCCTGACTATCAAAACACTGTTGAAGTCGAGTACGACAAGAGCTACAAAGGCAAGACTGAGCATATAAAAGAGAGCTATAAAATTTACGCTCCAGCCATCTACCTAGAAAGCTCAGGCACGCCAAATCAAAAGGGCGCATTATTTGACAAGATCGAGGTTACTAAGCCTGCGAGTGCTAAATTTGCAAACCGCCTCTACTATGTAAATAACTTCGTAAATAAAACTGGCAAGGGCACAAAAGTCGTTTGGAACAACCCAGCTGGCGGTGCGATCGAGTGGAACTACAGCCCAAATAACTTCATCCTTGATACAAAAGGCGAGGTTAGATGGTACCTTGAGCCAAGCAAAATTTACGATCTAAAGCAGCCATTTCACGCTGGTGTAATGATGGGCTTTAAGCAAAATGATGACGGCGCTATGACTTGGGGATACGGCCAAAGATACGCAAAATACGACATCATGGGTAGAGAAATTTTCAACCGCGAGCTACCAGCTAGCTACAACGACTTCTCTCACTCAATGGACGTAGCACAAAACGGACACTACTTCTTGCGCGTTGCAAATGCTGACTATAAAAGAGCTGATGGCAAAAACGTAAGAACAGTGCGCGACGTGATCGTTGAGCTTGACCGCGACGGCAACGTAGTTGATGACTTTAGACTATATGAAATTCTTGATCCTTACCGCGATATCGTGCTAAAAACGCTTGATCAAGGCGCAGTTTGCTTAAACATAGACGCTAAAAAAGCAGGCCACACAGCAAGCTCTGATGAGCTTCAGTCTATGGATACGCATGATAAATGGGGCGACATAGTTGGCGCTGGTCCCGGACGCAACTGGGCGCACGTAAATAGCGTGGATTATGACCCAAGCGATGATAGTATCATCATCTCAAGCCGCCACCAAGACGCAGTTATCAAGATCGGCCGTGACAAACAAGTAAAATGGATCATGGGCGCTCACAAGGGCTGGAGCGATAAATTTAAAGACAAGCTCCTTCAGCCAGTTGATAGCAAAGGCAATAAAATAGTCTGCGAAGATGAGTACTCAAAATGCCCAGGATACGAGAGCGACAAAGGTGGCTTTGACTGGCAATGGACGCAACACACAGCATTTAGGATAGATAGCAAGTCTAAAAAAGGCGAAATTTATCTAAGCGTCTTTGACAACGGCGATACAAGGGGCATGGAGCAACCAGCCATCGCTGGCATGAAATACTCTCGCGCAGTCGTTTATAAGATAGATGAAAAGAAAAAGACTGTTGAGCAAATTTGGGAGTACGGCAAAGAGCGTGGCAAAGAGTGGTATAGCTCGGTTACTAGCCTTACGCAGTATCAAGATGACCTTGATAGCGTAATGGTCTACTCAGCCGTTGCTGGTATGCAGTTTGACATCGCCAAAGGTCGCCCAGTAGGACTTCCTAGCCCACACATCGATGAGTTTGAGTGGGGCGCAAAAGAGCCAAGCATCGAAATAAAGATGACAAATGCTATGGGCTATCAGGCATTTCCATTTAGCTTGCAAAAAGCTTTTGAGAAATAATCTCTCTTTTCTCCCTTTTTTGCCTAGTGCAAGAAGGGGAGCCCTTACTACAAATTTAATCTATCAATAATAGATAAAAATTCACATTTTCTCATAAATTTTAAAGCTCTAAATTAAAAATTTATATTGTAAAAATATTGTTTATTAAGGCGATAACATATAGGATTAGCACTTATATATAAAAATATATATTTAATATAAGGAGAAAAAATGAAAAAATTTTCATGGCTTTAGTGGTGCTGTTTGCAAGCCTTTTACTTAATGCAGCTGAGTTTAGAGACGTCAAGGACATCACTGGCGACGTCGTAAAAGTCCCCACAAAAGTAGAAAAGATCGCTACGCTTTGGTATGCGAACAATCAAATTATATTAATGCTAGGCGGCGCAGACAAGATAGTAGCGACCACCGATCTAATCAAAAATAACAAATGGTTTGCGCACGTTTATCCTAGAATTTCAAGCATTCCAAACGGCGTAAACGGCAAAGATTTACAAGTAGAAGAGCTGATTAAACTAAGCCCGGACGTCGTCATAGCCGCCGATAAAAAGAACAAAGAGGAGCTAACCAAAAACGGCTTTACCGTGCTTTATCCGTCATTTACCAATCATGCGGATATGAAAAAAGCGTATCTATAATGGCTGAGGTCATAGGAGGCGACGCGCCGAATATCGCTCAAAAATTTAACGAGTATTTTGACGGCAATATTAAAAAAGTGCTAAGCAAAACGGATAAGATCGCCGCGTCAGATAGACCAAAAGTACTTCACATTGCTGATGGTAAAAATTTATTCAAGGTTGATGGCGCAAATACGATCATAGACGAGTGGATAAGGGTCGCAGGCGGCCAAAACGCGGTTCAAAAAGCCGGAAATATGCTTGAAATCAATGCCGAAGAGATACCAAATATGAACCCTGACGTCATCATCATAGGCAGAGCCAAAGCTTCAGAAATTTTGAAAAAAATATACGAAAATCCTATCTACGCAGATACTAACGCTGTAAAAATAAAAGAGTTTATGTAAATCCAACTGGCGTTTTTAGCTGGGATAGATACGGTGCCGAGGGGGCATTGCAAATTTTATGGGCGGCTAAGATATTACATCCTGAAATTTTTAAAAATATAGATATAGCAGCTGAGACAAAGAAATTTTATAAAGAATTTTTACACTATGAGCTAAGCGATGATGAAGTTAACTATATCCTAAATGGTCTAGACCCAGAGGGAAAATAAAAATTTTATAGCGAGTGTGGGTTTTAAAAAGCTCTTGCTCGCTAAATTTTAAATCACTTGGCTTTTATTTATCTCCGAATTTTTATAAAACTTGTCTCTAACAGCACTATCTTAGCAACTCTTTTGGCTTGATAGATTTATTTCTTGATCTTATTTTGGTTTTAAGTCTAGAACAATTATAAATTTTAGTGAGATAAAAGAATATCCCAAAGGAATTTTCCTTTGGGATTAAAGTAGTTTGTTTAAAATTTAAAGATCAACGTGTACTTGGTTTTGAACTTCTAGAGTTACAGTATGTACACCCTCTGTGTTAGTGTAGACTTTATAACCAGCAATGTTAGCACTAGTATCTTCAACCCAACCCTTACTTGCAAGACCAAGATTATCGCCACTATCACCATCTATTCTTAGCCTATTGTTGCTATCAGTCATGTCTAGAACATCTTTAGCTGATAGAGATACATTATGATTTCCTTCAGTTAGATCTAGTTTTTCGATGTTCTTAACTTTGCTAAAGTCTAAACTATCATCAGCAACCTTTAATGTATCATATCCGGCTCCACCGTCGATAGTCGTATTAATTAGCGTTGCGCCTTTTTCAACTATGATAGTATCGTTACCGGTCGTTAGACCATCTATGCTATCACCATATATAGAAGCATTTTCAAATCTAGCTCCAGATTTGATATGGATTGTATCATTACCAGCATCACCCTCTACTTTAGCATTATCAAATTTTCCAGAGTTGACGAAAATTGTATCATTTCCTGCTCCACCATGTACGCCGGCATTATGGTTATATGCATTTTCGCCTTTAAATTCTGCTCCGTTAACATTTATTATATCGTCGCCAGCATCTGCATACACATTAGCTTGATTAAATTTAGCTCCACTTTCTAGAGTTATAGTATCTACACCATTTCCAGCAGCTATATAAGAGAAGTCTTGGAATATAGTGCCGTCTTTTATAGTGATTTCATCGTCACCATTGCCAGTATCTATAGCAGATAGGTTACCATCGGCAAGTTTTAAGAACGTAGTATTTGTAACTTCTACCGTATCGTTGCCATCACCGGTATTTAAAGCAGAACTTTGAAAGGTTGTGCGAGCATCGTCAGGGTTGCGGTTAATAGTTATAGTATCGTTGCCTTCTGAAGTATTTATAGTGTTATAGTTAAATATTGTTCCTTCTTCGATATCAACATCATCGTCGCCTTTATCCGTATCAACTACCGCATGCGTTAAAGTAGAATTGTTAATCACCACGTGATCTTTGTCGGCACCGGTATTTATAGATGTTTTTGCGCTAGCGGTGCCATTAAGTTTAGAACCCCTAATTTCTAGGTCGTCTTCTCCTGCACCAGTATATATATTATTTTCGCCTTCCATTAAAGAGTCACTTTGTATTTGCACCAAATCGTCTTTGCTACCGGTAGTTATCGTAGTCTTTTCGACTTTAGCTTTGTGTATCTGTACGTGCTTATGGTCGCCGTCACCCATATTTATCTTTACATCGTCAAAATCTGATACTCTATTTGCATAGTTACCGCTATTGCCTAGACCGCTTAGTAGTACAGTATCTCGGCCGTTGCCCGTATTTATCTCGGTTTTAGTCGCAATAGGTTTTGAATAAGGCTGAGCCGGATCTGAATCATAATTCTCACTATGATGCTCAAACGTAACTATATCATTGCCTTCTCCGGTTTCTATTTTTGTAGAATTTAAAGATGATCCATCAAATACTTGAATGACATCATCACCGTTTCCGGTTTTAATATCAGTATATTTTATATTAGAGTCTTTGATAGTTATCATATCAGTATCGTCACCAGTATCTATTCCTACGGTATTATGTTCATCTACACCCTCTACTGTAGAGTTATTTATATTTATTTCGTCTTCACCGGCATTAGTACTTATACCAGAATCTAGTCCCTCAACTTTTGAACCACTGTTTATATTTATGATATCTTTGCCATCACCAGTATCTATGTAAGATTCTTTAAATACCGCATTATTGGTTAATGTTATTTCGTTACCGCCATTACCGTTTTCTATACTACTACCTTTCATAGTAGCATCGTCTATAGTTACTTTATTTAGACCTTCTCCTAATCTCATTTTGACACTGGTTAGCTCAGCTTTATCACTTACATTTACGATGTCATCTCCGGCTCCGGTGCTAATACTAGATCTCTTACCTTCCAGCGATCTTTCTAGATCACTCTTAATATTGATCGTACTTTTTGTACCAGCATCTTCCGCTACGATTCTAACACCAGTAGTAGTAGCTCCTTTTTCAAAATTTATCGTATTCTCTTTGGCTTCCGTTTTTATTATGGTATTAGATACAGATGCTCCGTTTTTCACGTTTAGCGTAGAAGTATTACCTTGTTCTCCTTTATCCAAAGGGCTAGCAGACTTACCCATATGTATAAGAGCTTCTTCAGATCCGGCACCGTGAATATTTGCTCCAGAATTTACATTTACAGTATCATTACCGCTTCCGCTTCTGATCATGGTACCTCGTTTTAACTCGGCTCCAGAATTTACGTTTATAGTATCATTACCGCTTCCGCCGTCTATCACACTAACCCTCTCATCGGTTACGTCAAACGAAGCGTTTTCGATATTTATTACATCGTCATCAGCACCGGCCATTAAGATAGATCCCTTAAAATTAATCTTATCCGTAGCGGTTCCTTTTAAATTTACGATTTCGCTTCCAGCACCCATATTTATTATGGTATTAGTTAAAGTGACACCAGGAGCTATATTTAAGTTGTCCGAACTTGAACCGGTGCTTATATAAGATTGACCGCCTGTGTATTCGTGAGTAAGTGGATCTACTTCACTTGTACCAGTACCTGTTACGTCAGAAGTTATATTGATCTCGTCGCCCTTTACGCTGCTATAAATTTTAGTATCTATATTAGTACCATCTGAAGTAATCTTACTTCCATTATCTCCGCCAAATACGCTAAGATCACTTGAAGGATTTACTATTTTGGCCACATCTCCAGTATGATTTGCCGAATTAGCACTACTTGTTAGCACTAAGTCTTTAGCATTATCTTGACCTATGGCTAGCTTGCCGTCGTTACTTTTAAACCAGCCGTCTTGAAAGGTAAAGGTATTTACTCCGGCGTTAGGGACTAGATAATCTCTACCGTCGCTCCATCTGACTATCTGGTATCCATTTAAGGTACTTCCGGCATGAGGCATATCATGCACTAGACTTCGCATATGAAAAACGAAACCGTCGTTCACATTTTCGTTTAAATACGCCGACAATGGAATTTTTATACTTCCTGCTGGTAAAGCAGGTCCTGTTGCTTCAGCTCCAGTTCCAGCCCCAACAGCACTTCCACCACTTACACCAAAGCTATTATCTCCACCTGCTGCTAGAGATAAAGCATCTATGCTTCCTACATTAGCATTTATGTTACTAATGTGGCCTCCTTCTGCAAAGCTAGTAGAAGATAAGCTTACGCCATCTCCACCATTACCACCTGCTTGTGGACCACCTGCAGCAGTTTCTTCTAGAGCATTAAGATCTGTTCCTTTTAAGATGGCTTGTTGTAAAGCTGAGATATCAGCTACTGTTTCGTTATTGTTAGAGTCTTGATCTAGAGTTAGAGTATCTTTACCTATTAAAGTTATATCTTTACCATCAGTTTGAGTTATTGTTACTTTAGAGTTAGAACCCTCTGTAACTATCTTTTCACCTTGGTATACAATATCTCCTACACTTAATTGTCTTACCTCTCCTGTTAAGTCATTAAGTGCTCTTGCTATTCCTCCGTTTACGCTTTTAACTACTCCGGCTTCTTTGGCCATCATGTTCTCCTTATTGTTTATAGTATTTGAAATTTTGAATGAATTATATAAATTTTAGAAAGACTTGTCTATTGTACTGGGGTACAATGGGGGTGTACTTAACGAGAAAAATATAAACAATTATAAAAATTTAAAGACATGAGAAGAGATATCCCAAAGGAAAATCCTTTGGGATTAAAGTGGTTTTGGTTAAATTTTAAAGATCAACGTGTATTTGGTCTTGAACTTCTATTGTAGTTGTACCATTGCTATAAAGTGTATAACCAGCATTAGAGCTTGCTCCTTGCTTGCTCCAGCTACTATTGTCATCGGTAGTGAGCTTAAGATTATCACCACGGTCACCATCTATTCTTAGCATATTCTCACTACTGCCACGTAGTATATCTTGGACATTACTAGTAGAAAGATTCAGGTTTGTCTTTTCTCCATTAGTCATATCTAGTCTTTCAATATTTTTAACATGACTAAAATCAATACTATTGTCAGCGACTTTTAATGTATCATATCCAGCTCCACCGTCGATAGTAGAAGTATCTTGAATACTTGCGTTTTTACCAATTGAGATAGTATCATCTCCGCCGCCACCGCTTACGGTAGAGTTATTCTTAACGGTTAGATTATCTCCGATAGTAATGGTATCGTTGCCGTCAGTAGCGTTATTCTCTCCGCTACCACCTTCGCCCCAGTCTCCGTAGATACCAGCATTGCCATCTAGAGTTAGATTATTACCTATAGTAATTGTATCGTCTCCTTGACCGCCTTTTACATCAGCCCAGTTTTTAAACGTTACGTTATTTCCCATAGTTACGGTATCGTTGCCGAAAGTACTTACGTCTGTATCGCCCCTACCATTATCCATATAGATATCAGAATTATCTATAGTAACGTTATTTCCTATTTTCGCGGTATCACTATGGTATCCTAAGTGCATATGCGTACCTTCGCTAATATTAGCTCCATCTCCGATATTTAGAGTATCACTTTGATCTCCAGTTATAAGCTGAGAGTGTTTAACAGTAGCACCGGCTCCTATATTAATTACGTCATCATTGGCGTGAAGATCTATTCTTGTATTGTGTAGCTCAGCACCATCTTTAATATTAACCGTATCCTTAGCTTTAGCACTACCAAATGCACCGATTACGGTTTTATCGTATGAGCTAGCATCTTTATCGCCAAATTTACCACTAATATTAACCGTATTATCGCCAGTACTCCAGCCACCTCCAAGAGTGATTTTAGTATTGTCAGATTCTATACTACCGCCAGTACCATCGATATTAACGGTATTTGTACCATGTCCTGTTTGAATATTAGCGTCTTTAAATTTACCGCCCTTAATATTGATAGTATCGTCGCCGCTTCCGGTTGTGATATTAGAGTTTTTAATTATGCCACCACCGATATTTATAGTATCGTTATCTTTTCCGGTGTCAATATTAGACTTTTCAACTGTACCATTTATATTTAAAGTATCTTTTCCACCATAAGTTTGTATTTCGGCATTTTTGACGGTAGCGCCGGCTTTAACGTTTATGGTATCTTCTGAACTATAATCATCCCTATGATCTGATCTTATATAAGTTTTATGCTCCCTAAAGGCATTAAGACTAGCATCTTGGTCGCAAAATACCGCGCCAGACTCTATATTTACTTCATTTTTACCCTTGTCTAGTCCGATCTCTGCTTCGCTAAACGTACCGCCTCTTACATTCACCGTATCATTACCGTCACCGGTATAAATTCTTGTGCCGGTTAAATTTGCTCCGGCATTTATATTTATCTCGTCGTTACCACCATCCATATTCACAAGAGAATCTTTAAATGTAGCATTATCTATTGTTAAAGTATCTTTACCATCACCCATATCTACACTAACTTTTACCGTAGCTCCGCCGTGCATCTTTATCTCATCGTCTCCGCCGTGAGTTTGAAGATGATTGACGTTAGTATAAGTAAAGTCGCCCGCTATATCTATAACGTCTTTATTTTGGCTACCCATAAGGCTTTTTACTTTAGCTTCGCCGCTTTGATGGAAATTCATATATTGCTCGCCTAGAGATGAAGATGCCTGTATAGATACATCTTTTAGTACGGCGTTTCCGGTTACGTTTAGAGTAGCTTTATCTGTTGATTTACCGCCTTCAAACTGCAATGTAGTGCCATCCAACTCGGCATTACCGTTAATATTTATTTTATCGTTTGCTCCGGCACCAGTATTGATATTACCGCCTTTAACCTTAGCATTATCTTTTATGGTAATAGTGTCATCTCCGGCTTCTCCTTGAATATATGTATTCTTTAGTTTAGCATCACCATTTACGGTTATTTCGTCATTAAATTTATTGCCTTCAATCCACTTAGAATCTAAATTCATGCCGTCTGTAATTTCTATTTTATTTTCACCGTATCCGCCGGATATCTTTCTGCCGCCTATTTGAGAATTTTTAATTTTTATTCCGTCATCACCGGAATAATTATCTCGCATGCTACCTTCAACATTACCGTCAACTGTAGCATTTTCAACAGTGATATTATCGTTATCTGATTTTTTGGCTCCACCGTATACGCTAGGATCTTCACCGCGTCCGCCACTAACGTATCCTTTTACTCTCGCGCCGTCTAAAATTTTAATAGTATCGCTATCTTCGTTACCTTCTATGTTTTCGGTTACGACGGTACCGGTATCTTTTACGGTTATCTTGTCATTACCCCATCTTCCGACTATACCGTCTACTTTAGCGCCTTTTTCTACCAATATCTCGTCATCGCCACCTCTACCGTTTATACGGCTAACGTACGTTCCGCTATCACTTACAGTTACCTTATCGTTTCCTTCGTCGGCTTGTATAAGACCTACTTTTGCGCCTTTATCTACGGTTATATTATCATCCCCGTTGCCAGCACCTATAAATCCGACCTGCGTTCCAGTTCCGCTTACTTTTATGGTATCGCCGGCGGCACCGTTGTCTTCTATATCTATATTTTTTCCTTGGCTTGCTTGATATGCTTTTTCATGTACATCATTTTTTGTTTTATTGTCACCTAGTAATGTATCTACTTTTGAGCCACTTTCTACGGTTATGTTATCACTTCCTGAACCACCAGAAACACCCTTTGCCTCGGCGCCGTTTTTGAGATCAACGTTATCGTTTCCAACTCCTCCACGCACAGACGTTATTCTTGTGCCGTCTACGGTTATATTATCTACATTATCCGATCCAAACACTTTTAAGTTTGGATTAGGATTTACTATCTTAGCTACTGAACCATCATCTGGATAGTTTGAAGCTTTTGCTGTGCTAGTTACTGCTAGGTCTTTAGCGTTATCTTGACCGATAGCAAGGTTACCATCTTTACTTACATACCAGCCTTCTTTATAATCAAATGCACTAGGAGCAGTAGGATCATTAGGAGCTAGATAATCTCTACCGTCAGTATGTCTATATACGTGATATCCATTAGGTATAGAAGAGGCAAATGAGTCTAAGAGTGCAGAAGATGTGCTTTCTCCCTTATACGCCGACAATGGAATTTTTATACTTCCTGCTGGTAAAGCAGGTCCTGTTGCTTCAGCTCCAGTTCCAGCCCCAACAGCACTTCCACCACTTACACCAAAGCTATTATCTCCACCTGCTGCTAGAGATAAAGCATCTATGCTTCCTACATTAGCATTTATGTTACTAATGTGGCCTCCTTCTGCAAAGCTAGTAGAAGATAAGCTTACGCCATCTCCACCATTACCACCTGCTTGTGGACCACCTGCAGCAGTTTCTTCTAGAGCATTAAGATCTGTTCCTTTTAAGATGGCTTGTTGTAAAGCTGAGATATCAGCTACTGTTTCGTTATTGTTAGAGTCTTGATCTAGAGTTAGAGTATCTTTACCTATTAAAGTTATATCTTTACCATCAGTTTGAGTTATTGTTACTTTAGAGTTAGAACCCTCTGTAACTATCTTTTCACCTTGGTATACAATATCTCCTACACTTAATTGTCTTACCTCTCCTGTTAAGTCATTAAGTGCTCTTGCTATTCCTCCGTTTACGCTTTTAACTACTCCGGCTTCTTTGGCCATCATGTTCTCCTTATTGTTTATAGTATTTGAAATTTTGAATGAATTATATAAATTTTAGAAAGACTTGTCTATTGTACTGGGGTACAATGTTGAAAAATTTGTGTAGCTAGCTTTTATCGTAGCCCTAAAATTTAGTATTTGCCTTTAAAATTCTTAGCTTTAGTTTTAGCAGAGATTGATTTTATTTAAAAATTTAAAGACCTACTAAAATACAAAGCAAGTCTTTAAATATGATCTTATAAAGCCTTTATATCTCCACCAATAACTCTTAACCCTCTACTATCAAATATCGCCTTTACGCCAGCTACTTCTATCACGACGCTTGATCCTTCTATCGTTACTTTTGTGCTACCTACTTGATGGATTATCTTATCTTTGGCATTTACCTCATAAGTCGTCTCTATATTGCTAAATTTTGAATCAGCAATCTCAGTGTGCTGGGCAGCTGTTTTTGTTGTAAAATTTGACTTAGCATTTATATCAATGTAACTATTTGCCTGAAGCACAATATGCTCGTTACTAAATTCATTTATGCCTTTTTGTGAATTTAGCTTATAACCACCATCTATATTTTGCTCTTTTGTGCCTTTTACCTCTTTCATCTCATCGTTATGTATGGTCGTATTAAGATTTGATTTTACTTCTACAAATTTATCATGTCCTACAAATTCATGACTATCTTGGCCTACTCTTGTATTGTTATCAACAGCTACATTTAGCGTATTTGAGACACCCACTACTGTATCTTTTGAAAGCCCGACTGTTGTTAGATACTCGCCTCCGACATTTACATTTTTTGCTAGATCTATCGTCTGAATGTGGGCTTTTTTTACTCGTTCAGTATAACTTCCATGCACTTGTGAGCTTTTGTCATTTAGTATTGTTTGAGAAAAGTCGTTATTTACAAGCTCGTCATAGTCCTTTTCTGCTTTTACATAAATTTGCTCTTTATTCTTTAAATTTGATAAAGTGATCTCGTTTATACCGGTCTCATTTGCGCCAATTGTTTTTGAGCTAAGAGATGTTTGGTGATAGTTACTATCTACATTTACAAGTGGCGTATTTGAAGCATTATATAGGCTGCCACTTACTACTGGGTTATCTATGTCATTTTGTAAAAAAGAGATGATAACCTCATCGCCGATCCTTGGTATGGCAAAAAATCCTGAGCTATTGCTAGCAATAGGCGTTATCACTCTTAGATAAGCACTCTTGTGATAGCTTGCGTTGATAGCGTCGTCTTTATCGATTATCTCTTGTGTGCTAAAAGCATTTAACCTCACCTTTACTCTACCATAGCTATCAGTATGGATCGTATTATTTTGGCTGTTTAGTCCATCTTGACCGACTACAAGACCTAGCGTAATATCTGGTGCTTTTGGCTTTTGCTTGTAGCTTGGGACAAATTTCACGCTACTTGGAATGATGCTTATCTCGTTTGTGTATGAGCTTATAAATTTTTTATCTTTAAATGGGACATTATCGCCTAAATTTAAAGTATTTTCTAAAACGCTCTCATCAATATAAGTATGCTTTAAAGCTATTATTTTAAACTCATATTCGCCCTTGCTAGCATCAATAGCTACCGAGATATTATCATTTAAATTTAGTGCAAATACATTTGAGCTAGCGGTAAATTCTTTTAAAAGCATATCGCTTCTTAGTTTTTTAAGGTATGTGCTAACTTCAAGCAAGCTAGTGTCGCTAAATGAATACTCATCTAAATTTATATGCTTATCATAGATATTTACCTGCTCGTCAAATATCTTTTCATTTTTACTCTCTAACACATTTGGATAAGCTGTATTTTGAAAAGAGTGCGTGAAGCTATTTGCTTTTAGCGTCTCGCTCTTTGTTATTTTATTTATGTGTTCGGTTGCTAGATTATTATTCAAATTTACATTAAAACTTACTTTTCTAGCTTCCTTGCCACTACTTGTATCATTTGAAGTAAAATTTTCATTTTGATTGCTATAAGCTAGTATAAATGTATCATGAAAATAAATTTTTTCATTATCTTCATAAAAATATATACCGCTATCATGACAAAGCCTTGTTATGAAAGCTAGATCGCTCTCATTGTACTGGGCTATAAATTCTTTTTTGTTGTAGTTATTTTTGATATTTGAGAAGTCCAACTCTTTGGTTAGTCTTTGTTTATTAAAAGCCAAAATATCTTTTACTACTTCTAAAATACTCTGGTCTGTATAAATTCTATTTGCTCTATTTATGCTTAGTCTATATAGTGGCGAAGTTAGCTTGAATTTAAAGAAGTATTTTTTATCTATATTTGTACTAGTCTCATCATCTACTCCAAGATACTCTACATCGCTTACTATTCCACTAAAGTGCATATCGTTTGAGCTACCATCTGGAACGATATTTTTATTTGTTGAAGACGGCCTTTTTATGCTTAGCTTTATACTTTTATCAAGATATTTATATATGCTTGAGTAGCTTTTATCGTTATTGTAGATGGTGTCTAAATTTTCATAAAGCGGGTTTTTCACCAAATTTATATAAGCAAAGCACTCTATGCTAAATATACTTTCTAAATTTTCATAAATATCTGCACGTGTAACGATAAATTTATCGTTTGACTCGTTTGCTATCTGAAGAGTCGAGAAAGTATCGTTAGATACGCCGTAGTCCACAAAGCCGTCTGTTGCCACTGAGTTACCGGATGCTAGCATGACAGGCTTGGTTAGTGATGATGTTGGTGATGTTAAATTTTTGTCCATTTGTTGCTCTTTCAATCTTTTTTCGTTTTCTTCTTCTTGTTGTAATGCCTTTTCAAACATTTCAATGTCAGTATTGGTTGAATTATGCAATTCTTTAAACTTATCAATCATATCCATATTCTTATAAAATTTAAACTCTTCATATTGCTTATTATTAATGATGTCAACCCCGGTACCAGCCATATCAGCAGCTTTCTCATATATCGGTCCAAGAAACTCGCCAAAATGTTTCATAATATCTTTGGCATTTTCATAGCTAGTTTTATTAAAATCTTTTATATCTAAATTATTATTTTTTATATCTAATTTCTTTTTGCTTATATTGAAAAAATCCACTATTTGTTCCTTTTCTCAAGCAAATTTCTTAGCTCCTCATCGTCTTTTACATATTCTAGTATTTCAAGTAAATATTTAAATAACTCTGGGTTAGCTCCATTATCTAATAATTTTTTAATTAAAGACATCTTTTCTTTTTTATATTGCTGATATTGTTCTGTTTCTAGAAATTCTAAAGATTTTATAGAATTAGGTTTTTTATTAGATATAGATACGCCATTTTTCGCCAAATAAATAATATAATCAGAACTTATTTCTCCGGTTAACTCTCTTGTTATAACTGCTTTTTTAGATAACACATAATCAAGTGTTTTTGGTTTATTTGTTATATATGCAAGTGACAATAAATCAATCCATGTAGATGTTAATCTTGATGATTTAACACTAATACTTGGGTTACATTTAAATTTCTCTATATATGTCTCCATATATAGCATTGTCCTTTCATCGCTTATATCCTTATTTGCTACGATATTTAATGAATTTACACATCCAAGATAGTGTAAATTTGTAATTGCTACATTTATAATAAATGAAATTAACATACTCATTTATTACCTTTTTTATAACTTTCTAAGAATTTGTCCAAGTCCTTTTCATCTTCTACTATCTTTAATATAACTCTCAAATAACCATAATAATAAGGATCTTGCCCATGATCTAATAGTTTTTTGATTAATTTAAATTTCTCTTCTTTAAATTCTTTATATTTTTGAGTTTTAATAAATTCTAATAGCTCAGGGCTTGCTTTTTTGTCTTTTATACCATCGCTATTTTCTCTAAAAAAGACTAGGAATTCTGTTGCGATATCTCTCGTTAGCCACTTGCTAGGGAAGGTACCTTTTTGTAAAAGTAAATCAAGTGTTTTAGGCTTATTCATTACATAAGTGCTGTCAAGTAGATTTGGTTCATAATGCAATTTGTTATTTTTTAAGGTAATATTAGAATCACAACCAAGCTTATCTATATAATATCCTATATATTTAGCAGTATTTTCATCAGTTGTATTTTTATCAAAAATAGCCCCAAACATATCCGTACAATTTACTTCGTGTGAATATAAAGATGTTATGACAAATATGATTATTGCTAATTGCTTCATTGCACTAATTCCTTTTGAGTTCTATTCTTTAATAAATTATCTAAATCCTTTTTATCATTTACAAGCGTTAGCACTTTCTGTAAAAGAATATAGCCTTTTGGGTCTTGTCCATGTTCTAAGAGTTTTTTAATTAGCTTAAATTTCTCTTCTTTAAATTCTTTATATTTTTGAGTTTTTATAAAATCCAATAGCTCAGGGCTAGCTTTTTTATTGTCTATACCGACACCATTTTCCCTAAAGAAAAATGCAAAGCTCATGCCTATGGATGTTGCTAAACTAGCATTAGCTGATGTTCCTTTTAACAAAAGAGTATCAAAAGTTTTTGTTTTATTTGCATCGTAAGCAAATTCCAATAAATTCGATCTAATCGTTAAATTATTTAATTTTACGCTAGCATTAGCATCACATCCGAGATCATCTATGTAATATTTTATATACTTAGCCGTTTCAGTGTCACTTAAATTTTTATTAAAAATGAGCCCAAACATATCCGTGCAGTTTGCTTCGTGTGAATACAAAGATGTTATGAGAAATATGACTATAACTAGGTGTTTCATATCGCATTTCACATATCATGTTAATTTAAAAGATAAAGATAAAAAGGGCTCATCTGTGTCCTTCTAGCTAGAAGATGATTTTATTAACCCTAGGGGTAAACCCTAGGTTGGTTTTAAGCTTTTTTAGTAGCTTCTCTCCAGTCATCGCTTCCGCTTGTGCCTGCAGCTACGTGTTCCCAAACTATCTTTCTATAGTTCATTGAAACTTTGAAAAGCTCTGTTTTGTCGCTGTTTAGCTTGTCTTGAGCATTTGGACTTACTAGAGTAATATCTGTTATAGTTGCATCTTCTAGTTTTGTAGTGAAGAAATGCTCCGCACCACCACTAGTTGATGTTCTATACCAATAGATCTCAACCTCTGGAAGTCTTTCACCTTGTGTTAAAGCATTGTAAAGAAGTGGAACAGCTTTATTTAGTGATGTAGTAAAACTAAATGGCTTATGGACTCTTTGACCTGATGGTTGGCCACTTTGTGGATCAGTTGGAACTGTTACTATATGAGAAACCTCTTGAGCCATGATCTCATCTTCGTGACCTGACTGATAGCGATTACCTATACTAGCTTCTGTTGAAGCACCACTTGAAATAAGTCCTTGTGTAGAACCTTTCACTTTAATATACACTGGTTGTGACATATTTACTCCTATTAAAAAGTTTGGATTATTCTATCTTTTATTTACTTTCTGTTTTATTAAAAACATTACTTTTTTAACATATAGCTTTGAAGAGCTTTATGCAATAAATAATTAAACGCTTCCTTATCTTCCTTAGTGCTTTTTAGTACGGCTCCTGAAAGATATTTAAAAAACGAGTTATTCTCGACTATATCATACATTTGACTATATAGCTCTTTGCATATAAGCTTAACCAAAACCACATTTATTAGCTCTGTTGAGTCACTCAGAGGAAGAGTTTTCATGATTGTTTCCATATCTTTTGTATTTAAAGTCCTAGTCTGCTCACTTATAGGGCTCATATTTGGTTGCAATTTTATACTCTCAACTATCTTTGTCAAAAGCTCATCCATGCTTTTTGCAGTTAGCATATTTTGATTATTTGCATTTTCTTCTTCATCAAAATTTTGAGCTATCTCATTTAAATTTAAAACTGCATCGTGCGCATTTTCATTTAAAGTGATATCTTTTTTATCATTTATTAATGAGTTTATCTTTGGCTCTTCTTTAAAATCAACATTTGAAATTTTACCAACTGGCTCAAAACGTTTATCATCGAGTTTGTCAAAATTTTTCGTATTTTCTATTATTTTATGGGCTTTCCCTATATATTCATCAATCCTAGAAGGGTCTATAAATATAAATTTTAACTCCCCTATTCTAAAGACATCGCCCAAATTTATAACGCTCTCATAGTCATCTGGAAGCTTTGAATATGAATCACTATAAAAAATTTCACAATCTTTATAGCCACAAATTGTGAAAACCCCCTCTTCAAATCCAACATGAGCGTGTTTTGGTGTGATTGAATCGCTCATATCATTACAAGAAAATTTTGTAGTATCTAGTGAGCCTATATCACCGCCATTTTCATCAAAAATGATAAATTGAGCTGAAAAGCTTGACGCTTTATCGTAATTTTGTATAACTGCTGCTATTTGTTGCATATTTTATCCTTAATAAAGCATCTTCTTTGGTAAATTTATCGTTGGTATGATATCCATAAGCTCTAAAAGCTCTCCTCCATTTGGTGTTACTTCAAAGCCAAAATACGAATCTCTTCTACCATCAAAATTAAGCGTACTAACACCAACACTACTAAAATTTGAAGCTTTCAATATCTTATACCAGCCCCATTCTCCATCAAAACTTAGCTCTTTTCTCTCACTTCCAGTGCTTGAAACTGCATTGAATTTAAACTGTGTTGATATATCAAAATTTTTACTTGAAACTATCAAATTTGAGGCGATTGTATGATCATAAGTCAAAGAGTTATTAGAATAACTAATATTTATATGACTGAAATTTGCCGATAAGTCGACAGCTTTTAAATTATAATTTAATTTTAGCTCATCATTTGAATCAAGCATTAAATTTGAAATTCTGTCTATATAGGCGATATTTTTAAGGAAATCCCTACTAAACCTTAGCTCTTTTGCATATTTTGGTCTTATTTTATAACCATCAGCGGTTTTACTTAAGATTTGTTTTAGATATCTATCATAAAAGCTATTCCAAGTTCCGTTTTTGCCAAAGAATCTTTTAAATTCTTCTATGCTAACAGCCTTTGGAGATTGTTCATTAAATGGATAAAATGGCTTGATAAGACTTTCAAAATCATCAAAAACATCATCTCTATATGCTGTTGATAAAAGTAATGAAGCGCCATTTTCTACTTGTTTCCATGCAAGCGTCGATAACTTTTGATAATATTCATTTAACTCATCTGGAAGCTTCTTGGCATCATTATTTAAGACAACAAATGGGTCGTTTTCATTTTTTATACCATTTATTGCATAAACTATTTTATCATCGTTACTTTGAAGCATTTCGAAGTTATAGTCACTAACTTTTTTATAAACGCTTGTTACATCATTGCTTATAATATCTAGCAAGTCATTAGAATTTAACGCATGATAGTTAGTAAATTTAGCACTAAAATCGCTGAAAACACGCTTTATCTCACTTGAAGCAAATCCTAGAGAATAGATATATTTTAATAAATTCTCATCATTTAAATTTGTATTTTGATTAGTTAATTTTATTAAAGAATTTAAAGGATTTTCTCTTTTTGACAAAATATCAAGCTCTTCTATGACCTCTTTTTTTGTGGTAAATTCATTTGGCTCTATTTCTCTTAAAATTTGGCTCCACTTATCAGCATAATTTTGCAAATAAAGCTCTATTACAGCAATACTTAACTCTTTCTTATCATTTGAGCTAATATCTTTTAAAGAAGAATTTGTCTCCATTAGCCAAGATTCTATTCCAGCTGTTTGATCTATGTTTGAGCTAAGCTTTGACAAGAAATCTCTTAAATTTTCTTTTGTATAAATTTTATTAAATGGCTTAAATGCTTCTTTCTCTTGGACTACCGTGTATAAATTTTCAACATCCTTTTTAATATCATAAAAAGATTTATCGTCTTTGAATGATATGAACTCAAGTATGTAGTAGAGTCTTTGTGCTCTTTGAACAGGTGATAGTCTCGTATTTGCTATACTTTGAGCAACTGTATCTGCAGTTATGTTTAAATTTTCTGCTTTTAAAATAGCCTCAATATGGGCCAAGAATTCATCTTTTGCAACGCCATATTTTTCAAATTTATCCCAGTTTGTGCTAATCCAAATTTTAAATAAATCCACATTTGTGTAGTCTTTATCAAAGAGCGAATCATACATATAAAATGCTTTTATTAGCTTATCTGGATCAATTTCATTTTTTAGTATATTTTCCATTTCAGTTAAAACTGTATTTTTGAAAAAATCAGCATTTAAATCATAGTAAAGTGCTTTAACTGGAGTAAAGCCTTTATACGAAGTATCTAGTGTTATATACTCAAATTTAGTATCACCGCTGAAGATTCTTGGATAGTCATTTAGACTTTGTTTTAGCAAATTTAGAAGCTCAATCTTTTGTGTTGGAGAGAGATCCTTGTATTTTTTGCCATCAAGGTATGAAGAAATTTTATTTGCATTATTTATAGCATTTTGCTCTTTTATATTTTTGGTATCTAGAATAAAACTAGAGCCCAAATATACTCCAGCACAAAGTATGGCTACTAAAACAAAATTTACAAATTTTGTAAATCTATTTTGAGCACCAAATTTATTTAAGTTAGCTTTAAAAGCTATCTCTTTTAAAAATGATTTTACAAAATAGCTTTGTTTACTATAGTTATTTACCGCTCTTAAAAGTGGTTTTTTGATGTTATATCTATCGCAAATAGTGTTTGTAAGGTAGTTTATAGGTATATTTTCTTGATAAGCACTAACGAAATAAATTCCATTTATGGTTGAGCTATTTTTAAGTGCATTTTGAGAGCTTAGCTTTGTTACAAAATCTTTCACTAGAGCAAAAAAACTATCAAGTTGTTTTAAAAAGAGATATGAACGTTTTTTATCTTCCAATAAATGCGAAATCGAGTTCTTACTCATGAGATGTTTAAATAGTGACTCACTTAAGCCTTTTAGTTCAGTTTCTAGTGATTGTTTTGAGAAATTTGGATCTAAGTTTATTCCTAGAGCTTTATTTGCCACATCTTCATTGAAAAGCCTAAAATAATCTCCCATGCCATCTATTAAGTCAAGTTTGCTAAAAACAATATAAATAGGGAATTTAATGTTTAGATGCTTCTCGCAGTCATTAACCCTTTTTACCATATATCTAATTAATTCATCAAAATATTCTTGAGTGCCCTCGAGAAATTTTTTAGTATCTATTATTAAAACCGCGCCACTTAATCTAGCGTTAAAATCATTTCGTTTTAAAAAGTGTAAAAATTCACTCCAGATACTTTTTTTAAGCAAGTAATCCCTATTTTTATCCACATCATCTTCAGGAAGCTCTTCAGTAGCTGTTGGCTGGTACAAGCTCTCTTGTGCAAAATGTATACCCTCAGTATCTAAAAGTGCGCCAAATTTTGAAATGTAAAGATTAAAGTTTGTTGTACTTTTGTGTATTTTTTTATAAGTATCCAAACTATCAGATAGTGGAAATTCGATATTTGAGTAGTTTATAAATGCGCTCTTTCCAGCACCTTCGTTACCCATTATCATTATTAAAGGCAATTTTTTAAAATTTATATCTTTTTTCCATGTTGTTTTGGCATCTTTCAAAGAAAGCATAAAATTTCTTTTTGCCTTACCAAAGCTATCCATAGACTCTTTTTTTATCTCTTTTAGCTTATTATTTTTTTCATCTTTTTGAGATGCTAAATAGTGCATTAATGGTTTGATTAAAACAAAAAATAAAATAACTACCCAAAATGCAATTAATATAGTGACTCTTGAACTTATGCTAGCAAAGCTATATACATCGTTAAAAGCTATAAGTGGAGCATAAAGCCAAAATAAGATGCTTAATGCAATAGAAGCTACCAAAATGGTGCTGTGTTTAAATCTAAAAAAGACGAAAAATCTTCTTAGGTAATCGATAAATGCCATTGATGCACATCCTTTTACAAATAAATATATTTCTTTAATGTAATAATAACAAATATTTTAGATTTTATATCTGAAAATTTAAGAGCAGAGCCTAAATTTTATAAAATTTGACATATTTTTATTACTTTTAAGCCTTGCACCAAGGCCTATTTTACTATAACCTTCATCTATCCCAAGCTTTAATTGCATCTTTGGAGAATAGTTTATTTTTATGTATAAATCGGCAACAAATTCATTGTTTGTAAAAAAGATAAGAGTATCTTGAAGCTCTTTAAATTTTCTTCTTTTTGGGAAAAAATCAATAGCTTCTTCATAATCTATGCCATTTATATAAACTGCTATTTTAGTTTGTTTCTCAAAAAGCTTTTTACCAAGTATAAAATTTCTACCCAAAGTCCTATTTTTGATACCAAGCGAATTTAAATTTGAAGGCGCTATGAAAATTTGATTTGGTAGATTTTCTAGCAAAAATAGTTTATTTTTTAAATTAAAATGACGCTGCAAGGCAAACTCGATCTCTCTTTTAGGCCTTCTTTGGCTAATAATAAGCGGAGAAAATGGTAAGAATTTTTTTGCTAATTTTTTATTGCTTATGTTTAATATATCCAATAAAATCTTTGAAATTTTATCATCAAGCTCTTTTTCAAAGGATCTTGCATAATTTTTCAGACTAATGCTATCAAAGAAAAGCCAAAGCAAGTAATTGTCAAAAAAGTCAAAAAATTTCTCGAAATTATTATCGCTACTCTTTGAAATCTTCTCCAAAATATAGCTTGTAAGATGCGAGCCACTTCCCAAAAGACCCATAAAATTTACGACGATTTTTACTACGTCCTCTTTATTTAAGCTCTCAAGCTCATTAATCGGATAAGCAAAACTTGGGCTATTTTTTAAAAAAATATCTCTTCTATCATGGTGCTTTAGGCAGTTTTTTACTAACTTAAAAAAAGAAGCTTGATTTAGTTCTTTGTTCATATTAATTTTTTTGTACCACCTAAAAAGTCATAATTAAGCAAAATTTTGCTCTTTATACACTTTATTTTAAGCTCGCAAAATGAATTAATTGATGCAAATTTTGATAAAAATTTAGCCAAATTTATACCTAAAACATAGACATTTCCAATACTCTCAAATTCACTTTCATCTATATAAAATATACAGAGCAACCCTCTTTTTGCAAAGCCTTGATCAACTCTATAAATTTGCTTTGTTTTTATATCATAAAGCGAGTTTGCAAATTTTTTAAAAAACTCATCATCTGGTGTGCTAAAGGTATTAAGAAGTGCTAAAAAAGAGCCCTTCTCTAGTATACTTTGATAGCTAAAAGATAATATGCTAACCAGTTTCCAAAGGAGATTTCCATCTATTTTTACTCGCTTTACACTAGTTGGAATGGTTAAATTTTTAGTTGTTACACCTTGGTGGGACAAAACTCTATCTATCTCGCCAAGTTTTAGCTTGCAAGGCAAATCACCATTGCAGCAAAGTGTATCTATGCTAATGGTTTGATCTTTAGAGTCGCTTTTAAAAAAGGAAATTTCTTTATAAGAGTTTAGTTTTATATCTGTTTTATTGCTGACAAAATAATAATCTTTTGCTCGCTCATCATTTAAAAATTCAAATCTCTCAAAACTTTTATAGTTTTTTAATATCCTTTTTTCATTATTACTACTATGGGCGACCACCTTATTTATTGAAACGATTTCGTAAGCATCGATATTTGAGCGATCTAGAAAAATTCTATATTCGCTTCGCCTATTGTTATTCAAAATAGGCTCGGCACTCATTGCAAATAAATTTATTGCAGGCGTAGCAAAAAGAGAAAAATACTCTAGCCTTGGCACATATCCACTTGGCATATCTTTTGAAAATATGAATTTAACATTAAAGCTTTTTGTAGAAAAATTTTTAAGAAAACTAAGACCGTTTAATCGCATAAAATTTAACTTTGAAGGAAAAAATGATAGCTCTTTTAAAAGCTCAAATGCTTCAAATCCAAACTCATCACTCTTTATCAAACTCTCATCAAATTCATCTAAACTAAGTTTATCAGGGCTTAACTTTATCTCTTGATCGCTATCTTCAAAACTTATTGTAATAAATTTTAAGTAATTTTTTAGCCACATTAAGAGCGTAGAAGAGAAGTAAACATTATCTCCAAGATATAAATTTAAAAAGTCTATATCAAGTTCTTTAGTGCTAAGCTCGTCCTTTGTAACGCTTATATTTAAATTTAGAAGATAATCACTCTTATTGTTTGACATAAAAGCTTTTGTTATCTTTAAGGGAAGCAAATTTATGTCAAAGATTGTTTGAAATTTGCACGTTATGCCATTGATCTGCTTTGACTCGACTATACTTCCTTTTGGTATAAATTCTTTTACCCCAGAGGAGTCATCTCTTAAGGTAAATTCTTGCATACAAACTGATGGAAAAGGATTTGTATAGCTTGGCATTAATATATTTACCAAAGACTCAGCGATTAGTGGGATATTTTCATCTAGTTCTTGCCTGATCCTAGATGTCAAAATAGCCATATTTTCTATTATGCTCTCAACATCAGGATCTTTGCTTTTAGTATCTAAAAAGGGTGCTACTTTTGGAAAATTTTTAATAAAAAGGGCTCTTGTTTCATCAAGATATACCATCTCTTTTTGAAAATAAGCTAGATTATTTTCATTATAATCCATTATAAAATCTCACAATATCTATTGTTTTTAAAAATAACTTTTAGCAAATACTCTTTGAAATTATCGTTTTTATGCTTGTAGTTTATATTAAAGATGATACGCCAAGGCTTTAGTGAGTCATCGTATCCAATAGATGTTACTTCTATTCTATTCTCATTTGAGCTGATTAGTTCATATATTGCCATGCCAAGTTTATGACCAAGCTCGTTTATTTCAACACCCATAGACCAAAGATCGATAATGCTATCATTTAATCGGCCGTAGTTACCGAGTCTAGAGTTTAAAATAGTATCGATGTGATCTTTTATGTCGCTGTCTAGATCTTTAAAATATGGACGTAGCTTTGATTCATCACTAAATTCATACAAAATTTTATCTATCAGCGACATAGTAAGCTTACTCTTTGTCTAGTTTTCCGACCAAAGAAAGCTCGAAATTTGCTCCCATAAATTTAAAGTGAGGTCTAGCCAAAAGCTCTATTTTGTACCATCCAGGCTCGCCAGCTATATCACTGACGATTACTTTTGCGCTTCTAAATGGTCTTCTACTTCTAACATCTGCTGGTGGGTTTTCCTGATCTGAGATGTATTGTCTTAGCCATTCATTTAAGCCGCGCTCAACATCACTACGCTCTTTCCATGTACCTATCTCTTCTCTTTGAAGCACTTTTAGATAATGAGCCAAACGAGAGATCAAGAACACATAAGGCAGTTGAGTTCCAAGTCTGAAATTTGTCTCAGCAGCTTTACCTTCTGGAGTATTTGGGAAAATTTTAGGCTTTAACGCAGAGTTTGCTGAGAAAAATGCAGCGTTATTGCTATCTCTTCTTAAAGTAAGAGCGATAAATCCATTTTCTGAAAGTTCAAATTCTCTTCTATCTGTGATCAAAACTTCGGTTGGAATTTTTGTTTGGACGCTTCCATAATTTTCATAAGTATAAGTTGGAAGATCTTTTACGGCACCACCACCTTTTGGCCCAATGATATTACCACACCATCTATAATCAGCAAAACTATCTGTAAGCCTTGTAGCAAACGCATAAGCTCCATTGCCCCAAAGCATATCATCATGATTATTTACAGTTTCTCTATAATTAAAGCTCTTTATAGGGTTATCTTCTGGCACATAAGGAGATCTTGTAAGAAATCTATTTACCATACATCCTGTGTATTTTGCATCTTCATTTTCCCTAAAAGTTCTCCATCTTGTATATTGTGGGCCTTCTAGCATGCTTTTTAGATCTTTTATATTTTCAAGCTCACCAAAATTGTCAAGTCCGAAAAATTTAGCAGAAAGAGATGTAAGAAGTGGCGAATGGCTCATTGCAGCAATTGATGACATTTTATTTAAAAAAGTCATATCTTGATTTGATTTATCTAGCTCATAATCAGCCACTATCGCACCAACTGGTTCACCACCAAATTGTCCATATTCGGCTGAATAAATTTGTTTATAAAGTGTGCTTTGAGTTATATCTAGGTTGTTTTCAAAATCATCTAAAATTTCTTCTTTTGTGGCGTCCAAAAGATCAATTTTTACATTTTCATTAAAATTTGTTCTCTCAACCAAAAATCTAATTCCACGCCAAGTTGATTCTAGCTCTTGAAAAGATTTATTGTGTAAAATTTCATCCATTTGAGCAGATAAAAGGGTATCAATGTGAGCTATCATCTCATCAAGTGCGAGCTTGTTTATTTTATCTTCGGCATTATTTGTTGTTATTATATTTGAAATAAACTCAGCAACTCCTTGCTTTACAACACTATAACTCTCGTCATCTTTTGAATATTTACTCCTTTGCATTATGCTTTCAATGATAGGAGTTTTAACTTTAGTTTCAGACATTTTTATTCCTTATCTTGTTCGTCTTTAATCTCTAAAAGAAGTTGTTTTCTACTATCTTCATCTTTTATAGCTTCTAAAACCGCTTTTCTAAAATCAGGCATATTGCCCATAGGACCTTTTAGTGCAACTAAAGCCTTTCTAAGCTGTAAAAGTTTTTTTAGCTCAGGAATTTGATTTATAATATTATCTGGATTAAAATCATGGATGCTCTCAAAATCAAGGTCAATATTTAAGTCTTCATTGTTAGAATTTAGCTTATTTTTTACAGAGAAATTTGTATGAATATCTAAGCTTTTCATAACCTGATCAAAATTTATTTTATTGATAGAAATCACTTCACGATCTTCAAGTGGAGTTTGGTTTTCACCAGTTAAATTTGCAACTACCATAAGTTTTAATGGAAGCTCTACATCGGCCTCTTGGTCATTTGTCTTAGTTTTATAAACTATATTTATGCGTTCTTTTGGTGGGATTAGATTATCTGCCATAGTAACATCCTTTTTTCGTAAATGATTTAAGAATTATATTTAAATAAAATTAAAGGTGATTTAAAAAAACATATTTTATCACACAAATGTTTTTGCCTTTATATATATGTCTGATAAATAATCTTTAAGCTCGGTATTTTCTATGAAATTAACTATTTGTGCATAAGTAGCTTTTGCATTATTATTCATACCTTGAGCAGTAAAAATTTTTGATAATTCAAGCATAAAATTAAGCTCACTTTGAGCACTTGAAGCATGCTTGCTTTTGTCTAGTTCTTTTATTAGATCTTCAAAACTCATATCTTTTTTACTATCACTGCTGGAAGTAAATTCCAAAGAATTACTTTTAATAAAAAATTTATTTACATCTTCACTAAAAAAAGCTTCTCCGCTTTGAAATTTGAGCTTTTTTATATCTGGAAATTTATCAATAAAATTTAAAACCATATCACAAATAAGATCGCTTTGCCTTGCAAGTCCAGCACTATTTAAAAACTCACAAAATATCTTAATGCCTTCTATCCAAAATGGGTTAAGTGCTAAATTTCTTATAAATTTTTCTAAATTGTCAAGATTTAGTTCGTTACTTTTTTTAAAAAGCATAATCAGATTTTCATCAGGATAACGTATCTGTGTTATTTGATCGCTACTTGATGGGAGCGCCTTTATTCTGCCCCACATTGCTTCAAAAATTAAAGAATAAGCGTTAAAATTTTTAATATCACTCCTTAAAAGCATTAGTGATAAATTTATAAAATATTCTCTAAATTCTCTATCATTAAATGTGCTAATATCATTGCCACTAAATGAAACGTTTTGATGGTAAGTTGGCTCAGTTTTAGTAATTACTTTTGGCTCTTTAGCTTGTAAAATTTCTTCTTTTTTTTCTTCTATATAAAGCGTATCAAAATGTGTGCCAAGCTCTTGCGAAAGCTCAGGTACAAGGTCATTAAATGCTTTTGCGTCAGCTTGATCCAAAGCTTTATCATTAGCTTGCGTAAAAAGCTCTATCGTTTGAGCTATTATCTTTTTTTTGGCAGGTAGTTGTTTTTCATTTTTTGCAAGTAAATTTGGCTCTTTTTTCAAAATAGATAGAAAAAAGGTAAAAGCTTTTATAAGTGTCTTAAAAGCTTCTTTATCGTTTAAATTTATAGCAGAAATCGCTAAGAAATTTAAAAGCTTAGCGTCAAGGCTAAATTCACTTAAAGCTTTTAAAGATGAGCTAAATACATAATCCCACTTTATACTGTCATGCATCAAAGTTTTATACTTTGACATCTCATCAGTTAAACTAATATAAAGCTCATTCTCTAAAAAATCTTCATTAAATTTATTACAAAAATTATCTTGCACTTACTTGTTATCCATAAAATTCTCTATCTTATTATTTAGGATGCTATCGTTTCTGATATTGTTTTGATCCATAGAATATGTACTATATAAAAATGCAGCTGCGATCATAGCAATAGCTAGCAAAACGAAATAAAATTTTAAACGCTTTAGCGAAAATACCTCAAGAAAGCTTTTCTTTGTCTGTTTTAAGTAGCTCTTTTCAAATACATTTTCATCGGCCTTTATGAGCGGAGAAACGGCTGCAGCTATATTTTCACAAAGATAAGAGATTTTTTCATTGCAATCTTCTTGGGTTTCGTATTTTCCTTTATAACCAAGCACTAAACAAGCATATATAAATTCTAAGAAATCTTTATTTTTGCCAACATTTTCAAACCACTTATCCATAATGCCAAAGAATTTATTTCCACCTAAATTTTCATTAAAAAATCTTGTTGTCAGGGTATTATTGGCCCAAAAGCTGTTCATAAAAATTTCATTTTTTAGCAAGCTCTCATCTATAAAAACACAAAGGCAATATCTAAGTCTAATGATATCATCTTCCTCGTAAATGCCTAGATTTGATATCTTTGAAGTAGTGCTTAAGATATCGTTTATCAATTTTTCACGTAAATTTGCCATTTCGCTTTGTGAAAAATTTTGTAATTTTGAAACCCTATTTGCCAAAAGAAGCAATGGCAACACGTGATCTAGTGCAAGATTTGTGCCAAGACCCAAAAGATTTGTTTGACTTAAAACTGAGGTTTCATTTTGATTTTCGTTCATTTTTATCCTTATAATAAAGCCCACATTTTAATGTCAGCATTTGGTAAATTTGCCGTTATATAAACGCTAATCACATTTTGATTTGCAAAGCTTTTAAAAATTTCATCTTTTTTGTCTATCTTATAGTAGATGTAATCGTTTAACTTCGGTAAAGTACTAGGAACAACAGAAATTTGCTCTACGTTTATACCCCTTAGCTGTGAAGAAACTATGCCTTTTATATTTGATTGAGTATGGATTTTGCATTGCTCTTTAAAATTTTTAAGAAGATACTCATTTTTTGTATCGCTGTGAATAGCAAAATAAATTTCTGAGTTTTCAATAATGCTTGGATTATCAAAAATACAGTCATAAAAGCCATGATTATTTTTAACAATTTGTGCCATTATATATTTTGGAGATAAGATATGTGAGAATAAAAGTCTTAGATTATTTATCAAAGGCACAAAAGTTTGAGTTAAGTTATTGTGATCGTAGGCTATAAATTCGCTAAAACTATTATCATGACTAAGTGCCAACAGATCAGCCTGAAAATCAACTAATTTTTCATACAAATACTCTGGGTGAAATTTATCTTTCTTTAACAAATAAGAGAATATTAAATGCCATTTTTTTAGCATATTTAGTGTTAAATACGTTGAAAAATCAAGTCTATTTTTAGCTTGATCAACACCTCCTAACAACCCAAAATAACTCTCTTGATGTTGCTTTGTGGCAAAGCTAAGCTCCTCTATAAAATTTGTTATAAAGGTGTTTTTACTGATGTCAATACAAGTTGGAATAAATTTTTCGTCAAGTGTTATTTGCTTATTTAGGTCTATATTTTTTATTTTACAAATTGGTATGCTAAGCTCGTAAGGCATCTTTAAGCCAAATACTCCAAGAGATGATCTTTGGCTTGCTAGAATTAGATTTTCTTTATCTTGTGTAAAGGCAGAAGATAGTTCAAAATCATCTTTATCGTCTAGCTCGTTTAATATATCATTGCTAGCTTCATCATGCACTCTTGAGCTAATAAGTGCTTGCTTGGCTGTAAATTTTAGATTTGGTAAATTATTTTGCAGGCTAATATCGACCAGACCTGAGCTAATAGGTAGTTTTAACACTATAATGGCTGAGTTTAGTTCGCTTGGGCTTATCTCAAGCGGTTCTGGTAATTCATCTTGATCTGGCGCATTGAAAATCGTGCCATCTTGAGAGATACAAGAAATTTTAGTTAGCCCTACTTTGCCTTGAAGCAAAAGATCGCTTGAAATTTCTAAATCTAAAACACCGTATAAATTTGAAAAAGAAGAGATGGTTTTTAGGTTTAAATTTCTCTCAAAATATCTTTCTTGTTGCTCGAAATGAACCTTATCAACGTTCATTCCGTTATACCAAACGACTTTTAGCTTTTCAGACATTTTATTTGCTTGCTTGTATTTTAGAGCTACTAGCATCTAAAACATTTACGCCATTTTTTGTTATTTCAAAAACTATATTTTTTTCTTTTATCTCTTTTGTAGCCTTGTAAGCCTTGATATTTGTCTTGCTCTGATCAGCATAAAGCACCAAAATACCAACATACGGAACCTCATCAGGATATACATTCGTAAAAGCGTATCTATTTGTATTTGGCTGAATTTGTGTTTTTATAGAGTCAATCTTGTCATAACCTAGTATTTCACCATTTCTCTCGGCTAGATCGATAATGCTAGCTTCTTTAAATTTAGCCACATCTCTTAATTTATAAGCTATGATAGTTATAGGAACATTATCGCCATGATAGTTTAAATTTGAATTTGGCATATTGCTTATAATAAGATCTTTTGCACATCCTGTAAGAAATAGCATAAATACTAAAAAAGATAGAAATTTAAATATTTTTTTCATGAGTTCCTTTACCTGATTTTAATAATATTATTTTTGCGTAATTATATCTAAAAAATTTAGATGATGCTCATTTTAAAATTAATGTTCTTAAACAAAACTTTTATATCTGTTCTCATTCTTTTTTATCGTCTTTATTATCTTTGCTACTCATACTATCTACAGCTACCTGTACTATTTCGGTAAATATACTTGCCCCAGCTTCAGCCTCAGTCTACAAATCTCCATCGCCAACTTTTATGTTTTTACCGCCTGTTCCCGCAAGGCTACCAAACAGTCCATAAAATCCACCAGCAAAACCTTTTCCGACCACTCTCTCTACATCTAGATCTTTTGATCTGTATTTAAGCTGAGAATATAGCTCGGTAGATGAGTTGACGAAAGCGCCTCTGCCTATTGCTGAGAATAAACCGCTAGCAGCTCCGCCATATGCACCGCCAATGCATTTATTACTACTTCTGTATGGTCAATATTTTTAAAACTATAGCCGTTATTTATATACTGCGATCCAATATCTATACCTCCGCCTATGGTGGCGCCTGCTACTATGCCCGGGGTTTTTGAGCTATCATAAAATTTAATATCTTTTGTTACATCTTTTATTAAAGTACTAGGACTGCTTTGCGAAGCAGAGAGCTTTGGCTTAGAAGCTGTCACTAAATAACCTTTATCGTTAGTAATTTTATAAACCTCTACCGGTTTATTATTTTTACCTAATTGTTGATATATCACTTTATTTCCCGTTATATCCATACTATGAGCTACATACTCTTTGCCGTTATGTCTTAATATAC
>CAUSCE010000002.1:0-99068 GCA_963530215.1 uncultured Campylobacter sp.
GCGTGTAGCCGCCGGATTTTTTGCTGTCGTAGGCAAAATACGCCTGCGCGTAAAGCTCGGTTTTATCGCCGATGATTTTGATGGAGTTTTTATTCGCTCCAACGGTACCGTCCGCGCCAAGTCCGTAAAATAGGCACTCTTTCACGCTTGCGTCGCTTAGCGAAATTTTCTCGCCGACTTTTAGCGAAGTGAAGGTAACGTCGTCCTCGATACCGACGGTAAAGCCGTTTTTAGGCCCCTCTAAATTTAAATTTTCAAAGACCGCTAGCATCTGCGCAGGATCGACGTCTTTTGAGCTTAGACCGTAGCGGCCGCCTACGATCACGGGCTGATTTTTGCGTCCGTAAAATGCCGCCTTGACGTCCAGATATAGCGGCTCGCCGAGGCTTCCCGGCTCTTTCGTGCGGTCTAGCACGGCGATCTTTTCTACCGTCTCAGGCATCACGTCAAAGAGGTATTTTAGGCTAAACGGACGATATAGATGCACTTTTAGCACGCCTACTTTTTCGCCCTTTGCGCGTAGGTGATCGACGACTTCTTCGAGAGTTTGCGTGACAGAGCCCATCGCGACCACGACGCGCGTAGCATGCGGATCGCCGTAATAGTTAAACGGTTTATAGTCGCGTCCCGTGATTTTTGAAATTTCTTTTAGATACTCGGCCACGATATCAGGAACCGCGTCGTAGTAGCGGTTAGCTAGCTCACGAGTTTGGAAGTAGATATCGTCGTTTTGCGCTGTACCGCGAGTTTTAGGACTCTCGGGACTTAGCGCCTCGTCTCTAAATTTTTGCAGAGCTTCGCGGTCTAGCAGTCTATCAAAGTGCGCGTAGTCAAGCACCTCGACCTTTTGTATCTCGTGGCTCGTGCGAAATCCGTCGAAAAAGTGCAAAAACGGTACGCGACCCTTGATCGCCGCTAGATGCGCGACGCCCGCGATATCCATGACCTCTTGCACGGAGCCGCTTGCCAGCATGGCAAATCCCGTTTGGCGACAGGCATAAATGTCCTGATGATCGCCAAAGATAGAAAGCGCCTGAGCCGCGATAGAGCGCGCGCTCACGTGGATGACGCCGGGTAGTAGCTGGCCTGCGATCTTGTACATGTTTGGGATTTTTAGCAAAAGTCCTTGCGAAGCCGTGTACGTCGTAGTCAGGGCGCCTACTTGCAGCGAGCCGTGCACGGTGCCCGCGGCCCCGCCCTCGCTTTGCATTTCGACGACTTTAACGGGCATGCCGAATAAATTTTTCTTGCCCTGAGCCGCCCACATATCGGTGTAATCAGCCATCGGCGAGCTAGGAGTGATCGGGTAGATGCCCGCAACCTCGGTAAATGCGTAAGCCGCGTGCGCCGCAGCCTCGTTTCCGTCCATAGTTTTCATTATTTTAGCCATTTTTCCGCCTTAAATTTTCTTACGATTTTTAAAAATCTTTTATTATAGAGATAGTTTCCAAAATCTACTATTAATCTATGTCATTAATAAATTCTGAGAATTTTTCCTTTTGAATTACTAACTTTAAGCAAAATTCCATTACCGTAATGAAAAAATTTAAGGATAAAATTTGATAAGCGTTCATAGGGTAGCCTATTTAAGGGTTATAGCTCTTGCTTTTTGTGCTTTTATATTTAACACTACTGAGTTTGTCCCAGTGCCACTTTTAAGTGATATGGCAAAAGATTTTGGTATGAGTACGGCAGATACTGGACTCATCATCACAATCTATGCGTGGAGCGTGACGATATTATCTTTGCCATTTATGCTTTTAACTGCAAATTTAGAGCGAAGGTCGCTACTCTTAAAAATTTTTATAGTCTTTGTGGCTTCTCACGCACTTTGCTCTGTTGCTTGGAATTTTACGGTTTTAATTATCGGTCGTGTGCTTATCGCTATCTCTCATGCTATATTTTGGTCGATCACCGCCTCGCTTGCCGTTAGGGTGGCGCCTATCAATAAAAGTTCGCAAGCTCTTAGTCTTTTAGCGCTTGGCACCTCGCTGGCGATGATACTTGGCTTGCCACTTGGCAGGATAATAGGTGACGCCTTTGGTTGGCGCATTACATTTGGACTGATCGGGTTTTTTGCAGTGGGTGTTGGCTTTTGGTTACATAAAATTTTACCGATTTTGCCTAGTAAAAACTCAGGCTCGTTAAAAAGCTTACCAGAGCTTGCTAAAAACGGCTTTTTGATGGTTATATTTTTGTTAACAGCTATCGTTGTGAGTGCGCATTTTAGCACTTATAGCTACATCGAGCCATTTGCAAAGGATATTAGTGGTTTTAGTGGCAAATTTATCACTATATTTTTACTCATATTTGGCGTCGCTGGTATCGTGGCAAGCTGGCTTTTTTCTAAATTTTATAGGCTTATTCCAAATGCCTTTTTGACTCTTTCTATAACACTTATCTTGGCTTGTTTACTGGCGCTAAAATTGATCGCTACAAACGAGTTTTTGATGCTTGCGCTTGCCTTTATCTGGGGGCTTGGCATAGCTGGTGTAAATATGAGCTTTCAAATAAAAGTGCTAAATCTTGCCTCAAATGCAACTGATGCTGCAATGGCGATATTTTCGGCTATTTATAACATAGGCATCGGAGCAGGGGCGCTAATAGGGCATCAGACGATAGTTCATTTAGGTGAGCAAAATATCGGCAATGTTGGTAGTTTTTTTGCCACAAGCGGACTTATCATATTTTTGTTTACGGTATCTAAGGTTAAGAGAATTTAGATGTTTAAATATCTAAGCAAAACGTTACAAATTTCTACATATAAGTGATAATAAATATCATAACTAAGAAAAATTTTAGTTAAGCTTCCTTATAATCATTATCAGAAAATGAATAAATTTTAGGAGCTTATTATGTCAGTTTTAGTTATCGGTGCAGATGAGATAACACCTATCAAGGCAGTTTTACATGATTTGGGAGCTGAAAAGATAGAACACTGGGATGCTAGAAATGAAAACCGTGTAAATCGCAAGCCAATCCCTCAAGATACCGAGTGTGTGGTGATGCTAACTAGTTTTTTAAACCACAACACTATGAAGACTATTAAAACTCAAGCAAAAAAGAGAAATATTCCAATTGTTTGTGCAAAAAGAAGCGTTAGTTGCGTATTTTGCGAGTATTGCAAGGTCTTTGGGCTAGATAAGGAATTTGGATGCAAAGAATAATCAATGAGATTCGGGCTTTTATCAGATATTGGCGAAATAACTCCAAATATTTTTGCAAAGCTTGATAGGCTTTCACGTGCAAAAATTTTTATTGCACTTTATAATTCTGGCGTAGAAAGTGAGCTAAAAATACCGCTTTCTTACGCTAAATTTCTAAATTTCAAAGAAATTTTTGAAGCTAGGATAAATTTCCTACTTCGTGAGAAATGTCTAAATTTTAAGCCAGCAGATCGCTTTTGTTTTTCATCAAATATCATCATAAATGCTTATTTAAAAGGCGACTTTTCAAAGATCAAATTTATAGCAAAAGAGCCAAAAATGGCGGTTGCAAAGATGATAAAAATGCTTTATGCAAGTGGAGAATTTGAGCTTTGTATCGATGCGGCACAGATGTTTTGTCAATTTGTTTATGATAAAATACGCCTCCGCCATCAAGACAAAGAGGTCATGCTAAATGGTGGTGTCATCTCAGTCAAAAAAGATGGTAAAAATTTGCTCAGCGTCATGCCAAGCTTTAAAAAAGTGAGCTTTGATGATATGAGAAATTTAAACGACGATATAGATAGAGCTGTCGGTGTGCTTGGTCACGAGTGTGAGATGGTTTATATTGTTTTTCCTAGAAATGAGGAATTTAGGCGACACGTTGAGGTTAGGCACTGTTATGCGAGAGGTTTGATCAAGCTTGTGCCTTATACGATTATTAGTAAAATTTTTTAAAAAGGATAAAAATGATAGGTATAGTTTATGGAAGCAGCATGGGAAATACCGAAGATGCAGCAAAACTTATAAGTGAGGGTCTAGGCCTTGAAAATGAGCTTTTAAACGTTGCTGATGTAGACGCAGCGAAGATAAATAGCTTTGATAAGCTCATCCTTGGTACATCAACCTGGGGTAGTGGCGATCTTCAAGATGACTGGGACGCGTTTAACTTTAAAGCATTAAATCTAAGCGGAAAAACAGTCGCTGTTTTTGGCATGGGTGATAGCGAGAGCTACTCTGATGAGTACTGTAACGGCATGGCAAAGCTTTATGATGAGGTCGTAAAAGCTGGTGCAAAAGTAGTTGGTGAGGTTAGCACTGATGGATATACATTTGATGGCTCTGATGCTGTAAAAAATGGAAAATTTGTAGGTCTAGCACTTGATGCTGATAACCAAAGTGATAAAACTGAGGGTAGAATTTCAGCTTGGATAGAGCAGATAAAGCCTCACTTTGCTTAATGTAATTTTAGCTAGATTTTCTAGCTAAATTCTCTCTCAATTTTTAAATTTAATAAATTTAACAGTAAAGAAAGGCGCTCACCCCTCTAAAAGTGAGACCGCTAGAGCTTTTACCCCCTTAAAATCAACCTTGCCGCTTGCAAGTGTTGGGATATCATCAACGATGAAGATATAGCTTGGCATCATTATAGGAGCTAGGCTACTCTCTTTTAAAATTTGCTCGATATTCTCAGGCTCTGTGCCACTTTTTACTAAAAGTGCGATCGCTTCACCCTTTTTGCTATCTGGCACGTTTGCACTGCTAAAGATAACATCGCCTCCAAGCACCTTTGCAAGCTCTTCTTCGACGCTTCCAAGGCTTATCATCTCGCCGCCTATCTTGGCAAATCTTGAATACCTATCGACGATAAATACAAAGCCGTTTTCGTCTATGTGGCCTTTATCGCCAGTTTTATAGTATCTTACGCCATCAATGTGCGTGATGACCTCGCTTGTTTTAGCTTCGTCGTTTAGATAGCCCTTCATCACCTGCGATCCGCCGATGACGATGAGCCCGTCTGTGCCAGTTTCTAGCTCTTCAAGAGTCTCAGGGTCGATTATTTTTATGATAGTGCCAGGTAGAGGCATGCCAACGCTGCCAGGTCTATTAAATGTAAGCTCTTTTAGGCTCTCTTTTTCTAGGATATTTGGCATATTTACAGCAGCTACCGGTGCCGTTTCTGTCGCGCCATAACCTTCATAAATTTCTATGCCAAATTTGAGCCTAAACTCATCTTTTATCTCAGGTTTTAGCTTTTCAGCCCCAGCTACGACCATTCTGGCACTTTGAAACATTAGTGGATGAAGCTTTTTATTTCTTGTGTAGAGCCTAAAGAAGGTTGAGGTGCCAAAAATGATGCTAGCGCTGTGTCTTGCGGCCATTTTGCCGATAGTAGCTCCATCTGTTGGATCAGGCACGCTTACCATTTTTATGCCCTCGCAAAGTGGCATGAGCGTGGTGACTGTTAGTCCAAATGAGTGAAAAACAGGGAGTGAGTTTAAGATCACGTCATCTTTTTTGAAATTTAGAAGTTCGCTTATTTGCTTAATGTTTGCAAGTAAATTTTTATGGCTTAGCTCGATGCCTTTTGGCTCACCCTCGCTGCCACTACTAAATAAAATAGTAGCCGTATCTTCTAAGCTTACACGCTTAAAATAGCAAAGCTTGATGAGCCAAGCTGGGGCAAAAAACGCAGTTAAAAGCGTTAAAAATTTCTCTTTTTTTGAGACGCTGGCTGAGAGATCTTCTGCAAATTTAGCCTTGCCGCTCATCGCATCTTTTAGATCAAAGCCCTTAAGTGCGAGCTTTTCAAGAAATTTGCTAGAGGTGATGACTGTGTTTATATTTGCCTTTCTTAGGGCGTGATTTAGTGAGGTAACATTAAGTGTATAGTTTAAATTTACGCTCACTTTGCCCATGGCAAGAAGTGCCATATTTACTATCGCTGCAATGCTTGAGCTAGGTAACAAGATGCCTATATTTTTCTCATCTTTTAGCTCGCGTTTGAAAATTTTGATAAAGACTAAAACAGCTGTTATAAATTTCAAGTTGCTTAAATTTAGCCCAGTGCTGTCGCTCACGCACTCTTTAAATTTATCCTCTTTTGCGTTATTTAGCCATTCGCTTGTTAGTGGTTTTTGCCTTGAGATAAAGCTCTCCCACGATGAAAAGCTAAGCTCAAGCACCTTTTGCTTCATCTTTGCAGCGTTTATAAATGTGGTTATTGGCTTGCCAAAGGCGACGATGATGTCGCGTCTGCCGTTTTTAGAAGTGAGGTCTTTGTAAAATTTACTAGCTCTTGAAAAGCTTGATCCCCAAAGGCCACGAAGGTAAAATGGCACGATGCAAATTTCTTCTAGATCTCTGATGATAAGCTCAAAGCCCTTTTGAAATTCATTTATCTGGCCGTTGTAGCTGATGTGTCCCTCTGGGAAAAGTGCGACCACTTCGCCATTTTTTAGGCACTCTCTAACTAGCTCGATCGACTCTTTGCTAGCGCCTGCGCCTATTGGGATCACTTTAAAAAATTTAAAAATTTGCTTTAGATACCATTTGTTATAGATCGTTCTATACATGACAAATCTTATGCCCCTTGGGCTTGCAGCTTGCAGCACGAGCCAGTCGATCCAGCTGATGTGATTGCCAAGAAGTAGCACGCCGCCACTTTGCGGTAAATTTTGAAGTCCCTCAACGAAAAAGCGGTACTTTGTCTTTAAAAATGGCAGTAAAAGTAGTCTTGTGAAAAGATGTGGAAGCTGTAAAATGGCGTAAAAACTGCCGATCAAGCAAACAATGGCTGTAAAGACAAAGAGCCCAGTTGTTGATACTTCAAAATACACTAAGCCTATGCCAATGGCTAGAAATAGCAGCATTGAGACGTTTTGCAAGAAGTTGTTTGCCGCCATTATCTTGCCGGTGATCTTTTGCGGGGCAAAGTACTGGATCATCGCATTTAGCGGCACTATAAATATGCCTCCAAAAAAGCCAAATACAAATGAGCTAAGGCTCACTACGCTGATGCTTGAGCCAAATGCGAAAAATAAAAGTGAGAAAAATATACCAATAGCGCCCATCGGCACGATACCAAGCTCGATATGTAGCTTTGACATAGAGCCAGCCACGTATGAGCCAAATGCGATGCCTATGGCGCTTGCTGCAAGTATCGCTTGCACCGCTAGTGAGCTATCGTCATTAAAAACCGCCTTATAGTGAGCTGGGAAAGCTGCGATGATGATCTGAGAAATTCCCCAAAATATACTAAGGCCAGCGATACTGAGCCAAATATTTTTATCTGACCTTACTTCTTTTAAATTTTCTCTTAAATAGCTAAGGCGAATATATTTTTTAATATCAAAATTTTCGTTTGTTTCGTCTTTTTCATCAATGCAAGGTAACTTATAGGCAAAGTATGCTTCAAGCGCGCTAAATACGACTAAAAAGATGCCAATAGGATAGACGCTTTTTAAGATCTCTTCTGAGCTTTCGCCTTGGATGTATAAATTTTCAAATATAAATGAAAATAAAAATGAGCTAAAAAGTATCGCAACGATGGTGAGCGCTTGGATGATGCCATTTGCTGTGCCAAGGCGCTCAGGGCCGACTAGGGCTTTGATGATACCGTATTTTGCTGGTGAGTAGATCGCACTTTGAGCAGCCAGTATGAGCGTTAAAGCAAAGGCTACGCCAAAAGCGCCCGCAAGATAGCTAAAAAGCACCGCGACGCTGATAATAACGCCAAAAATGGCACAAATTCTTATGACCTTTATTTTTGCGAATTTGTCGTTTATAAAGCTTGAGGGCGAAAATAAAAAGATAAATGGTAGCAAGATCATTGCGTTTATGACGGCTGTTAGAATAAAAAGTATGTCGCCATCGTATGTTTTTAAAAGAACGTTTTGTATGGTTATTTTGTGTGCTAGATCGACGCTTGCATTTAAAAATGCGATCGCAAGGTAGGGCAAAAAGCCAGCAACTTTTAATAAACTCATCATAGAAAGACCTTTGTGATTTTAAAAATTTTGTAAATCTAACAGCAAAATATTTAAAATATTATTAATAAAAAACTCTACATTAAATTTGGCAATAAAAATTTTTAAAAAATTTAAATTTTATATGCTTTTGGATAAAATCACGCAATCAAAAAATAGGAAAATTTTATCATGAACTATGAAATAATCGTCGTTGGCGGCGGACATGCAGGTATTGAGGCTAGTCTTGCAGCTGCTAGAATGGGCAAGCAAACTTTACTTATCACGATCTTGGCCGAGCAAATAGGTGCTGCAAGCTGCAATCCAGCCATCGGAGGCCTTGCAAAGGGACATCTTGTAAAAGAGATCGACGCGCTTGGCGGTCAAATGGGGCTTACAACTGACGCTGTTGGCATCCAGTTTCGCGTGCTAAATGAGAGCAAAGGCCCAGCAGTACGTGGTAGCCGCGCTCAGATAGATATGGATAGATACCGCGTTTATATGAGAAATTTACTTTTAAACACTCCAAATTTAGAAATTTCTCAAGAGATCGCCACTGAAATTTTAAGCGAAAATGGCGAAGTAACTGGCGTTAAAACCCATCTAAATAACATCTATAATGCAAAAAAGGTGATAATTACCACTGGTACATTTTTAAACGGGCTAATACACGTTGGATTTAACAAACTAGAAGCTGGCCGCGTGGGCGAGCTAAGTGCAAAAGATCTTAGCGGCAGTCTAAGAGAGCTTGGGCTAAATTTAGGCAGGCTAAAGACTGGGACATGCCCAAGGATAGATGCAAAAACGATAAATTTTGAAATTTTAGAGAAGCAAGATGGCGACGCAAAGCCAGTTGCATTTAGCTTTAGAACTAAAAATTTCTCCCCAACGCAGCTGCCATGCTACATCGCCTATACAAACGAAACCACTCATGAAATAATTCGCTCAAATTTCGACAAAGCACCACTTTTTACAGGTCAGATCGAGGGCATCGGACCAAGATATTGCCCAAGTATAGAGGATAAGATAAACCGCTTTGGCGACCGCGACAGACACCATCTTTTTATCGAGCCTCAGACACTTGAAGCGACAGAGTACTATATAAACGGCTTTTCAACGAGCCTACCTTATGAGGTGCAAGTGCAGATGCTACGCTCTGTAAAGGGCTTTGAAAATGCGAAAATTGTAAGGCATGGATACGCTATCGAATATGACTACGTCGAGCCAACACAGCTAAAACATAGTTTGGAGACAAAAAAGGTAAAAGGTCTTTATCTAGCTGGACAGATAAACGGCACGACTGGATACGAGGAGGCCGGCGCTCAAGGGCTAATGGCTGGCATAAATGCAGCGCTTTCACTTGATAATAAAGAGCCACTTGTCTTGCGCCGCGATGAAGCGTATATCGGCGTTTTGATAGATGATCTTGTCACAAAGGGGACAAAAGAGCCATATAGGATGTTTACGAGTAGGGCGGAGTATCGCTTGCTTTTGCGTGAGGAAAATGCTATTTTAAGGCTTGGTGGATATGGCCATGAGCTTGGACTTCTTGATGATGAGACTTTTAATGAAATTGAAGCTATCAGTCAAAATTTAAAAGATGGACTTGCTTACCTTAACAATACACAAATTACGCCGAGCAAGCAAAATTTAGAGCTTTTAGCCAGCCTTGATGAAGAGCCGATCAGTCAAAATGTTAGCCTTCAAAAGATAGTCGCACGCAAGAGCTTTACAGCTGAGAAACTAAGAAAGCTTGATCAGAAATTTGCAAATTTAGATGATGCGAGTGTGGATCAAATTTTAACCGAGTGTAAATATCAGCACTACATAAATGAGCAAAAAAATCAGATAGAAAAAATGAAAGACATGATGGATGTGAAAATTCCTGAAAATTTTGACTTTAGAGGTGTGAGTGGTCTTAGTAATGAAGTGGTCGAAAAGCTTGAGAAATTTGCACCGCCTACGCTTTTTGCTGCGAGTGAAATTTCAGGCATCACGCCAGCTGCAATTGATATCTTACATATCTATATAATAAAGATGAATGAGAAAAAGTTTGGCTGATTTTGATTTTAGATTTAGTTCAAAAAGCCATAAAGCTTAAAATTCTCATCTTAAAATCAAGATTTACGTTTAAGCTAAAATTAACATTATTTTTGCAGATTATATTTAGAAATTATACTTTTTTAATTTTTTGAGAGTATAATCGTTAAGAATTTATTTATAGAAAGGAATTTAATGTCAGTAAAGCAAGAAAGACGTAGCTTTATCGGCCTTGCGTTTGGTGCTGTGGCAGCTGTCGGCGGCGCTATGTCACTAGTGGCTGTTAAAAAGACTTGGGATCCACTTCCAAGCGTAAAAGCTGCTGGTTTTACAACAGTTGATCTAAGTCCGATCAAAGATGGAGAAATGAGGCAGGTTGAATGGCGTAAAAAGCCTATTTTTATCCTTAAAAAAAGTCCTGATATGGCTAAAAATGACAAAAGAGATGTTGTCGTAGGGGATGCTAGATATGTAGTTCTTATCGGACTTTGCACGCATCTTGGTTGTATACCTGAGTATAAAGCAAGCAAGCAAATGTTTGTATGTGCCTGTCATGGCGGCGAATTTAATGCCGACGGAATGCAAACATACGGACCTCCTCCAAGACCACTTGATATACCACCATTTAAGATTGATGGAACCAAGCTAGTTCTAGGCGAAACAAGCCCAGAATACGAAAAATTAGTAGCAAAAGCTTAGGAGGATAGCAATGTCTTTAGCTCATAAATCAACTGGCGTTATTGACTGGCTTGATCAACGCCTAGCTTTTACAAAACTTATGAAGGTTCTAGTTAGTGAATACTGGATTCCAAAAAATATAAATTTCCTTTGGGCAATGGGCGTTATTTTAACAACGCTTTTTATGCTCTTAATCGTTACCGGTTTTTTACTTTTAATGTATTACAAACCAGATGTAAATTTAGCATTTGATAGTGTAAATTATACTATCATGCAAGAGGTCGAGTATGGCTGGCTTTGGCGTCATATTCACGCAGTCTCAGCCTCTACGATATTTCTTATTATGTATATTCACTTGCTTACTGGACTTTACTATGGTTCATACAAAAGAGGCAGAGAGGTCATTTGGATAAGTGGCATGGTGCTATTTATCTGTTTTTCAGCAGAGGCATTTAGTGGTTATATGCTTCCATGGGGACAGATGAGCTACTGGGCGGCAACTGTTATCACTCAGCTTTTTGGCGGTGTGCCAGTTATTGGTGATGCTTTAGTTGAGTGGATTAGAGGCGATTACGCAGTTGGTGACTCAACACTTACTAGATTTTTTATGCTTCATGTTTGTTTATTGCCACTTGTAACAATAGCTGTTTTGGTTATTCACTTCTACTCTTTAAGAGTTCCACACGTTAATAACCTAACAAGCGAAGATATTGACTTTGAAGTAGAGGCACAAGAGTATCTACACGGCGATAGAGCGAAATCTAAAGTTATACCATTTTGGCCAGGATTTTTGGCAAAAGACTTTATGTATGTATCATTCTTTATGATATTTGTCATCTATCTTGTTTGCTATCACTTTAACTTTGCAATGGATCCTATCAACTTTGAGCCAGCAAATCCACTAAAAACCCCACCACATATCTATCCAGAGTGGTATTTCTTGTGGCAATATGAAATTTTACGTGGCTTCTTCTTTGATATAGCTGGAATTTCTGCTTATAACATCGGTCTTATCGCGTTTGCGTTTGCAGGTGTTGCGTTTATGCTTATACCTCTTCTTGATAGAAGCGACCTTGTAGCTCCAGCTCACAAAAGACCACTATTTTTTATATGGTTTTGGGTTTTAGTTGTCGATCTTATCGTTTTATCGATATATGGCAAGCTCCCAACAGGTGGTTATAATGACTGGATAGGATTTTATTCATCATTGCTATTCTTGTTCTTATTTATAATTGCGTTGCCAGTTATAACAATACTTGAAAGAAAGAGGGGCTAATCATGAAAGAGCTTAAAATTTTTGCCATTGTTGTTATTCTTTCAGGTGTTTTATATTGGGGTATCGAGCCTTATGCTCACACAAAGCTTCACCCTCATACTGCAAATGCTGAGTATAACTTTTCAAAAGAAGATACTGACTATGCAAAGCACTTTTTAGAGCAAAAAAAGACAGCACTTGAGACTGCTAAGGCTAGCGGAAATAAGGCAAGTATAGATGCGGCTACAAAAGATGTAGAAGTAGCACAAAAAATTCTTGATGACTATACAGCATTTTGGAATGACATTAACTCTATCGATCTTACAAAAGGTGACGCTACAAAGGGTGCTGATACTTTTGTAGCAGCAGGATGTACAGGATGCCACGGTATAGAAGCAGCAGGTATGCCAGCTGGTATGGATGCTGAGACAGCTAGTCAAAGCTTTGGTGTAGTGCCACCAGATCTTAGTACCGCTGGTAAAATTTATGACGATAAATTCTTAGCTGCACTCATTAAAAATCCAAATATGGCTTTAAAGCTAACTCATAAATTTAACGACGAGCATCCATTTCCGATGACCGCATTTATGGGTGCTGGTGGTGATATAAATGCTGAGACTGCCGATATAGTAGCTTATTTGAAAAAGGTATCTGCTGATTATGAAAAGGCAAATAATAAGATCACTGAAGAAAAGGTTTTCGCTGATGCATGTCAAAGATGTCATGATATGAAATATGACAAAAAATATGCATTTAGCAACAAAGTAAGCCTTGCTGCTTATATGGGCTCAAACCCACCTGACCTATCGATGATGATTCGTTCAAAAGGTGATGAGTATTTACATAAATTTATAAACGATACTCAAAAGATGCTACCAGGTACTGCAATGCCAAGAGTTGGTTTAAATAAAGCCGCTGAAGACGATGTGGTAGCTTATATCCAAAAAGTAGGCGACAAGAAAAAGGCTGAGCGCGAGAGCACAGGACTTTATGTAATGATCTACTTCTTTATATTAGGAATTTTTGCTTGGCTTTGGAAACGCAAAGTTTGGAGCGAACTCCACTAAAATTTAAGAGCCTCTTTGGCTCTTAAATTCTATCTGGTAAATTTACATATATAAATAGGTATGTGAATTCTTTTTTAAATTTATTCTTTTACAAATTTAATCAAGCTGTCTTTGTAAATTTTAAAATCTTACTCACTCGCATTAGCAACTTACCAAATTCAGGTCTGTTATCACTTGCCACTGAATTTGGAAGCGTGATATGCTTGCTCATAAATTTTAAAATTTGCTAAACTTTCATTCGCTACCAAGAATTGACTCCTAAAATTACTCGTTTATGAAATTTTAAAAATTTGCCTAAAACCTAAAGCAGTAGTATGTCTATGCTACTATGTGAGCTATGAATATATAAGCGTTTTGATAGAAAATAGAAATATATCTGAGTTTTAACGGTTGCTATTTAAATAAATTTATTTTTAAGCAAATCACTCACTAAAACCCACCAAATTCCACAGAAGTAGTAAAATTTAGCTCCGCATCAAGCCTATTTAAATTAAATTTCCTTGGCGATCTTGCTCATTTTATTGAGCAGTTTTTCACGTTCATTTGGCTTTAGGTTACCGTATTGAAGCTTTGTTATCATCTGCATGAAGTCAAATTGTTTAAACATTTGCGCATCGCTTTTTAACTCTTTTTCTAGCTGTTTATAAATTTTTTCAGTCTCTTTATTCGCTTTTTCTAAATTTTGTAAAAAGCTTCCAGTTGCGCTCATATCAAGGTCGTTTTTTGCAGCTTTATCGATGACATTTTTTAGATTTGCTAAATTTTCAGAAATTTTCATCAGCATTTCCTTTTGGATTTTAAAATTTAGAGCAAATTTTATTCCTAAATTTTCTCCCACCACTTTTTTCTAGGCGGATTTTGGGTAGTGAAAACTTCTCCGATCATCGGCGTTGCGTAGTTTAGCTCAAGTTTTGTCGCTGCCTTTTCAAAACGCTTGATCGGCTCATCCCAAGCGTGATAAGATAGATCAAATTTACCCCAGTGCACCGGCACACCAAGCCTTGCACCAAGATCTTTTAGTGCTTGCGCCGACTCCTCTGGCTTCATATGCACGTAAGGCCAGCCATCGCCGTAAGCACCATTTTCTATAAAAACTAGATCAAAGGAGCCAAATTTCTCATTTATCATCTTAAGGTGCTTGCCGTATCCGCCATCTCCGCTAAAATAAAAGCTAAAGCCAGCCTCTTCAATCGCCCAGCCACCCCAAAGCGTCGTATTTCTTTTAAATGTACGCCCACTAAAGTGCCTTGAAGGACAAAACGTGAAGTTTAAATTTCCTATTTTTTGCTCACCAAACCATTCAAACTCATAAATTTTGTCTTCATCAACGCCCCATCTTACAAGATGAGCTTTTACACCAAGTGGCACTAGAAATTTGCAAATTCTATCTTTTAGCTCAAGTATCGTTTTATGATCAAGATGATCGTAGTGATCGTGCGAGATGAGGGCGACATCGATCACATCTGGGTAGTCACTAGCGGTGATAGCATGCTCGTAGGCAAAGGGCTTACCGCCAATTGGCAGTGGAAATGCTCGGTGCAAAACTGGATCTGTGATGATAGTTTTGTCATCAAGCTTGCATATGAGGCTAACGTGCCCAAGCCAGATAAACTCGCCATTTTTGAGCGCATTTGCGTCAAATTTTAAATTTGGTAAAGGCTTAGTTGGTAGCTTACCTTTTGGTGGAAAAAGTGCTTGGCGGACGAAATTTAGCATAGATGCTTGCGGATTATTTTTTACCATATCAATCGTTGGCTCTAAATTTATAAAAACTTTGCCGTTAAAATTTGGCGAAGCCTTTATCAGCTTTTGGCTTTTAATATCTGGCACACCACCAAAAACTGGGGCAAATTTCATAAAAATAAAAACTGCAATAATAAGCAAAACTATAACTATAAAAATTCCCATAAAAAGCCTTTTAAATTTAAAGGGTGGATTATATTTTAGATTTTTAAATTTCAGTTTTATTTAATTAACCCGAGCTTAAATAATTAACTTGTAAATTTAAACTTAATTAAGATATTTTTACTCTTTATAGGAAAATTTTATTAATAAATATTATCCTTTAGCAGATAAATATACCTAAAAATCGATATTAAGTAGATAATCTTAAAGATATATAAAATAAAAATTTAATTTTAAAAATACAAAATTTGTCAGATAGATGACGGAATTTATTCATTGTAAGTTATAGAATTATTACAAAAATTAGGAAGGAGCGTTTGAGATGTTAAATAAAAATTTAACTATCTCTATTTTGGTGACTAACCATCACTTTAAAAGTGAGCAGGGCAGTTTAGCCTTGTTTAATGGGAGGAATTTATGAAAAAACATAAATTTGTGATTGCCGATTATAAACGCTGTATAGGATGTGCAACCTGCATGGCTGCATGTTTTAAGAGCGCTTATGAACGCGGCAAGCTGTCACGTGCAAGGCTAAGTGTGCTAAGAGAAGCTACTGGCGTTATGCCAACTCAGTGCAGACAATGCGACGATGGTCCTTGTGCGAATGTGTGTCCAACTGGAGCATTGCGATTTAATGATAATTGCATCGAGCTTCACGAGGAAATTTGTATAGGCTGTAAGATGTGCACGATCGCTTGTCCTTACGGTGCGATAAGCTCAAGTGCAGAGCTTATGCCTTCAGTAAATTACGCTGTCGAGCCAAAGTACAACCTTGAGATAGAGTCACAATCAGGCGCAAAAAATATCGCTGTTAAATGCGATATGTGCTTTGGTCGTGAAAATGGACCAGCTTGCGTTGATGTCTGTCCGACGAGTGCTCTTGTTATGATTGATCCAGAAGAGGGCAAACATAAACTTGGCAAGAGGATAGATTATGAAGCAGTGAATAAATTTGCTACTAAAATTTTAAACGGACAAGGAGCATAAGATGACTACGGTTTATATGCTATTTCTTGTAAGTGCCGTCGTTAGCATCTTGCTTTATTGTGCTCCAAAGGCCGCTGTAAAGGTTGGTTTTGGACTAAGTGCTTTAAGCTGCTTTTATGCGATGTGTCACTTTGTTGCAAATATGGGAGTAAGCGATAGCTTTGCTCTTATGGATGGCTTTTTGTATTCGCCAAAATTTGCGCTAAATCCACTTGGAAATTTCTTTAGCTTTGTCGTTGTTTTCATCGGATTTGCAAGCAGCGTTTATGGTATGAGCTATGCAGATGAGTACATCAAAAAAGCAAACATTGGCGTATTTGCATGTTTGTTTAATACTTTTATACTCTCAATGCTTCTAGTAATTAGCGCTGATAATGTATTTTGCTTTGTTGTTTTATGGGAGCTTATGACTCTTATTTCATCATTTCTTATCATCGTCAATGATGGTAAAAATACACTTAAAGCAGTCATGGTATATCTTGGCATCGCACAAATCGGTGCATTTTGTATCACCTGTGGCTTGCTTATCACAGCTTACTACGCAGGAAGCTTTGACTTTAGCGCATTTATGGGCGTTAAGATGCCATTTGGTGCTTCTGCTGCTGTATTTGCACTATTTTTGGTTGGCTTTGGTAGTAAAGCTGGTATGTGGCCATTTCACGTTTGGCTTCCACAAGCTCACCCAGCAGCACCATCAAACGTTTCGGCCCTTATGTCAGGCGTTATGATCAAAGTTGCTCTATTTACACTAGTTAAATTTACACTTTACTTACCACTTAGTACATATTTTGGACTTACAATACTCGCTCTTGGTGCAGCTAGCTCACTATTTGGTGTTTTATACGCTCTTTGCCAACACGACTTTAAAGCCTTGCTTGCTTATCACTCAGTTGAGAACATAGGCATCATTTTACTAGGTCTTGGCACAGGAATTTACGGCGTTGCAGCTGGAAATTTAACACTTGCAGCAGTAGGTTTTCTAGCAGGTTGCTACCACGTAGTTAACCACGCTATATTTAAAGGTCTACTTTTCCTTTGCGCTGGATCAGTCATCCACGCTACTCATACACAAAATATGGACATCCTTGGCGGTCTTGCTAAAAAGATGCCATGGACAAGCCTTGGTATGTTTATAGGTATCATGGGTATCGCAGCTTTACCTCCAGTAAATGGCTTTGTTTCAGAGTGGTTTACATATCAAGGTATGCTTCAAGGCGCGATGGGCGAGGGAACATTAGTTAGATATGCATTTACGCTTGGCGTCGTAGCTCTTGCGCTAACAGGCGTTTTGGTCGGCATGCACCTCAAACTTTACGCTGTTATCTTTGCAGGTACTCCAAGAGATCAAAAAATTTGGGAAAATGCTAAAGAGAGTCCAATAGGCATGGTTCTTGGTATGATCATCTTAATGATAGGCTGCGTTGGCTTTGGTCTTGGCGCAAACTACATAGTTGATTACATCATGCAAGCTGTAAATTCTATCGCTATAAGCGACTATAAAGCTAGCCTTGGTGCTATAAATGTAACTTCACCAATAGGCAGTATGATCTCAACTCCGCTTATCGCTTTAGTTTTATGTGCGACTATGATTTTGCCATTTATCATCCTTGCTGTTATGAAAGCAAATAGAGATAAACCACGCGAGACTGATCCTTGGGCATGTGGCTTTAAATATAGCTCACGTATGCAAATGACAGGTGGTCCATTTACAGGCGATCTTAGAAAGATCATGCAATGGCTATTTAGAGCTGATAAAAAGATCGTTACTAGAAATTATTTTGACGCGGTTGAATATCACAACCATCCAAAAGATATCTGGTGGGGAATGTTTTATGAGCCAGTCATCAAATGGTGTATGAAATTTGCTGATAAACTAGGTATCGTTCAAAGCGGATATACAAACGTCTATACGCTTTATATCCTAATTTATCTTTGTGCCATACTTGCTGTGGGCTACTTTTTAGTTTAGGAGACGAAAATGCAAACTATACTTTTAATGATATTTCAAGTAGTCGTTATCGTTTTGGTAGCTCCTTTGTTTGATGGTATGGCAAGAAAACTAAGGGCTAGACTTCAATCAAAACAAGGCAGCGATTTCTTTCAAACATATCGTGATATTATAAAACTCTTTAGAAGAGGAAGAACCGTCCCTGAGTGCTCTCACTGGGTATTTAGATGGGCTCCATTTTTCCTTTTTGCAACTTCAGCTGCAGTTCTAGCTGCTATACCTATAACATATAGCAAAGATACTGTTTTTGGAGCGTATTCAGATATATTTGTGATCCTCTATCTTGGCGCATTGCTTAGATTCGTATTTGGTGCAGCTTCAATGGATAGCGGCAACCCATTTGCAGCAACAGGCGGTGGCAGGGAGCAAATGCTAGGCGTATATGTCGAGCCAGTTATGATCATGTGCCTAATCGTCGTAATGCTTGCAGCTAAAACATCAAATTTAATTGAGATCCAAGAGATGGTAAAAACCGGTGTTATTGGATATCAAATCCCAAGTTTTGCCGTAGCTTCTATCGCATTTTTATGGTGCATGTATGTTGAAACTGGCAGAAAACCATTTGACGTAGCTGAAGCCGAGCAAGAGCTTCAAGAAGGCTTACTTGGCGAATATGCAGGTAGCGACCTTGGTTTAGTTCAAGCATCACTTATATTAAAACAGTTTGCTATGATCGGACTTTTCCTAACTATATTTGAGCCATGGAATTTTAGCAATCCTTTCTTAGCTATTATCGTTTTTGTGATAAAAACTGGAGTATTTTACGTAGCGGCTGTCTTTATAGACAACTTTGGACCACGCTTTAAAATGACTTCATCTTTACGCAAAAATGCACTTGGTGCACTTGCTATCTCGTTTGTTGCACTAACACTTTATGTAGTAGGAGTGTGAGATGCAAACACTTGATATTTTAGCCATTTGCATGATCGTAACTTCGCTTGCGGTTTTTGGTCTTAGAAGCTTAAAACTCTCAATCATCGCTTATGCGATTGAGACACTACTTTTAGTTAGTATATTTTTCTTGTTATCTGAGAAATTTAATGCTGAGCAGCTCAAAACTTGGGCGATCGTTGCATTTTTTACCAAAGTTTTACTTGTGCCAGGAATTTTATTCTGGCTTATCAAAAAACTTGGCGTAGTTAGCGAAGATGAGCCAGTTGGTGGATTTTTTGTAAGTCCTGTTATTGCTATGGGATTTTCTCTAGCTCTTTCAATGAGTATCCACCCTATATTTTTAAAATTCTCTCTTATCAAAGAAGAGATCATGCTAATCGCAGCTGGAACGGTCTTTATGATGGGAATTTTTGGCTTCATGCTAAGAAACTCATTTATAAAACAAATTCTAGCTTACTGCTTATTTGAAAACGGTATCCACCTAAGCCTTGCTCTAATGGCTTATAACTCACATGAGTTAGTTGAGCTTGGAATTTTAACAGATGCGATATTTGCCGTTATCATCATGAGCGTCTTAGCGATTAGATTTTATAAAGCTTATGATAGTTTAGATACTTCTAAAGCTTCAAATTTAAGGGGTTAGAGATGGATAGTTTAGCTTTAATACTTATCTTACCGCTCCTTGGTGCTTTGGTCTTGTTTTTGAGTCCTAAAAATTATGCGGTATTAAGCGGACTTCACGTTTTGTTTTCTGCTGCGACATCGGTGGCTTTACTTAACAATGTTCTTAAAGTCTTAAGTAGCGGAACTTTTTATAGTTTTGATAAATTTTTGTTTTTAGATAGCTTAGGCTGTGTTTTCTTGGTGCTTATTGCTGTAACTGGATTTATAGTAAATTTTTACTCTATCCACTACATGAGATGGGAGCTTGAAGATGGACACATCCACTTAAGCGATCTTAAAAAATACTACGCACTAAGCCATGTATTTATCTTTACAATGACTTTAAGCGTTATTTGCAACAACGTTGCGTTTATGTGGGCTGCTATCGAGGCTACAACTCTTGCTTCAGTATTCTTAGTCGCTATCCACAAAGATCAAAAATCAACAGAGAGTGGTTACAAATACATCGTTCTTTGCTCAATCGGTCTAGCATTTGCACTTTATGCGACTGTTCTTTTATATTCAGCCACATTTAGCACTCTAGGAGATGGCGAAGCTTCTATGCTATTTTCAAGCATAATGGCAAATGCTAAAAATTTAAACCCAGATGCAGCAAAACTTATCTTTGTATTTGCTCTAATTGGTTTTGGTACAAAAGCTGGTCTTGCTCCAACTCACACTTGGCTACCAGACGTTCACGCTGAAGGTCCAGCACCTATCTCAGCCTTACTTTCAGGCGTACTTTTAAAATGTGCGATGCTAGCACTCTTAAGATACTACGCTATCACAGCTCAAGCAGTTGGATTTAGCTTCGTTGAGGGCATAATGATCGTTTCAGGAACTATCACTCTTTTTGTAGCGGGATTTTTCCTAATCAGACAACATAACGTAAAAAGAATGTTTGCATATCACTCAATCGTTCACATGGGTGTTATCGCATTTGCACTTGGTGTTGGCGGTAAATTTGGTCTATTTGCAGCGATATTTCACTGCTTAGCTCACAGCTTTACTAAAGCTTTGGCATTTTGCTCAACAGGCAACATAGCAAGAATTTATGGCCACAAAGATATGAGCAAGATGGGCGGTATGGTTAAGATCGCGCCTATTACAACTATAATGTTTGGCGCGGCTGTTTGCTCACTAGTTGGTGTTCCAGCGTTTGCTATATTTGTTAGCGAGTATAACGTCTTTGTAGGAGCTATCACAAGCGGTCAATACATCGCAGTTGCGCTATTTGCTATTGCACTTGCAGTTATTTTCATAGCTGACTTTGCGCACTTTAACATGGCAAGCTTTGGCGAGCCAAAAGGTGTGGTTGTTCATAATAAAGAGATGAGTTTGTTAGAGAATTTACCTCTTATAGCACTTTGTGCCCTTATCATAATCTTTGGCGTATGGCACGTAGATAGCTTTTATACGCTAGTAGATAACGGTGTTAATATAATGATGGGAGCTTTAAAATGAGAGGCGATAAATTTGTTGAAATCCTAAAAACTAAAGTAAAAATTTTAGAAGTAACTCGTCAAGCAGACGATCAGATCACAGTTTTGGTTGATAGAAATGATCTTCCACTAGCTGTTAAAACGCTTTATTATGATATTGGCGGTTTCATAAGCACGATGATACCAAACGACGAGCGCCAGATAAATGGCAGCTTTGCTCTTTATTATGCTCTTTCAATGGAAGGTAGCAAGATGACTGAAGCGGATGATTTTGCAGCTGAGGATAAGTGCTTTATTACTGTTAAAACGCTTATCCCAGGAAGCGATCCGACATTCCCATCAGTTACCCCGCTAGTGCCAGCTTGTGTTTGGTACGAAAGAGAAGCTTATGATATGTTTGGCCTTGTAGCCGAAGGCTTGCCTGATAAAAGGCGTCTAGTTTTAAGTGATGACTGGCCAGACGGACTTCACCCACTTAGAAAAGATGCGATGGATTATCGCTACCGCCCTGATCCGGTTGATCATAGAGATGAGCCTGATTCTGAGTTTTTGTTTCCAACAGGTGATGCAGTAGTTGATGTGCCACTTGGACCACTACATATTACTTCAGATGAGCCAGGTCACTTTAGACTTTTCTGTGACGGCGACGAGATCATCGACGCTGACTACCGCCTCTTTTATCAACACCGCGGTATGGAAAAGCTAGCTGAAAACAGAATGAACTATGATCAAATGGGCTATCTTGCAGAGAGAGTTTGTGGAATTTGTGGTTATGCTCACGCTATTGCTTGTATTGAAGCAGCAGAAAAAGCTATCAAGCTTGAAATTCCACTAAGAGCTCAAGCTATACGCGTCATCTGTCTTGAGATCGAGCGTCTTCACAGCCACCTTTTAAATATCGGTCTAGCTTGTGAGGTCACTGGTAACTACAACGCTTTCATGCATATCTTTAGAGTTCGTGAGTACTCTATGGAGCTAGCTCAACTAGTAACTGGTGGACGTAAAACATACGGCAATGTCGTTATGGGCGGCTTAAGACGTGACATGACAAACCAAGAGATCAAAAAAGGTATCGAGATCATAAATAAACTTGACGTTCAAATTTCAGAAATTTGGGACGCAGTTATGGAAGATAAACGCCAAATCGGACGCTGGAAAGGTGTAGGCATCCTAGACCGCCAAATAGCACGTGACTTTAGCCCAGTTGGTCCAAATATGAGAGGCTCTGGTTTTAAACGCGATAACCGCTACGATCACCCATACGACTTTTTCAAACAGATAGAATTTGAAGTAGCAGTTGAGCATGGTTGTGACGTTTTTGCTCGCGAGATGGTTAGATATAAAGAGCTAAAAAGCTCTATTCACATCATCCGCCAATGCTTTGAACTAATGCCTCAAACTCCAATCATGATCGATCCTGTGACTATGATCAAACCTGAAAATTTTGCACTTGGTCATGATGAAGCACCACGTGGCGAGAATGTTCACTGGATCATGCAAGGCAGCGCTCAAAAAGTATATCGCTGGAGATGCAGAGCAGCAACATACAACAACTGGCCAAGCCTAAGATATCAATTTAGAGGAAACAACATAAGTGACGCTGCGCTTATCGTTTGCTCACTTGACCCTTGCTACTCATGCACTGAGCGTGTTACATTAGTCGATGTAAGGACTAAAAAGAGCAAAATTTTAACAGAGAAAGACCTTAAAAAATTCTGTCAAGATGGCGGGGTTAGTAAGAAGGATTTAAGATGATGAAGTTATTTGACATCACAGAAAAATATGGAAAGGCGACATACGCCTATCCATTTGAGCCATATATTGTTCCTGAAAATTTCCGTGGTCAGCCAAACTATACATACGATCTTTGCATAGGTTGTGCAGCTTGCGGTATCGCTTGTCCTAGTAACGCGATAGAGCTTAAGATGAACGATGAGCAAACAAAACTTGTTTGGGAATTTGACTGTGGTCGTTGTATATTTTGCGGGCGCTGCGATGAGGTTTGCCCAACTGGAGCCGTTCGCCTAAGTGATAGCTTTGAGCTTGCGGTTAAATTTGACAAGAGCGCTCTTATACAAAGGGGCGAGCTTGAGATGCAAACTTGCAAATGCTGCGGCAAGCCATTTACGCCAAAAAGGCTTATAAATTTCACCCTTGAAAAGCTTGGCACAGCAAATTTACTCCCAGGCAGACTTGAAGAGGCAAAAGACTACCTTTATATCTGCCCAGAGTGCAAGAAAAATCAATCTGCTGAGAGGCTAACAAAAGGCATTGAGGAGGCTATAAAATGAGTCTATATCAAGTCCCAGAGGACATAAAAACAGCAAATGATCTAACTGCAAAGCTAGAGCATCTAAAAAATATCAAAAGAAGCTTTAGCGTTTATAGGATCGACTGCGGAAGCTGTAACGGCTGTGAGATAGAAATTTTTGCAGCTATTACACCTATGTGGGATCCTGAGCGCTTTGGTTTCAAGCTTGTAGCAAACCCAAGACACGCTGATATTTTGCTCTGCACCGGTCCTGTAACAAGGCAGATGTATTATCCGCTTCTTCGTGCTTATGAGGCGACTCCAGATCCTAAGATCGTAGTTGCTCTTGGTGCATGCGGAAGCAGTGGCGGAATTTTCCACGACGCTTATAGCGTTTGGGGTGGCATCGATAAGATAATCCCCGTCGATGTCTATATCCCAGGCTGTCCTCCACACCCAGCAAGCATTATTTACGGCCTTGGCATGGCTCTTGGCATTATTGATCAAAAACTTCATAAAAAAAGCTATGAGGAAGATAATACATTGCCACCTTCAGTTGAGAAGTCGATCATAGGCGATATTTTGTTCGAGCGCGACTTGCAAGCTGAAAGCAGAAGGCTAATGAGCTATATCTTTGGTAGAATACTTTTTGAAAAATATATGAATGCTATCAAATGCTCAAAAGATGTTCATGATCCAAGCATTTCAAGAGAGGCTGTGCTTACAGCTATCAAAAAAGAGGAAGATCCTAGATATGCTGAGTGCATGGGGCTTTTGCATAATGATGTCTATCTAAAATATGCAAAAGCTGATAAAAGCTTTGCGATAGACGTTGATAGCGAGGTTTGGAGTAAGAGATGATACAAGTTTATAAGCTTACAAAAAGGCATATGGACGACAACGATAAGCTTCCACGCGAGCTAAAGGAGATAAAAGTTTTCTCCACTTGCGTGGGACATGGCGTTGGCACGATTGATTTTAGCGAGAAAATTTTAGAGCTAAGCGATGAGGAATTTGACGAGATGATCAAAAACTCAGGCGAATACGTGAAATTTAAGATCGGAAATTTAAGCAAATATTTTGAAGTTGAAATTTTTGCCGAGCATATCGCTAAACTCTTGCCACAGCTTTGTGAGTGTAAGCTTAAAGAAATTTTGGCAAATTTAAAAGAGGGATATATCGTGCTTAGGAAGGACTTTTGATGAAAAAAGCCATCCTTTGCATCGGTAATCCTATGCGTGGCGATGATGATGTGGGTAATGAAGTAGGCCGCATTGTAGAAGCTGAGCTAAAAGAGTGGAAGGTATTTTTTGGGCAAGATGTGCCTGAAAATGAATTCTCAGCTATTAGAGAATTTGCACCTGATATTTTGATAGTAGTCGATGCGATGAGCGGCTTTGATGAGGATAAGATAGAGTTTTTCGACCTAAGTGACGATAGAGACTATATCTACTCAACTCACAACCTCCCAACGCCAGTGCTTTTAAGCTATTTGCGTAAAATTTGCCCTAAAACGCTGTTTTTAGGCATTAGCGTCTTGCTCGAAAATGTCTTAAATTTCGAAGAAGGCTTGAGCGAACAGGCTAAAAAAAGTGCCAGAAAAGCATTTTTAAGAATTGTAGAGATTGATAAAAATTTAGTTGGTTAAATTTAGCAAATGGCTAATTTTAATCTTTTTGGTTACTAAAGGCAAAATTTGCTTTTAACCGCAAGCATTGATTTGACTTTAGTAATTTTGCAAAGTGTTAAACTTTGGTCACAAAGATGAGCTTGGCTCATGTGCGAGATTGAAAATAAAAAGGAGAATGTGATGTTAAATCCGGCAGAAACCGCTCAAGCGGTCTCAAGCTCTATGGAGCATAAGGCTCATATGCCACTTACTAGTATTATTTTTCTTGCTATCATGGCTGGAGCTGCTATTGCTATGGGTGATATTTTTTGGGCTCACTCAACAGTTGGTATGGCTGAAAACCAGTCTATTGGTCTTTCAAATTTTATCGGCGGTATCACATTTAGCTGTGGCCTTATGATGGTTGTCTTTTATGGCGGACATCTTTTTACAAGCTCTGTTTTAAGTGGTGTTAGTGCGTATGAAGGAAAGCTAAAACTAGGTAAGACTATCGGATACTGGGCTATCGTTTGGATATTTAACTTCGTTGGTGGCGCATTGATCGCTTATATGTACTACTACTCAGGCTTGCCACTAAAGTATGATGGCTACATCTTGCAACACTTTATACCAGCTGGCATTGGCAAGATCACAGCACCATTTCATGAGCTATTTATCCGCGGAATTTTTTGTAACGTCTTTGTTTGTATGTCTATTTGGACTGCGACAAGTGAGAGCAATCTATCTGGTAAATTCTTTGCCATTATGTGGATGATCGGCGCATTTGTGGCTTGCTCTATGGAGCACTGCGTGGCAAATATGTTTATAATCACTGAAGCCATTATCTCAAAAGCTCACTATATAGCAGCAAACGGCGGAGATATCGCTGCTGCAGCTGCAGCTCTAGGACATGGCATTACGGCTGAAAAACTAGAAGTTTTAAACTGGGGAAATTTCATCGGTAAAAACTTAGTTCCGGTTACACTTGGTAATATCTGCGGCGGACTTTTCTTTGTTGGTTTAGTTGGCTTTATGGCTAATAAATTTGACATGAAGAAAAAAGCTTAAAAATTTTTAGTCTTTGCTTTTTGGCAAAGACTAATCCTCTAAGGCTACTCTTTGCTAGCCATTATAAAAATTTTTGATTTTTAGTTTGTGTAACTTTCAAGTTTTTCATAATCAATTATTAAAAACTCGTGTGGTGTGATCTTTCTTATGATGTCGTCTTTTATAAGCTCATTAAATGCAGTTGAAGCGCTTTGGCGTTTGAGCCCCACAAAGCTTGAGAGTACCTTTAGAGAAAATGGCAAAAATATGTAGTGATATCCATTTTGCTTTAGATCCTGCTCCTTTGCAAGCTCGATCAAAAAATTTGCAATCCTACCTTTTGCATCTTCAAAAAGTATGGATTTTATGATCTGGCGCTGCACGATTACTGCATTTAACACAGCTTTTAAAATTTCATCTGCGACATTTGCATTTGATAAAATTTCACCTATTTTGTTTAAATTTATAGCATAAATTTCAGCATCTTCAAGTATTTCAAAAGCGCAATTATCATCAAGCACGGCGATGTTGCTCGCTTCTAAATGATAAAGGATAAATTCCTCTCCATCTTCAAAAAATGAGAGCTTTGCACAGCCACTTTTTAAGATGATGATCTTGATCTCTTCGGTGTAGATTATGCTTGTTTTTGGTAGCTCTTTATACTCAAATTTATCAAGCTCATTTTGAGTTAGGATCTTTGTGATTTGTGTTTGCAAAAGACCTAGGCGTGATTTTTTCATTTTTCTCCCAAAAATGTATAGAGGCTGATTTTACTTCACAAAGCATTTAAAGAAGTTGAAAAATATTGCTTTTAGTTTAAGAATTTCAATAATTTTTAAAAGTAGTATTAATTTTTCAATTTGGTTGCATAAATCGCAACCAAATTTTTAAAATCCATGAAGCTGCTTTAGCTTCTCATCGATTGGCTTTTTAAGTCCATCTTTTGTTACACTGACGTAGGTTGCAGTAGCGCTTGTAACGTGTATAGTTTCTCTATATCCGCCCGGATTTAGCCTAAGAGCGGTTACTTCTATTTGCGTTGTTATCGAGGTTTTACCAACAGAGATGATCTTTGCGTAGCAGCTTAGCACGTCACCAACAAAGACTGGTTGTTTAAAGATGATCTCTTTCATGGAAATTGTCACAACGCGTTCAGGAGAAATTTCTCTTGCAGCTTGTGCACCTGCAAGGTCGATCTGACTCATTATCCAGCCACCAAAAATATTTCCAGCCGAGTTTGTGTCCTTTGGCAACATAACTTGTTTTATGCGTGGCTCACCAAAATCTTTTAAAATATCCATTTTTTGCCTTTTAGATGTTAAAATTTTTGGTTGATTGTAGCAAATTTTAAGGCTTTATGCTAAAATCTTGCAACTTCAGGGGATGAAAAAATGAACGATTTTAAAAGATTAAATGAACTCACAAAAGAGCAAAAAAACAAGTTAAATGCTATTTATAAAAATTTAGACGATGATATCATAAACGAGGCTGTTAAAATTTGTGGTCTTGCTGGTACACCAAGCGAGAAACTGGCTCTTGCAAGAAGGATAGTAGATTTTAAAGTAGATCCGCTTCAAAATGAGCTAAAAAAGCTAAATTTAGGCGAAGATGAGCAAAAACGAGTGCTAAATTTAATGTATGGCTACGTTAGAAATTTATATGAAAACCTGCACGCCAAGCTTTTAGAAAAGGCCAAAGAAGAGAAAATTTTAGATCAGTTTAACCAAGCCTTTGTGCAGGCTATGCACGAGCTTGGCCTAAGCCTAAATGCGTGGCAAATTTCATGGGAAGAAAAGATAATAGACACTACAAACAAAGAGTTTGAGGCTAAATTTAAAGATCTAAGCCAGGCAAATGAGTTTATTACTAAAAACGGCTTATTTCAGTGTGACGCTAACGGCGTAAGGGCCGATAGAACTTATGGCGCGGTAGTAAAAGAGGGCGAGAAATTTAGCTTTTTGCCTTACGCACTCGCTTTTAAAGATGAGGTGAGAGAGCTTAAAAAAATCTTTACTAAAAATCTTGAAATTTTAAGAAATTTAGCCCAAAATGACGAGCAAAAATCTTACGTAAAATACCTTGAAAAGCTACAAAATGCCTTTTGCGAAGAGGACAACGCAAAGGTGATAAACGCTTGGCAAGAAGCCGAGATAGCGTGGATGGATGTAAAAGGCGCACTTCAGCCAGGCCATCCACTAGAGTACTACGAGGATGCCTACACACATGCAGTCGCACTTGAGTGGGATATCAGGCTTGTTGATAGCGAGGGCATAGATGAGCATAATTTTAAAGAGAAAGTGGCAAAAACTTATAAGAGTGTTTGCGAAAAGATAAAATTTGATAACGCTGAGACAAATAAGGCAGTTAGCGAAAATATCGCTAGAACGCAGCTTTATATAAGCGTGCCGATGATCTATTACGCAGCGGAGCTAAATGGGCTTTTTAGCGCTCAAGTCGTGCCAAATGATGAGAGCGTGAGTGCAAAATGTGGTAAGAAAATTTTTGCCTTTGTAAATCACGTCTATGAGGGCGCAAAGGCAAAGCCTTTTATGAAGCTTGGGGCTGAAATTTTTAGCAAGGAGTTTTTGGATTTTGGCAGAGAGATTTTATTTTTAAAGCCAAAAATTTGGAAAAAAGTCTATGAAATCTCAACGATCGGTCATGAGTTTGGGCACATCCTCTTTATTGGGCTTGATACTGAGATGAGCATGAATAAAAGTGGCGTCTTTAAATTTATAGAAGAGTACAAAGCGACGACTGGTGGGTTAGTAAATTTTTTCTTGCACGAAGAGGCGGAGTATAAAATGGCCGTCTTTCATGAGCTAATCGCCCGTGCAGTTGGGCTTATCGCGTGGCGAAAGGTCGATGAGGTGAGGGCGTACTACTGCGAGGGGCTCATACATCTTAGCTTGCTTTTTAGGGCTGGTGTGCTTAAATTTGATGGCAAACTAAGCGTAGATATGAGCGAGCAAGCTTACGCTAAATTTAAAGAAATTTGCTTAGAGAACTACTTTGACCTAGCACGAACATACGCTAAAAAAGTTGATGCGAGCACATTTTTGGAGAAATTTTGCCAAAAAGATGAACTAAGCTATTTGCCAAAAGATGAAGAGTGCAAGAAATTTGTTGAGCATTTTTACGCTAGATACGAAGCTATCGGCAACGACGTCGATGATAGCGGCGAGTGGCAAAGGTGGCAAAGCTTAGCCAAAAAGGCAGAGAAAGATATATAAAGACGGAACATGATAAGTAAAATAAGCAACGAAAATCAAGTATCTTTTGTATTTATGTTGATACTTTTTTGTGTATATGTTGTTAGTTATTTTATTGCTAGTGGTTTTTATGAAGACATAATTACTACTCTATTTGATTTTATGATCACATTATTTATCTTTTTAAAGCTAAAAGAGACAAGGAATTTAAAAACATATTGGATATATATATTACTAGGCCTTACTTGCTGGGTAGCATCAGACACTATGTGGATGTTATATGATAAGGTTGATTTTCTTAAACAATTTCTTTCTAAAGTCAATTTTATACAAATCTCATACGTAGTTTCATATTTTATGTTTGCATTTTCTGCTTTTTACATTTTGATCAAAAATTTGAAAAATTTATTTTTAATACAAGTATTTGTGGACTCAGTTTCTATTTCTGCAATATATTTTAGCTTTATGTGGTTTATGATTTTTAATAGAAATTTAACTCAAGTTTTAAGCCAAAAAGATTTTTTTAATCTAAGTTACATCGCCATAGATTTATTTATGTTTTGTACTTCATTTACTGCGTTTTTTTCACTTAAATTTTCAAAAAGAAGACTATCTATACTTTTATGCTTGATAGCGCTTATTGCAATAAGCACTTATGATGTTTTTACCACTACAATGGACTTTTGGATAGATGAAATATCCTTTTCTGGATACGACATTGTATTTAAGAGTTTATTTTTTATGTTGTTTGTTGCTGTGCTTCATTTAAGAGAGGGCGAGGCAAATCTAAAATTTAGGGCACTCAGAAACGATTTTGATAAAATTTTAATACAAAAGCTATTTGTTTTTGCCGCATTTTTGACGATCATGATCTTGTACTCTTGGAAGATAAATTTGACATGGTTATTTTCTATTTTAGTTACTTTGCTTGCATACGGGGCATTATCTTATACATTTTCTAATGTTAGAAAGATGGATATTTTAATTAAACGTGAAATACATATCAAAAAAGTATTAAATAATCAGATAGAAAGTAAAGTAAAAGAGCTTGAAGAGACAAATAAGCACCTACAAAGGATTAGTAAATATGATTATCTAACGAATGCTCTAAACCGCCAGTATTTTATCGCAAGGCTTGAAGAGATGATAAAGTCAAAGGCGCTTGGCGAGAAGATAGATATTTATAGTATTGACATAAACCATTTTAAAGCGATAAATGACTCGTATGGGCATTATATAGGCGATGATGTAATAGCAAAGTTTGCTTCAAATATTGAGTCAATATTGCCACCAAACGATTCTTTATTTGCAAGGTCTGGCGGAGATGACTTTATCGTTGTTGTCAAGCAAAATGAAAATGTACATTGCAGGGAATTTTTGCATTATCTACTAAAAGCTATTTCAGAGCCAATAGTTATAGATGATTATAAAATTGTACTTGATGCGAAAATAGGGATTAGCTCGACACAAACTAGTGAAATTTTGGCTGATGATTTTATCATGCAATCAGAAGCAGCACTAGAAGCAGCAAAGAAAGATGCATCTGAAAAGTATGTTTTTTATAGTGATATAAAAAGCATGATTCAGGATAGAAACTATATAGAAATATTGCTAAATAGCATAAGCTTTGATGAAGAATTTGAACTAAAATTTCAGCCTCAGTATCTAATAGAAGGTAAAAAAATAGTAGGAGCAGAGGCTCTTGTTAGGTGGAACTCTCCTATAAAAGGTCCGGTAGATCAATCAAAATTTATCCCAATAGCCGAACAAAGCTCTATTATCAATGCGATAGGAAAATGGGTAGCAAAAAATGCTATAAAACAAATGGCCTTTTGGAATGAGAAATATAATATGAATCTAAAAATAGGCATAAATATCTCACCAAAACAGATTGATAATATAAATTTTGCATCTAAATTTTTAAGCTATATAGATAGATACGGCATCGATCCATCTTGTGTAGATGTTGAGATTACTGAGGCTAGTCTTGTCAATGCTGAAGAGATGATGCAAAGTGCGTTATCCGAGCTTTCAAATAGAGGAATTTGCATCTCCATAGATGATTTTGGTACCGGTTTTTCATCGATGAATTACATCAAAAAATATCCTATGAGTCGTCTAAAGATCGCTAAAGAGCTGATAGATAATATTGCTAAAAATGATATAGATAAAGACGTGGTAAAAAGCGTTATAGCTTTAGCTAAAAATGTGGAGCTAAAGACTATTGCTGAAGGCGTCGAAGATGAAACCCAGCTTGAAATTTTAAGAGAGCTTGGATGTGATGAGGTGCAAGGGTATCTTTGGGGTAAGCCAATGAGCGTAGAGGATTTTGAAAAGCTTATAATAAGCGCTATTTAAGCACGCTCTTTGCACTAAAATTTTCAAATTTCAAAATATCTTTATCGCAAAGTTTAGCCAGCTCATTTATCATTTTTGAGCTAACTTCATCTTTTGGGATTATTAGATGAATCTTTTCTTCTAAAAAAATGATAAAGATATTTTTGAGTTCATAAATTTCACTAACTTCATTTAGGTCAAATTTTTCATTTTCTTTGGGTTCACCTTCATAGTAAGCCAGAAATTTCTCATTTACTTCAAAATTCATTTGCTTTTGAACATCTGAAATTTCAATTCTCTTTAATGCAGCTATGCGACTTCTTTTTAAAAAAATAGGATAAAAAATGATCCAAAATATAGCAAAAACAGCTCCGATAACAGTAAAAATTTTACTTTTTAATAGCATATCTACAACAAAACCAGCTATGATGGCTTCAGTAAATATCATAAAAGTGTTTATAAAATACTGCTTTCTTGCCGCCTTTGAGAAAAATAAGATAAAAGATTTATAATCTATTAAATTTTGTCCATTTATGACGATATTGCACTTCATAAGATACCTTTGTGAATTTTAAAATTTTTGGGAAATTATAACCAAAAGCAAAGTCAATTTTTGTATAATTTGGACTATTTCTTAGGAGAGGGATACTATTTTTTTAATATCAAAATCATCTATAACTGGCATGCGAAAATGGATCTTAGTTGCGGTTGTAGCGCTATTCGTATTTGCACTATTAGCATCTTTGCTAGACTATAATCTAATTGGAAAAATATCTATTTTGCTTGGTTTCTTTGTGATAACTTTTGGTATTTATACTTCAATGGATAAAGTAAAAACCAAAATAACGCATTGGCTTGCAATATGTTTTGGTGTTTTTTTATGGTCTATTTGCGATGCATTAATGGTGTTAAATCAAGATGTACTATTGCGGGCTCATAGTTCTTATGCGTATCTTGATGTGTTTTTTATGTTGCCGATGATATCTATTTTAGCTGGAGTTAGTATATTTTTATATTCAAAATTTGCAGCCAGTCAAGAAAAACTAGCCATCATTATGGATAGCATAAGTGTCTTTTTTTTAATAGTAATTTTAATATATGGTATTTTTGATGAAGTAGATATCTTGTCTATGATAAATAATAGATCAAATATCGTTTTTCTCTCTATTGTAGCCATAAATTTTCTTATACTTTTTATTACTTTAAGTGAGATTTTTACAAGCAGTTTGCTTCATATAAAAATTAGTGGCTTTTACCTTATATCAGCTAGCATTTTATTTACGATGCTAAATTTATTTATTTTTTATAGTCAGATCTCAAATGTAAATTTTGGCCATAAAATAGATTTTTTGTATATCATCCCTTTCTTCTTTTTAATGATAGGAGCTTTTCATTTAAAAGCCCAAAACGAATATGTTACAAATACCGATAAAGATATCTCAATAGGATCAAAATGGCTACCAATAATAATAGTTTTACCTTTGCTATTACAAGAAGATCTAACATCTTTTAGCACACTTATCTCGTTATTTATCTTGGTTGTAAATGCTATTGTTAATTACTATGTTAAAAGCTCTATTGCAAGTAGAAAAATATTAGATTATGAGAGAAATCTTCATAGAGAGATGGAAAAGTCGATGCATGAGCGAACCAATGAACTTATGCTTGCAAATTTAAGACTTCAAGATATGTCTGAGAAGGACTATCTAACAGATCTTGGCAATAGAAATTTTATAGTAAATGAGCTTGAAAGAATGTGTAAAAGCATCTCTGAAGATGAGGAAATCGCAGTTTATTATATAAATTTAAGCCGTTTTAAAAGCATAAATACATCTTACGGGCATGAAATAGGCGATAGAATTTTAAAATTAGTTGCAAAAAGGATACTTGAAGTTTGCAATAGACAAGAAGCCATAGCAAGGATTAGTGCGGACGAATTTATCGTACTAGCAAAAATGGAGATAAATAGTCATACAAAACGCTTAAATCTTGGAATTGCCTTAAAAGATGCTATTGAAAAACCAATTCAAATAGATAGATATCACTTTGGGCTTAAGTGCATAATAGGCATAGACGTAGCAACAAAAAATAGCACGACAAACCCAGGAAATATTATAAAAAACGCAGATATGGCAATGTATTACGCCAAGAAAAATCCAGCTTTAAATCCTATGGTTTATAGCGATAAAATTAGTAATGAAATGCACCTAAGCTCAAGTATCGAGATCGCGCTTAAAAAAGCTAATTTGCAAGAAGACTTTCATGTATATTTTCAACCAATATTTGATCTAAAAATCGAAAAAATGATCTACGCAGAGGTTTTTTTATATTGGAAATCAGAAAAATTTGGCTTGATGGAAGCAAGCAAATTTATGAAAGAGGTCAATGTAAATAGCGATATTTTAAACGATATTTGCTCGCTTTTGGTTTCAAAGACCATAGAGTATGTAGATAGATGGCAAAAAGAAAAACTCTTGATACCAAAAATAAGCATAAATGTTGCACAGATTCAAAGTAAATCAGAAAAATTTGTTTTAGATTTTGTTTCTAGCTTACGCTCTCACCATATAAATCCAGGGCTTTTTGAAATAGAATTTGGCGAAGAAATATGGACAAATAATTCTAAGACGCTTGATAAAATTTTTTCTATTCTCAAAGAAAATAATATAGATGTTTGTATAGATAATTTTGGCTCTGGATATACTTCATTTATTTATATTAGAAAATACGGTGTTAAGCGTATAAAAATAGCAAGTGAATTTGTTGCTCAAGCATCAAATAGCAAAATAGATGCACAAATCGTATCTGCAATTATCGATTTAGCGAAGGCAATGAAGATAAAAGTTGGCGCAAAAGGCGTAGAAAAAGAAGAAGATATTCATTTCTTAAAAGAGCTTAATTGTAATGAAGTGCAAGGACTTTTCTTATCTCGTCCTATGAGTGCAGAAGAATTTGAAGACCTTGTAAGACAAGATCCTCAAATGATAGCTAAAGTTTAAATTTCAGCCTTTATCTCTTCGTTTGATTTTACGACCATACCTGAACCATGGATTACGCTTGGAACACAACTGGTGCAGATATCAACTTCTTCACCGTTTTTATGAGCGTGGATAAAAACTGCATTTGTATCATCACTGCTTTTTAGTCCGCAAACATTGCAAACCACTAGATCTTTTTCTCTCATTTTTTCTCCTTTGAAATTTTTGCTTATTTTAGCTCCTAAATTTTATACATAAAATGATTTAAGTCAAGCTTACCTCGTGGCATTTAATAATTTTTTGTTATAATCCTTTAAAATTTTTAAAGGCCTAAAATGAATGAAAGAACGATTATTTTAGAGATGTTAAAGATGCAGCAAAGCCTAAATGATGAGACAAATGGGCTTGGCTGGGAAAATGGTTATACTAATAAAAATAAACTAATCAGCTGGAGGCGTTGCATTTATATGGAGTGCGCTGAGCTTATAGATAGCTTTGCTTGGAAGCACTGGAAGAGCATCGATGCTAAGACTGATGAGCAAAATTTACGCATAGAAGTTGTTGATATCTGGCACTTTATAATGAGTCTGGCTTTGCAAATTTATAAATCAAAACAGCTTGGAGACATAGAAACTTTAGCTGATGATATTTGTCAATCAAGCGGTTTTAGTGAGTTTTGCAAAGAGCCACTAAAGATCGAAGACGAGAGCATTTATGAGATAATGAATGATGTTGAGATGCTTATACATGAGTGCAGTGGGTTTGACTACGATATATTTGATATTTTAAAAATTTACTTCTCTATGTCTTTAAAATGTGGCGTAAATTTATACTCACTTTATGAGTGCTACATTGCTAAAAACGTGCTAAATCACTTCCGTCAAAATAATGGCTACAAAGAAGGTAGCTATAAGAAAAATTGGAACGGACGCGAAGATAACGAAGTGATGAGTGAAATTTTGTCAAATGGTGTTAGCAAGTTTGATGAAATTTATACCGCACTTGAGCATGAATATAAAAAGGTGAAATGATAAACCTTCTTCGCCTTGGTTTTAAAGATTTTTTTACAGCCAAATTTATAACGCTATCCATCTTGCCGCTTCTCCTTAGCATCGTCTGCCTAGCTTGGCTTAGCATCTGGGGAGGTGGCGAGATATTTGATCTTTTAAGTGATAGTGCCAAAAACGAAAATTTTGCCTTTTTAGAGCCAAACTCGGCGCTCTCTTTTATCGCTATTAAAATTTTAAGCTTTAGTGCCACAAAATGGATAGTTAGCATACTTTTTTATATTTTGAGCACCTTTTTAACGATCATTGTTAGCATCGTGATCGCTCTAATCGTAGCTGGCTTTTTAACGCCAGTCGTGGCTAAAGAGATAAATAAAAGGCACTACAACTACGTGCTTAAAAGCGAGGCTAGCACGGCTAGAGTGCTAAAGGTGATGATGGTTGAGATCATGAAATTTCTTGGGATCTTGCTCATCTGCCTACCGCTTTTGTTTGTGCCGTTTGTAAATTTTTTTATCATAAATGTGCCATTTTTTTACATCTACTATAAGCTTTTACTAATAGACATTGGCTCAAACACTCTTGATAGTGATAAATTTGAGCTAGCACTGCTTGAAGGTGGCGGGATAAAATTTATAGCTTTTACACTTTTGTTTTATCTCATTTCGCTTGTGCCGCTTGTTGGGCTATTTTTTCAGCTTTATTTCGTGATAGTCTTGTCGCACCTCTTTTTTGAGAGAGAGGCACTTATAAAAATTTAGAGCCAAAAGGCCCTAAATTTACGCATAGTAAGATACTTTGTTGCTCTCATCAAGCAATGTGTCAAATAGCCTTTTTGTGGCACTTAGTAGATTTTTGTTTGCATCATTTTTAGCTAGAAGCTCGTCAAACATCTTTAGCACATTGTCATTTATGAAATTTTTGTGATTTAGATCTTTTGCGTCAGGCAGCATCTGCTTGATCTTGTTTGAAAGATCACTTATGCTTTGGCTACTACCAGCGATCTTGTCGCCATCTTTGACGTTTTTCATAAATTCATCAACTTGTGGGCGAATTTGCTTCATCGCCTCTTCGATCTCTTTCATATCTTGCTCGTCTATGCCGTTTCCTTTATATAAAAACTCATAGCCGTATTCGTGGGTTAGAGTTAGACTTCTTTGGCTTGAAGTACCATTTTTCTGGCTTGAAAACTCCAAACTTTTGTTGTCATACATCGAAAAGCTTATCTCGTCGCCTGAGCTAGTCTTCATCGAAAAGCTCATGTTGTTGTAGCTTCCTTGAGAGTAAAAATTTGTTTGCATTTTTAAATCCTTTTGAGGCTAAATCGGCAAATTTTTAATTTCATAAAGCAAAATTTTGTAAAATGCGTCAAAAAAGGACGGGCGATGTGTTGTTTTGGGACTAGGATCTTTTTGCTGATGCTTATCACTGTTTTAAGCTTCGTTTTTGCTAAGCTTTGCCCTGTTTTGCCAGTCGTTGGCTACTACTTGATACTTGCAAATTTGCTTGCCATTTTGATGTTCTCACTATTTTTTAAAGGGCTTTTGCCAAGCTTCGTAAAGGTAAATGCGATCCACTATTTTTCGCTAATTGGCGGCTTTTTAGGAGCATTTTTAACGATGCTTGTTTTTAAAAAAATTGCAAAAGATAAATTTACTTTAATAGAGCTTATTATTTTTACGCTTTGGGTATTGATAATCGTCATAGTTATCTTTAAATTTCAGGCAATTCTTGACATTTTTAGGGGAATTTAGATGGATGAGAGGATAGTAAAATTTTTAAAAAAGATGCATCTTGCAAGCGTTTGCGCCATTGATGATGGGGGTCAGCCTTATGCTTTTAGCGCATTTTACGCCTTTGATGAGCTAAATTTTAGCCTTTTGTTAGCTAGCTCTGATGATAGTTCACATGTTAAATTTTTAAAAAACTCAAAGCTTGTTGCTGGTACGGTCGCTCTTGATACAAAGATCGTTGGCAAGATAGAGGGCGTACAGTTTCAAGGAGTGATGAGCGAGGCTAGCGCAAGTGAGCGAGAAATTTACTTTAAAAGATTTTTTTATGCAAAAGCAATGGATCCAAAAATTTGGTGTATAAGCCTTGAAAAACTAAAATTTACAAGTAATGTTCTTGGTTTCGGCAAAAAGATAAAGTGGGAAAGAAACGATAAAATTTAGACGTTAAGCTTATATAAGCTACAATCGTTGAAAAATTAGAAAAAAATAAGGAGAATTTATGAAATTTAGCGGAAAAAACGTACTAATAACAGGCGCAAGTAGAGGTATCGGCGCACAGATCGCAAAGACGCTTGCAAATATGGGCTTAAAAGTGTGGATAAACTACCGCTCAAGGCCTGAGATAGCAGATGCCTTGCAGGCTGAGATCGAGCAAAATGGCGGCAAGGCTGCTGTAATAAAATTTGACGCAACAGACGAAGATGAGTTTGTAAAAGGTATAAATTTGATAGTTGATAGCGACGGTGAGCTAAGCTACCTCGTAAATAACGCTGGCATCACAAACGACAAGCTAGCGCTTCGCATGAAAACTAGCGAATTTACAGATGTATTAAATGCAAATTTAACTTCAGCTTTCATAGGATGTAGAGAGGCTTTAAAAGTGATGAGTAAAAAGCGTTTTGGAGCGGTCGTAAACGTCGCATCTATCGTTGGTGAGATGGGAAATGCAGGACAGGTAAACTATTCAGCCAGCAAGGGCGGACTGATCGCTATGAGCAAGAGCTTTGCAAAAGAGGGTGCAAGCAGAAATATACGCTTTAATAGCGTAACTCCGGGCTTTATCGAGACTGATATGACGCATGGACTAAGCGATGAGGTGAAAAAAACTTATAGCGATAATATCCCGTTAAAACGTTTCGGTAGTGCTAGTGAGGTGGCTGAGGCTGTGGCATTTTTAATAAGTGATCACGCTAGCTACGTGACTGGCTTGACGCTAAAAATAAACGGCGGACTTTATATGTAATGAAATTTCAACAAGTTTTGAAATTTAAAATAAATAAAAGCGTAAATATTATAAGATAACAGACATTTTTTATAAGGAGACCTTAAAATGGCAGTATTTGAAGACGTAAGAGACGTAGTTGTAGAGCAACTAAGTGTAGATCCACAAGCAGTAAAATTAGAGTCTAAAATCATTGAGGATTTAGGCGCTGATTCACTTGACGTTGTAGAGCTAGTTATGGCTTTAGAAGAGAAATTTGAAGTAGAAATTCCTGATAGCGAAGCAGAGAAGTTAATAAGCATTCAAGACGTTGTAAATTATATAGAAAAACTAGGTAAATAATTAAATTTACACAGTTTGATTTAAGGAGATGTATTGAAACGAGTCGTTGTAACTGGTATAGGCATGATAAACGCACTTGGTCTTGACAAAGAGAGCTCTTTTAAGGCTATTTGCGAGGGTAAAACAGGCGTGAAAGAGATCACGAGTTTTGATGTAAGTGACTTCCCTGTTAAAATTGCTGCCGAGATAACTGATTTTGATCCAAATAGTATTTTGGACGGCAAAGAGGTGAAAAAAGTAGATCGTTTCATACAGCTTGGCATAAAAGCATCTAATGAAGCTATGGCTGATGCAAATTTTAAAGAGTTTGATGCTCATAAATTTGGCGTTAGTTCAGCAGCTGGTATAGGCGGTTTGCCAAATATTGAGAAAAACTCGATTACATATTTTGAAAAAGGTGTAAAGAGAATTTCACCATTTTTCATTCCATCTGCACTTGTAAATATGCTAGGTGGTATAGTTTCTATAAATCACGGACTTAAGGGTCCAAATTTGTCTAGTGTAACAGCATGTGCAGCAAGCACTCATGCGATATCGCAAGCTGTAAAATGCATTATGATTGGTCAAGCTACAAATATGCTAGTTATCGGCGCTGAGTCTACTATTTGTGGTGTAGGTATAGGCGGCTTTGCAGCAATGAAAGCTCTCTCAACTAGAAATGATGAGCCAAGTAAGGCATCAAGGCCATTTGACGCAAATCGTGATGGTTTTGTAATGGGTGAAGGAGCCGGTGCACTTGTGCTTGAAGAGTATGAGTCAGCTATTGCAAGAGGTGCTAAAATTTATGCTGAAGTAGTTGGATTTGGCGAGAGTGGAGATGCTCATCATATCACGTCACCAACACTTGAAGGCCCATTAAGTGCGATGAAACAAGCACTTGATATGGCAAAAGGTGTAAAGATAGATTATGTCAATGCGCACGGTACTTCAACGCCTGTAAATGATAAGAATGAAACTGCGGCATTAAAGGCAGTTTTTGGTGATAAATGTCCACCAGTTAGCTCAACAAAAGGTCAAACTGGACACTGTCTAGGTGGTGCTGGTGCGATTGAGGCTGTTATATCTATAATGGCAATGAGAGACGGCATTATCCCTCCAACAATAAACTACGAAACTCCTGATCCAGAGTGTGATCTAGACTACGTTCCAAATAAAGCTAGAAAAGCTGATATAAAAGCTGTTATGAGCAACTCATTTGGCTTTGGTGGCACGAATGGTGTCGTAATATTTAAAAAGTTGGATTAAGATGTCAAATTATTTAGATTTTGAAAAAAGCATAAAGCAAATTGATGAAGATATAGCAAATGCTAAGATCAGAGGCGATGAACATGCTGTTGAAATTTTAAATAAGAATCTATCCAAAGAGATATCAAAAGTATATAAAAATTTAAACGAATATCAACGTTTGCAACTTGCTCGTCATCCAGATAGACCATATTCTATTGATTATATTAATGCGTTTTTGATTGATGGATATGAGATTCATGGAGATAGAGCATTTAGAGATGATCCAGCGATAGTTTGTTACATCGGCTATATTGGAGGCAAAAAGACTGTCGTTATAGGCGAGCAAAAGGGCCGTGGCACTAAAAATAAATTAAGAAGAAATTTTGGTATGCCTCATCCTGAGGGTTATCGCAAAGCTCTTAGAGTTGCAAAAATGGCTGAGAAATTTAATCTACCTATTTTATTTCTCATAGACACTCCAGGCGCATATCCAGGTGTTGGAGCTGAAGAGCGAGGACAAAGTGAAGCCATAGCTAGAAATTTGTTTGAGTTTGCAAATTTAAAAACTCCAATAATTGCTGTTGTCATAGGCGAAGGTGGAAGTGGTGGCGCGTTAGCTATTGGTGTGGCTGATAGACTTGCTATGATGAAAAATTCTGTGTTTTCGGTTATTTCGCCAGAAGGTTGTGCAGCAATACTTTGGAATGATCCAGCTAAACAAGAACAAGCCACAAAATCTATGAAAATAACAGCTGATGATTTAAAAAGTCTATCACTGATTGATGCTGTTATAGATGAGCCGATAAATGGAGCTCATAGAGACAAAGAAGGTGCTGCAAAAGCACTTGCAAATTATTTTATCTCAGAGCTAGCTGAGCTTGAAAAGCTTGATGTAAATGATCTTGTAGCAAAAAGAATAGAAAAAATTCTCTCTATCGGAGCATTTGAAGAATAAAATTATAGTCACAACAATTTTATAAGAATGCTTATTAAATTTGTTTGTGGCATCATCTACCAAAATACTAAAACAATTTAAAAATCAATATAAATTTAATCGCTTTAAAAGCCATAATTTTTACACTAGCTTTTATATCTTTAAGATTTAAACACTAAAATTGTTAATGTCAAATTCATATAAAGAATATTAATGAATAAATTTCAAGAAAAATATATCACTCTTTCAAAAGAATATTATAAAAATAATGGCAATGCTTCTAGCATTGAGGCACTCTATCAGTTTAAAGAAGAGTTGGAAAATTGTGATGACATTTGCGCAAAGTATGTTTTAGTCGATGTTTATCAGCTTTTATCTATGAGAAAGAGTGCTTACGACTTACTTTTAAAAATACATGACAAAAGTGATAAAAAGCAGCTAAAGGCACTTGGCTATCTAGAGCAATTCATTGACGAAAATGATAAATGGGCGCTGCCTCGCACAAAAAGTAGAGATCAAATTTTGGCTCAAAAAGATAAAGCTATCACGTTACCAAAATTTATCTACCATCCCAATCCTTTAAAAACTGGCGCATTTAAAGATGATATGAACATAGTGTGTGAGTGTTGTGGCAAAGATACTGAAGTTTATTATAGCGGTAGCATTTATTGCGAGCAAGATATTTCGTATCTTTGTCCTACTTGTATTTCTAGTGGCAAGGCTGCTAAGAAATTTGATGCTACATTTGTGCAAGATGCTGATAAGTTATCTGCAAGTGATGCTAAAAAGGATGACGAACTCTTTAGAAGAACCCCGGGCTACGAGAGCTGGCAGGGCGAGCATTGGATAGCTTGTTGTGATGATTATTGCGAATTTTTAGGTGATGTTGGTACAAAAGAGCTCGAAGAAATGGGCATAGTAGACGAGGTCTTTGAGGACTATGCAAAAAGAGCCGAATATGACGATAAAATGCTACGCGAACATCTTGTTAAAGCTGGCGATATTGCCGGATATTTGTTTCGTTGTCTGCATTGTAAGAAGTATTATATATACGTTGATGCTTGTTAAAGAGGAAAATATGGATATTTCAAAAATTTCTAAAGGTTGTAAAGAACGTGGATTGGATGAACTTTTTAAACTTTTATTGCCACTAGCAAGAAATGCCATAAGGATAGATGTGCAAGCTAAAAATAACGATAATATCGCCGTTGGAGCGTCTAAATTTGGCGGTTCGCCAGATCTGCCAGATGGTTTATCATGGCCTTCAAATGAAAATGGCGCTTTAAGTTTTGTGGCACAGATAAATTTTGCTGAAGCTAGCAAATTTGACATTGACTCACTACTACCAAAAAGTGGTATGCTCTATCTTTTTTATGATAGAAATTTGCGTGTTTGGGGCTATGATCCTACCGATAAAAATGGCTTTGCAGTGATCTTTTCTGATGTAAATCATGGGCCACTTTCTCGCAGGAGAGCGGAGAGCTTAGAGGGAGAAAATTTCACATTTAATGCGCGCTTGCTCAGCTTTAAAAATGAGATAAATTTGCCAAATTTACAAAGCTCGATTGTGCCATTTAGTAAAATTAGTGAGGCTGAGTGGGAGGCCTATCATGAGGTTATTGAGCCAAGCTGGCAGGCTAAAGAAAATAAGCTCCTTGGACACTCTGATAATGTCCAAGATGGCATGGAGCTAGAGTGTGAGCTGGTTGCAAATGGACTTAGCTGTGGTGATGGTAGCGCTTATCACCACCCAAAAATAGCGGAATTTGAGAAAAATTCTGCCCAGTGGCAGCTGCTTTTACAGATAGATAGTGATGATGAGGGCGACATGGACTGGGACGGAGAGGGCAGAGTTTATCTGTGGATAAAGAGGGACGACCTAGCGGCGCGCGACTTTAGCAAGACGTGGCTAGTTTTGCAGACAAGCTAAGGCTACCAAATTTACAAAAGATAAAAATTAAAATTTATAGAGAAATTTTATACTAGGGTTACCCAATAAATTTTTATTAGCATTCTTGGTGCGATTACCAAAAATTTACTGCCATTTCTGCCACTATCTACTTAAATATATAAAATAACCAAAGATGCTAATGCCCAAATTTAGGCAAAATTTAGTAAAATCCTTAAAAATTTTAAAGGCAAAATATGTTTAATGGCTTGATCCGTGAAATCGCACAGGTTGTTAGTTATTCACAAAATATTTTAAGGCTAAAGGCAAATTTTCGTCCAAATTTAGGCGATAGCATTGCTGTAAATGGTGCTTGCTTGAGTGTGATAAAACTGCATGAAGATGGCTTTAGTGTGGAGCTAAGTGCAGAGAGTAGAGCAAATATCGCGGTTGAAAATTTAAAAGAAAGAGTGCATATCGAGCCAGCGATGAGGCTAGGAGACCGAGTAGATGGGCATTTGATGCAAGGACATATCGATTTTATCGGTAAAATTTCAAATATCAAAAAGAATGAGAATGGGGTTGATTTTTACATCGACTTGCCACGCGAGGCTATGAGCTTGATGTCAAATAAAGGCTCAGTGGGCGTCGAGGGCGTGAGTCTAACCATAAATGAAATTTTGCCAAAGGGTATAAGGCTAACAATCATACCAATCACATTTAAAGATAGCCTTTTTGGTACTTTCAAGGTCGGCAGGCGCGTAAATATCGAAAGCGATCTTTTGGCTCGATACGTAGCTAGGCAGCTTTTTTGCAAGCAAGATAGTGGCCTTAGCTGGGACGATGTCGAGCGAATTTCTAGCCTTTATTAGGTGGATAAAATGCGTGGAAATTTAGAGATCGTCTTTGATAAAAATGGCGTATTAGCTGGCTTTACAAATAGATTTGGCGGTGTGAGTGAGGGCACTTTTGAGAGCTTAAATTTAGCAGATCATATTGGCGATGATCCGCTAAAGGTCGCACAAAATCGTGAAATTTTAGCAACGGCTCTTGGCATTATGCCTATTAATTTAAAATTTATGAACCAAATCCACTCAAATAAAGTGGAAATTTTGCAAGATTTTAACGATACCCTACCTCCGTGTGATGGTGTGATAACATCATTAAAAGGCGTGGCGCTTTGCGTCTTAGTCGCTGACTGTGCACCTGTTTTGATAATAGATGAACATCTTGGCGTAGTCGCAGCTGTGCATGCGGGACGCGCAGGTGTTACTAGTAAAATTTGCACAAATGCAGTGGGGCTGATGACGAGTGAGTTTGGTTGTCGCGCTAGTAATTTACGCGTATTTATAGGCGCAAATATCAAAGTGCAAAACTACGAGGTAGGCAAGCTAGATCTTGGTGAATTTAACCGATACAAAAAAGATGGAAAATTTGATATAAACGTAGCTTTATTAGACGAATTTGCTAAGCTCGGGGTAGAGCAAATATCGCTAGATCCTCGTTGTACTTTTGAGACGGATGAATTATTCTCATACCGCAAACAGAGTAGGACTGGGCGTTTTTGCGGATTTGTGATGAATAGAGCCACATCGATAAATACTAAAAAATAAAAGTAAATTTTTAGCTTCATTACTTGCCTGTTAAAATTTGCTAGCTAAATTGTATTGAACGTTTTGATATTTAATTTGATCTAAAAAATGGCTAAATATAATAATTTTTAGCTACAATTTGACATCGAATCTCAAAAATAACAACAAGGAAAATCATGAAAATAGGTAAAATTTTGACCGCCATTATGTTAACAGGAGCCTTTTATATGGCGCAAGCACACATGTTTTGGGTAGATGGAGCTAATGATGAAAAGCTAGGAAAATTTATCGCAAACATGGGTTATAGCGACGATTTTCCAAAGCTAGAGCCTATTATGGCCGAACGCGTCCATCTTTTTGCGCCAATTACTGTAATAAGTAAAGATGGTAGCAAAAAGAAGCTTACACAAAGTGGCGAGAACTACCGCTATGAGGGCAAAAGATTAGACAAAGGCACATATATCTTACTAGCACAGCAAAATCCTATGTATTCACTTAAAAAACGTAGTGATGGCAAGTGGCTAATAGACAAAACTAAGCTTGATCTAAAGGATCTAAGCGATATACAGATTTGCCGGCTGATGACGATAACATCTAAAAGAGTCTTAAATTTAGGTGAAATAGATGGCTTCGTAACTAAACCTGTTGGAGTTAAAATCGAGATCGTACCGCTACAAAACCCAGCGGAATTTAGAGTGGATAAGCCTTTTAAATTGCAGGTTTTTGCTGATGGAAAGCCGCTAGAACGAGCCAAACTAACTGGTACTTTTGCTGGATTTTTAGACCATAAGCACGCATTTTACGGTATGACTGATGAGCAAGGCATCACTGAAGTGTTAGCTCTAAGACCAGGATTTTGGGTATTTGAGGTTATTTATGAAAGACCTTATCCAGATGCTGCAAAGTGTGACAAAGAGACGTTAAAAACGACACTTAGTTTTGAGATAAAAGAATAAAAGTTTGATATAAATTTGAGTCCGAATTTATTATAAATTTTTTATAATCGCTTTGTAATTTTGAAAGTAGAGAAAGAATGTCTTACGAAAACTTTAAATCAAAAAATCCTCTTGTGCTAAAAATCACTACAAACGCAAGAAAATTTGGCGTAGAAACGCTACAAAATGAGGAGTTTGTAAGCATTCTTTTAAATGTCAAGAAGCTTGAAATTTCATCCGAACAAAGGCATGCATTGGCAGAAATTTTTGCTAAGTTAATAAAAATCGAAGAAGACTCACAATTAAGTAAATAAACTTTAGTTTAAATTCATATTATTTTAAGTATAATCCCCCTTTATTTCACACACGACAATCCTAAATTTGGTTGTGCGAAAGCATTAATGGTCGTGGAGGATAAAACTAAATTCAAGGCAAAATGCCTAAAACAAGGAGAAACTCATGGTAACTATGAGAGATTTATTAGAGTGTGGCGTACATTTTGGTCACCAAACACGCCGCTGGAATCCAAAGATGAAAAAATTTATCTTTGGCGAGAGAAAAGGTATCTATATTATAGATCTACAAAAGACTATCCGCTACTTCCGCTACACTTACAACATCGTTCGTGACGCAGCTGCTGAAGGCAAGTCAGTGCTATTTGTTGGTACTAAAAAACAAGCTATCGACGCTATAAAAGAGTATGCTGAAAAATGTGGAATGCCTTATGTAAATCACCGCTGGTTAGGTGGTATGATGACAAACTTTGGTACTATCCGCCAGTCTATCCGCAAACTTGAAGTCATTGAAACTATGGAAGAAGATGGTTCGATAAATTTACTAACTAAAAAAGAGGCTTTGATGCTTCGCCGCAAAAAAGAGAAGCTTATAGCAACTCTTGGCGGTATACGCAATATGAAAAGCCTACCTGATATGATATTTGTTGTTGATACTGTCAAAGAAAAGATCGCTGTTCAGGAAGCAAATCGTTTAAAAATTCCAGTTGTAGCACCTATTGATACAAACTGCGATCCTGATGTTGTTGATTATCCGATCCCAGGAAACGACGATGCGATTCGCTCTGTTCAGCTTTTCTGCCAAGAGATGGCTGAAGCTATCAACGAAGGTAAATCACTTCTTGAGCAAGATGGTGGCGAGCAAGCTGCTGGCGAAGAAGTAAGCCAAGATGAGAAAGACGCAGTTGTAGCTGAGGCTATGAGTGAAGAAGACTTTGGCGAGGACGAAGAGTAATGGAAATAACTGCACAAATGGTAAAAGAGCTCCGTGAATCAACTGGAGCTGGTATGATGGACTGCAAAAAGGCGCTTAGCGAAGCAAATGGCGACATGGAAAAAGCTGTTGATATTCTTCGTGAAAAAGGCCTAGGCCAAGCTGCTAAAAAGGCTGACCGCCTTGCAAGCGAAGGCTTGGTAAGTGTTGAAGTTTGCTCAAAATGCAAAAAAGCAACTATCAGTGAGATCAACTCTGAAACTGACTTCGTTGCTAGAAACCCACAGTTTCAAGCACTTGCAAAAGACGCAACAGCTCACATCCAATCAAGCGGCATAAAAACAGTTGAAGAGCTAAATGCGAGCACTTTAAATGGTGTCAAATTTGAAGATTATTTCAAAACTCAGATCGCAACTATCGGTGAAAATCTTGTAGTGCGCCGCTTTGAGACTATTATTGCTGATGATAAAGGCGTGGTAAATGGCTATGTTCACTCAAATGGTCGTGTTGGTGTACTTATCGGTGCAGCTTGCGAAAGCGCAGAAGTTGCAAATAAAGCAGCTGATTTTATAAGAAATTTATGTATGCATGCAGCTGCTATGAAGCCAAGCGTTATAAGCTATAAAGACCTTGATAAAGATTTTGTTGAGAAAGAATTTATCGCACTTCGTGCTGAGCTTGAAAAAGAAAATGAAGAGCTAAAACGCTTAGGCAAGCCACTTCATCACATCCCTGAGTATGCTAGCCGCTGCCAGATAGGCGAGGCAGAGCTTGCAAAAGCTACAAAAGCGATCGAAGAAGAGCTAAAAGCTGAGGGCAAACCTGAGAAAATTTGGGACAAGATCATCCCTGGTAAGATCGAGAGATTTTACGCTGATAACACAGTGCTTGATCAACGCCTTACACTTTTAGGTCAGTTTTATGTAATGGACGATAAAAAGACTATCGAACAAGTTATCGAAGAGAAGAGCAAAGAGCTTGGCGGTAAGATCGAGATCGTAAAATACGTTCGTTTCGAGCTTGGTGAAGGCTTAGAGAAAAAAGTAGATGACTTTGCTGCAGAAGTTGCTGCTCAAATAGGCTAATGGAAATTTTAAGAGCGTCTAATCTAGGCTTTGCGTATGATTATACGCTCTTTAATAATATAAATTTAACTCTCAATCAAAAACAAAGTATCGCGATAACCGGCGTTAGCGGTTGTGGCAAATCAACGCTTTTACACATACTTTCAACACTTTTAAAACCAAATTTTGGCGAGGTTATCTATCAAGATAGATCAATCTATGAGCTTTCTCAAAATGAGCTTTTGGCTATTAGAAGGCTTAATTTTGGCATTATTTTCCAGTCGCACTATCTTTTTAAAGGATTTAGTGCTTATGAAAATATCGAGCTTGCAAGCATCTTATCTGGTGAAAATATAGAAAAAAATGATCTTGAAGCGCTTAAAATTTCAAGCGTTATGAACCAAAAAGTTGGCGAACTAAGTGGCGGTCAGCAGCAGCGTGTGAGTATCGCTAGAGTGCTTACTAAAAAGCCAAAGATCATCTTTGCAGACGAGCCAACGGGCAACCTTGATAAGCAGACGGCAAATGAAGTGATGCAAGTTTTATTTGACTATATAAATGAAAATAACGCTGCCCTTGTTCTAGTTACTCACGATAACGACCTAGCCGCTAAATGCGACAATTCATACAAGCTTGAGAACAAAGAGCTTGTGCAAATTTCTTAAAATTTAAAAACTAAAATTTATTATTTTATCTTTAATATTTTTATAAATTTTTCCAATTTAGATTTATCTATATCTTTATAATAAAAATTTGTATTAAAAGCTTTATGTAATAGGTAAAATCAGGTAAGACCAAATTGCTTGCCTGATTAATAGAAGGTTTAGACTACCCACCAACATGTTTTGTATTATTCTTATCAGCCTTTTGTTTTAAAAATTCCTCTTCTTCTTTTGTAGGGTTATAATCATCTTTCAAAATTTTTTCTTAGTATCAATCTTTTGCTCAAGCATCTTATTTTCATAAATTTTTATATATTGGCTTCCAGTATTCAAGGTAATTTCTAAAGCCAGCGCTATATCCTGCATTATAGTGGTAGCTTACACATTTTAGCTCTTTATCACTGCCAAGAAGTTTTTTATAGTGGGCATACATCTTTTGAGCTTGTGCTGATATTTTATTGCTATCTATCACATTTGTATGACAGCTAGTGCAGCCATTATCACCTATCTCTTTAAATTTACTAGTATCATCACCTTAATTTTGATGGAAATCAATACAATCAAAGCTTAGATACTCGTGATGAGACTTTAGCTTATGTTTGGCTCTTAGCTCGTTGGAGACTACTATTTTTGTTACGTTTAGATCGTTATTTGTATGTCAGTACTAATCTATTAAGATAAATTAATATAAAAAGTGTGTCAGTGACTACCAATGCGTTATTCTAAAAGAATTTATAAGCGAATAGTCGGGCTTTATAATTAGAGAAATTTTGTACTTTATGATAAGAAAGAAGGACTTTAAATTTCTTCTTTGATTTTTTTGTAAAGTTCTAAAATCTCATCTTTTTTAATGATAAAACTATTTTTATTTGCTATTAGATAAGCTGAGCTTTGTATGATATCACCAGCGATCTTTAGTCCATTTTGTTTCATAGTTGAACCAGTCTCGACTACATCAACTATCGCGTCACTTAAGCCAACTAGTGGTGCAAGTTCGATCGAACCATAAAGCTTGATGATCTTTACAGCTACGGCTTGATTTGTAAAATAATTCCTTGTTATATTTGGCATTTTTGTAGCTATTTTTAGCTCTGGTTGGTTTAGATCTAGCTCAGAGTCATTTTTTATACCGATGCAAACTTTGCACTGCCCAATTTTTAAATCCAGTAGCCTTACAACATTTGGCTTGTGCTCTTCAAGCACGTCAAGCCCCACTACACCAATATCAGCTGCACCTTCAGTGACATAAGTTGGGATATCTTGGTTGCGAACCATTAAAAATCTAAAATTTCCTTCTTCAAGAATTAGTTTTCTGTCTTCAAATAAAAAACTTGAACCAAAAATTTTTCTAAAAATTTCTAGTGTTGCCTCGGCTATTCTTCCCTTTGGTAGTGCTACTGTTATCATATTATCATATCTTTCTTTTCGGTTATTAGCTTTTGCATGGCACGAAAAACTAGCATCTTGTCGCAAATAGCATTTTTAAAGAATTTTGACAAAAAATCGCCATCTCCACCAGTAAAATAGACTTTTTTATCGCCGGCTAGTTTATCTAGTAGAGTTATTATCGGTTTAATAATGCCATAACTCACAGCATCGGCTGTTTTTTGTGGTAGAGCATCTATGTCAATTTGTGAATTTATAGTGATATCAAGTCGTGGCGAGATACTTTTGTAGGCATTTAGCATACTTGAAATGCCTGGCAAGATATATCCTCCAAGATGGATAGAATTTGCCATAATGTCAACTGTTATCGCACTTCCAGCATCGACAATTACGCCATTATTTATAGAGTAACATGCAGCAATTCTATCTACGCCTAGACCCTGATATATCGTATCAATAGTAAAAAATGGTTCTAAATTTACAAACATTTTATCATCTTTTAAAAGATTTAAAATTTCATCATTTACGGATATAAAATATACTTTTTTTTCTGGCTTATAGCTTTTAAACTCAGAAATTTTCATACGTGAGATTTTGCCATCTTCTAAAAATGTAGCATTTGTATTGCCTATATTACACAAAATCATAACATCGCCAATTATTATCTTGTAGCTCTTTTAAGGCTTTAGAGCAAATTTCAGAGCTGTAAAATATAGTTTTTTTTCTTAGATTTGTTTGGAATTTCATCTCTATTTTTTTAGAAATTTCTTCAAGCTCCAAAGCCTCTTTATGTAGCAATCTACTTTTTGCTGTTCTTAAAAAGATAAGACTATAAAAGCTCTTATTGTCCACTCCCCAAAAGATATCAAGCGTCTTTTTTGTGCTAAATTCACTTGTATTAAGTGCTTTGATATCTTTTAAAAGGATTTTTTTGGCTTCAAAAAGCTCCCAAATTTTTTGGTTCATTGCCCTAAATTAACAAGCTCATTATCATAATAAAAGGCGCCATTGCCCATAAAGCTTTTATCTTTTATCTCATCGCTAAACTCATAAATTTCAGCTCCACTGAGATCTAAATTTGTCTTTATAACATAGCCTGTTTTTTCGATTACGTAAAGCTTATTGTTGATAATAGTAGCTGCTGAGAAGATGGCAAATTTGAAATTTACTTTATTTTGCTCTTTTAGCATAAGATTTGTTCTTACGATCGTACCATCTTTTTTAAAGATATAAATTTCATCGTTATGAACTAATACATCTTTGATTTCGCCATCATAATAAACTGTTTGGTTTGGGTTAATGACGATTAGTTTTTTCGCTGTTGCTGCTATTAGGTTATCGCCCTCAACGCCTAAGAATATGATGTTATTAAAGAAATTTTCAGAACTTACGACCACGTCACGTAAAATTCTACCAGTCTCTTTTTGTACTATGTAAATTTTGCCATCTAATGCTGGATAAACGATAAGCGAGCTCATAAAAAATGGTGCTACGATCCTTGAATCAACTGCTGCTATATTAGACGAGCTATATTCCATTATTGTTGTTGCGGTATTTATGTCTATTAGATAGATGTGGTTTGCCGCACTGATAGTTGCTAATAGGTTTTGATCAATAGAGGCAGCAACGATTGCTGTTGGAAATTTATTGCTATAAATGCTGCGTCCACTAGGATCTGTCACATTTAGATCGCCATTTATACTAGCTGAGATGATAAAGCCGTTGTTTTCATTTAAGAAATTAAAATTTTCAGGCAACTTAATGTTTGTATTTAGGCCGTTTTTGGTGATAATATTGCCGTTATCAAGAGTGGCACCATTTGCATTTGCTGATTTGATATAAGATGGCATATCTTTTGACAAAGAAATTTTGCCAGAGGTTTGAGCTGGCTCGAAATATTGTCTTTTTGTGCCACATCCGCTTAAAACTAAAGCCAAGGCAAAAGCCAAGAAAAGAGTAATTTTTTTCATTATTTTATTCCCTGATAGTGTTTTAAATTTTTAACTAAAGTTTGAAGTTGAGAGTCGAGTGAAATTTTATTAAACTCATCATTTGCTTCTTTGATTTTATTTTGTTTTAAAAGCTCAAAACCTTTTAAGAGCGTGCTATATTCGCTTAAAATTTGAGTGTTTGCATTGCCATTTTGTGAAAGAATGATATCTTTTACTATAGGATTTACTTTTAAATTTGCAAGCTCGCTAATGCCATTTGTCTCATTTTTATCAAGCTTTTGCTGAAGTGAAAAAAGTGCATATAAATTTGGTTCTTTTTCTTTTAAAATGCTTAAGGCATTTGTATCATTTGGATTTAAAATGAGCTTTGAGTAAGCCAAATTCGCATCTTCAATTCTATTATCATTTATTATTTTGTTCGAATAAAATCCAATAATTGCAATGACGGCAACAATAATGGCAATTATCATAAATTTTTTATACTTTCTAAAGAAACGCTCACCTTTGATCATGCTTTCTAAAAACTGTTCTTGAGCACCAATCTCTTGTTTTATCTGTGTTAGATCTTCTTTTATAGCCAACGCTTTTCCTTTGTTTTTAAAAAATTTTAATTCGCAGATTTTAACATAATTAAATTAAAACTATCCCAAAATTAAAGCTTGAATGTGATATAATGGCTCAAAATTAATTAATAAGGTTACTTATATAATGCAAATAGATGATACTCTTTTAAATAAATTAGAAAAACTTTCTGCCTTACAAATCAGTGATGAAAAAAGAGAAGAAGTGAAAAAACAACTAAGCGAGATTGTATCTTTTGTTGATATTTTAAATGAACTTGATCTAAGCAGCGATGAAGCTGTAGTTAGCTCTATAAAAGGTGGTACGCCTTTAAGAGAAGATGAGCCAAGACCAAGTGATGTGATTGATACGATCTTAAAGGACGCTCCTTCTCGTGAAGGTCATTTTTTTGCTGTACCAAAAATAATAGAATAATGGTAAAAATATGGATCTAATCGAACAGCTTCAGGCAAAGAATTTAAGTGTAAAAATACCAGAAAATAATAGCCTTAATAATCTTGCTGGCGATATAAAAACACTTTTAAAAACTGTTGTGAGTGATAAGGCAAGCGATCTTCACCTTGTTTCAAGATCCGAGCCGCAAATAAGAGTAGACGGTGCTTTAAAGCCCATTGATTTTGGCATATTAAGTGGCAAGGATATAGAGAATTTATGTTTTGCTTTGATTACTGATGAACAAAAAAGTGAGCTTGAGAACAATAAAGAGCTTGACTTTGCGATCGAGCTTCCAGATATTGGTCGCTTTCGTGGCAACTATTACTATACCATGAATGGCGATTTAGCTGCCGCTTTTCGTATAATCCCAATCAATATCCCATCTCTTGATGAGTTAAATGCCCCACAAATTTTTAAACAAATTATTAAGCGTGAAAAAGGTCTTATTTTGGTTACTGGACCGACAGGAAGTGGTAAATCAACAACTCTTGCAGCCATGCTTAATGAGATAAATTTAAATTATAGAAAGCATATTATTACAATTGAGGATCCAGTCGAGTTTGTGCATAACAATAAAAAAGCTCTATTTTCTCATAGAAATATCGGCACTGACGCAACTTCTTATTCAAGGGCTCTAAAATCTGCGGTTCGTGAAGATCCAGATATTATACTTGTGGGTGAGATGAGAGATAGAGAAACGATTTCAACGGCTATTACGGCGGCTGAGACTGGACACTTAGTCTTTGGTACGCTTCACACAAATTCAGCCATTCAAACTATAAATAGGATCGTTGATAGTTTCGATGGAAGCGAGCAATTACAAGTAAGAAATATGCTTAGTGTTTCGCTAACTGCTGTCGTTTCACAAAGTCTAATCCCAAAAATAGGCGGTGGAAGGTGCGCGGTGCATGAAATTTTAATAAACAATATGGCTATCTCAAACTTGATACGTGAAAATAAAATACATCAAATTTACTCTCAGATGCAGCTAAACCAGCAACAAACTGGTATGAGTACGCAAACCCAGGCTTTGATGAAAGTACTAAAAGAGGGTAAGATTACAAAAGAAAATGCGCTAGCTTATTCAACTAGCCAGCAAGAACTTCAAAATTTAATAGGAACTATATAATGGATTTAGTAACGTGGTTTGATATTATTATTATTGCTCTTGTCTTGATGCTTGGCATAAAAGGCATATTAAATGGACTTATAAAAGAAGCTTTCGGACTTATCGGACTTATCGGCGGCTTAATTATAGCTAGCAGGTTTTCAGATCTATCTGGTGAGTTTATAACTAAAAATATATATAAATTTGAAAATCCTTCATTTTTACAGTTTGTCGCATTTATCTCTCTTTGGCTAGTTTTTTGGCTAGTTTGCTTGCTAGTTGGTAAATTTTTATCAAAAATAGTTTCAGTAAGCGGGCTTGGTTTTTTGGATAGACTTGGTGGATTTGTTATGGGAAGTGGAAAAATTTTCTTAACATTTTCGGCAGTAGTTGCTGTAATATCTGGTACTTCGCTAAATAATATAATTGCTCCTTATTTTGCGAATAGTAAAGTCTATCCGGTTTTGATAGAAACTGGCAAATGGATAACAAATCTTGATGTAAAAAATATCAAAAGTGAGTTAGATGAGATAGTGGCAAGACCAATGGATACAAATAAAACTGACGCATTTATCTCAATGGATGCAAATGCTAGTGTAAATACCGACTCTAATATCACAAAAGGGGAATAAGATGATAGAAAATTTAGAATATGATGCGTTGCTTGAGAAATTCAAAAGAGTGCTTCGCGACAATGGTTTGAAATATACGAAACAGCGTGAAATTTTACTAAAAACGCTATACAACAATGGCGAGCACTTTACTCCAGAAAGACTTTATCTTTTTATAAAAGAAACGCACCCTGAGCTAAATATTGGTATCGCAACTGTTTATAGAACACTAAATCTACTTGAAGAATCAGAGATGGTGACATCAATCAGCTTTGGTTCACAAGGCAAAAAATTTGAGCTTGCCACAAAGCCACATCACGACCATATGATATGCAGAAAGTGCGGCCTTATCATAGAATTTGAAGATCCAATGATAGAAAAAAGACAAATCAGTATCGCAAAAGATCATGGCTTTAAACTAACTGGCCATATGATGCAGCTTTATGGAATTTGTGAAAAATGCTCAAAAAATAATATAAAGGGAAAGTAAGGTGATATTTGACAACCAACATGAGATTCAACGACTACAAAGCATAGACGAGCTAAGAAATTTAGGTATTAATCCATATCCGCATTTTCTTAGAAGAGATATGAATATCTCTAAATTTAGACTAAAATTTAACTACATTAATGATACAGAAGAAAAAAAGGCCGAAGGTCAGCTAGTAGGTCTTGCAGGTAGAATAAAACTAATTCGTGATGCTGGAAAAGCGGTTTTTGCAAATATCGAAGATGAAGATGGAAATTTACAAATTTACTTTAGTAATAAAACGCTTGATCCAGAGTGGTTTAAAATCGTTAAAAAATACGTAGAGATAGGTGATATCGTCTATGTTAGAGGTTATGCATTTATAACTAGAACTGGCGAATTTTCTATGCATGTAAGCGAGCTTAGCCTTGCTTCAAAGTCGATAAGCCCACTTCCTGAGAAGTATCATGGACTAGTTGATGTTGAGACAAGATATCGCCAAAGATACCTTGATATGATAATGAACCCTGAAGTTAGAGCTGATTTTAAAAGACGCTCAGTGATTATTAGTACGATTAGAAGATTTTTTGAAGAAAAAGGCTTTTTAGAAGTTGAAACACCGATGCTACACCCAATAGCAGGCGGTGCAAACGCAAAGCCATTTATCACTTTTCACAATGCCCTTGGGGTCGAGAGATATCTAAGGATCGCACCTGAGCTATACCTCAAACGCCTTATAGTAGGTGGCTTTGAAGCTGTTTATGAGATGAATAGAAATTTTAGAAACGAAGGAATGGATCTTACTCATAATCCTGAGTTTACAAGTATAGAGTTTTACTGGGCATACCATAACTATCACGATTTAATGGGCATTACAGAGGATCTTTTTAATGTCATTTTAGACAAGCTAGATATGGAAAAAGTTGTAAATTTTGATGGCATGGTGATTGATTTTAGCAAGCCATTTAAGCGAATAAGCTACAAAAAAGCTCTCGTTGAGATCGGTGGACTAGATGAGAATATCATAAACGATAAAGATAAAATTTTAGCAAAACTAAGAGCTGATGGCCTTGAAGCAAATGAGAAGCTTGATCTTGGTCACTTGCAGGCTGAGCTATTTGATAACTACGTAGAGAGTAAGCTTATACACCCAACATTTGTTATTGATTATCCGATTTCGATCAGCCCACTTTCAAGAAGAAGTGATGCAAATCCTGATGTGGCTGAGAGGTTTGAGCTATTTATCGCTGGTCGCGAGCTAGCAAATGGCTTTAACGAGCTAAATGACCCAATCGATCAATACAACCGCTTTAAAGCTCAAATCGATGCTAAAAACGCAGGCGATGACGAGGCGCATGAGATGGATGAGGACTATGTAAAAGCCCTAGGATACGGCATGCCACCAGTTGCAGGTGAGGGTATAGGCATCGATAGGCTCGTGATGCTTTTAACGGATAAAAAATCAATTCGTGATGTTGTGCTCTTCCCAGCGATGAGGCCACTTAAAAATGAGATAAAGGAGAATGAAAAATGAGTTTGCAAAGCTATGATAAGGACATTTACGATCTAGTAAATTTAGAGTTAAAACGCCAATGTGATCACCTTGAGATGATCGCTAGTGAAAATTTTACATATCCAGAAGTTATGGAAGTAATGGGCTCAATCCTAACAAACAAATACGCTGAAGGCTATCCTGGCAAGAGATATTATGGTGGCTGCGAATTTGTCGATGAGATCGAGCAAATAGCGATCGATAGATGTAAAGAGCTTTTTGGATGTGAATTTGCAAACGTTCAACCAAACTCAGGCTCTCAGGCAAATCAAGGTGTTTATGGCGCTTTACTTAATCCAGGCGATAAAATTTTAGGCATGGATCTAAGCCATGGTGGACACTTAACACACGGTGCAAAGGTCAGTAGCTCTGGCAAGATGTATGAAAGCTTTTTCTATGGCGTCGAGCTTGATGGCTGCATAAACTACGATAGAGTCATGGATATCGCAAAGATAGTAAAACCAAAAATGATCGTTTGTGGCGCAAGCGCATACACAAGAGAGATTGAGTTTAAAAAATTTCGTGAGATAGCCGATGCTGTTGGGGCGATACTCTTTGCAGATGTTGCTCACATTGCTGGTCTTGTTGTTGCTGGTGAGCATCAAAGTCCTTTCCCATACTGTGATGTCGTAAGCTCAACTACGCATAAAACATTAAGAGGCCCAAGAGGCGGTATCATTATGACAAACAACGAAGAGTATGCTAAGAAGATAAATGCCTCTATTTTTCCAGGCATCCAGGGCGGACCACTTGTTCATGTTATCGCAGCAAAAGCAGTTGGCTTTAAGCACAACCTTAGCCCTGAGTGGAAAATTTATGCTAAACAAGTAAAAGCAAATGCTAAAAAATTAGGCGAAGTGCTAATAAAAAGAGGCTTTGATCTAGTGAGCGGCGGTACCGATAACCACCTAATTTTAATGAGCTTTTTAAACCGCGAATTTAGCGGTAAAGACGCAGACATCGCTCTTGGAAATGCAGGCATGACAGTAAATAAAAATACGGTTCCAGGCGAGACAAGAAGCCCATTTATCACAAGTGGTATACGTGTTGGTAGTCCTGCGCTTACGGCTCGTGGCATGAAAGAAGCTGAGTTTGAACTAATAGCAAACAAAATAGCTGATGTGCTAAGCGACATAAACAACACATCTTTGCAAGAAAAGACAAAAGCTGAGCTAGTTGAACTTGCTCATAAATTTATAATCTATGATAAAGCGACATTTTGATGCAAAGTATTGATACGGCACTTATAAAGATTATTACAACTCACTACTATATCAAGCGTGATACGATCGTTAATAAAATAGAATACAGAGGCAAAATTTTCTTTGATAAATTTGAAAAGATAAATGAGCCACTGACCTATAATATTATGAAAGAGCATGAAGAGGGTAAGGCCGTTATCGCACACTCTTTAATAAATGCATACGATAAAGTTGAGAATATAGTCTTTGACTATAACGGCAGAACCCCAGATAGATTTTGGCATAAAGCACAGCTTCTTTTAAGAGAAGAGGGCTTTATAAATTTTACAGCCTACGAGAGTAAGACACCAGGACATCTGCATCTTTATGTGCATAAAGGTCACACTACGCTAAATGAGGCTTGTCAGCTAGCAAACGTGCTCAACGCAAAGCTTTCACAGAAGCTACCTAAAGAGTGGAGAATGTTTCCAAATATCGATATGCCAAAAGAATTTAACATACTAACTTTACCTTATAAGCTCTATCAAAAAGAGCGCGGGGCAAGTTGGTCAAAATATATGTAATTAAGGATAAAAAGTGGAAAACGATGAGTTAAAAGATATTCTTTTAGAAAGAGATGATGACGCAAGAGGATTGAAGCTAAAAAAACTTCTGATATTTATAGCAGCTCTTATTATACTTTTTTTGATCATTGTAGTGGCTATGAAGCTAGTAAATTCAAGCGATCCTTCACAAGCTCAAAATGAAGCTGATTCAAGACTAGTGCTTCCTCCAGTACCAGCTGAGCAGCCAGTAGATAGACAAGCTCCGATAGCTGATACAAATTCAGACAATAAAAAAGGCGATACACAGCTTTTTGAGCAAGTACCGATCGTGCCTGAAAATAAGCAACAAGATGAATTTGAAGATATGATCAAAAAGCTAAAAGATAAAGAAAACAATAAGCCTGTTTCTAAAACTGAAGAGCCAAAAGAGATAGTTAAGCCTATCGAAAAGCCTGCTGAAATACCAGCAAAAAAAACTGAGACAAAGGTAGATGCTCCAGTTAAAAAAGTTGAAAAAGTAGCAGCTACTGATAAAAAGAGTGAAGCAAAACCAGCTAAGACTGAAAATAAAGTAGATAAAAAGATTGAAAAAAAGGTTGAAACCAAAATAGAAAAAACAGACAAAAAAGCTGAAGTAGCTAAAACTGAACCTGCTACAAAAGGCTCTTATGTTCAAGTATTTGTGACTAGTAAATTTAATCCAAATGCTGAATATATGAAAAAGATCGCTGCTAAGGGATATAGCTACAAGACTATAAAAGTTGGCGAGCTGACTAAAATTTTAGTTGGTCCATTTGATGAAAAAACACTTCAAAAAGCAGTAGGTGATATTAGAAAAGATATTAATAAAGACGCTTTTATCTTTAGAGCAAAATGAAAACATTCGCAGTCTTTGGAGATCCAATAGCTCACTCGGTATCTCCGAGGCTGCACAATAAAGCCATTGCAGACCTGGGCTTAAAAGCACTTTACACAAGAGTCTTGCTAAAAGATGGCAGTGAATTAATCAATAAATTTAAATCCTTAAAATTAAACGGTGCAAATGTAACGCTTCCACATAAAGAGTGGGCTTTAAATTTAGCCGATGAAGCTTCAGATATAGCTCGTAAAATAGGCTCTGTAAATACGCTTGTGCTTAAAAATGACAAAATTTATGCATATAACACAGATGCGCCTGGATTTTTAAAAGCAATAAAAAATTTTAAAGATGTAAAAAAAGCTATTATCCTTGGAGCTGGCGGCACTGCAAATGCCATAACTTATGCATTAAAAGAACAAGGCGTTGATGTTTGCATACTAAATAGAAGCAAAGATAGGCTTGAGAAATTTAAAGATGAGTACAAATGCTTTAGTTGGGATAACTACGAAGAGCAAAAATTTGATCTAGTCATTAACTCGACCTCTGCTGGCTTAAAGGATGATTTTCTACCAGCACCTAAAGAAATTTTAAAAAGCATTTTTAAAGATGCTAAATTCGCATTTGATGTGATTTATGGTAAGCAAACACCATTTTTAGAAATGGCCAAGCAAAATAGCCTTGACGTAAAAGATGGCGCCGATATGCTTTTATATCAAGCAGTTCTAGCACTAAATTTATTTTTTAACAATACACTTGATGAGTCAAAGATCGAGCGCTCAATGAGAGAAATTTTCTATCTATAATAGCCACCAGCATTTATTTTTGTAAAAATTTATGGCTTGTATAAAAACATTTTGATTAAAATTTTTATTAAAAGTAACTGGAGTAAATATAAAAAGCAGGGAAAATCCCTGCTAAATTTTACTATTCATTTGTTTTAATATAAGCGTAGTCTGAAATTTTAGTCCATTCTCTTGCTTTTTTAAGGAAAGCTCTTTGAGACTCAACGATCTCTTTAAATAATGGATCTTTAGCGCTCTCTTCATCCAGTAGTTCATTTGTAGCTTTTTTAAGAGCTGCGATTACTTCTGGTGGGAAAGATTTTACTTGGATGTCTGGATACTCGCTCTTCATTTTATCCCAGTACTCGACGTTTGAATAAAATACTTTTGTATTTGCATCTCTTGCTACTTCTGCTGCAGCTGCTTCAAAGATCGCTTTTAGGTCATCTGGAAGTTTTTCGTATGATTTTTTATTAAAGAAAAATTGGGTTTCACCGTTTGGCTCTTGCCAGCCTGTGTAGTAGTATTTTGCCACTTTGTGAAAGCCAAGTGCCATATCATAAGCTGGGCTAACCCATTCGACCGAGTCAATCGTTCCCATCTCAAGAGCCATGTAAAGCTCACCAGTTGGGATAGTATTGATGTTAGCGCCAAGTTTAGCGTAAATTTCACCACCAAAGCCCGGAATTCTTATCTTTAAGCCTTTGATATCATCTAGTGATTTGATCTCTTTTTTAAACCAGCCACCCATTTGCATGCCGGTATTTCCAGCTCTAAAAATTTTGATATTGTATGGATCGTAAACTTTTGCCTCAAGCTCCTTACCGCCGCCAAATTCATACCAAGCTGTTTGCTCATCAGTATTCATCATAAATGGAGTTGCTGTAAAAAATATAGTTTTAGCATCTTTGCCTTTATAATAATAGCTACTTGTGTAGGTAATGTCGTATTGACCACTTTTAGCAAAATCAAGCATTGCAAAAGGTGATTTATGCTTTGATGGATAATCAATCCTTAGCTCAAGTCTGCCATTACTCATCTTTTCAACTTTATCCTTTAGCTCTTTTGGCACATCACCAAGCACTGGCATAGTGCTCTCCCATGAACTAGCAAGCTTTAGCTTATAAACTTTATCATCTCCCATAGCAACGCAAGCAACAGCTGCTAAACCAAGAGATGCTAATAAAAATTTATTCATATCTTCTCCTTTGAAATTTTGCCTATTATACAAAAAATTACATTATTAAAATGTGTTATAATCGCAAAAATCAAATTTATGGGGCATAAAATGATAAAAAAGACGAAAATCGTAGCTACTTTGGGGCCAGCAAGTGATAATGAAGAGACAATGGAGGCGATGGTAAAAGCAGGTGTTAATGTCTTTCGTTTAAATTTTAGCCATGGGACACACGAATACCATAAATCAAACATTGACAAGATAAGAAATATCGAAAAAAAGCTAAATAAAAGAATAGGAATTTTACAAGATATCTGCGGCCCAAAGATCAGAGTTGGTAAGCTTAGTGAGCCATTTTATCTAAAAGCCGGCGATGAACTAAGCATTTACGCAGAGGATATCGTTGGTGAAAAAGTAGAAAAAGGAATTTATAAAGTAAGTCTAAATCAGCCTCAAATTTTGCCAATGCTAAAGGTTGGCGAGTATGTCTATCTCTATGATGGCTCTATAAGAGCAAAGGTCATTAGTGAAGGTAAAGAAATAGTAAAAACTATCATTGAAAATGATGGAATTTTAAACTCAAACAAAGGCGTAAATTTCCCAAATACAGCCCTTGGCATAGAGATCATCACACCAAAAGATAAAGAAGATATGAAATTTGGCGCAAAGCATGGCGTAAATTTTGTCGCCATTAGCTTCGTGCAAGATGCAAATGACGTAATAAAGGCAAAAAATATCTTAAAAGAATTTGGCTCAAGAGCTGCCGTTTTATCTAAGATCGAGAAATTTGATGCGGTTGAAAATATAGACGACATCATCGCAAAGAGTGATGGTATCATGGTGGCTCGTGGCGATCTTGGGATAGAAGTGCCATTTTATAAGGTTCCAACTATCCAAAAGCTCATCATCAAAAAAGCAAATGCAGCAAGCAAGCCAGTCATCACAGCAACTCAAATGATGCTAAGCATGGCAGAGCATGAGACTGCCACAAGAGCGGAGATCAGCGACGTAGCAAATGCTGTATTAGATGGCACTGATGCTGTTATGCTAAGTGAAGAGAGTGCGATCGGTAAAAACCCAGTCGCAGTCGTGGAGGCGATGAGTAAAACGATCATCCAAACTCAAAGCATCTATCCATATAATAAATTTGATGAGTTTGACTTTTTTGACGAGACTGATATGGTGGCAAGTAGCGCTGCATCTCTGGCCGTTCGCATAAAAGCAGATGCATTAATCTCAATCACTGGCTCAGGAAAATCGGCCATAAAATTAGCTAGAAATCGCACAAATATCGACATCATCGCAGTAGCTCACGATGAGCAAACAGCACACATGCTTACCCTTGCTTGGGGTGTTACACCAGCACTTGTACTAGAAAAAACAAAGCTTAGCTCACTTTTAGCAAATGTCATGAAAAAGGCGTATGAAGAGGGATATGTCGAACATGACAAGACCTATCTTGTCACAGCCGGTCACCCAACAGGCGTGGAGGGCAGCACAAACCTCATACGCATCATTAGACGCGATCAGCTTGATTATTACCTTGAGCTTGCAACTGAGTAAATTTATAGCCGTGATATACTTGCTCATAAATTTTAAAATTTGCGTTGGTTTTTGTGAATACTAAAAATATTTAAAAACTTATTTCGTAGAAATTTGTGACGCTAAGTTTCGCGTCACAAATCAATTTTATTTTTTCTTTTTCTTCTTTGGCTCTTCGCCTTTAAACCAGCCTTTTATCTTGTCAAAAACACTCTCATCGGTATTTGATTTACCTGATTCTATGCCAAAGCTAGCTTGAAGTTTATTTAAAAGCTCTTTTTGTTCATCGCTTAGTTTATCAGGTGTTTGGATAGAAATTTGAGCTACAAGTCTACCTTTTTTGCGCGAATTTACGCCCTTAATGCCCTCGTTTTCAAATATAAATTGCTGCTTGTCCTTTGCGCCAACTGGAAGTTTTAGCTCAGCTTCTCCTCGAAGTGTTGGTATTTTTATGCTCTCGCCAAGTACTGCTTGAGTGAAAAAGACAGGAATTTCTATATAAACATCATCGTTGTGACGTATAAAATGTTTATCTTCTTTGACATTTATACTTACATATAAGTCGCCTTGAATGCCGTTTGTGCCGATATTTCCTTTGCCGGCGACTCTCATTCTCATGCCGTTATCGACACCTTCTGGAATGGTGATCTTTACGGTTTGCTTCTCTATCTTGTAGGCTTTTGCATTACAATCAGGACAAGGCTCACTTATAACTTCACCGCTTCCTTGGCAGTATGGGCACTCTTGGACGATATTCATAAAGCCATTTCCGCGTGTTATCCTACCGCTTCCACCACAGTGATGACAAGTTTTATTTTTACCATCTTTGCTACCAGTTGCATTGCAGGTTTTGCAAGGCACTTTTTGATCAAATTTTATCTCTTTTTCGCAGCCAAAAACAGCTTCATTAAACTCTAAATTTATAGGAATTTCAAGATCGGCTGAGTATTTCTCGGAGTATCTTTTCTTTTGAGAACGGCCAGAAAATCCACCGCCAAAAAATGAATCAAAAATGTCTGAAAGGTCAAAATCAGCACTAAAACCGCCACCGCTACCAAATCTTCCGTCAAGTCCATCTTTGCCGTATCTATCATAAATCGCACGCTTTTGCTCATCGCTCAAAACTTGATAAGCTTCATTTATTTGCTTAAATTTAAGCTCTGCTTCCTTGTCGCCAGCATTTCTATCTGGATGGTATTTTAAGGCAAGTTTTCTAAAGGCTTTTTTGATCTCATCGCCATTTGCGTTTCTTGAAATTTCAAGGATTTCATAATAGTCAAATTCCACATTTTTCCTTGTTTATTAAGCTTATTTTAAATATGGGATTTTACCCAAAAAAGTTTAAATTTAAAAAAGAATTTACATTTTTGCCGTATAATCTCTATTACTTTTAATGAAAAGGAATATGTATGATTAATGTTTTAATGATAGAAGACGATCCAGAATTTGCTCAAATTTTATCTGAATATCTTGATAGTTTTAATATAAAAGTTACGAATTTTGAAGATCCATATTTAGGACTTAGCGCAGGGATTAAAAACTACGACCTACTTATACTTGACCTTACTTTGCCAGGTATAGATGGTCTTGAAGTTTGTAAAGAAATTCGCCAAAAATACGACATTCCTATTATCATAAGCTCAGCACGTAGTGACATCAGTGACAAGGTCGTCGGACTTCAGCTTGGTGCGGATGACTATCTGCCAAAGCCATATGATCCAAAAGAGATGTATGCTCGTATCACAAGTCTTATAAGAAGATATAAAAAGACAAACGAAGTACAAGAAGAGGTTGTCGATAGTGCATTTAGGATCGATGATAAACGTCACGAAATTTATTTTAACAATGAGCCATTAGCTCTTACGCCAGCTGAGTATGAAATTTTGACATATCTTATTAAACAACACAGCTTTTCAGTCTCTCGTGAGCAGTTAGTTTATAACTGCAAAAGCCTAAAGGATAAAGACTCAAAGAGCTTAGATGTCATTATCGGACGCCTTAGAGCAAAGATCGGAGATAGCTCAAAAGCACCAAAGCATATATTTTCAGTAAGAGGTATAGGATATAAGCTTATCGGATGAAATACTCCATAACGACTAAAACAACCATTATCTTTGCCATCGCTTTCTCGCTGATGTGTTTGCTCTTTGTAACTTTTGCAAACATTCAGCAAGAAAGTGCTTTAGAAAAGCTAAAGGATAGGCAAATAAGCGCAATGAACTACCTTGTTGCACTCTATGAACGCGGAAATCCACCAAGGGATTTAGAGCACTATTTTAAAAATTTTTACCTAGAATATGTTGGAAATAAAAATTTGGCTACCTCGGTTGCTACAAATGGAACCGTTATTTTCACACAGCATACACCTCTTGGCATAGTCCAGTCGGTTAATTATAAAGGCGATTTGTATCTGCTTATTAAAAATCCATCTTTTCAGCTACTTCTTGAAAGTAACGACGCAAGACACGTAAATGATCCGCTTTGGGTCGCATTTTTGATAGTTTCAGCCCTTCTCATCTCACTTTATGTTTCTGTTCTTAGAAGTCTTTCGCCACTTAGAAGGCTTAGTAAAGATATTAGGAAATTTGCCAGTGGAAATATGGAGATGGCGATGACGGCTAAACTAAATGAAATTGAGCAAGATGAGATCGGTCAGGTTGCAGTGGAGTTTGATAACGCCGTTTGCAAGATCAGAGAGCTCATCCGCTCAAGGCAGCTATTTTTACGTGCAATCATGCATGAGCTAAAGACTCCGATTGGCAAGGGCAGGATCGTCTCTGAAATGGTCGCAAATGAGACCCAAAAGATGAGGCTTATCAATGTGTTTGAGCGCCTTGAGATGCTGATAAATGAATTTAGCAAGGTCGAGCAGCTCCTTTCTAAAAGCTACGCACTAAACTATCAAGAGTGTCATTTTTCGCTCATTTTAGAGCAGGTGCAAGATATGCTCATGCTTGATAAATTTGAAGAGCGGGTGAGCTGTGATATCAGAGATGACGTCATATTAAGAGTGGATTTTCAGCTTTTTAGCTTAGCGATTAAAAATTTGATAGATAACGCCCTAAAATACGCAGAGGATAAAAAGGCTATTTTGATTTGCGATAGTGAATTTATTGCGGTTAAAAATTTAGGCAAAAAGCTAAATCATCCAATTGATTACTACAAGCAAGCCTTTGTTAGAGGCGACAAGGTGAGTGCGGGAAGTGGTATGGGGCTTGGACTTTACATCATCGAGCAAATTTGTCAGATGCAAAAATTTGAGCTTGCCTACGACTACGAGGATGGCTATCATGTATTTAAAATTTTACTTAGATCAAAGGCGAAGCGAGCATGAAAAGAGGCTTAGAAAAATTTAACGAGCTAACTGAGTCTTTTGCCAAGCTCCCTGGTGTTGGTAAAAAATCAGCCGCAAGGTTTGCCTATTTTGTCTGCATGCAAGATAGCTTTGCAGGGCTAAGGCTCGCTCAAAATATCGAAGACGCAGTGAGGTTTATCAAACGTTGTGAGCGTTGCGGTGGGTTAAGTGAAAATGAAATTTGTGACATTTGTAGCGACGAGAGCAGGGACAGTGAGGTCATTTTGCTGGTTGAGAGCCCAAAAGATATCCTAGTCTTTGAGCAAAATGGCATTTATAACGGCCTTTACTTCGTGCTTGACGAGATCGATGATGACGCCATAGAGAGGCTGCGAAGCGCTATCACGCAAAATGGCTCAAAAGAGGTCGTCTTTGCCTTTACGCCGGGGCTAAATTCAGACGCGCTCATGCTTTATGTCGAGGACAAGCTTGGTATGAGTGAAATTTCATTTAGCAAGATCGCTCAGGGCGTGCCAACTGGTGTAAATTTAGAAAACGTCGACATGCTTTCACTTTTAAAAGCCTACGAAAGCCGTACAAAAGCCTAATTAAACTTTCTTTTAGTTATAATTTTGCCTAAATTTATAGAAATTTAGCCAAGGTACAACCGTTGCTAAATTTAAAGGATATAGGTTGATTTTACTCATAGATAATTATGATAGTTTTGTTTTTAATGTTGAGCAATATGTAAAAGAGCTTACAGATGAAGAGGTTAGATGTGTTAGAAATGACAAGATCACGCTTGACGAGATCAAAAAACTAAACCCAAGCAAGATCATTTTAAGCCCAGGGCCAAAGCACCCAAAAGATAGCGGAGTTTGTTTAGAAATTTTGGGGGCAGATCTTGGCGTACCGGTACTTGGAATTTGCCTTGGACACCAAGCCATAGGGCTTAGTTTTGGTACAAAGATAAAAAGACTTGATGACCCGCTTCACGGCAAGACCTCATTTATCGACGTGAAAAACAAAGAGCCACTTTTTGCAGGGCTACCTGATCGCTTTGAAGTTATGCGCTACCACTCGCTTTATGTCGATGAGCTCCCAGCTAGCTTAAGCGCTGATGCGGTGAGCGATGATGGCGTAGTTATGGCACTTAGCGTTAAAGATAAGCCGATCTTTGGTATCCAGTTTCACCCTGAGAGCTACTTCACACAATACGGCAAAAAGATAGTTGCAAATTTTGTAAATTATAAAGCAAAAGATGAGGTAAAAGAGCCTAAAATTCGCTCACTTAAGCCATATCTTATCAAGCTTCAAGAGAGCATACCGCTTGATGATAGCGACTTTGAACAAATTTGCGAGATAATAGCCAGTAAAGAGTACGAGATCGTGCAGCTTTCAGCCCTTTTGGTGCTAATTAGCGAAAAGAGCCTCTATCCAAAAAGTCTCGCTGCGCTTGCAAAAAATATCCTAAAATACTCGCAAACTTACCGCGACGATACGCCTATGATCGATCTTTGCGGCACTGGAGGCGATGGTTTTAAGACGATAAATATCTCAACAACTGTGGCATTTATCCTTGCAAGCCTTGGCATAAAGGTCGCAAAGCACGGCAACAAGGCAGTCTCAAGCAAGTCAGGTAGCTCTGATGTGCTTGAAATTTTAGGCGTAAAAAGTGAAAAATCACTGGCAAAACAGCGCGAAAATTTAGCTAGTAAAAATTTAGCCTTTTTCCATGCGCCATTTTTTCATCCGCTAGTTGGCGAGGTGAGAGAAGTGCGCCAAAGACTTGGTATAAGGACCGTATTTAACGTACTTGGACCGCTTTTAAATCCAAATTTGAACCTTAAAAATCAGCTAGTTGGCGTCTATCACAAACCAGTGCTAAAGCTCTACGCCCAGACGCTTAAGATCCTTGGCAGAAAGCACGCTCTAGTCGTTCGAGGTGATGATGGGCTAGACGAGATCACGCTTTGTAGTGAAACAAGCGTTGTGGAGCTAAAAAATGGAGAAATTTTTGAGTACAGCATCACGCCAGAGCAGTTTGGCTTTAAAAGAGCGCTTCACAGCGACATCGAGGGCGGCACACCTGAAGAGAACGCCAAAACCTTGATCCGCACGCTAAAAGGCGAGGAGCAGGGGGCGAAATTTGACATCGTGGTCTTTAACGCGATGTTTGCGCTCTACGCAGCTGATGGCGCAAAGAGCCCAGATGATGCCAAAAAAATGGTTTTAGAGGCGATAAATTCTGGTAAGACGTATAAATTTTATGAAGAGTTTATAAAGGCGCAAGCGTAATGGTGCTAGTTAAAATTTGTGGTATCAAAACGCTAGACGAGGCAAGTGCGGTTTGTGCTTTGGATGTTGATTTTATCGGGCTAATATTTGCCAAAAGTAAAAGAAAGGTCGAGCTAAATTTAGCTAGGCAGATAGCGAAATTTGCTCACAGCAAGGGCAAAAAAGTAGTTGGCGTTTTTGCTGAGCAAAGTGACTGCGAGATAATGGAAATTTGCCAGTTTGCAGGGCTTGACGTGGCTCAGGTGCACGGAGCGGTGAGTGAAAATTTATGTGCAAATTTAAAAGATATGGGGCTTGAGGTTTGGCAGGTTTTTAGCGTGAAAGATAGATTGCCAGAGGTTGATTTTAAGCATTTTGACATGGCGCTTTTTGACTGCAAGGGCGAAAATGCTGGCGGAAATGGCACCAGCTTTGAGTGGGAAATTTTAAAAGAGGTTAAGTTTAAATTTGGCATGGCTGGGGGCATAGGCGAACACAACATAAAAGAGGGGCTGAAATTTAAGCCATATCTAGTCGATATCAACTCCAAAGTCGAGGACGAAAACGGCATAAAAGATGCGCAAAAGATAGAGAGAATTTTAAAGATCATAGGTGAGGTAGAAGATGAATAGTAAGGCGTATTTTGGAAAATTTGGCGGGCAGTTTGTGCCTGAGACGGTGATGTTTGCCCTTGATGAGCTAGAAAATGCTTATGAGAGCATCGCAAAGACAAAAGAGTTTAAAGACGAGCTTGATGATCTTTTGAAAAACTACGTTGGCAGACCTAGTCCGCTCTTTTTTGCAAAGCGCCTAAGCGAGCACTACGGTCATGAAATTTACCTAAAAAGAGAGGATCTAAACCACACGGGCGCGCATAAGATAAATAACGCTCTTGCTCAAGCGCTGCTTGCTAAAAGAATGGGTAAAAAGAAAATTTTAGCTGAGACTGGAGCTGGACAGCATGGCGTGGCAACAGCGACTGCAGCGGCACTTTTGGGCTTAGAGTGTGACGTATATATGGGCGCTACGGACGTGGCCAGACAGCAGCTAAATGCCTTTCGCATGCAGCTTCTTGGCGCAAAGGTGGTGAGCGTAGAAGACGGCTTAAAAACGCTAAAAGAGGCGACTACGGCAGCCATACAAGCGTGGGTAAATGAGATAGAGAGCGCATTTTACGTCATCGGCTCAGCCGTTGGTCCACATCCATACCCAAAGATCGTGCGCGACTTTCAAAGCATCATCGGTACAGAGGCCAAAGCCCAGCTTACAGACTACGGTAAAAAGGCCGACTACGTCATAGCCTGCGTTGGTGGCGGTAGTAATGCTATTGGCATTTTTAGTGCGTTTTTGGACGATGAGAGCGTAAATTTAGTAGGTATAGAAGCTGGCGGTCTTGGCATAGAGACACCTTATCACGCAGCTACGCTTAGCAAAGGCAAAACCGGCATCATCCATGGCATGAAAACGACGGTCTTGCAAGATGAATACGGCATGATCTCGCCAGTTCACAGCATCTCAGCAGGCCTAGACTACCCAGGCATCGGTCCAGAGCACGCCCATCTAAACGATATCAAAAGGGTAAGATACGAAGCCGTAACTGACGATGAGTGCATAAATGCCTTGTATTTTCTAAGCAAGATGGAGGGCATCATCCCAGCCATCGAGAGCGCGCATGCACTAGCATATCTAGAAAAGCTTTGCCCAAAACTTGATAAAAAAAGCGTCATCGTCGTAAACGTCTCAGGCAGGGGCGATAAGGATATAAACACAGTTATCGGCTACGAAAAAGGAAAAATTTATGGATAGGATCAAAAATGCATTTAGTGGCAAAAAAGCAAACATCGGCTACATCGTGGCTGGATATCCAAGCTTAGAAAAAACGAAGGAATTTTTAGAAAATTTAGATGAGAGCACGCTTGATCTAGTTGAGATCGGCATCCCTTACTCTGATCCACTGGCTGACGGCAAGCTCATCGCGCAAGCTAGTTTTGAGACGGTGCAAAACGGCGTAAATACGGACTTTATCTTTGACATGCTTGAGAGTTGCAAGGCAAAAGTGACAAAACCACTTGTTTTTCTGGTCTATTTTAATATCATCTTTGCTTACGGAGTTGATAAATTTTTAAAAAGATCGGTTGAGGCAGGAGTTAGCGGCTTTATCGTGCCTGATCTGCCTTGCGAGGAGTGCGAGGAATTTGCTCTAAAGTGCAAGGATCTAAATTTAAGCCTGATACCACTTATCAGCGTCACATCTGGTAGTAGAGCGGATGGAATTTTAAAATTTGGCTCAGGATTTATTTACGCTCTTGGTGCGATAGGCGTTAGTGGCTCAAAAAGGGCTGATGAAGATAGGATAAAAAATTTGGTCCTAGAGCTTAAGAAAAAGAGTAATTTGCCGGTGGCTGTTGGCTTTGGTATCAAAAACAAAGATGATGTTAATGAGGTAAAAAAATATGCTGACGGAGCGATAATAGGTACGCAAATAGTTAAGCTTTGTGCCGAATTTAGCGGTGAAAAGCTAGTAAAAGAGATAGATAAACTCTTTTAAAATGCTTAATAAATTTATAGCTAATTTAGTAAAGTCAAAGTATAATTGAAAATGCATTTCAAGTCTTAAGGAAGAGATATGAGAAAAGTTATAGATGAAGCTACAAGCTATCTTTGCAAGGATACTTTAGGGCTGGATTTAGAGTTTGGCAAGAGTCTGGGCAAGGGATTTTACGGAGCTAGCATACCAGTCTATAAGGGCAAAAGCGAGTATCATTTTTACCTATTTTTTAAAAAAGATACTTTGAAAATTTTCATGAATGCCTTTTTTGGTCACGAAGATGTTGATGGTGGTGATCTAGACGATCTTTGTAAAGAGATAGCAAATCAGATCATTGGCAAAGCTAAAAATTTACTAAATGAAAAAGAGCCAAATGCTTATAAGCTTGGAACGCCTGAATTTTTAGGCGAAGTTGAAAATTTTGGTATCAAACTAAAAGAGAAATTTGTATATAAAATAAAAAATAGAACATTTCAAATAGGCTACAACATACAATGAACGACGAGAGTGCGATAGAGACGCTAGAGCAGCTAGGGCTTTTTAAGAGCTATGATGAGCTTATGGATATAAGCGTTGATTTTATAGCTGAGCTAGGAACTACCACGGTTAGCATAAATGAGCTTTTGAAATTTGAAGCTGGCTCGGTTATAGACCTTGAAAAGCCAGCTGGTGAGAGTGTGGAGCTATATATAAATAATAGAATTTTTGGAAAAGGTGAAGTAATGGTTTATGAGAAAAATTTAGCCATCAGGATAAATGAAATTTTGGATTCAAAGTCAGTTATTCAGTACTTCAAAAAAGAACTTTTATGAAATTTATACTATTTTTCTTACTTTTTGCAACTCAAATTTTAGCTTCAAACCTATTAACTTACAATATCTATGAACGTGCTGATAGAGTCGATATTATGCTTAGCTTTGATGCACCTTATGAAGGAAATATCTTTCAAAAGCGCGAAAAGGACACAACGTCTTTGATATTAAATTCGCTAAATTACGATCAAAGTACTAGCAAAGACATAAACTCAAAGATTATTCAAGAGCTTGAGATAGAGCCAAAGCAAAACTCACTTGTCTTAAATTTGCGCTCAAACGATGCTATTATCGTAAATGCTTCAAAGACGACTGATAGTTTTGGGCTCCGCATTCGTGTGACTCTAAAAAATGCAAAACCTCAAATACAAAATATGCCTCAAGCTAGTGCAAAAATAGAAACCCCTAGCACTCCAAAGATGGATGAAGAGCCTATGTTGAATATAGACTCAAGGTATTTTATAGTCTTAAGTGTGCTTATTGCGCTTCTTGTATTTTTATATGTATTTAAAAGATATATTACTTCAAAGAGTAATGATTTTGGCGGATTTAAAGCACCTAGAAATCAGTCTCAAAATGATACAAAATCAATGAACTGGCTACTTAAAAATCAAAATAGTAACGTCAATATAATATATGAAAAGTATCTCGATCGCACGAATAAACTAATGCTATTAAGCTATGAAAATAGGCGTTATTTAGTGATAGTTGGTAGCTCAAATGTAATGCTTGATAGTTTTGGTGAAGACAAGATACAAAATGAGCAGGATTTTGCTATATTTTTTGAAGAGAACAAGAAAAAATTAAGCTCATTTTTAGAAGAGCGAAAAAATAGTTTAAGTAACTATAAAGATAAAATGAGCGGAGAATTTTAGTAGTTTTAGCTAAAATTCTCATCCAATTTAAATTTTTATGCGTTAAAGCTAGTTTCAAAATTTATACAAACGAAATAGCAAAAATTTCAGGCTTTGTGATCTTTTTTATCTCTTCTTTTGCCATAGCAAATTCTTTTGCGCCTTCTATTTTTAGCGTATGTCCACTAAATTCGAAGTTTAAATTCAGCCTTTCACAGGTTAGATCAAGTGCCTTTGCAAGTGAGAGTATAAAACTTAGCCATCTTATACACTCGGCTTTTGGAAGTAAATTTTTATATCGCTCAAATTCATAGATATTTTTCTTTCCGTTTGTGCCAATTACTACTGCAATCAATGCTTTTTGCTCATGTGAAAAGCCATAATTTAAGGCATTTAAGACTATATAGGCTGAGTTTTTATGATCGCCATAAAAGCCAATCTCTTGACCGACATTGTGAAGTTTTGTAGCAACTAAAAGCACTTCAAGATAGTTATCGCTTAGACCATGAAGCTTTTTTAATACCATAAATATATCTTTTGCATATCTTGTGACCGATTTATTGCATGATAATATAAAACGATCTTGCAAACTTTTGGTACTTGGATTAAAATTTTGCGGAAATTTAAGGCTAGGACGTAGAAAATCTTTCAAGAACACCCCCTCTCTTACGCCAACTCCACTTGTTATAATGTTTTTGGCATTTAGAGCTTTGGCAAGGGCTAAAAAGATATGTGCACCCTCTCTAATGGTATCGTATCTATCTTTTTTAATAGGAAATTTATTTAGCTCAAGCACGCTAATATTTGCGATACTCTCGATGTAGGCTTGCTCGTCGCTAAGCTTGTAGTAAAAGCCATGCAGTGATGAGAGTGGATATAAATTTTTGCTCATTATGGCAGATGATATCGCTCTAAGAGAGCCACCAATAGCGATTATATTTTGGCATTTAAATCGCTCGTCTATCTGTTTTGTAACTTGTTCTAGAAATTTTGGCAATTTATTTAAGCTTTTTTTATCAAAAAAAAGCTCTTTTAATCTAACTGTGCCAATGTCAAGTGAGAGCGTATCTATTATTTTGCCTTTGCTTATTCTGGCAAGTTCAGTTGATCCGCCACCGATATCGATAGTGACGCATTCATCGATATTGTGGAGTAAATTCTTGGCTGCGATCGCACCAAAAGTAGCCTCTTCTTTGCCGTCTATGACTTTTAAATTTATGCCAAGTTTTTTTCTTAAAAGAGAGATCAGAACATTTGCGTTTGGAGCATCCCTAAGTGCCGAAGTACCAACACATAAGACTTTATTGCATTTGTAGCTTTTTATGATATTTGAAAATTCGCTGAAAGCCTTTAGCGCTTTTTCCATTGAGCTTTCGGATATTTCATTGTTTGAACCATATCCGCCTTCGCCTAGACGCACTTTTGTTTTATATTCAGCTAGTATAAAAAACGCTAAGCGTGACGTTCTCTCAAATATCGCCATTCGCATAGAATTTGAGCCAAGGTCGATTACTGCGGTTCTCTTTGCCATTTTTATCCTTTTATATTTAAAACTAGGCTTGCGACTGCACCGCTTCTATCGTTTCTATTTTTAATGTCTACTTCGCCGCCAAGAGCTTGTGCCGCACCTTTAGCTAGAAACAACCCAAGCCCAGCACCACCTTTGTCGCCGTATCTTTTAAATGGAGCAAACAAATCTTTGCTCTCATCTATGCCTATTCCCTCATCTATTACTTCGATGATAAATTTATTTTTTATAAGCTTAGAGCTAATCGTAATGGTGCTATTTTTTGGTGAAAATTTAATGGCATTTTGAACAAAATTTTGCACAATGTGGGTTAGTAAGCTAGTTTGTATTTTTAGATTTAAAATTTCTGGTTTTAGGTCTAGTTTTATATTTTTTTCATCATTTTTCGCAAGTATCTCATAGTTTTTTGCAAGTTTTTTTAAAAAACCTATGACATCGGTATTTACTGGCTCTTCAAACTGAGCTCCTTCTTGCCGGCCGATCTCAAGCACAGAACTTATCATTGCGTTCATGCCGTTTATAGCTTCATTGTTTGATTTTAGAGCCTCGATATATTTTTCACTCTCGCGTGGCTTTAAAAGCGTAACTTCATTTTTTGTTTTCATTACAGCCAGCGGTGTTTTTAGCTCATGTGCCACGCCTACAAAAAGTTCTTTTTGGTATAAGACAAATGTTTGGATACGAGAGATTAGTCTATTTATACTCTGCCCAAGTGGCAAAAACTCATCTGGTAGGCTCTTGATATCGATCTCATGAAGAAATTTTTCGTCTAAATTTGTAAGCTTATGACTCAAAATTTTTATAGGTATTAAAAGCATTCTTGATAAAAATAGTGCATAAAAAAGTACCAAAAGTATCGCTGACACATTTACGATTATAATATCTATAAAAATTTCTTCTACTATATGCGCTTGAAGAGTAGTATCTTTTTCTAGGCTTAAATAACTGGTTTCATCGAGTTTTGTTATTAAAAAAGTTTTACTCTGATCCTTTGATTTTTGCGTTACGATATATGTTTCTTTATCTTGTGGCTCGTCTGTTTTTATCGTTGCTAGAGTTTTATTTGGATTTTCTATCGTAAATGTTTTTGAATTTAAAGGATTGAAATTCTGAGGATTTTTTTTATAAGCTTCTGCTTGATAGTTTAGCTCATTAACTACACTTTGAAAAACGGTAACCCTTATATAGTGATAAAGCATTACCGAAATAACTACAATTAGCATCATAGCACCAGATGCTAATTGTAGTATAAATCTATTCCTTAGGCTTTTTTGGGAAAACAAAATCTATATCCGCGTCTTCTAACAGTTTCAATTGTTGAAATATTTAGCGGTTTGTCCATTTTTTGGCGGATTTGGTTGATAGCGACTTCAATGACGTTTGGAGTTACAAGCTCTGGCTCTTCCCAGATAGCATCAAGTAGTTGCTCTTTAGATACGATCTGATCTGAGTGTCTTGCAAGATGAGTTAGGACTTCAAAAGGTTTACCTTTAAGCTCAATATCACGACCTAAATATGTGATTTTTTCTTCATCTGGATTGATAATGAGCTCATCGATTTTTATAATATTTGTGCCACCAAAGCGTAGTCTTGCTTCAAGTCTAGCTACTAGGATATCAAAATCAAATGGTTTTTTGATATAGTCATCAGCACCAGCTCTAAGTGCTTTTATTTCGCTTTCTTTGTCATCTTTTGCAGAAAGAACTACAACTGAAGTGCGTGGAGATTTATGTTTGATGATGTTTATAAGATCTATGCCATCGCCATCTTGAAGCATCCAATCAGTCAAAACTAGATCATAGTTTCTGATACCTATATAGTACTCAGCATCTTTAAAATTTTCAGAGCTATCAGTTTGATAGCCAAACTCTTGCAAACCCTCAGCAATCGTCTTATTTAGCGTCACTTCATCTTCAACTATTAAAATACGCATTTTGCTTCCTTAAACTAAAATTTATGGGCGATTGTATCATAAATTAAGCAATATTTCAAGATAGTTTAATAAATTTTTAAAAAATAGTGTTTATTTTTGCTCCAACAACTACGTTTGGTAAAATTTCTGTTTTTAAAATTTCCATTTTAAGGCTAGTGAGTGAGCTAAATTTCTCTTTTAACGCTTTGCTGGTTTCTTCAAGAGACTCTTCAACGCTTTGGAACTGTCTTTCATTATAAAAATTTTTAACAAAGTCAATAATTAAAACATAATCAATAAAGCCAGTTGAGCAAATTTCTAGATTCATTTGCACCTCTTGCTTAGCGACTCGCTCAAAATCAAGCATTCCGATGATCGTTTCAAATTTATAATCTTTAATGACCGTCGTCATATCGCTTTTCATACGACTTTTTTCTCCTTGCCTGAAAGCAGGCGAACGATATTTGGTATGTGTTTATAAACCACCAAAAATGCGATGATTAGTATCGGAGCGTGTGTATAGATTTCATCTAACTCTGGATGGATTATAAAGCTTGATGCTATGAGAGCTATCAACGCACAAAGTGAAGCAAGAGAGCTAATTTTTAAAAATTTTCCGACCACAAACCAAACAGCTAGAGCGATAATGATCTCAACTGGTAAGAAAAATGCGATAACTCCGGCCCCAGTTGCGACTCCTTTACCACCCTGAAATCCTAAGAATATCGAAAAGCAATGTCCAGCTACACTTAAAACCGCCATCGTCCAAAGCACGCTTTGGCTGGCTCCCAAATGTGAAGCGACAACAAGTGGCAAAACACCTTTTAAAACATCACAAACTATCGTTAAAATGGCTAGTTTTTTGGCTAATTTTGGATCTTTTTGTTTTAAAACTCTTAAAACATTTGTCGCACCTATGCTCTTGCTACCTTCATTTTTTATATCAACATGCCCAAAAAATTTTGCAAGAATGAGGCCAGATGGAATGCTTCCAAGTAAATAACTAATGGCATAAAGTATTAAATTTTGCATATTTTACCTTTTAAATTTAACAGAAATGATAATAAAAAAATACTAATTATTTTATAAATCATCTCCATAAAAGCACGACTTTCTCGTCATAGATATCGCTTTTCTTTGGTGAAATTTGTATTTCATTTATGGTGATATTTTTTATATCATTTGCTTCTTTTAGCGCGTTGCTTTCTTTTTCAAATTTCTCTTCAAGTTCGCTAATGGCTAAATTTATATCATTTACACTTTGCTCGCTAAGCTTTACATCACTTCGCTCTTTTAAAACTCTATTTGCGCTTCTTGCACTCGATGCGATTTTGCCCGCATTTTGACGAGATAAAAGCTTGTTACCAAATATCGCTCCAAGTATGCTAGCGCCTATATTTATGGCAGCATCAAGCCCACTTGTGGTCATCTCTTTTTGCTCTTTATTAAGCTTTGCTAGAGCCTTGTTTAGCTTGTCTTGTAAGTTTTTTCGCTCTTTTTCAAATTTTGCTGTGAGTTTTGCGGTTTGTTCTTCTGAAATTTCATTGCATTTATCTTGAAGCCTGATATAAAACTGCTCCTTTGTTTCATTGTTTTTTGAATAAATTCCTAATGCTTCGAAGGTATTAAATTTAAAATTTCTATACAGATACTCTTTAAAATCTTTTTGGATATTGTCAAAATTTTTAGCTTTTAAAATGAAATTTGGCACGGCTGCAAAGCTTGCGTCACTTGGTTCGTCTAAGCTTGCATCGATATGTAAATTTTGACTAGCTTCGCTCCAGTTTGGCTCATTATCATTTTCATTTAGTTCATAAAGATAGCTTACTTCATAAACGCTATCGATATCTTTTTTGATGTCATAAATTCTTATCTTTGCGCTTGCAAATAAATTTGGTGTAAGGGTTTTTGAGTTAGCATAAAGCTGCGTGATCTCATTTGAGATTATGGGCTTTATGCTAAATTTTATCTCGCTTTTATCTACGCTTTGAGTGCTTAAATTTTCTTTTTTATCTTTCATCAAATTTGAAATTTGCTCGCGGCTAAGTGGCCCTTTTAGATAGCTAAGTGCCCAGCGCGTAGAGATGACGTTTAGGCCGTCTTCGTTTATATTTTTAACTAAAAAATTTCTCTTTGCTAAATTTGATATGAGGCTTTCTAGCGAAGCTTTGTCTAAGCTTGAGCCAGAGATACCGCTTAATCCGTCTATAACGCGAGCTTTATCCTGGGCTGTTTGGAGGCGACCGATAAACCAAGTGCCGATGTTGCTTAGACCTTTATAGTCAAGATCGACTGGGTTTTGCGTGCTTAATACGCAGCCTAAACCAAATGCACGGGCTTGTTTTAAGAGCGTGAGCATAGGCGTTTTTGATGGTGGGTTTGCGTTTGGTGGGAAAAATCCAAAAATTTCATCCATATAAAGGATCGCTCTAAGTGAGCTTGTACCCTCGGTGCCACGCATCCACGCGATGATCTCGTTTAGCAAAAGGGTGACAAAAAACATCCTCTCAGCGTCATTTAGGTGCGAGATCGTGAAGATGTTGCACTTTGCTTTGCCATTTTCGTCAAAGAGCATCTTTGAAATTTCAAGTCTAACGCCCTGCGTCCAGCCCTTAAAGCTTGGGCTTGCGATGAGCGTGTTTATCTTCATGGCAAGCTTTAGACGCTCACTGCTTGGGTAAAATGTATCCACGTCAAAAACGCCTATCTTTTTAAACGGCGGATTTGCTATGAAATTTATGAGCTCTTCTATACTGACGTCTTTTTGCTCTTTAAATTTAGTCTCAAATATGGTTGAGGTGAGAAGCTGTTCTTTTGAGCTCATGTCCTCAGAATTTATACCAATAAGAGATAATACCGAGGTTGCAAGCGAATTTATATAGTTGCTAAAAATTTCTTCATCAGTGATATTTGGGCAAGCAAAGTCACTAAGTAGCGCCACGCCTATACCAGCTGAGCTTTTTGGTGTGTAGATGTTAAAGCTAGCGCTTTCTTTTAAAATTTTTACTCGCTCAAGATCTTGAAAGCTCGACTCTATGCCGTTTCTCCAAAGCTCGGCCTGAGAGGCGGCAAATTCCTCTACGCTTTGACCTTTGTTGGTTGCTTCTGCTTCATCTATGTATGGTAAAAAATCCTCCGGCCTCATCTGCGGAAAAGTGAGGGCTAAATTTGTGATGTCGCCCTTTGGATCGATGATAATAGAAGGAATATTGTCTATGCAGGCTTCTTCTAAAAGCGTGATACCAAGGCCTGTTTTACCGCTACCTGTCATACCTATGATAGCTGCGTGGGTGGTTAGATCCTTATTTTTATAAAAAAATGGCTCTTTGTCTTTTAGTCCGATATAAAAAAGTTTTAAATTTTCTTGTATTGTTTTCACTAGCTGCCTTATTCGTATAAATTTATACGTGAGCGAAGCTCGTCAAGTGTCTCTTTTATGCGCTTTTGCGTAAAATCTTTTATCGTTTCATCATCATCGATAAGCTTCATACAGTATCTGATGTAGCCTTTATATGCCAGCTCTGTAACAAGTCTTAGTTTTAAAGTCACGTTTTTTACTTTATCTGGCGCAATTAAGATTTCAAAGGTCGCTTCTAGCTCTTCTCCATCTTGAAAATTTGTAGTTTGCGGGCTTAATACGCTTATGCCACCCTCAGAAACATCATAAAGGCTACCTTCGATCTTGTCTTGCTTGCCTTTGATAATAGTTTTGGTAAAACGATTTGGCAAGATACGTTGGAATTTTCTTTTATATGCGTACATCGTCGTATTTCGTAAGAAGTTTGAAAGAGTGACGCCTTTATTGACGATATTGTAATTAACAATATCAGCACATAAAGGCTTTGAGAAAAAGCTATTTGGCAAAATAAAACCTTTGCCGTCTTGCTTCATGGCTAAAATTTGCATCATATCCACGCGAAAAACGACACTATCCTCTTTAACTTCTAAAATTTCAGCCTCATATTTTATATTTAATCCATCATATAAATTTAAAAGTTCAGGCCTTACCTTGGCTTTTTTCATGCGAGTGAATGTATTGATCGGATCTTCATAAAAAAATGTTCCGTTTTCAATCATTTCTTTTACATTTGTTTCTTGCTGGTCTTTAACGTCACATAAAATTTCTTTGATTCTTGAAACGGCATTTACGAAATAACCTACGAAGGTACTGTTGTCGCAAGATTGACTAAAATTTAAGGTCAAATTTAAAAGTAGAAAATTGATTAATTCATCTCTTGCGTTTGATTTTGGTATTAGATTATTCAAATCATCTTGTAGCTGCGTAGCATTTGGCTTTTGAATAAGCAGTGTATCAAAGATGTTTTCAAGACAAATTTTTACCTGATCGTGCGGCACGATAAATGTTAGCTGTCTACAAAATTTGATACCATCGTCGATGAATTTATCTCTTAATTTAAGTATGCTATCTTCGCAGTTTATTACAAGCTCTTGCCTGCCTTTAAAATCCATGTAGTCTCCGGAATGTTATTGATTAAAGCCAAGGCTATGATATAAAAAGTTATATTAAAAAAGTATTTAAATTTATTTGGGGGAGAAATTTCTAGGTAAAGATACCTAGAAATTTCTATTTGTTATAGTTTGCCTTCGTTGTGTGAAAGGTAGTCAGCAACACCTTCAGTGCTTGGTTTCATGCCAGCATCACCTTTATTCCAGCCAGCTGGGCAAACTTCACCATGCTCATTTGTAAATAGCATAGTATCAACCATTCTTATCATCTCATCGATATTTCTACCAAGTGGAAGATCGTTGATAACTGCATGGCGAACAGTGCCATCTTTGTCTAGTAAGAATGAGCCACGAAGTGCTACACCAGCATCTTCTAGAAGTACGTCAAATCCGCGAGCTATTGATTTTGTCATATCAGCTACGATAGGGAAGCGAACTTTACCAATACCGCCTTTATTTACTGGAGTTTCTTTCCATGCGAAGTGAGAGAATTGGTTGTCGCATGAAACTGCGATAACTTCGATACCGCGTGATTTAAATTCATCATATCTTTTGTCAAATGCGATAATTTCGCTTGGGCAAACAAAAGTAAAATCCATTGGATAGAAAAATACAACCGCGCCTTTCTCGCCAATATTTTTATAAAGATTAAAATCATTTACAATTTGATTGTTTCCTAAAACTGCTGCAGCTGTAAAATCAGGTGCTTTTTTTGTTACTAACATTTGTTCTCCTTAATAATAAATTTTATTGATTGCGAAATTATATCTATACAAAATTAAATTTAGTTTAAATATGTTTTAGAAATTTTTATGTAGTAAATTTATTGTTATTTGGTAAAAGCAGAAAATGGATTTTGTTAAAAGTGGTAAAAATTTGAATTTTTAAAAATTTATTGATGAGAATATTTGAAAGAAATTAGTAAAAGCGTTACTAAAAATTTAGAGGATTACTTACTGTAATTATTGTAAGTCGCTAAAATTTTTTCCACCAAATTTTAGTATTGCTGATCCCCATGTAAAGCCGCCACCAAATGCGTCAAGAAGCAAAACTGAACCATTTTTGATGCGACCGTCTTCGTAGGCATCATTTATAGCCATCGGAATTGAAGCAGAGCTTGTATTGCCATATTTAGCAACAGTCAAGACACACTGCTCATCTTTAAAATTTAATCTATTTTTTACTGCATCTATTATTCTTATATTTGCTTGATGAGGTATAAAAAAATCAATATCTTCGCTTTGCATTTTATTTGCATGCAGAATTTCTATTACGCTTTTGCTAAGTGTTTGAACTGCTATTTTAAAAACTTCATTTCCACTCATATGGATAAAATTTAACCTATTTTTTAGTGTTTCCTCACTGGCTGGAAATACACTCCCACATCCTGGAGTTATTAAAAGTTCAGCTTGTTTGCCGTCACTTGCTGTATGGATATCGATGATCTCATTACCATTACTACTACTAATTACAGCTGCACCTGCTCCATCACCAAATAATATACAAGTGCTTCTATCTGTATAGTCAACAATAGAGCTTAATTTTTCGGCCCCAATGATTAAAACATTCTTTTTGACACCGCTAACAATGAGAGAATTTGCAAGTTCTAAAAGATAAATAAAACCGGTACAAGCCGCACTTATATCAAATGCTGTAACTCCATAGTTTAAACCCAAATTTGCAGCTATTTTGCAAGCAGTAGATGGCATACAGAGATGATCTGGAGATATCGTAGCACAGATGATTGCATCGATTTGAGATTTATCAAGTCCTGAGCGTTTTATGGCTAATTCACCAGCTTTTGTACCAAGGTCACTTGTTGTTTCGTTAGTTGCAATATGCCTTTGTTCGATACCTGTTCGCTTTACTATCCATTCATCACTTGTTTCAACCATTTTTTCAAAGTCAAAATTTGTTAGAATTTTTTCTGGAATATAAGAAGCGATAGAAATCAGTGAAGCTTTTGGCATATTTTACCTTGCAAAGTGCGAAAGTTCTTCTTCGATAACTTTATTTATGTTTGAATTAGCAAATTTTATTGCTTGAAAAATTGCATTTTTTATAGCTTTTGAATTACTTTTGCCGTGACTTATGATAACACAACCATTTACACCAAGAAGTGGTGCACCGCCATATTCGTCATAGCTAACCTGTTTTTTAAGTGTCTTAAAAACTTTTCTCATGAGTACAGAGCCAGCTATAGCAAGAGGTGATTTTTTAATTTGTTTTTTGATAATTTTACCTATAGCATCTGCAACGCCTTCGCTAGTTTTTAAAAGAATATTTCCCATAAAACCATCACAAACCATTACATCGATACTACCATCAAAAATTTGATTGCCTTCTGCATTACCAACAAAGCTATCAAGCCTAGAAACTAATTTAAAGGCTTCTTTGCTAACTTCATTGCCTTTGCTTTCTTCTTCGCCATTTGATAAAAGACCAACTTTTGGCTCTTTCCTACCTAAAATTTCTTTTGCATAGGCTTCACCCATTATGGCAAATTGAAACAGATGTTCACTTCTGCAATCAACATTTGCACCAACATCTAAAACCAAAGTCGCAGACTCTTTTGAATTTGGCATAAGTGTTGCAATTGCTGGACGAGAGATATTTTTTAGTCTACCAATTCTTAGGGTAGCTAAACTCATAGTTGCACCACTATGACCAGCAGAAACTACAGCATCAACTTCCTTGTTTTTTAAAAGTTCAATCGCTTTGTAGATCGTACTATCTTTTCTTTTAAGCGCATCAGTTGCGCCATCTGCCATTGAGATAACTTCACTAGCTTCTAAAAATTCGATATTTTTTAAATAAGATTGTGGAATGAGTGGTTTAATGACATTGCTATCGCCGACTAATACAGCTTTAAATTCTGTCTCTTTTAGTGCATCAATAACACCAGATATTATAGGATCTGCACCAAAATCACCACCCATAGCATCGATAGCAATGCGAATCATATTTTAATATTCACCTGTAGTTTTGTTTATGCGGTGAGGCATTTTCCAAGAACCATCTTTGTCTTTTACAGGTACTGGAAGTGTAACTTTATAATGTGTTCTACGTTTTGCTGCACGAGAATGACTCACTCTTCGCTTTGGTACTGCCATTTTTACTCTCCTTTATAAATTTTTACATTTTTCACAATAGAAATAATCACTCTTAAAAGCTTCTAACTCACTCTCAAGGACTTCTTTTAAATCAATATTACCATCAAAAAATTCCATCGTATCGCTAAGTTCATTTTCGCTATCTTTATAAATACCGTCACTTAAATTTAGCTCTACATCTTGATCAATAGGTAGCATAAATACTTCACCGCATCGATCGCAAACATAATTTATATTCCCTTTTATTTTGCCTTGACATTTTACCAAAAAAGGGTCTTTTCTTTTTAAAATTCCAATAAAAACTAAATTATCATTTCCTACTAGCTCAAAGCTTATATCTTTGTTTGCTATTTTAGAAAAAGATATAATCAATTTTCTTGACCTAAAATTAGCAAATTTCTCTTGAAGCAAAGAAGAAATTTATTTCATTCACAGCATTTTCTAGGCTGTCACTTCCGTGAACTGCATTTGCATCAATGCTATCAGCAAAATCAGCTCTTATAGTGCCAGGAGCTGCTTCTTTTGGGTTAGTTGCACCCATTAGCTCGCGGTTTTTAGCAACTGCATTTTCGCCCTCTAAAACCATAACCACAACTGGCCCGCTTATCATAAATTCGACTAGATCGTTGAAGAAAGGTCTATCTTTATGAACTGCATAAAATGCTTTTGCGTCGCATTTGCTAAGTTGAATTTTCTTTGCAGCTGCGATCCTTAGGCCGTTACTTTCAAATCTATCTATAATTTTTCCAACAACATTTTTTTTAACAGCATCAGGCTTAATAATAGAAAGTGTTCTTTGCATAAATTTTTCCTTAAATCTAGGTTGTTTAAATTGAAATTGGCAATTATATCAAATAAAGCTTAAAAATAAAATAGGCTCAAATTGAGCCTAAAATTTATAAATATAAATTTATTGAATAACTGGAATAGAGCCATTGCGTGCATCAGCACCGATCTGATCGCGAGAAGGCTGTCCTGCTACAACAGCATCCCATACGATACAACCGTCAGTTGGACAGGCAGATGCACAGGCTGGCTCATCGTTGTAGCCTACGCACTCAACGCATTTGTTTGAATAAACATAGTATGTATCTGCTCCAGTTGGGTTGTCGCTATCATCAACGATAGCTGAAACTGGGCATTCATCAATACATGAACCACAGCTTATGCATATATCAGTTATTTTTACAGACATTTTTTCTCCTTAAATAAATTTTTGGCGTAGAATATCAAAAAAAGCTGAAAATGATATAAATATACTCTTAAATTTGCTTTCAAGCTTAGCTATAAAAAACTCTTTTATAAAGTTTTTATCACTTTTAGACTAAATTTATAGGTTAAAATTTCAAAAAAGGTCATATAAATTTATGAATGATACTATACAAATAGCTGGAGCAAGAGAGCATAATCTTAAAAATTTAAATCTTGAAATTCCAAAAAACAAACTAGTAGTTTTTACCGGTCTTAGCGGAAGCGGCAAGAGCACGCTAGCCTTTGACACGCTCTATGCTGAGGGACAAAGAAGATACATGGAGAGTCTAAGCAGTTATGCTAGGCAGTTTTTAGATCGTGTGGGTAAGCCGGATGTTGATAAGATAGAGGGTTTAACGCCTGCTATCGCTATCGATCAAAAGACCACCTCTAAAAACCCTCGCTCAACGGTTGGTACGATTACTGAAATTTATGACTATCTAAGGCTTTTATACGCAAGGGTCGGCGTTCAGCACTGCCATAAATGCGGAAAACCTATCTCAAAAATGAGTGCGAGCGATATCATAAACGAAATTTTAAAGCTCCCACTTGGCGCAAAAGTGATCATCTATGCGCCACTAGTTCGTGAGAAAAAGGGCACATGGGCGGACTCGATCGAAAATTTACGCCAAAAAGGCTTTGTAAGGGCACAGATAGATGGCGTAGTGGTGAGGCTTGACGAGGAGATCGAGCTTACAAAAACAAAAAAACACACAATAAAGGTCATCGTTGATAGGATCGCTATCGATGAGCAAAATCACGAGCGCCTTGCAAGCGACGTGGAAAAGGCGCTAAATGAGAGCTTTGGCGAGGTCGAGATAGAGATCGCAAACGCTGACGAGCTTGGCTTAAAAGAGAGTTTTATACACTATAGCGAACACATGGCTTGTTTTGACTGCAAAATTTCATTTACGCCACTTGAGCCACTAAGCTTTAGCTTTAACTCTCCAAAGGGCGCTTGCGAGCACTGTGACGGACTTGGTATAAGATACAGCCTAGATATGAGCAAGATCATCGACGAGGAAAAGTCGATAGAAAACGGCGCGATCAAGCTACTTTATGGCTACAACATGAGCTATTACTATAAATTTTTACTTGCTTTTTGTGAGCAAAATGAGATCGACATTAAAAAGCCGTATTATGAGCTAAGCGAAGATGAAAAAAGGCTCGTTTTATATGGCAATGTCAAGGAAGTCTCATTTTTTTGGAAGCGAAATAAGCTACTTAGAAAATTCGACGGAGTAGTTAAAATTTCACATGGACTTTTAAAGGATTATAAGGACTTTGACGAATACATGAGCGAGAAAATTTGCGATGCTTGTAATGGCCACAGGCTAAAGCCCCAAAGCCTAGCGGTCAGGGTAGCCGGTCTTGGACTTGGTGAAATTTTGGATATGAGTATAGAAAACTGTACTGCATTTTTCTCAAATGAAAAAAATTTTGCCTATCTTAGCGACTACGACAAGGCGATCGCAAAGCCTATTTTAAAAGAGATCAACGAGAGGCTTTTCTTCTTGTATGACGTGGGGCTTGGCTACTTGTCGCTTGGGCGCGATGCTAGGACGATCAGCGGCGGCGAGGCGCAGCGCATCAGGATCGCGAGCCAGATAGGAAGTGGGCTAAGTGGCGTCATGTATGTGCTTGATGAGCCAAGTATCGGTCTGCACGAGCGCGATACGTTAAAACTTATAAAAACACTTAGAAATCTGCAAGCCAAAGGCAACTCTGTAATTGTCGTCGAGCATGATAAAAAGACGATAGAAGAGGCTGATTATATCGTAGATATTGGCCCTGGAGCTGGTAAATTTGGCGGTAGCGTGGTCTTTGCAGGTAGTTCAAAAGAGCTTTTAAGATCAGATACTCAGACTGCACAATACATAAACGGTAAGAAAAAGATCGACTATCAAAAAAATAGAAAAGCTGAGAAGTGGCTTGAAATTTCAAATGTAAATATCAACAATATCTCAAATTTAACCGCTAAATTTCCGCTTAGAAATTTAGTTGGCATCACTGGCGTTTCAGGATCTGGTAAGAGCTCGCTAGTGCTTCAGACCTTGCTTCCAGAGGCGCAGGAGCAGCTAAATAGAGCCAAAAAGGTAAAAAAAATAGCTGGGGTAAATTTAAGCGGACTTGAGAATTTAGACAAGGTCATATACCTCGATCAAAGTCCGATCGGCCGCACTCCACGCTCAAATCCAGCGACATATACCGGCGTGATGGACGAGATAAGAAATTTGTTCGCACAGACCAAAGAGGCAAAGCTTAGAGGCTATAAAATAGGGCGCTTTAGCTTTAATGTCAAGGGCGGACGCTGCGAGAAATGCCAAGGCGAGGGTGAGATCACTATCGAGATGCACTTTTTGCCTGATATAAACGTGGTTTGTGATGTTTGCAATGGCGCTAGATATAACGCTCAAACCTTGGAAATTTTATACAAGGGCAAAAATATCGCCGAGGTGCTAAATATGAGCATAGATGAGGCGGTTGAGTTCTTTAAAGCTGTGCCAAAGATCGCTTCAAAGCTTATGACACTGCAAGACGTGGGGCTTGGCTACATCACGCTTGGACAAAATGCAGTCACACTTAGCGGCGGCGAGGCGCAGCGCGTGAAGCTAGCAAAAGAGCTTAGTAGAAGCGATACTGGAAATACGCTTTATATCCTTGATGAGCCAACGACTGGACTTCATTTTGCCGATGTCGATAGGCTTGTAAAGGTGCTAAATCACTTAGTCGATCTTGGAAATTCAGTTTTTGTGATCGAGCATAATATGGATGTCATCAAAAACTGCGACTACATCGTTGATATGGGGCCAGAAGGCGGCGCAAAGGGCGGTAAAGTGATCGCTTGTGGCAACGTCAAAGAAGTAGCTAAAAACTATAAAAAAACTGGCAGCTACACTGGAGAATTTCTAGCGCAAGAGCTTGAGGAAATGAAGAAAATGAAAGAATTTAAAGAGTAAAAAATGATAAATATACTTGAGCTTGAAAGCTCTCTTGGATTTGGTGGGCAAGAACACCGCACACAGCGTGTGATAAATGGGCTAGATAAGAGTAAATTTAAGGTTTTTTATGGGCTAAATCCTGGCTCAAAAAGCTTTGAGAAGCAAATAGAGTGTGAATTCGTTGAGTTTAATCTCAAAAAGTCTTTTAATATCTTTGAAATTTTAAAAATTTGCAAATTTGTAAATCAAAATAATATAAAAATCATCTCAACTCACTCAGGCAAAGACGGCACAATAGGCGCTATAGTGGGCAAAATTTGTGGCGTTAGCGTGGTTCGCACTAGGCATTTACAGCTACCTATAACATCGCCCTTACCTTACAACCTAAGCACAAAAGTGGTCGGCGTTTGTGACTCAGTATGCGAGGATCTTATAAAAAGAGGCGTGAAAAAAGAAAAAGTCGTCAAAATTTATACAGGTATCGATACGCAAAAGTACACACCAGAATTTAAGATAAATATGAAAAAAGAATTTGGCTTAAATGACGACGTAGTTGGAGTTTGCATCGTTGCAGTGCTAAGGGCAGCTAAAAATCATAAGCTCTTAATCGATGCATTTAGTGAGTTAAATTTAGAAAAATCAGCCCTTTTTATCGTAGGTGATGGCCCACAAAATAAAAATTTACACGAATATATAAAAGATAAAAAAAATATCTTTATGCTTGGCAACAGAACCGATGTGAGCGATTTTTTGGGCTCACTTGATATCTGTGTGTTACCTTCAGAGATGGAGGCTATCGGTGGAGCGCTGCTTGAGGCATCTTCGTGCAAGCTAGCTACCATCGGAAGCGATGTGGGCGGTCTTGGCGAGGCAGTGAGTAATGGAAAGAGTGGATTTTTATTTCAAAATGGCGATAAAGAGGGGCTAAAAAAAGTGCTTGAAAGGCTTATTTTGGATGAAAATTTAAGAAAACAGATGGGTGAGTTTGGCAGAGAGTACGTAAAAGAAATTTTTAGTATAGAAAAAATGATAGAAAACACACAAAATTTATATATGGAGCTTGTAAAATGAGCGTACCAGTTTTGATGTATCACCACGTGCTCGAAAAGAGCGGTTTTATTGCTAGCAGCGTGGATGAGTTTAGATCGCATATGAAATTTCTAGCTGAAAATGACTATAAAACACTAAGTGTAAATGAGTTTATCGCTTATAAAAAAGGTGAGCTTGAGGTACCAAAAAAGAGCGTTTGTATAACATTTGATGATGGCTGGATGGATAACTATATTTACGCCTATCCTATTGTGAGGGAATTTGGGCTAAAGGCAAATCTTTTTATAGTCACTGGCTGGATAGAAGCGGCGCAAAAGGCACACGAGATGAGGCCTGCTAGCTTTTTAAATGTCGATCACAACGAGTGCAAGAGGCTTGCTCCAAGTAGGCCGCAAGATGTGATATTAAATTTAGAGCAGATCGAGAAAATGAGTGATTGTTTTTACTTTCACTCACATACGCACGGTCATTTTGATGGATATTTTGGGCAGCTTAGTCTGGACGAGGAATTTGGTCTTTGCCGTGAATTTATGAAGAAAATTTTTGGCTTTGAGGACGACGCACTTTGCTGGCCAAGAGGCAAATATAATGACAAGTATCTAAGTACTGCTAAAAAGCACGGATACAGCGCGTTTTTCACTACAAAACGTGGCATTAATAAAGCTGACGGCAATCTTGAAGAGATAAAACGGATAGTGACAAAACGTGATGAAAAATGGCTAAAAAAGACTATGTTTATCTATCAAAATGATATTTTAGGCTCGATCTACGCGGCGATAAGGTCTTAGTGAACTAAATTAATTGGTAAAAATTTTTCTTATTTTTGGCTATATGTTTTTTGTGAGATCTAGAGAGTCGCTTCCGATTAGATATTTAGCTTTATTGGCGATTTGAACTCTAGTTTAAATTTATACTCATTGTTTTTGCGTACTGGCTTGGATCCTTACTTGAGTTTCTTTTATAAATTCCAGCGATTCGAGCTTCTTCGTCAGTATTTAAAATACAAAGAATGTCACATTTACTTATACGTAAGAGTGGATTTGCGCTTACGTATATTACGACTTTTACAAACGGCATGATAAATTTAAAAAAACGGCTTTAACTCATCTTGATGATCGCTTTTGATTTTTATCTTTGGACGAGCTATAAATAAATTTGGGCTCATTACATCATCATCGATTACAGCGATTTGATAAGGTTTAAAGTTTTTAAATCCATTTTTTCTAATTTGTTTTGCAAGTGTACTTTTGCCACTACCGTGAAGCCCAGTAAGAGCGATTAAGACTCGTTTTTTATCTTTTAAAATTTCTTTGCAAGCCTCGTTTAATGCTCCAAGCATTATTTATAGCCTCTATTTCTAAAATTTGAATATAAATTTCCTAGCATCGGCGTAGAATAGATAAAAAGCTTCTTTTTGATCCTAAAAATGTAGTCGTTCTCGCTTTTTGCATTGTTTGATATATCTATACGTCTTATCTTAAATTTATCATCTCCTACGCAAAATCCGCCATCTATCACGCTAAAAGCAAAGTCATAATAATCTCTTGCAATTTTTAGTGAAAGCTCGTTAAAGTGCCCTTTTGGAAAGCAAAAGCCAAATTCTTTTTTTTCAGGAAATAGCTCTTTTATCTTAGCAAGTGAGCTTGAAAATTCCTCTCTTAATTTTGCTTCATCGTTACTTTTGCAGGAAAAGTGGCTCGCTGTATGGCTATCAAACTCAAAAAGTCCGCTCTTTTGCATCTGCCTGATCTCGTCTAAATTTAAAAAATACTCCGCATCTTTTTCGTAGTCTATTTCTTTATGTTTTTTAAATGCAAAGTCGTAATCTTGCCTTTTAAAATCCTTGATCTTATCTGTTATCAAAAAGCAAACAGCTGGGATATTTAGCTCTTTTAGGATAGGAAATGCAAATTTATAATTATCAAAATATCCATCATCAAAAGTTAGCAAAATGCTCTTTCTTGAGGCTTTTACTTGGCCACTAGCTATATCTTTAAACTGAGCATAATTTATAAATTTATAACCCTCATTTAACGCCATCAAAAGCGCCTTTTTAAATAGCTCTGGTTTAATGGCAAAGTCATTTTCATTGTTATTGCAGTGATGTACTGTTAGTATGCAGACTGGATTATTCATAGGTCCTCCAATAATCTCTTGATATATGTTTTTAAAATTTGGGTATCATAATTCTCTTTGACAAAGATGCTGGCTTTTTCTCCGCATTGTCTAGCTAGTTCATCATTTTGTATGTATGCATTTATTTTATCTACCATATCTTGCACATCTAAAAATTTAGCGCATTGACCTCTGCCATCTGCAAGCATGCTATTCATAGGTGCTATATCAAAAGCTATAATGGGGCGAGATAGAGCCATTGCCTCCAGTAAAGCTGTAGGAAGACCTTCTGTGTGAGAAGGAAACACGTAATAGTCTATGCCTTTTACTATATTTGCTATATCGCTTCTAAAATCAGTAAATACTAATTTATCTTTCATACTATCATTAAAAATGCTTAAAATTTGATCTTTTGTGTTTTTGTTGATATTTCCACCAAAAATACCATATATATCGCTATTTTCTTGCATGAGAATTTTTAGTGCATTTGCAAATTCGTATACCCCTTTTTGACGACTAAGTGAGGAAAACATACCTACTGTTATAGCTTGTTTTGGGATATTAAACTCTTCTTTAAAAGTTGATTGTACTGTGTTTAGAGCATCACAATCCACAAAAGTAGGGATAAAAAATATTTTTTTATCTTTTACATCTATTTTATGTAAAACTTTTGTTACATTAGGACTTACACTTATGATTTTATCAAACAGTGTAGTGTGTAAAAATTTACTTAAAAAGCTTTTTATTGGGAACTCATTGTGCCTTTCACGTATAAATTTAACACCTTTTTTTCTAGTAAAAATTTTTGATATAGCAGCTACCCAACTATCTGTGGAGCCATTTGAAATCACCACATCTATATTTTCTTGCCATAAAATTTTACAAAATATTGGTACTGTTTTATGAAAATTTTTCTTATTCATTTCGCATTCGATAACTTTAAAATTTTCTTCTCGAGCGCGTTTTGAAATTTCAGAATTTGGGTTGCAAAATAGCGTTGTGCCATGGCCAAGTTCGCGTATATGACGCATCTCGTTCATGATCTTATTTTGTTGCCCACCCCAGTTAAAAAGCGTCTCTGTGTGAAGAATGTTCATTTGCCTATCCTAAAATTTCTTTTATTTTGGCTTTTATTTTTGGCATTTCGTCGCTAAAATCCATCAACGTTTTTTCTATGCCGTGCTTTGCTATACCTTCCTTGTCGCAAGGCACAAAGTCCCAGTCTTTTTGATAAACAGTATGTTTGCCCATGCTTTGGATGCCATTTTGCGCTGTGTAGCCATTTTTCATGAGTGAGTTATCCCAAGGTCCCCACTCAAAAGCATTGCTTGGACCAAAAAAGGCTATGACTGGCACGTCATTTGCCGCAGCGATGTGCATTATAGCTGTATCCACTCCGATAAAAAGGCTTGAGCGCTTTGATAGGGCGATCGTTTGCTTCAAATTTAACTTGCCACCTAAATTTATAGGCTCACTCTTGCAAATTTTTAGTACGCTTGCTAGCTTTTCAAGTTCATTTTCTTTATTATCACTTGTTAGCACGACCTTTATACCAAGCTCATTTTCGCAGTAGTCGATGAGCTCTGCCATGCTCTCATCATTTGCACATTTAAACATCCAGCGGCTTGTAAGATGCATATGTACAAAGCGTTTTGGTAAATTTAGATGCTCCACGCTCTCGTCCGAAAATACACTCACCTTTTTGCTAACCGGTTCAAATCCCAAAGCTCTTAAAGCGTTTAGATTATGATCGATCGTATGTGAAAAATTTTCATAGTATTTTGCCTTGACGTTTAGAAGTTTATTTATTGATTGATTTTTGCCAAGAAAGCCTACTATTTTTTTGATCTTTGCATATTTTGAGATGATGATGCCGCGATCTCCTGTGGTTGTTTGTACGGCCATATCGTATTTTTCTTTTTTGATGGCTTTTATAAATTTTATTTCAGTAATTAGCTTTTTAAAAAAGCCAGAATTTGCACTTTGTCTATCGTAAATGTGAATTTTGTTTATGTAAGGATTTCCTTCTATCATTGCTTCTGTGCCTTTGTTTAGGGCAAAGTCGATGGTTGCATCTGGGTAGTAGTGGTGCAAATTTTCAATGAGCGGCGTAGTCAAAAGCACGTCGCCGATGTTTCTAAATTTAATTACAAGTATTTTCATTTTATATATTTCCAAAATGTGTACTGAGCGTAAAGTCTAGCTATAATGTAGCCAGCAAAGCCCTCTTTAAAGCCGCCTTTTAGCACATAAAGCTTAAAAAATGTCCACGCTGGGCTTGTTAGAGCTTTAAATAAATTCTTTTTTGCGCCCATGCTTGAGTAGCGATTTTGCTTAGCGATAAACTGCTCGATGCTCTCATATGCATAATGCAAGAAGTGATTTTTAAGCGCTCCAAGCTTTTGTGAGTCATCATTTAAAATGACCTTTTCATGCACAGCTCTGCCATCAAATTTGGCAAAATTTTTGTTAAAAAGCCTCACTGTGTAGTCTGGATAGAGCCCCATATTTTTGATCGATTTGCCAAAGAAAAAATTTAGCCTAGCTACGTTGTAAGCCATAAATTTTGGCTCTTTTAGTGTATCTATGATCTCGTTTTTAAGTTCATCCGTGATCACCTCGTCACTATCAAGCACAAAGATCCACTCATTTTTGGCTAGATCTACGCCTCTTTGCTTTTGCGCGCCAAATCCCAGCCAAGCTTGCTCGTAGAATTTAACATTACTAAAATTTTGACAAATTTGCTTTGTGCCATCGCTTGAACCACTATCAACCACGATGATCTCATCAGCAAAATTTGTACTTTCTAGCACTTCTTGTAGATATTTTTGGCTGTTAAAAGTTAAGATAACGATACTTAGCATTTATACTCATTTTCGTAAAATCTCTTAAATCTTTGGTGAAACCAAAAGTACTCCTCAGGCCTTGCTCTAACCATCTCTTCGCACGCGCTGCACTGCATTTGCGTTACTTTTTGCACTGCTTCTTCTTTATCAAATTTATTTATATCAATGGCTGGCGAAAAGCAAATTTCACTTATATTTTCATCTTTTTGATAGATAAATGCATTAATTATTAGGGCGTTTGTTTTTTGAGCTAGCACGCTCGCAGCTGGCGTGTGAAGCACATCTTTGTCAAAAAATCTCACCTTTATGCCATCTTTTGGAGCGGTATTTTGATCGACTAAAATTCCCACTATTCGCCTAGCTTTTAGAGCTTTTAAGATATCTTTTGCGCCGCCATCTTTGTCTATTAGCTCCACGTCAAACTGCGATCTATTTGCACTTAAAATTTTATCCATGACGCTACTATCAAGCTTTCTGCCAAGCACTGAGACTGCACCAAAACGAGCAGCCATTGCTAAGCTAAAAAGCTCCCATTGTCCAAAATGCGCGGTCGTCACGATAATCGGACGATCAAGCTTAAGCGCTTCAAGCAGATTATGCTCATTTTTAAAGCTAACTTTTTCAAGCACTTTTTGCTTTGTTGTGTTTTGATTTAGGATGAAATTTATACCAAGATATTTTGCAAAGTTGTAGTAGCATTTTTTAGCGATCTCAAGCTTCTCTTCCTTGGTTTTTGACTCACCAAATGCAAGATTTAAATTTGTCATAACGATATGAAATCTCTTTTTTTTAAGTTTCATAAACGCAAACGCTAAAAATTTAGCGAGCAAATCTCTAAGTGAGCTAGGTAGTAAAAATATAAAAAATTTTAAAGTATAAAAGCCAGCTAGATATAGCCTATCCATTTAGCAGCCTTTTTGCAAAATTTGCAACCGTTTCAGGGTAAATTTCTCTTATGCAAAAGTCGTTTTTATCGATACTTCTAGCATCTATCTCCTTGCCCATATCAACAACAAGGTTTTTGTCTGTGACGTAGGCATTGCGGTGGCTTGGTCGGTTGCCAAAAAGCGTGATAGAAGGCCTATTTACAGCCCATGCAAGGTGCGTTAGGCCACTATCATTGCCGATTACTAGATCGCAGCTTGCGATAAAATCTATCATATCTTTTATGCTTAGTTTTTCAAGCAGTTTTGCTTTGGTGCCTGAAATGATCGCCTCAGCCCTTGTTTTTTCGCTCTCACTCCCATAGCAAAGGTAAATTTCACAACCTTCAAGCAGTCTAATCATATCTTTAAATTTGTCATAAATTTTGCTCTCTTCGCTTGCGAATGCAGCTATTAAAACGCGTTTTTTACCACTTTCATTTTTATAAATTTCACTTGCTTCAAAGCAAGGTGCTTTTTCTAAAATTTCACTTGCTTCAAAGCTAAAATTTAGAGCAAAAGCCACAAGCGCTAAATTTCTAATGATTATATTTTCGTTGTAATCAATTTTAAATTCATATCTATAAAGCCTAGCCGCGATCTTTTCTTTGACACTCTCTCTGCTAAAGCCATAAGTTTGCTTGCCTATTATTTTTGCGACGACGGCCGATTTAAAAAGTCCTTGCAGATCGATCACTTTGTCAAATTTACCAAGGGTTTTTAGTATCTTGTAGCTTTGTTTAAAGCTTTGTTTAAGCGGTAAAATGACTAGCTCGTCGATAAGCGGATGATCTTTTAAAAGGCTTGCGAAACGAGCATCAACCAGCCACGTGATATGGACATTTGGATAGTGCTTTTTGATAAACTGAAGCACAATAGCTGCGTGCACGATATCCCCAAGAGCTGAGAGTTTGACGATGGCTATTTTTAGTTGATTTTTGTTTTGCATTGATCACTTTAGATATAAATTTTTGGTATGATTTTAAAAAAAAATGCTTAAAAAAGGGCTAAAATGGCGAAAAGTTACATCTGTGTCTTTGACTGCGAAACGATACCTGATGCAAATTTGATAAGAAAAATTTATGACATTGACGGGAGCGATGAAGATGTGAGTGTGCAAGCGATGGCGCTGCAAAAAGAGGCCAGTGGGAGTGAGTTTTTGCCTGTGATGTTTCATAGAGTAGTCGCCATCTCTGCTGTTATAGCTGATGAGTACGGCAAATTTTTAAAAGTTAGCACGATGGAGGGCAAGGATGAGCGCGAGATCATCGCTAAATTTTTAAAATTTATAAATGATTATAACCCAAGGCTTGTTAGCTTTAATGGCCGTGGCTTTGACCTGCCGATGTTAATGGTGCGTGCGATGCGCTACAATCTAAATGCGGCGGCGTATTACGAGAGCGAAAACAAAGAGCTAAATAAAAATAAATGGGAAAACTATAGAGCAAGGTATTCGCCTAAATTTCATCTTGATCTGCTTGATTTTATAAGCGATTTTGGAAGCGTAAGAGGGCTAAAGCTTGATACACTTTGTGCTAGTCTAAATTTGCCTGGCAAGTACGATGTGCACGGCGATCAGGTGCTTGAGCTTTACTACGCAGGCGAGCTTGATAAGATCAACGAATACTGCGAAAGCGACGTACTTAACACCTACTGGCTCTTTTTAAAATTTGAACTTTTACAGGCAAATATCTTGCAAGATGACTATATAAATCACCTAAACGTGATGAGTGAATTTCTAGCCAAAAACTGCGCTCGCAGAGGATACACTGAAGTCTTTTGCACTGCGATAAGCGACGAGCTAGCTAGACTTAATGGCAAGCTTGATTACGAGATAAATATCCAAAAAGAAGACGATGAAGAATTTGACGATTTTAGCGATCTTGATGGTGTGAAAGATACGCCAGAGCAGCTAAATGAGCGTTTGGCAAGACAAGGGCTTGATGGACTTTTAAAAAAAGCTAGTGAGGTTGCGTCAGCTGCTAAAAAAGATAAGAGTTTTGCTGAAGAGAAACTACCTGAAATAAATTTGGACGAAGAGTAGAAATTCTACGCTTTTAGGCCGTAAAATATCTTTTGCTACTCTATGGAATTAATATCCTGATCCGCGGAATATCACGGATATTCAAATCCAAATTCATACTCTTTTAAAACTCCATTAGAAAAGATGAATTTCTCGTAGTAGAGTGGCATATCAAATTCTTGTAAGAGTTTGCTTTCATTCTGCTCAGTGATGTAGGTGACAATAGAGGTGGCATTTTCTTCTTGCAGATCGTTTGGCTTACCTAGCTTATTTAAAATTTGCTCTTGTTTGTCGCCAAGTTTTATACCAGAATTTGTAGTAAAATCTTTTATTATATTTACTTTTGCAAAATATTTTTGATGCTAATTGGATCATCTATGACTGTTAAGTTACCTTTACTTCACTAACTTCTATTTATTTGAATTTTCCGGTCGATATTCTAGTGGCTTTGCTAAGTATTAAGAGCTCAAAAATATATAAATTTTTGTCCTATAAATATATTTACTTTTTAATACGATACTCAAATTACCTAATTACTACTTATTTTTATAAAAGTTTTTTCTCATGTCATTAAGAATTTTGGGAGTGATTTGATTTATATAAAGTCTATTCTTTTTACCATGATCTGCGTAGTAATTTTCTACTTTATTAATTTTTTCATCGTTTGTAGCTTCATCTATATATCCAAATTTCCAAGTGTAATCGTATAAATAAAATTCTGTGGCTAAATTTTTAAAAAGTATATAAAAATCTACTATGTTTCCGTCTCTGTCCTGGGTTCCACCTTTAAACTCAATTATATTACCACTAGCCGTAACGCTCCACATAGACATATCGTCATAACAAAAACTCCATTTTTTTGTCTTGTTTTTGTAAATAATTGCGCACTCTTTTATATCTATCGCGCGACCTAGATTGTCATCGTTATAATCACGTAAAATCTTTACAGAATAGCTATCGTTGTCTATTTTAAAATAATAATTAGATACGTCTTTATATTTAAAATTTGGTATTTCATCTTTTCCCATACCATTGAAGGCCAGCAATGATAATAATAAAAATGCACTATTTAAAAATTTGAAAAATTTCAGCATTTCTAATCCTTGTGTAATTTTCTTTTCTATCTCTTTTGCTTTGGTCGTCGGTCCCTCTATTAATAACATAAGTTATTTTATCCACTACATTTTCATTATTTGAGTCATTTTTACTCTCATCTGCTATTTTGTGCAAATTGTTGGAAAGCCAAAACCAAGCAGCACTCATTATCGCGTACTTTCCATATTTGGCTACTAAAGTCGGATTTTCTACTATATTATCTTCAGTATTAAAATTTTTATTAATATAGTTATTAAAAAAATGCAAAACTATATCTTTTTGATTTTTCCATTCTCAAATTTATATTTTCTTTCGTCTGATAGTTTCCCGCTACCTTTAAAATTTGGGTCGCCGTTGTTGGTTAGTGCATTTTTGTGTGGTTTGTCTATTATCAAGATGCTTTCATTAGTGACTTCGAAAAATGGCACACTCGCGCACCAATCTATCTCGCCTTGAAATTTTATCTTGTCGTCATCTTTCTTTTCAAAAATTCTCAAAGGCCCGTGTCCATTGCAAGCAGCATAGTTTTGTATGTCTTGAAATATCCACACTTCGCTACAATTCAATTTGGTATAAAATATTAAATTTGGTTCAAGCTCATACTCGCACTCTCTGCTATAAATCTCTTCATCATTTATGCTTATGGAGCATTTGTTATCCTTGCTATATGTTTCTATACTTAAGTTTTGAGCATTAGAAAATACGATAAAAAGTAGTGATAAAAATAAAAATTTTTTCATAGAATTAACCTTTATAACCTTTTTTTAGACCCTTTTCTAATTTTTCCTTAACTTTTGCCGCAGCTTCCTCTTTTGTAATGCTTCCATCCATATTTTTGTCTAATCCTTTATTTGCTATATAGCTAGAACTACTAGAACTAAATAATACGTAATCGTTCGACTTGCCAATAGCTTTTGGATAAATAATTGCCATATAAATGTCCTCTATGGTTTCAATTTTTCCAGAATAAGGCATAAAATATTTTTCTATATATTCAAGTTGTTCAACTTCAGACATATTTGCTAGTTTTGATGTAGTTGTCCCTAGACCGGCTGCTGTTGTTTCTAAAAATTGTATAAGTCCTAGCACTAGCAACTGGATTTTATACTAGCTGAAAAAGTCTCACCTGTCTCAAAAGTCATACATGACATCAAAAAATCAGGATTTATTTTTGAATTTATACATATTTCTATAACTTTTTCCTTAAATTCTAAAGAAACTTTTTTACCCCAAGCAATTTTATTGTCTGTTTTTAAATCAACCCCCAACCCCCTTTATCTCCATCTTCCCACATACCTTTATCTACTCTAGTTAAACTCTTTGATTCATTAAAAGAGCTAATAAATTTATCCATATTTTTTTGCTTAGCTTATCATCTTCATATATATTTACATTCTACGCTTGATCTATATTTTTATTTATCAAGACATCATAATGTCTTAGATTGGCTTTAATATCTTTTCTTTACAAGAAGTAGTCATACTACTCCTCTTTTCTATTCTCAGGCAAAATCAAATGACCATTTTTGTCTATTAGGGAGTATTGGACTAATAAAACATAGCTTGCATCCCAGCAATGATTATACCCAAAGCCCTCAATATCGTAATCCTTATATTTTTCTTCAAAATTTTCATAAAGCTTTAAATTTTCTTCTTTTTGCTTTGCGCTTATGCCTTCAAATTTTAGGTCTGATATAGAGATAGTATCTTCAAAAA
>CAUSCE010000003.1:0-99006 GCA_963530215.1 uncultured Campylobacter sp.
TTTGATTTATCATATTTATGCCTTCGCTTTGCTCTCTGATGCTCTCGCTCATCTCATTGATACTTTGAGCTAGAACATTTGCGTTAGCTTCGATCTCACCAAGTGATTTTTGAGTTCGCTCGGCTAGTTTTCTCACCTCGTCGGCAACTACGGCAAAGCCTCGTCCATGCTCACCAGCACGTGCTGCTTCGATAGCAGCGTTTAGAGCAAGTAAATTTGTTTGATCGGCTATATCTCTAATGATAACTATGATGTTTTTGATCTCTTCGCTTTGTCTCGTTACGTCGCTAGCTTTTTGACTAATGGCATTCATAGAACTGCTCATCTCTTCTATAGCAGCCGCGCTTTCTTGGATAGAGTCTGCTTGCTTATGGGCTCCATCGGTTAGGGTTCTCATAGATTCTGCTAGGATTTTAGCTTTTTCTTCTAGAACCTGAGCTTCTTTTAAATTTTCTCTTAGCATATTGCTTACGGCGTCGCCAGCGCTTTGAAGGCCTACTATCATATCTCTTAAATCGCTTTCAAGCTCCGGTTTTAGCTCTAATCTAGGAGTGTAGTCGTTTTTATTATAAGAAGCCAAAACTACGGCTATGCCTTTTAAATTTTCGGAAATAGAAGTAAAGAATTTATTTAGCAGATCTTTTAACTGAACCAAAGCCGGGTTATTCGGAGTAGAGTTAATCTTAGCTCCCATATGGCCTCTTATCATAAGATTTGCTATACCGTTCATCTCGTCTATTAGGGCGCTGTCTTTTTTAACGCCGTTAAGGACTTTTTCTATATTCTCGTTAATAGATTCGCTCATTCTGCCAAATTCGTCTTTGGTAGTTACTACTAGCTTTTCCGGAACGTTAGGGGTTTCGTAAGTGATAAATTTAAACGCGTCTTCAAGCTTGGTTTGAATAGTTCTAATAGGACTAAGGGATTTTTTAAGAAGAGTAAATACGATAGCCGAAAGTATAACTATAAAAGCTACGGCTAGGATTATTTGAGCTTTTAATAAAGGCAAGGTATTAGACGAAAAAGTATCCGCTCCGATAGCAGCTACCGCTAGCCAGCCTTGGTCGTTTATAGGAAGGACTTTGGCGGTTACGTTTTCGCCTTCATAGTTTGTATAAGGGATAAGTCCATTTTCATCAAATCTCTTAGCCGCAAATTCATCGGCCAAATATTTGCTTGCCGGAATCGCTTTACCGACATTTTCAGGATTTGAGTGCATAAGAATAACGCCGTCTTTATTCATTAAATAGACATAGCCGTATTTCGTTTTACCCATTTCGAGAATTTTTTTACTTAAAGCATCCATATTTAAATCAAGTCCCAAAACACCATCAAAATTTCCATTTTTATTTACTGGAGCGGCAAAACTAATTACTAAAGCATTAAACAAGGCAGCTTTGTAAGGTTCGGTATATATAGCACCATTTGCACTCTTAGCTGCTTTATACCAACCTCTAGTTCTAGGATCATAGTTATCGGCTGGAGTTGTTCTAGTGCCGTCAGATTGGAAAAAATGTCCATCACTCTCGCGACCATAAAAAATATCAGTAACTAGATGACTAACATTTTCTTTTTGTATTTTTGTTTTTTCCATGTACGAGTCATCATTATTTGGTATTTGTGCTATATCTGAAGCAGACTTTTTGGCAACTTCTAAATATTCTTCAAAAAAAGAATCAGTAGTAGCTTTGATGTCACTTAGAATCTGATCCTGGGTCTGGCTGACCAACTCTACTACCTTACTTTCCGCTGTATAGTAGCTGACTGCTGAAATAGCAGCAAACGAAATAACTAGCAATGAGATGATAATCATCGCTATCTTTGAAGTTATGGACTTCATCTTTCCTCCTTTAAAAAGTTAAAATCGCTTTAATTTATCGAAAAAGAATTAAAACTAAAATTAATTTTATACTACATTTAACGCCTTTTAAACAATTAATCAAAAATCGATCTATTAAGGTAAAAAAGTGAGTTTTTTTAGTGATTATTTTATCTTTAAAAGTCTGGTAGCTTGGCTTTAAAAAGACTTTATAAAAATTTAATATAACTGATCATTAAAATCTAGAAATTTTTATCTAACAATCAACAAAATTATACCTATCATCTCAACATCCATTGCAAAATAAAATTTTATAGAGCTATAGGGCTTTAAATATAAATTTAAGCTTTTTGTAAATAGAAGATCTGTTTTAAATTTTAAGTTCAAAAGCAGGAGAAGACTCCCCTGCTTTTAATATTATTTAGAAATTTTTGGCCCAGCAAAAGCTGTAAGCTTTAACGCCTCATCGCCTTTATATTTCTCGATATTTACAAGAGCTGTATGGCTGATATTGCCATTTGCTAGCTTGCTTGTTGGGATATCTATGGTTAGCACGTTTGCAGAGCCGTTTTTGCAAATTCCACTATCAAAGCCGTCATACCAAGCGCCCTCAGCTAGTTTTACAACGCCCTCTTTGATATTTTTAGTAACATGAGCACCTGCTAGTACCTCGCCACGTGCGTTAAACACACGCACCAAATCACCACTTTGTACACCAAGCTCTTTTGCGTCTTTTTCATTGATCCAGATAGGCTCGCGGTTTGCGATCGCGTAGTTGTCACGAAGTGAAGTTTGGCTTAGCTGTGAGTGCAAGCGGTCTGTTGGGTGAGCGCTTATCATGTGGAATTTAGCCGGTTTATCTTTCATGCCTAGCCACTCGATCGGCTCAAACCACATTGGGTGTGCCTTGCAGTCGTCGTAACCCATTTTCTCGATAGTCTCTGAGTAAATTTCTATAAGACCACTTGGAGTTCCAAGAGCATTTAGCACAGGATCTTCTCTAAATTCGCCAAATCTCACCCAGTTATCGCTATCTTGAGATGAGGCAAATGTAACTGGCTTGTTCTCGTTCCAAAACTCTTCAAATGGTTTCATATCAGTAGTTAGCTCTGGTACAGCCTTGACCTGGGCGTAGGCTGCGTCATAGTACTCTTTGATCCAGTCAAACTCATCCTTGCCATTATCTGTGTAGGCAATTACTAAATTTTTAGCATAAGCCTTGCAAAGATCAATGAAAATTTGATAATCGTCTCTTGCTTCGTGGTATTTTTCAACGACTTGCTTCATTGGCACGATGTTCATATTTGAGTAGTCACCGGTCATGGTGATATCGTTTCTCTCATACTCTGTAGTGACTGGGAAGACAATATCAGCCATTTTTGCTGTCGGTGTCCAGTATGATTCATGTACGACAACCGTTCTTGGCTTTCTCCACGCTTTTAAATTTGTATTTGTATCTTGGTGGTGCACAAGTGGATTACCGCCGACCCAGTAGATAAAGTCAATGTCTGGATAGGTGATCTTTTTGCCGTCATGATCGATCACTTTACCAGGATGTAGCAACGCATCAGCAATCCTTGCGACCGGGAAGGCATAGTTGGTTGCTTTTTGTAGCCAACTTTGGCCTGTGCCTGCTGCTGCAGCTGCCTTTGCAACGAAGCGACCTCGTTTGTCAAACTCGCCTGTGTCTGTGCCAATAAACTCGCCTTTATCGTTAAATTTACCCACACTTGCGCTATTTACGCCGCCGATGACTGCACCCTTGCAAGTCGGAGCGCCGCCATTTGAGTAGTGATAGCTAAGTCCAAATCCCCCACCAGGAAGTCCGATCTGACCAATCATAGCTGCTAGTGTCACCATCGCCCAGTGTGGTTGCTCGCCATGGTGAGCGCGCTGCATACCCCAACCACTCATTATCATCGTGCGGTTTGCGACAAATGCATCAGCTAGCTCTTTTAAAGTATCTTTATCAATGCCACAAATTTTGCTCGCCCACTTTAAATTTTTAGGAGTATTGTCTGTCCTGCCAAGTAGATATGGGAGAAATTTATCAAAGCCTGTTGTGTAAGTCTCAATGAAATTTTTATCATACTTGCCGCTCTCATATAGGTAGTGCATCATACCAAGCATCATAGCAGTGTCGGTGTTTGGCACCGGAGCGATCCACTGAGCGTTGTCAAAGTATTGCGCTGTGTCGCTCTTGATAGGGTCGATAATGATCACTTTGATATCTTTTTTGTTTTTTAGCTCTTCAAAGTATTTAAAGCCCTGCTCGTCGGTACTAGTCCAAGCTATGCGAAGTGTCGCAAGTGGGTTTGCACCCCAGATGACTACCACTTTTGAGTTTTCAAGCACGACTGGCCAGCTAGTTTGCTGCTCATAGACCTCGATACTACCCACAACGTGAGGCATGATGATCTGGCTAGCACCTGTTGAGTAATCTCCTAGCGAGCCAACAAAGCCACCACTAAGGTTCATAAATCTATGAAGCAAAATTCTTGAGTTATGCACGTTACCACTTGATTTCCAGCCATAGCTGCCTGCAAATACACTTTGTAAGCCTTTTTGCGTTCTAGTCTTTTTCAGCTCTCTTGCAACTAGCTTGATCGCCTCTTCGTAAGGCACCTCAACCCACTCATCCTTACCGCGAAGCTCTGGCTTTGGACTATCTGGATTTTCAAGGTAGCTCTTTCTTACTGCTGGGCGTTTGATACGACTTTTGTAGATCATATCTGGTGTGTAGTACTGAAGTGGGTTGTAAATTTCACTTGTTTTTTGGATAGGCTCTGACTTTACTGCAACGCCGTTTTTGGTTGTCACTTTTAGCATACCCCAGTGAGCAGCTGTGATGACCTCACCATCTCTTAAAACACTCTTTTTTACGCCATCAGCAAATAAATTTGATGCTGTTACGCTTGAAAGCAAAGGTGTCGCTGCGATTGCTGTTGCGCCTTTTTTTAGAAATTCTCGTCTGTTCTCGTTCATCTTATCTCCCTTTCATTATAAGTTTTCTTTCGAATAAGCTAAACTTTAATATTTGTTTTTACTCGCCGCTACAAAAGTTTTGCTTATTTACCTAGGTTTACGTCAGATGAGTGTTTTTGTAGGTATTCAACAACCAACCACTCGTCTTTTTTCTCTATTGCGGTTCTGCCGATCATTGATTTTAGAAGTGACGACCATTGGTTTGCGTTAAAATGTGTGGTTTGAGGCAACGCATGGCAAACGCCACAACTCTCTTTATACATCTTGTCAGCTTTTGCAAACATCGCGTTTATGTCAGCGCTAAAGCCATCTTTTTGAACAAAAACTGTTGTTTCTACCTCACTCCATTTGCCGTTTTTGCCCTCTTTTATGACTTTGATGTCAAAAGGTGCAGTTTTAGCAAATGCCACTGAAATGATTCTAGCACCATCAGCAAAATAAACTACATTGCTAACGGCTGGATTTTGATAGCCTTTTACTTTGATCTGCGCTCTGTCACCGCTCGTTTGTAAAATTTCAACTGCATTGGTTGGTAGCAGTCTACCTATACTTTTTGTTGAGCTAGCATCACCGTAAACATCTTTTACAACATCTGTGTAGTTTACACTAGCACCAAATGCCGCACAAGCCACGATGGCTGAAAAAATGATTTTTTTCATATTTCTCCCTTCAAAATAAAATCGTTCAAATTTTAGGAGCTTTTTGATTAATTACAAATTAAAATTAAAAATATACTTTAAGAATAATGCAGAAAATTTTATTTAAAAATGAGTAAAAATACGCCAGACACGATAAGGCAGACGGCTAAAATTTCTTTTAGATTTAACCTCTCGCCAAGAAAGATGACAGCCAAAATAATGGCTAGTACAACGCTAAATTTATCAATCAAGGCTACTTGATAGACCTTGCCTGCCTGCATAGCTTTAAAATACATGAGCCACGAAAGCCCAGTTGCCATGCCACTTAGTATGAGAAAGAGCCAGTTTTTAGGGCTTAGTGAGCTTAATGACTGCCATTTTTTAGCCACGCTTAAAAGCAAAACAAGCATCAAAATGACGACGATCGTTCTTATAAATGTTGCAAAATCGCTGTCGATGTCCTTTACGCCAAGTTTGGCAAAGAGTGCAGTAAGTGCAGCAAAAACAGCTGAAAGAGCTGCGTAAATAAACCACTCTGGCATTTTTATTTAAAATTTAAAAGGGCAAGTTGCCTCACCCATTTAAATTTAGCCCTCATAATCGCTTAACATATCAACTGTTGGCACAAAATATAGGGCACCAGTTACTGGCGTACTAAAGTCAAGCAGCCTATCTGAGTTGCCCTTTGGCTCGCCGATAAACATCTTTTTAAGCATAAGCTCAACCGTTGAAAACGTACTCGCATAAGCAATGAAATAAGTGCCTGTTTTGCTGCCTTCAGTAAAAGGCATATTGCCACGCACGACCTTTTTATCGTCCCCAACATTTGCAGCAGCTGAATGCGAATTTGTAGGTTTTACATCCTCGCTCATCTCGATATCAAGCTCTTTTGAGCGGCCTATAACCTTTTCTTGCTCGCTTACGCTTGTGGCGTTCCACTCTTTCATATTGTGAAAGTATTTTTGTACAAAAACGTAGCTGCCGCCTTTAAATTTAGCATCCTCGTCGCCAACTTTAGCAAAGAAATCTCTATCTTCACCCTCAGGATTTTCAGTGCCATCAACAAAGCCTATTATCGCCCTACCGTCATGATACTTAAAGCCTTGTGTCTCGTCTGTAAGCTCTGCAAATTTAAAAAGCACAGCCTTTATCGCTTGAGCCATATCGAAGCAGTCAGGTGCATTTAAAGCGCGGATATGGATGTGAATATCGCCTTTTGTGTTAACAGCCTCGTGTTTATCGCCTTTTATCGCTTTAAAATTTACAAGCTCTTTTGGCAATTCTTTTGAAATTTCAAGCTTTTTCCAAGCATCATGACCCACGCCAAGGACGCAGTTCACATTTTCATTTGCACCAAATCTAATCTTAGCAGTTTTATTTAAATTTACAACCAAGGCGCAAAGCTTGACAAAACCCTCTTTACAAGCCTTTTTGTCAGCTGTTAAAACCCATGTTTGAAAGACTGTGTTGTTGCCTGGTGTCTGCGTGACTTCTTGTGAATTTACGCTCATTTTTTCTCCTTTTTAAAATTTTATGCAATATTTTCTAAATTTAGTTGCGAGCTGATCTGCTCATCATTATCGTCAAAAATAAACTCAACTTTGTTTGCGCCAAAGCTCTTAGCTATCGCTTCAAGCGTATCGCGAGCTGATTTATGAATTTTACTTTGAAGCTGTGAGATAAGGCGAACGCTCATCTTTTTGACTTCGTTTCTAGCTTCTTCGATTAGTCTATTTTTATCTTCTTCTGTAAAAGTGCTACCAAAAAAGCCATTTAGCGAGTCAGGCAGTAAAAATGGTATAAATTTGCCGTTTTTCTCATCGTAAAATTTCATGTCAGCGATCGAAAATTTATACTTGCAAGGAGGCATTTTTATCTTATAGCTAGAGTTTGCGATCTGCGTGATCTCGAGCTTTGGGCTAGTTAGATCGTAGATGAAATTTATCTCAAACTCAAATATCATCGAAAGCTTCTTCTCGCTTATAAGCCATCTTAGATACTCTTTGCCAAAATTTCCAAACGCATGATCTGTCTTTGTGACGATCTCTTTGCTATAAACTTGAAAAACAGATAGCTCGCCGATACTTTTTAGTTGTGAAATTTCAGTACTTACAGATAAATTTTGACTCTCATCTTTAGTCTTTTTTAACGCCTTATTTGACCTATAAAATGCAAATGCCAAAACAGCTAGTAAGATAGCTAATATCAAATTTGCATATTCGCTCATTCTTTCTCCTTTAAAGCTTGTTATTTTAGCTTAAATTTGTAAAGCAAAGGTGAAATTCTACTTTTATTAAAAATTATATTTAAATAATTGTTTTAAAGTAAAATCGTAATTAATAATATTTAAGTGATATTATTTTGATCATTTTTTCATATCTTATAGTAAAAATAGCGTAAAAATAGGATTATTAAAGTAAATTTTTATCATAAATTTTAATATTTTAATTAATAATTTATTTTAAGGATATTACAATCCATTTAAATTTTATGCAAAAGGATGAGATGTGAAAAGATCCATTTTAAATAAAAAATGTATTTTTATAAGTGCAGCTTGTTGTGCTCTTTTGTTTACAAATTCGCTAAAAGCCAACGATCAAGAAAGTGGTAAATTTGGCGACATAAGTAGCTGGCAGAGCGCTGAATATGAAGCATACTGGGGACTAAAGCGTATCAATGCAGCTATTGCGTATGCTCTTGGAGTGACAGGCAAAGGTGTGACGCTTGGCGTTATGGACTCTGGCGCATTACTTAGCCATCCTGAACTTAGCGACGGTAGGATAAGCGCACTAAAAATTTCTGGCAGCTACTACAAAGACGGACAAAAATATCCAGATACTGAGCACGGCAACTCTCCTTTTTTAAAAAAAGGAAGCACTGATAAAAATAGAGCTGACTTTGGCGACTTTAAAAAAGGTGATAAATTTGAAGCTGATGGCAACTGGATCGCTGGTGTAAACGACTCGCACGGCACGCACGTAGCTGGCACAATTGCTGGCTCAAGAGATGGTAAAGGGATGCATGGTGTAGCATTTGACTCAAAACTTATAGTAGGAAATACTGGCGGAACCGATGGTATGACATATGGACCAAACCAAGACTACAACTTCTTTTTAGCATCTTATGAGGGACTAGCTAAAGCTGGTGCAAGAGCTATAAATAATAGTTGGGGTTCAAACCGAAAATTTTATAAAGCTTATGAGGGAGCAACTGGATTTGATGGTGGCAATAGCTTAGATATAAAAGATCTTGACGCAGCCTATAAAAGCTACTATCCATTTGTCACAAATGGTAAAAATTTCTTAGATGCTGCTTATGAAGTCGCCAAAAAATACGGCATCATTCAAGTCTTCACTGCCGGAAATAGAAATGGCATGAAAGAGTCATACACAAGAGCAATGCTTCCATATTTTCGTCCAGATGCTGAAAAATACTGGATAAACGTTACTGGAATGACAGATGGCGATGCACAACATTTTAATACCGCAGGACACTCAAAATGGTGGAGTATCGCAGCACCTGGTAAAAGTATAAAATCAAGCACAGTTGATCCTAAAAATGGAAACGCTGGTTATGATAGCTGGGATGGTACATCAATGGCAGCTCCACACGTCACTGGCGCACTTGGTCTTGTCATGCAAAGATATCCATATATGAGCAACTCTCAAGCAAGAGATGTTTTACTAACTACCGCAAGACAAGTTAGAGATGAGTTTAAAAAGCCAGCCGATACAAGAAGAATTTCTGGCTTTACTGCGCCACTTGGCGTACCTGATGAGCGCTGGGGCTGGGGAGCACTTGATATGTCAAAGGCTATGTTTGGACCAGGACAGCTACTAGGCGTATTTGATGTAAGTCTAGACACAGACGATCTTTACTCAAATAATATCAGTGATGTAGCCATAAAATACAGAAAGACTGAAGATGAGGCAGAGGCAAAAATTTGGGCTAATCGCAAGGCTGAGCTTGAGAAAATGTCAAATTTGACAGCTGAGCAAAGGGCTGAACTTGATATAGGCAACGCTAGAGAAAAAGCAAGAGAACAAAGAGCTAGCGAAGGCTATGAGGGAACTCTTATTAAGAGAGGTCTAGGCACCCTAAAACTAGCAGGAACTAACTCATACACTGGCAAAACCATAATAAAAAGCGGCAAGATCACAGCACTAAATCAATCACTAAAATCAAGCGAAGTAGTAGTTGAAAATGGCGGTGCGCTTGAGATTGTTAAAGAGATGAGTGTTAGAGAGATTGATAGAAATAAATTTTCTCAAAAGCTATCTTTTAAAGACGTAACTAGAAAAAGCACAAATGACGCAGTAAAAGCTACTATAAAAACAGGTGGTAGTTATATCATCTCAAATAACGCAGCAAATTTGAATCTAAAATTTGAAAAGAACTCTATCATAGGTATAAGCGAGCCAGATGTAGATATCATGAAAAGACTATATGATGATAGTTCAAAGGCAAAAACTTACGCCGTAACTGGAAATTTTAGTGGCTATAATGACACCATCTTAAGAAAATATGCATTTTTTGATCTTAGTAGAAATTATAGTGACAACAAGCTAGAATTAACACTCAAAAAATCAAAAACTACAATAACAAGTATCGCAGCTAGCGACAACCAAAAAAGAGTAGCACAACTCATAGAGAGCACAGCTAGCAGACCAGCACTCCTTGCTTCACCATTTAGAAGTAGACCAGCAGTCATCACAAGCGATCTGTACAGACACTTTATCTACGCTACACCAAAAGAAGCAAGTGATACGCTAAAAACATTTGCAAATAATGCAAATTTAGCTCAACATAATGCATTTTTACTAGAAAATATCTTGCTCAAAAATGCGATTATCAACCACGAATTTGATCCATTCAGTGCAAAAGCAATCGATGCGAGTGGCATGAATTTTTGGTCAAATACCATGGCTAATGCTATGAAATTTGATGATGTAAAAGCAAACTCACTCACTCAGCTTTTTGGGTTTGACGGTAGTGTAAATGATGTTTTCACACTTGGTGGCGTGCTTGGTGCTGGCAATGAAAAAGTAAAAGAAGATGGCGATGATGCTTATAAAACAAAAAGTACAAGCATCGGCATCTACGGAAAAAGCCAGATCGCTAGCACAAAACTATACCTCGGTCTAATATACACAAATGCAAAACGAAAAACACAAAATGGTGCCACGATCGTTAGCTTTTACTCAGATGAGCATGTAAAAAGCAAGGAAAAAGCACTTACTGCTTACGCAAATTTGGCACTAATAGCATTTAATAGTGCGAATTTCTCACTAAATCCTTATGTGGGCGCAAGCTATCTACGTATGAAAACTGATAGCACTAGCCAAAATGTAGGAATTTTCAGAATGGATGTTGATGAAAAAACTAGAAATTTAGGTGTATTTAGCATAGGTCTAAACCCTAGTGTGCCATTTAGTCTTGGTAGTACAAAGATGAAATTTGAAGCTGATCTAGCTTACAATAGACTAGTTGGCGATACAAGACCAAATATCGGCGTAAATATCGCAAATGCTGGATACTTGGAACTTGAAGGTAAAGAGGTACGCGATCTTGGCACAGCTAGCCTTGGTGTAAAAGCAAATGTTTATAAAAATATAAATTTAGGTTTATCTTACACAGGTGCTTTTGCTAAAGACGTGAAGTCAAACAGCGTAAATGCAAAATTTGAGATTTTGTTTTAATAGGTAAATCATGCTCGCTACTTTAAATAGTAGCGAGCCATTAAATTAAAATAATTGAGTGAAAGAAAAACCGTTTTTAGTAAGCACTTCTTTGATCTTTTCTTGATGCTCAAGACCCTTTGTCTCAAGTGTGATAGTAATACTCGCATCGCCGTAATCAAGCCTTGTTGAGAAGCGATCGTAGTCGATCTTCACGATGTTTGCATTTGCTGATTTTAGACTATCAGTTAGACTCATGAGCGCTCCTGGCTTATCCACAAGCGTTATTTGCAAAGTCATCTTGCGATGAGACTTGATAAGACCCTTTTCGATGATAATAGAAAGTACCTGAACGTCGATATTTCCACCACTTAGCACCACGCCTATCTTTGCACCTTTTTTAAATTTGATTTTATCATGCATAAGTGCTGCCACGCCAGCTGCGCCAGCTCCCTCAACTACAATCTTTTGAGTCTCTAGCAAAAACAAAATCGCAGTTGCGATCTCCTCGTCATCAACCTGCACAAACTCATCAACGCACTCAATAATATTTGCTAGCGTAATCTCACTCGCATCACGCACAGCTATACCATCAGCTATGGTGCGGACTGATTTTGAGTTTATGCTCTTTTTAGCGCCATAGCTATTAAACATAGCTGGAGCACCCTTTGCACCAACGCAGACCACTTTTGTCTTTGGATTGACCTGCTTTATGCAACTAGCCACACCACTAGCTAATCCTCCGCCACCAACTGGGACGATGACCATGTCAAGGTCACTGATCTCATCAAGCATCTCAAGCCCCACAGTGCCCTGCCCTGCCATGACGTACTCGTCGTTAAATGGATGAACAAAGGTCATGCCCTTTTCTTTAGCATAGTTCACCGCAAAAGCGTACGCCTCATCAAAGTTATCGCCCTTTAAGATGACCTCTGCGCCAAGATCTTTTGTGCCAGCAACTTTTAAAAGCGGAGTTGATTCTGGCATGATGATGCAAGCATGTACGCCAAATTCCTTTGCGCTTATAGCAACACCTTGAGCGTGGTTGCCAGCGCTTGCAGCCACAACGCCACGTGTTCTCTCCTCATCACTTAGGCTAGCTATTTTATTGTATGCGCCTCTTATCTTATATGCACCAGTTCTTTGTAAATTTTCTTCTTTCAGGTAAACACTTGCGCCTAAAATTTTACTAAGCTTTGCACTTAGCGCAAATGGGGTCTTAGTCACAAAATGACCGATCGTGATCTTTGCTTGGATGATTTTATTGAGTGAAACCATTTTTTTAAATTTTCCTTTTTAAAATTATTCTTTTGCCATTAATAGCACGCCACACTCGATGTGATGAGTGTTTGCAAACTGATCAAAAATGGCAAATTTTATCACTTTATGGCTTTTACAAAGCTCATTTAAGTTTTCTTTTAAAGTCTCTGGGTTGCACGAGATGTAGATGATATTTTTGAAATTTTTGATGAAATTTATGACACTCTCGCTTAGTCCAGCACGCGGCGGATCGACAAGGATATGTGAGAAGTTAAAGTCGCTTAAATTTATCTCTTTTAACCTATTAAATTCCCTTACGCCAGCAAATGCGCTCATCAACTCATCAGCGTCCATACGCAAAAATTTGATATTTTTAGCCCCATTTAGCTCGCAGTTTTTAAGGGCATTTGCGATCGAGCTTTTTGAAATTTCAGTGGCAAGCACATTTTTAAATTTAAACGAAAGCGGGATAGTAAAATTTCCATGTCCGCAGTATAGCTCCAGCAGGTCGCCACCAGCCTCTACGCACTCTTTCGCCCACTCTATCATCTTTTCATTTACGGCTCTATTTGGCTGGATAAAGGCATTTTCACTTAGGCTAAATTTATAAATTTGACCGCCGACATTTAGCTCATCTATCAAATTTAGCTCCGCACTTAGCAGCTTTTGACCGCGAGATCTTGCGAGTATGGTGACTGCAAGCTTGTTAGCTAGAGTTTTCATCGCCGCTTCAAACTCACTATCAAGCTTTTTGTGATAAAGCAGAGTAACTAAAATGCCGCTTTTACAAGAGATAAATTCCACTCCAAAGAGCTTTGTGCGTAAAATTTCATCACTTTGTAAATTTTCAAGTAGCCTTGGCATGAGGATCCCAATTTCCTCACAGACCTTTGGGCACTCATCTATAAAAATTCTCTTGCCCTTTTCCTTTGCGTGCATAGTGTAGTAAAGCTCGCTGCCTTCGTGCCAGAGACCAAACTCAGCTCTCGTGCGGTAGTGCTTTGGGCTTGAGCTAAAAAGATCAAATTTGCCTTCATAAAACTGGGAGAAATTTTGTTTTATAAGATCGGTCTTAAATAAAATTTGCTCATCGTAAGGAGTAAAAAGAGTGCAAGAGCCGCACTCTTTTAGATAATTGCAATCCAAATTTACGCTTCCACCTTTTTGCCAACAAATCTAACTAGCGCCCAAATCGCTAAAAATCCGCATGGAAGTGCTATCCAAACGCTAACGCCAAATGCAACAGGTAGATAGCCGACTAACACACTCACCGCACAAACGCTTAAAGCATAGACCATTTGTGTAGAGACGTGGTCGATGTGGTTACATCCTGCACCCATTGATGAAAGTATCGTAGTATCCGAGATCGGAGAGCAGTGATCACCAAAGATCGCACCTGTAAGCACGCCTGAGATATTTACGATCATATATGCATGCATCGCATCACCATCTAGGCCGTAGTTTTTACCAACAGCGTAAGCTAATGGAATAGCTAGAGGCATCAAAATACCCATCGTACCGTAGCTTGTTCCGGTTGAGAAGCTTATAAATGAACCAAGGATAAAAACAGCCACTGGCAGGATAAATTTAGGTGTTGATGAGCTTAATAGATCAACTAAATATCTTGATGTGCCAAGCTCTTTTATAACAGCACTAAGACTCCACGCAAGAAGCAAAATCACAACTGTAATTATCATAGTTTTCCAGCCTTTTACCCATGTGCTGATAGCCTCTTTTACGTCAAAAATTTTACGCCAAACGCCCATTGTGATAGCTACAATACTAGCAAGTAACGCTGCTTGAAATAGCGATGTAGCTGAGTCTGCCTCGCCAAAAGTATCTTTAAAAGTAGAAAAAGCAAGCGGATTGGCAAGTGCATTTTTAAGAGCATCGCCCTCAAGTGCAGCAAGGCCACTAAAGTAAAAGCTAGTAAACGCGCCAATAACCAGCACAAGAAGTGGTACAACAGCATTTGCAGCGCTTAATTTTACGCCCTCTTTTGGCTCAAGTGTTTTATCTTCTAGGTCTTGAATTTGAGTTTTACCTGAGTGAAGTTCACCTTTTCTGGCACGTCTTTCAGCTAATAGCATTGGGCCGTATTCACGTTGCATCAAGGCAGTACAAACTATAAAAAATAGTATAAAAAGGTTGTAAAATCTATATGGAATTGTCTCAATAAATATAGAATAAGCGTTAATTCCAGTCTCTCCAACTAGCTCATAGCCCTTTTCAATGAGCGAAACCTCAAGGCCAACCCATGTCGAGATGATAGCAATACCAGCGATCGGTGCTGCGGTAGCATCTATGATAAAAGCTAGCTTTTCGCGGCTTATTTTAAATTTATCACTTATTGGTCTCATTATAGGGCCAACGATTAGGGCATTTGCATAGTCATCGAAAAATACAAAGATACCCATCAGCCATGTTGAAATTTGAGCTGAAATGCCGCTCTTTGCCTTTTTACTAAGCCAAAGAGCAACCGCCTTTGTGCCACCCATCTTTGTAATGAGTGCGACCACACCACCGATACAAAGCACTTGAAGCAAAATTCCTGAATCAGTCTTATCAGCCATTGATTCAACGACCCTTGAAACGATGCCGGTAAAGCCTTTTACGATACCCATAAAGATGTTTTCATTGATGATGTTTATGAGAAACGTTCCGCTAAAAACACCTATAAATAGCGACAAGATGACGTCTTTTGTAATAAAAGCAAGTGCTATTGCCACAACAGGCGGTATAAGAGTAAATACGCCATAAATTTCAGCATTTCTCTTTGCCACTTCTGGATCGACACCAAAAAGCGCAACGCTAAAAAAAAGTAATAATAAAATTTGTCTCACAAGAACTCCTTAAAATTTTTCTATCGCAAGTCCAGCCCAAGTCTGTGTGTTTGCCATGACTTCGACCCTGTTTATGTTGACACTTCCAGGCATATTTAGACAATTTACCAAAATCGTCGCGATATCCTCAGATGTGATGAAATTTGTATTTTCATAAAGACTATCCGCTTTTGCCTTATCTCCTCTAAATCTAACCTCGCTAAATTCGGTCTTACAAAGCCCAGGCTCGATGTTTGTGACTCTAATATTTGTACCGACTAGATCGTTTCTTAAATTTAAACTAAACTGCTTTACAAAGGCCTTTGTAGCGCCGTAAACGTTGCTTCCAGGATATGGCCATGAGCCAGCTGTCGAGCCAATATTAAAGATATAGCCCTTTTCTTGCTTGTAAAGTAGTGGCAAAACCGCCTTTGTTGAGTAGATAAGACCCTTGACGTTGGTGTCTATCATCGCCTCAAAGTCCTCTACCTTCGCATCTATCGTCTTTTCGAGTCCAAGCGCCATGCCAGCGTTATTTACAAGCACTTCGATGTCTTTAAAATTTTCAGGCAAGCTATCAACCGCTTTAAAAACAGCCTCTTTATCGCGTATGTCAGCTACGATGATATGCGTATCGCCAAGCTCTGTTGCAAGCTTCTTTAGCCTATCTTCTCGCCTTGCAAGAGCGACTATCTTGTAGCCCTCTTTTGAGAGTCTTCTGGCGATCGCCTCGCCAAATCCAGATGTTGCACCAGTTACAAAAGCTGTCTTTTTCATGATTTTTCCTAATTGAAATTTGGCTTTAAACCCAAATTTTCTAAAAATTTGATCGTCTTTTCATTTTGTTCTTTCATGGCATAGTCAAGCGCATTAAATCCAGCGTCATCAGTGGCATTAATATCAGCACCATTATCCATCAAAAGCTTTAAAATTTCTGGCGTTGCATGAGCTACTGCATGCATAAAAACGCTTCTATTTGTATGCTCTAGACCGCATGTATCTTCAATTTGCGTCATACCCAAATTTATCATATTCATCTTGGTATTTTCATCTATGTAGCTCTCGTTGGCATTGGCGCCATTTTTTAGCAAAAGCTCGCAAAGTGGCTTATCGCTAAACTGCACAGCATAAAAAAGTACACTTTTTCCAAAGAAATTTTTGTGATTTACATCGGCTTTATTTACAAGTAAAATTTTTACATTTTCTATATTTTTTAAAGCAAAAAATAGCGGTGTCTCATCACCCAAATTTACATCGGCCCCACGCCTTATGATCTCTTTTATCATGTCGCTACTTTTTTCGTTTAAAAGTGCGATATTAAGTAAATTTGTAAGCTCAGCAGTACTAAAATTTTTCGAGTAGAGCAAATTTGCCAGCTCATCGGAATTTATCCTTTGTGCCATCATGTTTTGCTCAGGTGTTAAAATTTTAGCTTTATTTACACTTTTACCGACACCAAAAGTCAAAAACTCATTTACCACGCTAGTTGCGTAGTAAGCGGCACTTGGCGTATCAAGCCCCAGGCTTTCATAAAATTTCACAAGCGGAGTTTGAGCGTTTTTGTAAGCTTCGATAAATTTTTTATATTTTAAAAAATTAAATAAGCTCTCGTTTGCCCAGTATCTAAGGTACTCCATTCTAGCGTCTTTTTCGCTCTCAGCAACCTCTGGTTTTGCAAGCTCTTTTGCGTAAAATTCAGGTGCAAATGACGCTTTTAGCAAAAGCCATCTAAGCTTATTTAAATTTTCTTTATAAACTCTATCACCAACGCAACTTTGAGACTCACTTCTCACAGCCACACTCGCGTCAAAAAGCTCTTTCACCTCTTTTAAATTTAAAAGCGAACCATCACAGTAAAATAGCCCCTCATTCGTGTAAGCAAGATCGTTTGGAGTAGTTTTAAAGCTCTCTTTTTTGGCAAGATCACTGCACTCTAAAGCGTGTAAACTTATAAAAAAACAAACGCTAAAAAAGAGAAAAAAAACTACTTTTTTCATCAAAGCTCCTTAAAATTTCGCGATATTGTAACAAATTTATATGCTAAACTCGCTTATTTCATTAAAATTTAGATATTTATAAATTTCATCTTTATTTAAGCTAAGGCTATCTTTTACTATCTTTTTATATTCATCTACACTTGGTAAACGCCCAAGTAGCGCACAAACAGCGGCTAGCTCGGCACTTCCTAGATAGACCTTCGCGCCCATACCCATCCTATTATCAAAATTTCTAGTTGAAGTAGAAAATACCACTGCATTGTCGTTTACTCTTGCTTGATTACCCATGCAAAGCGAGCAGCCTGGCACCTCTGTCCTAGCCTCCAGCCTCTTAAATATCTCATAAACGCCCTCATCTTCAAGCGTCTTTTTATCCATCTTTGTTGGTGGCGCGATCCAAAGCCTAGTAGTAAGCTTACTCTCACGCTCCAAAATTCTAGCGAGCGCCCTGTAATGGCCGATATTTGTCATACAGCTTCCCACAAAAACTTCATCTATTTTATGCGCTCTTTTGTTATCAGCTAAAATTTCACTTAATGTTGCCACATCATCTGGGTCATTTGGACACGCCAAAATCGGCTCATCTATCTGAGCTAGGTCGATCTCTAAAATTTCAGCGTAGCTTGCGTCCTTATCAGCTCTTAAAAGATTTGGATTTTCAAGCCATTTTTGCATTTTTTCTTTTCGCCTGAGCAGAGTCTCGCGGCTCTCGTAACCAGCTTTTATCATCGCGTCAATTAGCGCAACGTTTGAGCGAACGTACTCCGTGATGCTATCAACGCTTAAATTTACCACGCAAGCCGCGGCCGAGCGTTCGGCCGAAGCGTCACTTAGCTCAAACGCCTGCTCTACTTTTAAGCTCTCAAGCCCTTCTATCTCTAAAATTTTACCTGCAAAAATATTCTTTTTATCTTTCTTCTCAACGCTTAAAAGCCCTTTTTTGATAGCAAAATAAGGTATCGCATTTACAAGATCCCTAAGCGTCACGCCCTCTTTTAGCTCGCCTTTAAATTTGATCAAAACCGACTCTGGCATATTTAGCGGCATCATGCCAAGCACCGCTGCAAACGCCACTAGGCCGCTGCCCGCTGGAAAGCTGATACCGATAGGAAATCTCGTGTGGCTATCTCCGCCAGTGCCCACGCTGTCAGGCAGTACCATGCGGTTTAGCCACGAGTGAATGACGCCATCGCCTGGCTTTAAACTTACGCCGCCACGTAAATTTATAAATTTTGGCAAGCTCTCATGCATCACAAGATCACTTGGCTTTGGATAAGCGGCCGTGTGGCAAAAGCTTTGCAGAACAAAATCCGCGCCAAAACTAAGGCTAGCAAGCTCTTTGATCTCATCTCTAGTCATCGGTCCAGTCGTATCTTGCGAGCCAACAGTTAAAATTTCTGGCTCCACATAAGCCCCAGCTCTAATGCCAGCTACGCCGCAAGCCTTACCGACCATCTTTTGAGCCAGTGTATAGCCACCGCTCTGTTCTTTTGGCTGATCTGGCTTTATAAAAATTTGCTCCTCGCCAAGCCCTAGAGCCTCTCTGGCCTTTTTGGTCACTTGGCGTCCTATCATAAGCGGTATCCTGCCACCTGCTCTTATCTCGTCACTTAGAGTATTTGGACTAAGTTTAAAATTTGCCACGAGTTTTTTCTCAGTGCCTGTAAGCTTATAAATTTCGCCTTTAAATGGATAAATTTCTATCTCATCACCCATCTCAAGCTCATTTACATTTGCAACTATCGGCAGTGCACCGCTATCTTCCGCGGTGTTAAAAAATATCGGAGCTATAGTAGTGCCTATCACGATACCGCCCGTTTTTTTATTTGGCACGCCTTCGATCTCATCGCCAAGGTGCCACTGGATCGAGTTTATACCGCTCTTTCTGCTGCTGCCAGTGCCAACCACATCACCAACATACGCCACTTTTTTACCACGAGTTTTGAGCTCTTTTAAAATTTCTAGACCCTCAGGCATCTTTTTAACAAGCATTGCTTTTGCGTGAAGTGGTATGTCAGCCCTTGTGTAGGCCTCGCTAGCTGGACTTAGATCATCTGTATTTGTCTCACCAGGTACTTTAAAAACGACTGCGTTTATACAGGTTTCAATTGGTCTTTTATGCGTAAACCACTCCGCATTTGCCCAAGAAACAAGCACCTCTTTTGCAAATTTATTGCTACTTGCTAGCTTTGCGATCTCGTCAAAATATTCATGCACCAGGATAATATTTTTTAGCTCATTTGCCGAAGCGCGAGCGATATTTTCATCGCTACTTTTTAGAGCTCGCACCAAAATTTCCACGTTATATCCGCCAAGCATCTTGCCTAAAATTTTAATAGCACGCATAGCGTCAAGACCGTTAACAACAAGCCCATCTATCACTTCACCAAGAAATTCTGCCTTTATCTTCGCTGCGTCATCAACGCCAGGATTGATACGAGTTTCAAGCAAATTTATAAGAAATTTTAGCTCGTTTTGCGCCTTTTCATCGCCACTAGACTTGCTGGCAAGCTTTATTAGCTCGCAAACTTCATTTGTTTGCTTGGCATTTAGCGCAAGCGGTGGCACGCCCTCTTTTTCTCGCTCACTCACGTGTTTTTCGTAGTCGGTAAAAAAGCTCATGAAATTCCTTTGTGGTTTTTACTCGTTATTTTTAGTCTAAAATCGCTATTTTGCTTGCATTTTATCAAAAAGCAAAACAAACTAAAGTAAAATTTGCCCAAAATTTCAAATTTCAAGGAGCAAATGTGTCAAAAGCTTACCTAAAATCTCCCATTGGAATTTTGGAGATCATCGCTAGCGAAAATGGAATTTGTGAGATAAATTTTGTAGATAAATTTGAAAAAATTTCAGTAAAAGATAAAAATTTAAAGCTTTGCTTGAATGAGCTAGAGGCTTATTTTAATGGCAAGCTTAAAAAATTTAGCGTAAGGCTTGATATAAAAACAACTAATTTTAGAGCAAAAATTTACGAGGCTTTACAAAAAGTACCATACGGAGAAACTACTACATATGCGGCTCTTGCACTTGCCGTAGGCCACAAAAATGCCTACCGAGCAGCAGGCTCAGCCAATGCTAAAAATCCAGTGCCTATCATCGTCCCTTGTCACAGAGTGCTAGCTAGCAGTGGGCTTGGCGGATACTCGGGCGGTGAGGGCTTGCCAACTAAAATCTGGCTTTTAGAGCATGAAGCAAAGCATAAATAGCTAAAAATTTACACCAAATAAAAAGTCCATCAAATTTTAAAATTTATGAACTAGCATATCACATCATCAAATTTAAACTTACTAGAGTTTTAAATCGCATGCTTCGCTTTAGCACTATTGCATGCACCTTAAATGTAAGGGATTTAGGGGATTTAAAAAGGAAGATAAGAGGACGGGCTCGTAACTAGAGTCCCATTGTCTCTCTTTTGAATAAAAAGGAATTTACAAATTTGATCAAGCTGTCTTTACAAATTTTAAAACTTCATTCACTCGCAAGAACTAAAATCTAAATTCGCTTACCACTTAGCTCAAATTTTAGAGCCAAAATTACTCGTTCATGAAATTTTAAAATTTGTTTTTCTAGTATGCTACATGTGCTTATATTGTTTAAATTATTAATTGCTTTTATGCGTTATATGGCTTTTTGTTTGGATTTTAGAATCGTCAAAATTTATAAATTTCCCTAGCCCTAATCTTACTTAGGACTAGAGAAAAATTATTTTTTAGCTACAAGAGCATTTTTTAACACGTCATCGATCGTATCAACGGCGATGATCTTCATATCGGCTTTTACTTCAGCTGGGATATCTACAAGGTCACGATCGTAGTTTTTACGAGGTATCAGAGCTGTTTTGATGCCAGCTTTGTGCGCGGCGATTAGCTTCTCTTTTAGACCACCGATCGGTAGCACTCTACCAGTTAGCGTGATCTCGCCAGTCATTGCAATGTCGTGTTTGACCTTTGTATCGGTTAGTATCGATGCGATTGCAGTTGCCATCGTGATGCCAGCACTTGGGCCATCTTTTGGCACCGCGCCCTCTGGCACGTGCAAGTGAAGATCGTAGCGCCTATAAACATCGCTAGCTTCAAGCTTATGCTTATCGTCATCTAGTTTTGGCACAATAGCCATTGGTACTTTTAGTTTTTTGTTATCGATCAGCACTTTTACCACGCTAAATGCTATTTGAGCGCTCTCTTTCATCACATCGCCTAGCTGTCCTGTGATCTGCATGCTGCCTTTACCCTGAATCCTTATAGCCTCGATCCTTAGCACGTCACCACCGACACTCGTCCACGCTAGACCATTTACTAAACCTATCTGATCTTTTTTATCCGCCGGCTCGATCTCATAGACCTTTTTCTCTAAAAATTCTTTCAAATTTTTAGCCGTGACGCTGATCTTACCATCATTTTTTTTAGTGAGGATATTTTTGGCGACTTTTCTTAGTATATCAGCGATCCTGCGGCGTAAATTTCTCACACCACTCTCTCTTGTATAGTCGCTAATTATTAGCTCAAGTGCCTCTTTGCTGATGCTCACATCACTTGGTTTTAGTCCGTGCTTTTTAAGCTCTTGAGGCAAGAGATATTTCTTAGCGATCTCAAATTTCTCTTGCGGCGTATATGAGCTAAGCTCGATAAACTCCATCCTATCGCGAAGTGCGGCTGGTATCATGCTCACATCATTTGCTGTGGCGATGAAGACAATCTTGCTAAGATCGATGTTGAAATTTAGATAGTAGTCTCTAAATTTATTATTTTGCTCTGGGTCTAAAATTTCAAGTAAAACAGCGGTCGGATCGCCTCTGTAGCTTCTGCCAACCTTGTCGATCTCGTCTAAAACAACCACTGGGTTCATCTGCTTGGCTTCTATGAGCCCTTGCACGATGCGGCCTGGCATAGCGCCTATATAGGTGCGGCGATGACCCCTTAGCTCGTTTACGTCCTCAAGTCCGCCAAGAGCGATCCTAACTAGCTCACGTTTTAGCGCCTTTGCGATCGAGTTTGCAAGGCTTGTTTTGCCCACACCTGGAGGGCCTGCAAAGCATAAAATGGCGCCATTATTTACCTTTTCGCCAACTCCTCTAAGCTCCAAAAGTTCACGCAAAGCAAAATACTCCTCTATGCGCTCTTTTGGCTTCTCTAAGCTGTAATGATCGGCATTTAAATGCTTGCTCACTTCGGTGATGGATGATTTTTTCTTAGCTACATTTTCAAATGGAATTTCAAGTACCCAGTCAAGGTAGCTTTGCAAGGTGTTTGCGTCAGCTGAGTCTGGGTGCATGCGCGAAAGTTTATCTATTTGCTTTTTAATCTCTTTGTAGGCGTCCTCGGCCATAAATTTCTTCTTCGCATCAAGCTTTTTGCGGTACTCTTCAAGCTCCTCTTCACGGCTCGTATCTGCTCCAAGCTCAGCTTGAATTTGCTTTAGCTGCTCTTTTAAAAAGTACTCTTTATTTGTCTTATCGATCTTTGAATGGACTTTATTTTTTATCTCTTTTTGAAGCTTATTTGCCTCAATCTCTTCGATAACGTAGTCGATGAGCTTTAGCAAGCGCTGCTCTAAATTTTCCTCGACAAAAAAACTATATGCTATCTGTTTTTTTAAGCGAAGTGCGCTTGAAACTAGGTCACAAACCCTGATCGCTTCAGCGCTCTCTTCGATCGTCTTTAAAAGATCAGGTGGAAAAAAGTGGCTAAACTGCGAAAGCTCTCTTACTTTTTCTCTTAAAACCACGATAAGAGCGTCAGTTTTGACCTGTGATGGGCGCTTGACATGGAGCATATCGACAATGCCACGGAGTGGATTTATGCCTGATTGCTTTAAAATTTTACCTTTATCAATGCCCTGAAATAGTACTTTTACGCGTCCATCAGGTAGTGGCACACGGCGCATTATCGTGCCGATAACGCCAGCATCATAGATGCCGTCAAAGTCTCTAGCGCCGTCTTGCTGGGGCTTTGTGGGCACCACAAGGATCGGCGTTTCTCCTTGTATGGCAAGCTCAAGCGCTTTTAAATTTTCTTCGTCGCTTAAAAAAAGCGGTGTTATCATAAATGGATATAAAAATAGCTCGTCCTCAACGATGATAGGAATTTCGGTTGGGAAGCCTTTATTTTCGTTTATTTGCAAAATTTCTCCTATTCGAACAGTTTTCTATACCATGCCACGTCAGGTTTGATAAGATCTGAGTTTTTAAACGGCGACTCTTCTAGCTTTTGCTCATAAATTTTAGCCGAAACGTCACGGCCAGTTCTATTGTAAAGATCTGCTATTTGCATATCTAGGAAGTAAAGCGCGAGTTTGAATTTAATAAGCATAGTCTCAATAAGTGGCTTATATTCAGTATTTGGATACATATAAAGAAATTTCTCGATCTCTGTTACGCTATCTTCCATAAGCTTTTGGTTGCGGTTTGGCTGAGTAAATGAGTCAAAATTTGCTTTTATCTTTAGATACTGAGCAAATTCTGTTTTTGGGCCGTTGTCGCCGTATCTTTTGATATATTCGTCAAGATAGTGATTTGCCATTAGATACTCTTCGTCATTTGCGTGAGCTTGGGCAAGGATGAGTAAAATTTGCTCCAAAAGCGGGCTTGCTACGTGCTCGCTAGCCATTGAAACGTAGTGTTTATCGGCCGCTTCAAGATCGCCATCTTTTATATCAGCTATAACCTGAGCATACCACTCATCAGGAGTTAGATTGTAAAGCTCGGTATATTTTTCAGCACAACCACTAAAAAGCCCTAAAAGAGCTACAACTGCTAGAAATTTAGAAAATCTTTTCATGCTTTTCCTTAAAAAGTTTAAATCCTCGTATTCTACATTTTTTGCTATTATTTTTGTATAAATTTTTTAAAACTATGATAAAATACGGTAACTTTACAAAATAGGAGTTAGTATGATTTTTAGTGTTAAAAGCCCTATTTTAGGCTTTGAGCATATTAAGACGATGGAGTTAATTGAACTTGATAAATTTTTTGTTAAGCTAGCAAGCAAAGATGATGAGACATCTTTTACAATGATAAATCCTTTTGCGTTAAGAAGCTACGAATTCGATATTCCAAGCTATTATGAAGATCTTATGGAGATTAAAGAAAGCTCTCAACTTAGAATTTATAACATTATCGTTGTTGCACTCCCGCTTGAAAAATCAACTGTAAATTTTATAGCTCCTGTCGTTTGCAATATGGATAATATGACCTTATCTCAAGTCGTTTTAGACATTGCCAAATATCCTCAGTACGGGCAAGCTGAAATGATAGAAAATTTTATACAAAAATAGTAGCTAAAAGCTTTTAAAAATCTAAGGAGAGATTTTTTATTGTTATTTAGAGGATTTGTTGTGAAGATAGCATACTTACTCTGTTTTATTGTCACGTTTGGTTTTTGTGCACCCAGAGCTTGTACAACAGCAGAAGCAGCATCTATTGGTTGTAGTGGAGCAAATTATTCTTGCTTTATAGACGCTGAAGAGTATCAAGACAACTCTTCTAAAAATATCCCACATTGTATAAGAAAATCTAACAGAACTTGGACGATAGATACCAATAGCTTTTCTTCAGGCTTAGCACAAGATCACTATCATATTTACGTTGAGCAATTTTCTCCATGGAATCAACGATCATTAATAGGTATGTGGGATGATCACTCTAAAGGCTTAAGACAAAGATCAATAAATGGAAATCTAAATACCAGAGTAAATGGAGATATAGCTACCATTGGTGCTACTATTATGATTCCACAATACGCTGGATATAATTTTGTTCCAGATCCATCTAACGTAACAAGAACATCATCTACAGCCGATAGAATATTTTTAGATACTGGTAATTTTTCGCCTAGCAATTACACACTTTGTCAAACAACATATATTTATAATCCTAGCAAGCATCCTTATTGTAAAAATTCATCCTCTTCCACGTTTGATTTTAGTGAGAAAAATACCTTTATACAAAATAATTTAAAAGGCAAAAACGTAGTCTATGCCAGGCTTTATTGGGGCGGCTCTCTTTATCAAAACTGGGCAATAAAAAATCTTGGGTCAAATTTATATGTAAGTGCCTTAAATTACATAAAAGGATATAGCAGGATTGATTTTAAAGCTCCTGGAAAGAGTGTAATCACAATAGATGCTGATCCAAAAGATGTTTTTTGGTTTGGATCTTTTAGCGAGTATCGACCAAAATCAATGACTCTTGAATCATATAATCAAAACGAGTCTAATAGCTACTATGTAAAGGCTGGAATAAACTACCAATATGTAGCAAGCGCTGATGTAACAGATATAGTTAGAGACTCTCTTGGTACTAGTGAGTCAGATAGGACATTTTATGCTGGCAATATCAGATCAACTACGATTCCCTTTAGTGATGAATTTATAGACCCAAATGATGGCATATATAAGGTAAACAATTCCACTAATAGAAAATTAAAAAAAACATACGGCACACTGCTATTTTCGCCAGTCCAAGGACAAAATGGCTACTGGATACAATCCATTGCACCACAATTTGCAGCTTGGAGTTTGGTCATCATTTATGACTTTGATGATAAAACTGCCGCAGCAAACAATATAGAGCCAAAGCTTGTTAGTATATTTGATGGATTAGAAAGACTTGCAGCAGACTGGATGAAGTCAAGCGATCCATTTGGTACTGTAAAGAGCTCAACCATAGATGTAAAATTTGAAAACATCTATACGCCAAAAGCAGGCGACATAAATGCTACGCTTACAATGTTTTCTTTTGGCGGAAAGCCAGAAACAAAAGGTGAGAATATTGAAATAGAAAACGAAGGTAGTTATCTGAGTATAACCAGCAAATACAATGCAAAAGGTGATCAATTTAACTCAACTATGACAAAATTTGGACAACTTATAAATCCAGGTAAAAAATTTCACTCTCAAGCAGACTTAGATATATTTGATATATCGGACAAAATGTCATATGCTCAAAAAGAAGCGGATATAAAATTTACAGTTACAACGATTAAAAATTCAGGCGGTGCCAATGTCGTAAGTGCTGACCGTATAAATTTAGCACTAGTTGGTTTCTCTTCTCGTATATACAAACCAGATGTTTGTTATATGGAATATATTTACGCAAAAAAACCTAGCGATAGTACTTTTACAAAGGTGCAAGAAAATACTCCGACGGTAGTGCCAGCAAATACTATTTTAAAAACTTTTGTTGAAGTTACAAATAATACTAATGAAGCCGCCCAAGACTTTGCTCTAAAAGCTACAATAGATCCAAGTCAAATTTATAATCCAAACTCAACTTATATATACGCAAATAAATCATCACAAGGGCCTAGTGACTTGCTTACTATGTCAGGACAAGTACACTATAACGACAACACAGGCTTACAGCAACTAAGTGGAAATGACTTAACTTTTTATCTGGGACAAGGTGCGGCTGCAAATAAGGGTGGAGAAATGCTAATGCACCAAGGCAACTACGCTTATGCTATATATGAAACTACCCTTAAGTCTAAATTTGAGCCAAATAGTTACAAAGCCACGGTCGCAAATGCTGATATAAATTTACAGCCCTATGACACATATATAAGAAGATGTAGCAATCAAAATTACAACATTACTTTAGGCGTTAGTGCCAGTCCAAATAATTTCGTCGCAAGTAATAGACAAGACGATGGCTCAGCGGTTTTTAAAACTAAATTTAAAAATAGACTTCTAACTAAAATCGTTTCTACGCCATTTAATGTCTATATCACGAACTATGATACAGATGGCAATAAAAAAGTACCAGATGCCCCAGTAGATGTAAAAGTAGAGTTGGTTGAGTCTTGCAGCGCTCCAACAAATTTATATGAACAAGATATAACATTTAATGGCGTAACTGATATTTTGTTATCAGGCATTAGTATTGACAGAGCCTATAAAAGCGTAAAATTTAGAATTTCTCATCTTGATCCAGTGACAAATACCACAAAGGTTGAATGCGAAAAATTAGATGATTTTGCCATAAGACCAAGTCACTTTAGGCTATGGGATACCGACAAGAATACGATCAATAATAACAATGTTTTAATAGGTGGCAAAGTTTATAATAACATTGCTCTTGCGGCTATGAAACCTCTTGATAGTGGCTTAGCAAATGGCTATATAAATAACATAAGTGGCTCAAATGGAGAGATAAAACTTGTACCAGCATATAGTGCGACTTGCGATCCTAGCATTATAGAGAGCGAGAACAAACTAAGCGTAGATTTTAACGATCCAAATAAAGCGTTGGGTAAAATTTTCCGTCACACATCAAGTGGACCTGTTGGCTTTTCTTACTCAGATATAGGCGATACATATTTTCATGTATTGGATAAAGACTTTACTTTAACCGACCAACATACACCAGCAAAAGCTGATGATTGTGTAAAAAACTCAATTAGCAACGATCCATCACAAGATACTGCTCAAGAAGGAAGGATCGGATGCAATATAAAGCTAGAAGGTAATAGAGATTATTTATTTAGACCAAAAGATATACAAATAAGCAAGTTAAAGATAACAAAAGATAGCGATATAACATACCTTGATAATGAAGGCATACAAAAAGCAAAGCTTGACTTTGAAGTAACTGCTAGGTTGTTTAACGATGATCCTGCAAAACTTTATAATGAAGATTGCTATGCAAAGAATATGAACTTTGATATAAAACTAGATAGAGTTCCTTTAAATTTTACAGATAATGATGGCAATGCCGGTACATTAGCAAAAGCAAATGAAGAAATTTTATTTTTTGAAATTCCTGGCTCAAATACTAGAAAAGCAATAGATCCAAGTGCTACAAAATCAACATTTTATGTAGAGAAAAATACTTTTGTAAATGGCGTAGGCAAAGGTGAAGTATATTTTAATTTTGAAAGAAAAGTAAATCATGCCAAAAACCCTTTTACTATTTCGAGTAATGATTTTAGCTTTAGCGGCATGTCAGATAGCACCGATACAGTAAAAAAATATGAAAAACCAGCAACAGAAACAACGGCAAAATTTTACTTTGGTAGGGTTTATGCACCATTTTATGAAGGGCTTTATAGTGGCTTTTATGCCAAAATTTATTATGGTGCCTACTGCGATGGATGCAATAAAAATATCTATATGAAAGATAATGGCAAACTGTGGCAAGACTTTCCAGCTGCACCATTTTGGGCTACCAATCCAAAACACAATGCAGGAGTGCTTAACTATCATGACTTTAGCTTTACAAACACTTACAGCGGTACTGTTTTAAGAAATGATGTAAGTAGCATAAGCAATGGCGAGCAGATAATTTTTATAAGAAACCCTTCGGCAGTTACTGATGTGGCTAAAATGAGAGCACCTAGCTGGCTTCTTTATAGCGAATTTGATGAGAAACCTGAAACAAATAATTTCAATCTAAATTTTCTAGTACCAAATGGCGAATGGGCTGGTAAAGTCCTAAAGAGCAATAACATAGAAGATAAGACAAGCGGTGCAGTTGGAGGTTTTATAGGAGTAAAATCTAATAGTGATAGTAACCTAGATATAAGTGACAAGACAAACAGGAGAATAGAGTGGTGAAAAGGGGTGGCTTTTCATTGATAGAGCTTATCTTGTCAGTGCTTGTAGTAGCCATAGTAAGTGCAAGCCTGCCACTAGCAGTAAGAACTACTTCGAATCTAAGCGAGCAGTCCTTAATGCAAGAAGGACTAATGAATGCTAAAACTTATATGTCATTAATATTAAAAGCACCATTTAGCGATCAAGTCTTAATAGCCGGTAAAAATACCATGCCATCATCTATAACCACTCAAGAGGCTATAATTTTTCCTCTTATTATCTGCGATCAAGGGGCAAATCCGGATTTTTATGAAAAAAGCGGTGTAAAAGGAGAGGGACATAGGATACTTGCATATCCAGTGCAAAATTCATCTGCATGTGCCACAAGGCCTAATGATTCAAAGCTTCCAGAATCAATCAAAAGCGTAAATTTTAAAGTAAAATCTATCAAAAATTTCAATACTCAAAAATCCATCTCACCAACTGCTAGCACTACTAAACGCGACTTTATCATAGAAACACAAACGACTCCAACCATAACAAATGGAGCTGATAAATTTGTAGTTAGCACTCCTTTAAACGATAGTGACGTTTTACAGATAAAGCTAGATACGACTATGAAAACTACGAAAGAGAGCAAAAGCGTACTTTATGGATATGCCTTTAACATAGGTGAAAGTAGTACTCTAAGTGTAAAAGAATGGAAATGAAAAAAACAAAAAAAGCTTTTACATTAATTGAGCTAATAATAGTTATCACCGTACTTGGTGTTATCTCACTTATGAGCTTTAACACACTTATGAATTTATATCAAAACTATTTTCAAAGCAAAGTAATAAACGAACTAGAAACACAAAGCGAAATCGCTCTAGAGCAAATTTCAATGCTGCTTAGCCACAGAATCAAACAAAGCGTTATCGCTAGGAAAAAAAATGGAGATTATCTAGCTCTAAATGATAGTGGCGTAAATTTAAGTAGTGACTTTGAAATTTTAGAATTTATCCCAGCTGCTTATGAGCTATTTGATGGCATCAACGAATACAAAGGAGATGACACTAACGGAGATCCTATCATCGAAGAAGGCATATATAGCGGATATGTAGATCTTGCAAATAGCTCTGTTGCAAATGGACTAAAAAGCCCTGGAAGCAAATTTAATGATGCTTTTAGAAACGGCGTAATGGACTTGACCTGCGAAAATGACAGCAATGAAGAAGATGTAAATAGCGGCTCTAGGTGTATAAACGCCGATAATGAAAATGGTGGTTTAGTAGCGATATTTTCTAGCATACTTTATAGAGTTGGTAGTAGCTTTGGCTATCAAGAAAATTTAGACCAAAAGCACTTAGATATCGCAAAAGTTGGCATACAATCAATCGACACGCTTAAGATTTCAAGTGATTTTAAAAATAAAAAAATTTCAGAACAGTATAAACTAGCTTATACAGCCATTGCCATAGCACCAGCTGAGCAAAGTGCCGAGGATGTACAAAACGGCTCTTTTGACCTTAAAATTTACTACAACTATAGGCCATGGCTAAATGAAAGCTTTAAAAAATTTAGCTCAACATCTACAAAGGCTATCAAAGCCGAAAGTGCAACACTAGCTAAACACGTAACAAGATTTGTCTTTACAGAAAAAAATGGAGTCATCGCGCTAAAGCTTTGCCTTAAAGCAGAAAAATCAGAAATAACCATTTGCAAGTCAAAGGCGGTTTATTAATGAGAAAAGGATTTACGTTAATAGCGGCGATATTTTTTCTAGTTGTAGCAGCCTCTATCAGCACTCTTGCTCTTTCGATAGCTAGCACATCAGCTAGACAAAGCAGTGAAATTTATCTAAGAGAGCAAGCACAGCTCGTTGCTCAAGCAGCAGCAGAGTATGCAATGTTTGAAATTTTTAGAACCGATTTCTCAAACAAATGCTTAGATAAAGTAAATGGAGAATTTAACGATATGTTCGACTTTAAAGTAAAAATAACTTACTTTGGCGATATCGGCATATGCACTCCACCGACCATCATGCCAGGAACAAACGGAGTCGCAAGTACTGGCAACATGATCTTTGATGTTTTTGTAACATCAAAAGATAAAAAAACGCCAAATCCTATAAATTTTCACAAACGAACCCTTCAGAAACTTTAAAATTTTATAAAGATTTTAGTTTAATTTGTTTTTAGTTTTAGCGTGTTATAATCATCTTACTTTCTATAAAGGAGATTACGATGAACATAAGCATTGTAGGAAAACAATTTGAGCTAACAGAGCCAATCAAAAACTATATCCAAGACGCTTTTGATACACTTGGCAAATACAATCTCGACATTATCTCAGCAAGATGTGTTGTAGCAGCCGATGAAAAACAAGGGAAAAAAGGCTTTAATGCAGAATTTTCTCTAAATATGGCTCACAAAGATACGATAGTCGTTCGCCAAAAAGATAAAGATCTTTACGCTGCGATCGATCTTGCTATCGAAAAAGCATCAAAAGTTTTAAGAAGAGAGCATGATAAGAAATTTACTGTTAAAGGCAAGGCTGACGACAAAGAATTTCGCTCAAGAATAGGAGAAGAAAAGATCGAAGGTGTCGAGGAGATCGTACCTATGGAACTTGAAATTTATAAACCACTTGAGGTCGAAGAAGCACTTGAAAAACTAAAATCAAGCGATAAACAATTTTATGTATTTAACGATGTTGACGCAAAAATGCGTGTGATCTACAAAAGAACAGACGGAACTTTCGGTCTTTACTAAAATTAGGGGCAGCTTTGCCCCTAAAATTTATGCTAACTCGCTATAAATTTTTTTTCTGAAATCTAAAAAGTCCTGTTATAAAAACTGATACGCTAGCAAATGGCTTTAAATTTTCAAAAAGGTGTTAAGCTCTATCAAGATAACTTTAAATTTAAAATTTTACCCAAGTATTTAAGCAAACCTTTAAGCCTTAAAAGCCAACTATATTTTTATAAATTTTATGAGTAATTTTTATTTAGCTTTGTTGATTAGATTATCAGAGTTATAAAAACCTTATCAAATTATCAATTTTGGTTTTTAACTCAACGTCCAAACATAATGAAAGAGTGCTTTAAAATCAAAAAGTGCCTAAAATTTTATAGAATAGATATCCCTACATAAGATAGATCTAGATACAAGAAGGATTCCCTGTAAGCCATTTTAAGAAGATCTTGGCGAACTATATTAAAACGACATAAACTAAGTTACAGCTGGTGGAGAGTGCGGCAAAGAAGTAAGTGCTGTAAAAAAGTAAGTATTTTTTAAAAAATAATTGCAAGCATCAAGATATGGAATTTTTTTATGGACTGGAAAAGCGTATGGAAATACGACAAATAGCGCAACAGAGCAAACGAGCTAAAAATGCTTGATAGCACTAGAAATTTTTAAAAATAAAAGAGAGATAAAGCTCTCTTTTTGATTTTTAAAATATCAAATAGTTAAAACAAATGCTATCTATTTCTCTAAATTTTCACTAGTTTTTGGTCTAAAGGCCTTATTTATCTTTCTTATCCAAATGATTAGCGAGATAAACAAGATAAAGTAAAATACATAGCTAGCTACCGGCCAACTAGTATCAGTACCGCTCTCTTTTAGTGAGATGACATTTCTAAACTCTTGAAGCATAGAAATTCTATATCCATAATATTTTACAGTTACGTTTTTATCGCTATTTGCAAAGCCTTGAGCCTTGGCTTGTACATCAGCTGAGTTAAATTTAAAATAAAACGGAAATCCCCATGCAGTATCTTCATTTCTATAAGCCATGACTTTATTTGAATTATTAGAATCTTTAGTGTAGATAAAATAAACATCTCTAGTAGGGCCATCAGCCGGATTTTTAGCATCGATGATGCCATCTTTGTCCATACGTTTGACATCGCCACCTGTGATTTGCACATTTGCATAGTGTGGAAATGAATAATCAACTACAAAAACTAAAAAAGAGTGTAAGAGTACGATAAAAATAACGCAAATTCTTTTAAAAAATGTAATCATTTCTTTCCTTTTAAATTTGCGTTATTTTATGAAAAGATAGCTTAATAAAGGGGCAAAATACCCCTTTAGTTTTAAGCTTTTTTATTAAGCATAAATTTTAGAAGCTGTGCAAGGAAGCTGATTCCACCGATTATTAAAATCGTATCGCCAATCATTCTTACCCATCTTAAATTTTGTAAGTGTGATTGTTGTAAAAGCTCAGCGCTTCTTGCATACCACATGCCTTGCTCTAGGCTTGCAAATGCTTGATAAATTCCTATTGGAAGTAGTGAAAGCACGATCATTAGCATAAGGCCTATATTTAAGCCCCAAAAGCCTACTTTCATAAGTTTCTCGTCAAATTCTTGACCTTTAAATAGATAAGTAGCTACTAGCCAAACAAATCCAAGTGCTAAAAATCCATAAACACCAAATAGCGCAGCATGTCCGTGAACTGGAGTCGTATTTAGGCCTTGGATATAAAATAGTGAAATTGGAGGATTGATTAAAAATCCAAATACACCAGCGCCTAGCATATTCCAGAAAGCAACTGCAATAAAGCAGTAAAGTGGCCATTTTAATGTCTTAGCCCAAGTTTGAGCAAACTGAAGTCTGTAATGCTCATAAGCTTCAGCACCAAGTAATACAAGAGGAACTACTTCAAGTGCTGAGAAGCTAGCGCCAACTGCCATTATAGGTGTTGTAGTGCCTGCAAAATATAAGTGGTGGAAAGTTCCTGGAATTCCGCCTACTAAGAAAAGTGATGCACTCGCAAGTGTTGAAAACGTAGCAAATCTCTTTGAAACAAGACCAAGACTAACAAATACAAAAGCAAGTGAAGCGGTAGCAAATACCTCAAAAAAGCCTTCAACCCAAAGGTGTACAACCCACCAGCGCCAGTATTCCATCACTGGAAGTGGACTTCTTTGACCGTAAAATAATCCTGCTCCGTAAAATAATCCAACTGCAACGGCTGAAGCTGCAAAGATAGCAAGTAAATTTTTGTCACCTTTGTTCTTAAACCCGCCAATAAATCCGCGAAGTAAAAGTAGCATCCAAATGACAAGACCAACAAATAAAATAATTTGCCAAACACGTCCAAGCTCGATATATTCATATCCTTGGTGTCCAAACCAGAAGCTTAAATTTATAGGCATAATATTTGCGATCGCTAAATACTCGCCAGCAAAACTGCCGACCACAAGGATTAGTAGTGCGTAAAATAATAAATCTACGCCAAGCTTTTGGAATTTTGGATCCTTACCGCCATTTATAATAGGTGCTAGGAAAAGACCGCCTGCTAAAAATCCTGTCGCAATCCAGAAAATACTAGCCTGAATGTGCCATGTTCTAGCAAGTGAATAAGGAATATAAGCTGATAAATTTATACCGTAAAATTCCTGTCCTTCGACTGTATAGTGAGCTGTAAAACCGCCTATTAAAATTTGGAATGCAAAAAGAGCCAAAGTTACAAAAAGATATTTTTTAAGAGCTTTTTGAGATGGAGTTAGGCTTAATTTACTAAGTGGATCTTCGCTAATAGCTTCCAACTTTTCATCATCTTTTTTGCCATAAAAAGAGCTAAACCAAACAAGAAATCCAATACCAGCAATAAGTATTACAACACTTGCGATTGACCAAAAGATATTTTCGCTTGTTGGTACATTATCAATTAGTGGCTCATGTGGCCAGTTGTTTGTGTATGTAGCATCGCTATTAGGTCTGTTTGCTGCAGTTGCCCAGGCTGACCAGAAGAAAAAGTTATTAAGATCATCTCTATCAGAAGCATTTGGAAGAGTATTTTCTTTCATCGCATAAGCTTCTCTTAAAGATTTAAACTTAGGGTCATTTCCAAAAAGTGATGAATACTCTTGGCTTACTTGTTTCATAGCCTTTAATCTATCGCTGCTAAGTACGATTTTATCGTCTTTTACGCCATTTTCTCGGTACTCTTTTTTAAGTAGAACTTTTAGATTTGCCTTTTGCTCATCATTTAAGTCAGCATATTTTGAGTGATAAATTTCATCTGCTTTTAACTCTAAAAATATAACTAACTCTTTGTGAAGCCAGTCCGCACTCCAATCAGGTGCTTGATATGCACCGTGTCCCCAAACAGAGCCAACTTGCATACCTCCTATGCTTTGCCAGGCCTCTTGACCTTTATAGATGCTCTCTTTGTCGATAACGACATTGCCATTCTCATCTGTAAAATTTACAACTGGTGGCGAGCTTCTATAAACCTCAACGCCGTAGTAGCCTAAAATACTAAAGCAAATTACTAGTACTGCAACAAGTGCTAGCCAATACTTTTTGTATTCACGCATTGATTCTCCTTTTTTTAAAAATTTTAAGGCGAAGTTTATCTCATTTTAAAAAAGCAAATAATGACATATGTCAATAAGAGGAGAGAATTTATCCCATTAGTTTTATAAGAATTTACAATATATGCAAATTCTTCATTAATGTATATGCAAAATTTACATAGAATTAATATAAATATTATTAACATACATGTTTATACTTCAAAAATAAAGGAAAAAATATGCAAACAAATTTTATGCATAAAGTAGCTAAATTTAGCCTTGTTGCTTCACTTTTTATGGCTCTTAGCCTAAACGCAGCTGAGTCTGCTAGAAGCATAACAGATATGCAAGGTGTCAGAGTAGGCGTGCCTGAGAAGGTTGAGAAGATCGCTACTCTTTGGCATGCAAACAACGAGATCATCCTAGCGCTTGGCGGTATGGATAAAGTTATAGCTACAACCGATCAGATCAAGAAAAATAAGTGGTTCGCCCTCGTCTATCCAAGACTTAAGAATTTACCAGCCGCACTTGATGGCAAAGATCTTCAGATCGAAGAGCTTGTTAAGCTTGCCCCTGATGTTGTCGTAGTCTCAAGTAAAAACTATCAAGACGAGCTTAGCAAAAACGGCTTTAGTGCTGTAAATTTGATCTTTAGAGATTATCCAGATATGGAGAAAAGCATCTATGCAACAGCTGAAGTGATCGGTACTGACAACGCTAGAGCTATGGCTGATAAACTTACAAAAAATATCCAAGATAACACTAAATTTGTAACTGACAGAACAAAGAGCGTCCCTGATGCTAAACGTCCAAAAGTACTTCACTTGCTTGGCGGAGCAAATTTATTAAAGGTTGATGGCACAAAAACTATCATAAATACTTGGATAAATTTAGCTGGCGGCAAAAACGCAGTCTCAAAAGAAGGCTCTATGATCGAGCTAACAGCTGAAGAGCTCATCAACGCAAACCCTGATATCATCATCGTTGGTGGTGCTGATACAGACGAGCAAATAAAAGCTATCAAAGAAAACCCTGCATATTCAGGCTCAAATGCTGTTAAAAACGGCAAAGTTTATGGCAACCCAAAAGGCGTTTTTGGCTGGGATAGATACGGCGCAGAGAGCGCTCTTCAAATTTTATGGGCAGCAAAGACTATCCAACCAGATCTATTTAAAGATGTAGATGTAAAAGCTAAGACAAAAGAGTTTTACAAAGAGTTCTTAAACCACGATCTTAGCGATACAGAGTATGGCTATATCCTAAAAGGTCTAAACCCAGACGGTAGCAAAAAATAATATATGAAAAACGCAAATTTTTCATTAGTTACCATTTTTTTAGCTCTGCTAACGCTTCTTTGTGCCTTTGTCGCACTTTGCGTTGGCAGATTTTACATATCATTTGGTGATGTATTTAGCGTGCTAGCTCATAGCATTGGTCTAGGAGAAGGCGCAGCTAGTAACATCACAAACGTGATAGAAAATTTACGCATCCCGCGCATCATCGCAGCTATACTTGTCGGAGCCGCTCTTAGCGTGAGTGGTGCAGCTTATCAAGGCGTCTTTAAAAACCAGCTAGTAAGCCCCGATCTTCTAGGCGTCTCAGCTGGTGCTTGCGTGGGAGCAGCAACTGCTATCATCTTTGATCTATCGTTATTTTGGATACAAATTTTTGCATTTGGCTTTGGACTAGCAGCCGTTGCTATCACGCTAGCTATACCTAAGATGATGGGGCGCTCAAGCACGCTTATGCTAGTTCTCTCTGGCATCATCGTAAGCGGTCTCATGGGCTCAGTGATCGGCTTTTTAAAATATGTCGCTGACCCTGAGACGAAGCTGCCCGATATCGTCTATTGGCAGCTTGGTAGCCTTGCAAAGCTTGATAGTGAGAATTTAAAATATATAGCACCTGTGATGATCATCTGCGCCATTTTGCTAATCGCTATGAGCTGGCGTATAAATTTGCTCTCTCTTGGCGACGAAAGCGCGGCTAGACTTGGCGTAAATGTGGCTTACGAGCGCTCTATCATCATCATCTGCGCCACACTTCTTACAGCTTGTAGCGTCTGCATAAGCGGTATAGTGGCCTGGGTGGGACTTCTCATGCCTCATTTAGCGCGCATGCTAGTTGGAGCAAATAACATAAGAAGCATGCCTGCAAGCATATTTATGGGTGCGATATTTTTACTATTTGTTGATACCTTAGCTCGCAGCATAAGCGTGAGTGAAGTGCCTCTTGGCGTGCTTACTGGCTTTATCGGCACGGTATTTTTTGTCTGGGTTTTATGGCGAAATAAAAAGGTTGCATGATGCTTGAAGTTAGAAATTTAAACTTTAGCTACCCAAATGGGGCTGGCAAACTAGAAAATATAAATTTAAAGATAGGCGCAGGCGAAATTTTAACCATACTTGGTCGAAATGGAGCTGGCAAATCAACCACTCTTGGGCTAATAAGCGGCTCACTAAAGCCAATTTCAGGAGAAATTTTCCTTGATGGCAAAAACGTAGATAGCCTAAGCAACAAAGAGCGCGCTAAGATCATGGCGTATGTCGCTCAAAGCGAGGTTACCGAGTATGAATATACCGGACTTGAGTTCATCACGATGGGACGCGCGGCGCACCTTGGCATCTTTGCAAGACCTAGCAAAGAGGACGAGCAGATCGCTAAAATTTACACCAAAAAGCTTGAGATCGAGCACCTTGAAGAGAAATTTATCACTCAAATGAGTGGCGGTCAAAAGCAGATGTGCATGATCGCGCGCGCGATGGCTGCGCAGCCAAAGATGATCATTTTTGACGAGCCAACAAGTGCGCTTGACTACGGCAACCAGTATAAATTTTTACGCACCGTTAAGTGGCTAAAAGAGCTTGGCTACTCTGTCGTGCTAACTACTCATAACCCTGATTTTGCTGTGCTTCTTGGCGGATATGTCGCACTTGTAAAAGGAGATGGAAATGTTGAGTTTGGCACGGTTAGCGAGATTATCAGAAGCGAAAATTTAAGCAAGCTTTACGGGCTAAGCTTAAACGTAAGCTACATCGACGAAGTAAAAAGAGAGTGCTGCCTCACTTATCCACTTTAAATTTATTAAATTTACAGTTTTAATGTACTAGTAAATTTAATAAATTAGAACCGATAAACTTAAAAGTATAATTGTAAATTTATAGTCTTCCTGTTTTTTTTATATTTTTTAGAGGTTCTAATAATTTTTCATCTACTTTTTGCACAATTTTATATTGTTGATATATTTTATCTATGATATCATTATGTCTAATTAAGGGGCCACAATATTGTGGGGCTAGAAAGTATATCTCATTTTTAAAATGCCTTACTCTATTCTCAACACCATGTACCTCAACTCTTTTTCCATCTATTTCAGCCCATCCAACACTAGCCTCTTCCGCGGTAATTTTACTACCATTATAAACTGCATATTGTTCAGCTTCCCAACTATTAGCATTTGGATATATACCTGTTGGTTTTAAGGCTTTCGTTTCAACAACAAAAAGGCTACATCCTAGTGAATACGGATACCTAAAAACCCATATTGATTTTATTTTTATCTCGTCAAAATGCACCAGCCATATTTGCTCTTGCATGTCTAATTGTTTTATTTTGTCTATTTCAATATCAGAGTAACCCTGAGACCACCATAAATGAAATTTATCTACAACACCTGATATATCATCCATTATTTCTTGTATATCGGCGTGCTTATTATATTGTTCAAAAGCAAATTGAGATTGCGCATGTTTGCAAGTATATTTTGCTATTATGCCTTCAAATTGAAACAAAATTTGCTCAGTGCTCAGTTTTTCTTCAGATTTTAAAAAATCCATTATTTCTTTTTTTGAGTGAAATCTGTCATCTTGATCCTCTGATAATAATTTAGATATTAAGTTTTCATATTTTTGATATTTAGGATCATATGCGTCAAATTTTATGCCCTTTTGTCCCCTTAACGCTTTTTTTGTAATAAGCCAATATAAAACTTGCCCAAAAGCATACCAATCAGAACTACTATCGACTTTACCATCTTTATTTGACTGCTCTGGAGCCGAAAAATGATAGTTTGCTAATCTATCTCCTTTTTGAGTTTTCACAAGGTTACAATATATATTTTCGTCAAATTTAGATATATCAAAGTCACCAATAACATACTTTTTATTTAGCATAAAAATATTTGACGGCTTTATATCTCTATGTATAATGCCGAATTTATGTATAGCTTCTATCTGATTTAAAAGATTGTTAAAAATTTTCTCAAAATCTTCAAAAGTTATATTATTTGCATTGCGCCATTGCTCTAGTGTAAAATCCGCTTTTGGCATAATAACATATGGTATTTTTATATCGCCAGTATCATAAATATCAAAGTGTAGTTGAGGCAATATCGCTCCGCTATGTACTATGGATAATAAATTAAAATGAGCTTGTTTGAATCTTTTAAAGGCGGTAGTTTCTATATTTGTACCCCCTTTATCAAAAATATTTTTAATAAAAAATTTGATAGCATATTTTTTATTTTCAAATTCGGCCTCTTTTACAATAGATGTACCACCTTGACCAAGACAGCCCTGTGCTATTTTAAATATCCCATAGATATTTTCTATTTCCTTTAAATTATTAATTCCTGTTGTATCTTCCAAATTAATTCCATCGCTTTCATATCATAAGATTACAATTCAAAACATTAATACATTATCACTTTTAAATACTTGCCACTCTCATCTTTGCAGCCTGCGTGATATCATCCTCGTAGTCATAAAAGTTAAAGGTCGCTCCGTGCTGAAAAAAGCCATTTAGTATATCACCGCTTTGGCGGTTTTTCAGATCAAGCTCGGCCACCTTAAAGCCGTCATTTGTCGCGCAAAATTCCTTTAGTCTTGCTGGTGCCTCTTTTAGCTTAGTAAATAAAAAGCAGTATCCATTGCCGCCGTTTCGCCCCACTCTGCCTCGCAGCTGATGAAGCGTGGCAAGCCCTAGCCGCTCAGCGCCCACGATCACTATTGTATTTAGCCTTGGTAGCGAGATGCCCACCTCTACAACGGTGGTTGAGAGCAAAATTTCGCCCTCTTCTCTAAACCGCCTTAAAATTTCCTCTTTCTCTTTGTCTTTGCCGTGCGTGACGAAGACATTTTTGAAATTCTTTAGCCAAAAGCCCTGCGCCTCGCTTAGACTTTGGTAGTTTGAGCTCTCGCTGCTCTCAACTAGCGGATAGATGATGGCTACTTGAAAGCCACCCGCAAGCTGCTTTTTGATGTGAGTTAGCAAAAAGCCAAACTCGCTAGCACCTAAAATTTGGCTCGTTATATTTTTCTTAAACGGCATCTGCTTTAAAAAGCTAAAATTTACGATCTCAGACTGAATGAGGCTTAGCGTCCTTGGTATTGGCGTAGCTGAAAACTGCACGAAATTTGCTCGCTCATCCTCGTTTGAGGCAAGCTCCTCTATCTTTTTGCGCTGATTTGAGCCAAAGCGGTGCTGCTCATCGACCATGACAAGCGGCGAGTTTGGCAGCTCGTGAAAGAGCAGCGCATGCGTGCCAACGATCAAATTTACCCCGCTAAAGTCTATCTTTTTCTCCCCGCTTCGTACCAGCATCACATTCATAAAAGGCGGCAGCAGTCTCTTTGCTTCGTTATAAATTTGCTCGCTTAAGATGCTTGTTGGCGCCATCAAAATGGCACTTTGCGGATAGACGCTGAGTGCTGCTGCTAGGATCACTAGCGTCTTGCCGCTTCCCACATCGCCCATTATGACGCGCCTTTTTGCCTGCACGGCGTTAAGGTCGTCTCTGATGTCATTTATCGCGTTTAGCTGGTCATTTGTCGGCGTAAATGGCAAGCCCTTAAGCCAAGAGCCTATATCAAAAAGCTTGATTTTTGGGCTTTTAAAGTAAGTTTTTTTAGCACGTAGCTTTTTTATGTAGTTAAAAATTTCTACAAATTTTAATATTTGCACGCCCTTACCCTCGTTTTTTAGGCGGTATAAAATTTGCACGCTTTGCTTATCTAACCTTTGCAGATTGGCTAAAAATTTAGCCTCTTTTTCGTTTAAGCCCTCTGCTAGTAAATTTTGCAAATTTAGATATTTTAAGATGAGTTTTTTAACTTCATCATCTTTTAGCTCGGTCTTAAATTTAGGCACGATCTGGCCTATTTTTGTGGTGATTTTAGGATTTACTATCTGCCACGAGCCAAAGGCGCAGGAACAAAGCCCATATATAGCCATCTCTTTGCCCACCTTAAAAGCGCCGTAGTGCCAAGACTTTGCGTTAAAAATGACGATTTTTACGCTACTTTGCCACTGCTCGCAAAAGGCAAGTGCAGTTAGCATGCCAGGGCGTGAGGCGAGTGAGGTGATCTTTACATTTATGCAGACCTGCCCTTCTCTTGGGCTCTTAGCGATCGTCGTATCCTCAAAGCCCTTTGGCAGCACTAGAGCAAGGTCAAGCAGGCTAAGCACGCCTATTTTTAGAAGTTTTGCTCTGTCGCTTGCTTCAAATTTCATTTTTTAGGACGCAAAAACTTAGCTGATTGATCTCTGCGTGGGCTTTTATGAAGCTATTTAGCTCGCTTAGCGAAAGGGCTGAAATTTTATCAAGGTCCTTTAAAAATGCCCCAAGCTCGCCATGCTCATAAAACTCACCTTGCGCGATATCAAGGCGTTTAAATAGCGTCTCAAGCCTAAGCGGCAACGAACCAAGTAAAAATTTCTTCGCCTGCTCAAGCTCTGTATTGCTAACGCCTTTTTTACTAAATTTTAAAATTTCCTCTTTTATAACGGCAATGGCCTCATCTTTTTTCTCATTTTTTGTCTGCATGTAGCCGTAAAGCTGGCTGTAAGAGAGATTTAGCAAATTTCTAGCATAGGCACTGTATGCAAGGCCTCTTTTCACGCGGATCTCCTCCATGAGCCTCGAGCCAAAGCCACCCTCACCCAGGATAAATGTCGCCACTGTAGCCTTGTATTTCTCTTCAGCTTTTACGTTAAATGGCACGCCAAAGTAGATGTATGCTTGCTCGCTTTGCCTGATGATCTCGCTGCTTTCGCACTTGTTGCTTGGGCTAAAGCGCTCTAGTTTTCGTACCTTGCCAGGTTTTAGGATCTCTAAAACACTAGCAAGCTCTTTTGTCTGCTTCTCGTCGATGTCGCCACCTAGCACACAAAACAAATTTGAAAGATCTAAATGCTCGTTTAAAAATTTGCTCACATCTTCAAGCGTGATCGCTTTTATGCTCTTTTTAGTGCCGATGCTTGGTATGGCAAGCACGCTTTTTGGATACAAAAGCTCAAAAAGCCCCTGTCTTGCTACGTAGTCAAAGTCGTTTTCATTTGCTGCGATCTCGCCAAGTGTGACGGTTTTGCACCTATTTAGAATTTCTTCTGTTAAATTTGGAGCAAGTAGTAGCTCTTTTAGCTTGCCACACGCGAAGGCAAAGTGCTCTTTTAGGCAGTTTAGATCTATGCAAAATATCTCAAAGCCGCAGCTTGCATTTAGGCTAATAGCCCTTACTTCAAGCTCTTTTGCAAATTTAGCCGAGCCTAGCTTCATATCGCCCTCGTTTAGCAAATTTGCACTTAGCCTTGCAAGGCCTGCAAGCTTACCATTTTGCGAGCTACCAGCTGCTTTGAAAACTAGTTTTAGGCTCACTACTGGCATCGCTTTTGAGCTTTCAAAAACGACTGGAATTTTTACATTTTTTACATTGATATCTAAAATTTTCATCTAAAATTTCTCCAAAATATCGTAGTTTGTGTTGCGCTTAGCTGGAATTTCTCCAACATCTTTTATAAGCTCGATCATCTGATCTTGATTCATCCTAAAGCTAGCACCTGCCGCCTTTACGACGTTTTCCTCCATCATCGTGCTACCAAGGTCGTTTGCGCCAAAAAGAAGCGCTAGCTGACCTACGTAACTGCCCTGCGTGACCCAGCTGCTTTGGATATTTTTAAAGTTATCCAAAAAGAGCCTTGAGACTGCAAGAAGCCTTAGATAAACGTTTGAGCTTTGCTTTTTGATCTCTGGAAATTCTTGCATGAGCTTTGTGTTTAGCCCTTGAAAGCTCCAAAGTATAAATGCCCTAAATCCAGCCGTTTCATCTTGTAAATTTCTGATATGCTCCCAGTGCTCCACGATCTCGCGAGTGCTCTCAACCGTGCCAAACATCATCGTAGCAGTCGTCTTCATACCAAGCTCGTGCGCCTCTTTATGTATGCGAAGCCAGTCTGCGGTGTCGCACTTTTTAGGGGCGATGATGTCACGCACTCTATCGCTTAAAATCTCCGCTCCAGCTCCTGGCATCGAGTATAAGCCCTTTTCGTTTAGGCGTCTTAAGACCTCTTTTGTAGAAATTTTTGAAACTCTTGCGATGTAGTCGATCTCAACGGCTGAGAAGCCATGTATCGTGATGCTTGGATAGTGCTTGCTGATGTAGCCCACTAGCTCCTCGTACCACTCGATCTTTAGCTTTGGATGAACGCCACCTTGAAATAAAATTTGCGTGCCTCCAATGGCGATAAGCTCCTCGATCTTCTTGCCGATCTCCTCAAAACTTAGCACGTAAGCGTCTTCCTCTTTTGCGTGGCGGTAAAATGCGCAAAATTTACAATCCACCCAGCAGACATTTGTATAGTTAATGTTGCGATCTACGATGAAGGTCGTAATGCCCTCTGGATGAAGCTCTTTTTTTCTAGCTAACGCCATCTTGCCAAGCTCGTGAAGTGGTGCATTTTCTATAAGATCGATGGCTTCATTTACACTAAGTCTTTTCAAATTTAACCTTTTATTTTGCTTATTTTTGGGCGAGAGTTTAGCCAAAAATGCTTTTAAATATGATAAATCAGGCGTTATGAAAAATTAATTTTTAAAGGCTAAAATGTTAAAAATTCTTTAAAGGAGCGAGTTATGAAAAAGATAGTATTTGCCGTTATTTGCGGACTATTTTTAGTTGGTTGTGCTAAAAATGAGCCAAAACCAGCAAGCCATGAAGGTTGCGGTTGTTCTCATCACAAAGAGATAAAAAGTGATATGCAAAAACAAGGTTGCCACCATCAAGGCTGCATGATGCAAGGCTCAATGCACGGCGACATGCAAGGCTGCCCAGCTCACGCAAAATAGTAAAAGTGCCAAAAAGGCACTTTTATTTTAATATCACCTTGTCACCTTTGGTGCCAAGAACCGTAACCTTCTCTCCATTAGCTAAATTTCCGTCGTATTTCCAAAGAGTGCCTTTAAAATAGACCATATTTTCTCTGATCTCGCCAACTCCGGCTTCGTCTAAAAATTCCTCGTTAAAGCTCTCTTTTCTAGACATAAATTTACTCTTTAACGGCGCTTTTAAAAGCACAAGAAGTACGATCGCAATCGCTGCTGTAATTAAAATTTGATAGCTCCAAGCAAAACTAAAACCAAAATTTATAGCTCCAACTACGATAAAAGCTATGCCAAAAAATAGCAAATAAAACGAGAAAAAGATAAACTCGGTGATGCACAAAACCAAACCGATTGCTATCATTATAAAAGGGCTGATCACGCCTTATCCTTAGCTAGGAAATTTTTCAAAACACTAAGGGAGCCAATAAGCTCAGTCGCCTCGTAAGGAACTAAAATTTTATCTTTTGAGTTATTTTTAGCTAGCTCACTAAATGCCCCGACTCTATCGCGCGCGAGCAAAAATTCTGCTGCATTTGCGTTTTTGCTCATACTATCATTTATCATATCCATAGCCTCTTTTTGAGCCGTTGCGATAGCGATTTGCTCGTATTTTTTCGCATCAGCCATACGCTCAATCGCCTCTGCTTGAAGTACTTTTTCTTGTTTTAGCGCTTCGGCGTTTCGTATTAGCGCCTCTTTTTCAGCCAAGGCTTTTAGCTCGATCGCACGTTTTTCACGCTCGGCTTTCATCTGCATATTCATCGCTTCTTCGATACCAAGTGGAACAGAAATTTCAGAAATTTCTACACGCATGATCTTTACGCCCCAGTTGCCAGCAGCGTCGCCAAGAGCCACTTGAAGTGCAGCATTTAGGCGGTCACGTGAGCTTAGCGTATCATCAAGATTCATCGCACCTATCTCACCACGAAGCGTTGTCATGGCTAAATTTGCAATGGCACGCTTGTAGTTATCTACGTTATAAACCGCCATTTTCGCGTCAAAGACCTTTAAAAAGACGATACCATCGACGCTTATGTTTACGTTATCTTTTGTGATGACTTGCTGTTTTGTAATATCTACAAGCTGCTCTTTTACGGTGATTATCGCTCTTATTTGATCGACAAATGGGATAATTATGTGAAATCCGCCATCAAGCACTTTGTGAAATTTGCCAAGTCGCTCAATGAGTAGATTATCAGCTTGTGAGACGATCTTGATGCCAGCCTTTAAAAACAAGAACGCAAAGATAACCAGAACTACGACTAAAACGCCAAATGCTTCGATTTGCATTTTTACTCCTTTAATTTATAATTTGTTATTTTCTTAAGTATTATAATACATTTTAAATTTTATTTTCAAAAAGGATTAGCATGAAAAATTTTATATTTGCACTAAGTGCGGCTCTACTTTTGGCAGGTTGTGCCTCATCTAGCCAAAACGCAAACGTCCCACAAGGCAAATGTGAAGTAAAAAGTAGCTGCGAAGCTCCAATTAGCAGCATCGAGGGCACTTATAAAGCATTTTTACCTTGCGCTAGTTGCATGGGTGTTGATTCACGCTTAACATTAAAAAAAGATGGTACGTTTGAAAGCGTGATGGACTACAAGTCAAAAGACAATTACAAAGCCGTTAGTAAAGGTAAATACTCAATCGAAAATGGTGTGATAACAACGATTGATGAGTATAAAGAAAAGAGCTTTTATAAAATAGAGGGCGAGAACCTAAAAATGCTAGATATGGATCAAAAAGAGGTCACTGGCGAGCTAAAAGATAAATACATCTTTAAACGCGTAAAATAAATTTTAAAGGCAAAATGATATAATTTTGCAATTTTTAAGGAGTTGCAAATGAAATATCTTTTTGCCATACTTATCTCATTTTTCATCCTTGGTTGCGCAAAAAATGAAAATTTAGAGCCAAAACAAAACACACAAAATACAGTAAAAGAAGACAAGCCGCTAGTTCAGGCAAATACACCCAAAAAGCCAGAAAAGCTAATACTTCCAAACTCAATTTATAGTAGTTTTCACACTATTTTGCCTTGCCCAAATTGCGAAGGCATAAAAACTATCATTACGCTAAATAAAGATAAAACCTACACAAAAACAATGCTTACTATGGATAAAGAAGTAAGCTTGGTTGAAAAAAATGGCACATTTGATGTTGATGATAGTGCGATCATTTTAAAAGATGAAAATGGCAATCTTAGCTACTTTGCACCAAATAAAAACTCACTTCTTCAGCTTGATGATAAGAAAAATAAGCGAGTTGGCGTGCTAGCTCAAATTTATAATTTCGAGCCGGTAAATAAAGCTTACAAAGATAGTTTTTTTGCTAAATTTTATAAATTTAAAAACAAAGATAACTTTTTAGGCATCGTAATCGTACCAAGTAAAAATGGTGCAAAAATAAGTTTTTATTCATCATTAAAAAATGGCTCGCCACTTTGCGAGTTTAGCTCTGAGCTACTTTACGATAAGGGAATTTTTTACCTTTTAGATGAAAAAGGCATTGCTCTAAGCATACATAGGATAAATAATGCAATTTTTCTAGTGGCAAACGATAAAATTTGTCAAAATGCTCACATAAGCGGACGATATAAAAAAGATAAAGATCAAAAAAATCTCTTTGGCAAAGGCTTTTTTGCAGAGCTGACAAACGAATCAGCAAATAGAGATGTGATAAAAATTTATGGCTCAAAAAACATAAAACGGGATAACACAAAAAAAGAAAACAGCTACATCGTAACAAACAAAAATGAAAGAATTTTTGAATACACCTTGCTAAATGGCATTATCACAAGCATTGAGATTTACTCAAACGAGTTTAAAACTCCAGAAAATATCAGCCTTAAATCAAATTTCAAAGATATAAAAAATTCTCTTGTTATCTCTAAATTTAGTAGTGACAAAAACAATATCTATCTAAAAATAGATAGCCACGATATGTTAATCACACTAAAAAATCCACTTGCCAAAGAGATAACAAGCCTAAACGATATACCAGATGAAACAAAGATAGAGCAAATAACGCTAATGTGGAATCAATAAGTTGAAAGAATATCTTAAACTTTTAAAAGAAGAGAAAAATTTTCGCCTCTTAAGCATCATTCAGCTTATATGCTATTTTGGCGTATGGTTTTCGCACACAGGTATCTTTACCCTTCTTATCAAGCTTGACGCTCCTGTTTGGGCGATTACGCTAAGTGCAACGATGGCATTTATCCCAGGTGTTGTCATAGCTCCATTTAGTGGGATTTTAGTTGATAAATTTAGCCCAAAACCGATGCTTGTCATCATGATGGCAGTTGAGACGATAAGCGTTTTCATGCTTCTTTTTATAGACTCACTTGATTTTTTATGGTTACTTTTACTTATCATTTTTGTTAGAAATGGCACTGGCGGAATGTATTTTCAAGTAGAGATGAGCGTGCTGCCAAAAATTTTAAGCAAAGAAAATCTCAAACTCGCAAACGAGATCCACTCTATCATATGGGCGGTCTCATACACCGCTGGTATGGGGCTAGCTGGAGTTTATATACACTTTTTTGGTATTAAAAGCGCCTTTTTGCTTGATGGCATACTATACATTCTTAGCTTTGGATTTTTATATTTTTTAAATTTGCAAAGTCTAAAGCCAGAATTTATAGAAAAGCCTCTAAAAATGCTCAAGAATGGGCTTAAATATCTAAAAGAAAATAGACTCATCGTGCATCTTATATTCTTACACGCCTTTGTTGGCATTACCGCTTATGACGCATTGATCGCACTTTTGGCTGATTACAAATATGCAAATTTACTCTCGACATCATTAATTATAGGACTATTAAATACTTCAAGATCCATTTCACTTATGTTTGCTCCAGCCATACTTAGTAAATTTATAAATAAAAATACGCTTATTTTCGTATATATCGGTCAAGGCCTTGGTATCATTATTTGGGCTTTATCGCTTTGGAATTTTTATCTATCGCTTATTGGCATTATCTTTGCTGGATTTTGCACATCAAGTCTTTGGAGCTACACTTATACGATACTTCAGCAAAACTGCAAAAAAGAATTTTATGGCCGAGTGATTGCATATAACGATATGATTTTTCTTGGCTTTAGCGCTCTTATTTCATTTATCATTGGTCTGCTTTATGATATTGGATTTAGCGTTGAGATGATTGCGAGTTTTATGGGAAGCCTCTTTTTTGTAGGGGCTTTTTACTATCACATCGTATTAAAAAGCTATAAAATAAGGTGATTGATTTTAAATTAAGTCGCCTAAGCTCAAAAGGCGACTTGACAAATTTTTATTTTTTTAGATAGTAAGTAGTTCCATTTGAAAAGCGTTTTTCATAAGCTGGAGTGTAAGGCACAAGATCAGCGTGCCCAGCGTAAAGCCTACCATCTGGCTTAAGCAATTTATGAAGTCTCTCAACACATTTTAATCTAAAATCATCATCAAAATAGATCATCATATTTCTTGAAAGTACGATATCAAATTTTCCTAGATTAAAAATAGCATCATCAAAAACATTTAAAATTTTAAATTCACACCTTGGTAAATTTTCTTTTTTTATCTTAAATTTATCATCAACTTTTGTAAAAAATCTCTCTTTTTGAAAATCGCTTAATCTATGCAAGCTCCTCTCACTAAAAATACCATTTTGACAGCTTGCTATGGCTTCTGAGTTTATATCTATACCTACGATTGAAATTTCATGCTGTTTAAATCCCATCTCATAAGCAAGCATTGCAAGCGAATATGACTCATCTCCAGTAGAGCAAGGGGCACACAAAATTCTAGCTCCTCCAAGCTCCTTTGCGTAATAGATCACATCTTTAAGTTGAGGCAACTCTCTATAAAAATAAGTCTCATTTACAGTTACTAGATTTAAAATGTCTTGTCGCAAGCTTGAGTTATATCTTATCATCGAAACAAGATCTTTAAAGCTTTTTATCTGACGATCTCTAATAAAAATGGTAATTCGCTGCAACGTAATATCTCTTTTTGGCTCCAGATCAACTCCGCAAAGAGTTTTAATAACATTCATAAATTCATTAAAACTATCCATATCTTGTGAAGTATTTGTTTGCATTGTTTTTGTATCTTTAGCGTCATTAGTTAATAGCATTTAAAAAATCCTCCAGCTCTTTTTTTATCATAGTTAGATTTAATGATTTTAAGCTTTGATTTAGCTCTTTTGCACGTTTTGGCATACCATAAACTATCGCACTCTCTTCATTTTCAGCTATACATTTTGCTCCAGCCTTATAAAGCTTATCAAGCCCAGATGCACCATCATCTCCGATGCCAGTTAGTAAGATAGCTAAGACATTTGCACTCTTACAAATTCCAACTCCAGATTTAAACAACACATCAACATTTGGCGTATATATAGTCTTTTCTTCTGTATTTGGTTTTGCGCTAATTGGTAAATTTGGTGACACCGCTACATTTTGTTCGCAGACATATACGGTATTTTCTTTTAAAATTTTCCTCTCATTTAAAATTTCAACATCCAAGCCACACTCTTTTCCGATTTGCATAGCGAAAGAGTTTATAAACATTTTATTCATGTGCTGAGCTATCACGATGATGGCTCCATTTAGTTTTACGTTTTTTAATAACTTTTTTAAATGCCCAGGCCCGCCAGTAGACGCCCCTATTAATATCAATTTTTGTGCCACAAATAGCCTTTAAAATTTTAATTTAATATTTAGCTTACACCACTTTTTGTATATCGTCAATATCCCTGCCACTCTTTATATGCCTTGCAAATTTTTAAGCAAATTTATAGATCATTTCTTTGTGATCTTATATAAAAAGCTAAAAATTTCAGCAACAGCTTTATATAAATTTGGTGGAATTTCTTGATCAACTTCAACCTTGCTTAAAATTTCAATAAGATCAGGATCCTCTTTGATCGGTATATCATGCTCTTTTGCAAGATCAATTATTCTATTTGCTATCTCACCAGCACCACTAGCCAGCACTCTTGGAGCATTGTCTTTAGATCTGTTGTAGCCAAGAGCTACTGCTTTTTTCTTATTTACTTGCATTAAATTTTCTTATCAAAGCCCACATCAAGGCCACCAAATTTTTTAAATCTATCATTTAGCTTCACTTTTGACAAAGTTTTTATATTAAAGTTTGAAACTATGAGTCCAAGCTTTGATATTGCTTGTTTTAATTCGCTAGAGTTTGAGAGGATTAGCTCCTTAAACTCATTTGTTTGCGTAGCTACCGAAAGATCAATGTATCTTTTATCAATAAGTCCAACCATCACATTTATCTGTCCAAATTTCTTAAAATTTAGATCGATCTGAGCGTAAAATTTATCCTTTTTGCCTTGCTTAAATGCGATATTTCCACTCTCAACGCCGTCCCAAATATAAGGCATATAAGTTTGAATCCCGCCTTGAAGGCTTGATATCATTTGATGCACCTCGATCTGCGAAATCATCTTATTTGCGGCATTTACGCTTTGCGGGTTTTGACTCTTTTCACTGATATTTAAAAGCGTACTTTTTATATCTTGGCTTAGCACTTTTGAAATTTCGCTGCTATTTTTAGTCGTAATGTTATTTATATCGTTTGTAGCGAGATTTAGCTGCTTTAAAAGCGCCTTGCTTTCACTTAGCTCATTTTTAGCCAAACTTGCCTTAGCATCAGCAAGACTTAGGCTATGAGCAAGACGTCTCGCCGCACTTTGGAGCTTATCTTGCAAGCTACCATCCTTTGAGACATCGCTCATCTCATTAAACGTCTTTACAAGTCCTGCTTCATCGCCTATATTATTTAGCGTTTTTAGATCGTTTTTTATGCTATCAAGGATAGTTTTTAGCTCTTTATGATTTTGGCTAAAACCAAAATTTTGATTTAGCTTTTCATTTGCCAGGCTTGCGACTTTTTCACTTAAATTTGAGATGAAATTTTGCATTTTGCCTATTTGATTTTTTACTAGCTCACCATTTTGATCTTTTGAAAAATTTTTATCTAAAAATTTAACCACACTATCAAGCTTATCAACATCTTTTAAAAGGGTTTTTATATTTGAGTTATCAAGGATGTTTTTTGCGTCATTGCTCGCTTTTTCAAGTATAGAAGCAAGCTTTGAAAAAGAATTTTGATTGTCTAATTTTTCATCATTTAGGGTTAAAATTTGATTTAGCAAATTCCCGCTTGAGAGATTTTTTATATCGCTTAGTAGCTTCTGAACCGAGCTTGGAAGCTTCTCTGGGCTAAGTGCATCCTTTAAATTTGCTTCAAGCATTACGCCTGAGTTTTTGATCTGATCATTTAGTGAGCCGGCTTTTAGATCGGCTATTGGTTTTAGAAATTCTTTTAGCTTTAGTGCAAGGCTCTTTATTTCAGGGCTTTCATTTTGGGTTGCCTCAGCTTCTAAGCTTTTTGCAAGGTCTGATAGCTCGCTGGCTAAATTTGGAGCAATTTTCGTATCTTTTGCCTGAGATAAAATTTGTTCAGCCTTGCTAAGACTTGAAGCACTTTTTAGATCATCAAGCACTCTTGCAACGAGTTTTCCAACATTATCAAGTGTCTCTGAAATGCTCTGCTCACTAGGCGTTTGTACGCTTGGCTGATTTTTAAAAAGCGAGCCTTCATTTTTACGAACTGGCACATTTTGAGTAGTATTTTGTCCGGTTTGAACCGAAGTATTTGATATATTCAAAGAATTTCCTACGTTCATTTTCTACTTTTTATTTTCTCTATCGGCAAAATTTCCATTTTGCTCAATAGTAGCTATGCCAGCCGTTCTTGCAACGAGCCTATCGTTGTACTCTTTTCTCATGTGTTGTGGTATTGTCTTTTGCGTTAGTGCAAATAAAATAAGACCAGCAAAAAGCACCAAATAAACATAGATAAAGCCAAATGCTCCAAAAATTTTCATCGCATAGCTCATAAGAAGCGGCGAGAAAAGCGAAGCCAAAGAGTAGCTAAATAACAAAGCACGTGCGACTTGCACACTCTTTGTCTTGTCTGTGATCTCATCATTTGCCCTAGCCAGAGAAAGTCCATATGTGCAAAAAATTCCAGCTCCAAAAAAGAATGAAAGCAGATATTCAATCGTCAAATTTTTGCCATTTAGCAAAAACAAAACCGCACTTATTAAAGCCACGCTACTACAAAGCAAAATAGCTGGCCTTCTACCATATCTATCAGAGAAACTACCGATAAAAACTTGAGCCAAAAAGCCTCCAATCATTGCAACCGTCATAAAAAATGACGCCTCTTTTGTGCCGTATCCTTGAAGCAAGACAAAAAGGCTTGCCATCGAAAAAAAGCCATTTATCGCTAAGCCTGCAATGAGCGCGCCAACAAGAGCGAGCGGGACTATGCCAAAAATTTTTGGAATATTTATTGGCTGACGCTCTGGGATTTGAGGCTGATTTATACGGATCAAATTTAACGGAATGCTTGAGAGCATGATAAAAGCTGCGCTTATGATGAAAATTTCAAAGGTATTAAGATCAAGTGCTAAGATCAAAATGCCAAGTCCAAAACTCGTGTAAAAAACGCCTTCATAAAAGGCAATCACGCGAGATCTTATTTTATTTGGAATTTTTGCATTTAGCCAGCTTTCTATAACCATCAAAAGCGCGTAGTAGCAATATCCCAAAAATGCACGCAATATCGCCCAGAATACTAAATTTTGATTTACCGCATGAAGCATAGCTGAGACTGCAAAAATAGCTGAAAAGATGGCAAATGCTCTGATGTGGCCAGTAGTTGAGATGACTCTGTGAGCTGTAATGGTGCTAATTAACGCACCCACAAAAAAGCCTGTATTAATTAACCCAATCTCTAGCTCGCCCACTCCATTTTGCTTAAGAAGTGCGCTACAAGATGCGATAACTAGGCCATTTCCGATAAAAAGCAAACTCATGCCCAAAAATAGCGGTCCCATCGAGCGGATGATCCTAAAGCTACTTGCCATCAGTGTCCTTTGCAGTATTAAATTTATTCTCCATAAGCCCAAAAACAAATGCACCAATAGGCATCGGAGCAAGCCCGACTAAAAAACCAGACACATTTAGTAAATTTTCATTTTTTAAAAATATAAATCCAAAAAAAAGTATCGCATAAGCCACCAAGCGGTAAGGCATAAAGGCTGCTGCGAAACTTTTATCTTTAAATGAAAATTTCTGCTTTTTTAGCCTTGCTTTTTCTTCTTTTAGGCTAAGCTCTTTTGCCTCATTTTGGGGCAAAATTTCATCCTCTTCGTTCTCTTCTTCTATCTTGGCTAAAATTTCATCTCTTGCATTTTCTAACCTTGAGTTTATACGGTTTTTGTAGGCAAAAAAACTAGCTGTTAAGATAATAAGCGAGGCAAAAAATGAAATTTGTGAGCTTATAAAAAATTGATTTGATATAAATTTGCCAACCACGCTAAGAGCTAGCCAAAGCGCAAAATAGCAAATCAAAAGCCTACTAATCGTCCTCATCATCGTCTTTTGTGTAGCCTTTGTATCTGCTTTCATCTTTTAGCTCATCTAGGCTTTTTATCTGCGCTTTGTAAGCTTTATAGACGTTTAAAATAGCAGCTGCAATACCGATAGCAAAGCCTATCCAAAGAGCTGGCGTGAAATTTGTAGCCTTTTTTACAAAATACCCTAGTCCAGTGCCAAGCAAGATCGCAACTACGATTGAAACGCCAAGGCTTAACTGCTCAGCACCCGCTACGATATCTTTTATCTTAAATTTTGCCATTAGGCTTTTATCTCCAAAAACGCCTCTTTAGCTACGCTTACCGCTAGATCGATATCAGCTTCACTCATCGCATCGCAGACAAATCCAGTCTCAAACTGGCTTGGCGCTAGATAAATTCCACGCTTAAGCATCGCTTGGTGAAATTTAGCAAATAGCTTTGTGTCGCTTTTTAGCGCATCATCGTAGTTTTTCACGGCATGATCTGTAAAAAAGTAGCCAAACATCGAGCCACGAACATCAGTTTGGATAGTAATACCAGCACTCTTTGCAGCCTCTTTAAAGCCGTCCATTAGTTTTATAGCAAGCTTTTCAAGCCTAGCGTATAAATTTAGATCACTATTTATCTTTGAAATAGCTGCTATGCCGGCACTCATCGCCACTGGATTGCCACTTAGCGTGCCTGCTTGATAGACAGCGCCATCTGGGCTTAAGCAGTCCATTATCTCAGCCTTGCCACCAAATGCAGCGACGTTCATGCCTCCGCCTATAACCTTGCCAAATGTGATGAGATCAGCGTCCACCTCGTGAAATGGATATGAGCCAAGGCGAGAAGCTCTAAAACCGCTCATAACCTCATCAAGGATAAGCACAGCGCCAAATTTATCGCAAAGCGCTCTAAGCTCACGTAAAAATTTCTTATCAGCTGGCACAAGCCCCATATTTCCTGCAATTGGCTCGATTATGACGACGCCGATTTTGTCTTTATTATTTTCAAAAATGGCTTTTACGCTCTCGATATCGTTATAAACTGCTAGATAAGTGTTTTTCACAACATCTTGTGGTACGCCGCTGCTTGAAGCGTTGCCGTATGTCGTTGCACCGCTTCCTGCTTTGATAAGAAGTGCGTCGCTGTGTCCGTGGTAGCAGCCTTCAAATTTTATTAGACCATCTTTTTTGGCATATCCTCTAGCCACTCTTATCGCGCTCATAGTGGCCTCTGTGCCAGAGCTTACGAAGCGAATTTTATCTATTTGTTTAAACTCATCACATATTAGCTTTGCTAGAGCGGTCTCTTTTGGAGATGGCGCGCCGTAAGATACGCCTTGTTTTACAGCAGAGATGATAGCTTCTTCGATATCTTTGTCACAGTGGCCAAATATGAGCGGACCCCAGCTTTGGATAAAGTCAAGGTATTTTTTACCCTCGACATCGTATAGATAAGCTCCCTTAGCGTGATCTATCATTACAGGCTCTCCACCAACGCTTCCAAATGCACGTACTGGCGAATTTACGCCACCTGGAATATATTTTTTGGCTTCGCTAAATGCCTCTTTATTTGTCATTTTTTATCCTTTTGATTTTGTGTTTTTAAATTTGTCTTTTGATTATCTTTTTGATTTGTAGCTGGTTTAGTCGGTGTTTTTACCACTGGTGTAGCAGCTTTTGCTGGCTCAGCTGGTTTTGCTGTGGTAATTTTAGCTGGCTCTGCTGGTTTTGTAGCAGGGGCGAGTTTGGCAGATTGCTCTGGCTGTTTTTGCGTCGTATCAGTGGAAACTGGCTTGCCTAAATTTTGCGCTTTTGCTGCTTTTGAGGGAGTGTTTATCTTATTCGTAATATATTCATAAAGAATCGTAGTCTCCTCGTCTGTCAAAAAGTAGCTTGGCATGACACCTTTTGGCTTAGTTAGAGCGGTTTTAAAGCTTTCAAATTCTATATCATTTATCTTTGGTGCTCTAAGCTCATCGTCAACCGTTTTGTTTGCTTTTTTGTCAAAGTGCTTGTATTTAGAGATTAGACTGCCCTCGCCCTTTGTACCGTGACATTTATCGCATCCTATGCCGCGTGGATTTAGGTAGAGCATCTTGGCGTATTCGGTCTTTGTGATAAAATCAGCTCCAAAAATCGCCACACAAAAAAGCAAAAACAAAAAAACAGACCGCATAAACCTCTCTTTAAAAATTTTAATTTAATTTTAGGTATGATACCACCCTTGTGATTAAAAAAGCTTTTAAATAAGGATCCAATATGAAAATTTTAGACGGCAAAGCCGTATCTTTAAAGGTCAAAGAAAGCGTAAAAGTAAGAGCTGAAGAACTAAAAAAATTTGGCATAGAGCCAACCCTAGCTGTTATCTTAGTAGGTGAAGATAAAGCATCTCAAACATACGTTAGAGCCAAAGAAAAAGCCTGCAACGAATATGGCATAAAAAGCGTGGCTCACCGTCTAAGCGAAAATACAACTCAAGCAGAGCTACTTGCGCTTATAAATGTGCTAAATTTAGACGATAGCATCCATGGAATTTTAGTACAGTTGCCACTTCCAAAACATATAGATACAAACACCGTTTTAGCAACGATCGATCCAGCAAAAGACGTAGATGGCTTTCACGCTGTAAATGTCGGCAAACTTGTTAGCGGCCTTGATGGCTTTGTGCCTTGCACACCGCTTGGCGTGATGGAAATTTTAAAAGAGTATGGCATTGATGTGGTTGGACTAAACGCGGTGGTGATCGGTAGAAGTAGCATTGTTGGCAAGCCTATGGCAAATTTGCTTTTAAACGCCTCAGCAACCGTTACCGTGACTCACAGCAAGACTAAAAATTTAAAAGAAATTTGCAAAAATGCCGACCTCATCGTCGCAGCCATTGGTAAGCCATTTTTCTTAAAGGCTGACATGGTAAAAGATGGCGCAGTAGTCGTTGATGTGGGCATAAACAGACTTGATGATGGCAGACTTGTAGGCGATGTGGACTTTTACGAGGTCGCACCAAAATGCTCATACATCACGCCAGTTCCTGGAGGCGTGGGTCCGATGACGATTGCTATGCTTTTAAACAACACAATCCTTGCAGCTCAAGCTAAGATAGCTAGCCACAAAAGAGCGTAATAATGAAAAAATTTTTTACTAAATTTTATGACTTTTGCTCGAGCTGGACAGGCACGGTCATCATCGTACTTTTTGTTATATTTTTTATAGCTCAAGCTTTTGTTATCCCGTCTGGTTCGATGAAAAATACGCTTTTGGTTGGTGATTTTTTATTCGCTAAAAAATTTATTTATGGTATACCAACACCAAGAATTCCGTGGATTGAGGTAAAAATTTTACCTGAGTTAAATGGTAACGGACATCTTATCACAGGCGATGGTCCGGCAAGAGGCGATATAGTCGTCTTTCGTTATCCAAAAGATGAAAAGACCCACTTTGTAAAACGCTGCTTTGCCACAAGCGAAGATGAGATAGTATTTACCGAAAAAGCCTTGTATTTGCGCCCAAAAGAGGGAGATAGCTTTATAAAGGCAAACTGCCGTGAAAATTTAAATGGTAAAGAGAGCAAATTTGACTACTCATGTAGCGATATAGCCGAACTTGATGGCAAACTTTTCATAAAAGAGCCATATAGATTTAGCGGCATCCACTACGACGAAAATGTAAATTTATTTGAGCAGATGATTTTCATGCTAAATACAAACAAAGATAGTGTTTTTATGAAGCCAGTGTCCATTAGCTCACTTCCTCAAAATCCAAATTTTAACTTTAATGCATTTTACGTCAAAGTGCCAAAGGATGAGTACTTTATGATAGGTGACAACCGCGATCACTCAAACGATAGCCGTTTTTGGGGAAGCGTGGCTTACAAGGACATAGTCGGAGAGCCTTGGTTCATATATTTTAGCTGGGACAAGAACTACAATGTGCGCTGGGAGCGTATCGGACGCTTTGTGGATACGATAGAAAACGATGAGTTTTTTACAAAACAAGCTCTAAAAGAAGGCGAAGTAGATGGGCTTCATTGATAACATAGACATAGTCAAAGTCGCCACTATCGTCATCTCTTTAATAATCGCTATCGTCGGCCACGAGATCGCTCACGGATATGTCGCTTATAAATTTGGCGACAACACTGCAAAAAGCCTTGGCAGACTTAGCATAAATCCTATAAAACATATTGACCCAGTTGGCACTATCATCGTGCCACTGGTGCTTTATCTAAGCACTGGTATGATGTTTGGCTGGGCAAAACCAGTGCCTGTAAATACCTACACAGTAGTGCGAAATGGAGGCTACAAAGCAGCTATCTACGTAAGTCTAGCTGGCATTTGCTACAACATTATCTTAGGCATTTTATCGCTCTTTGTGTTAAAGGCTTTATTAAATATAGAAACCTTTGCAATTTTACTTCAGTTTCTATTTACGCTTGCGCTTTTAAATTTGATGTTAGCCATCTTCAACCTCTATCCGATCCCGCCACTTGATGGCTTTCACGCGACCCAGTACGCGCTTAGAAATTTTGGCTTTCACGCACTAGCTGAAAAGCTTGAGGGCATCTCAAGATATGGCTTTGTCATCCTTATCATCATCCTCATCTCGCCTTTAAAAGATACTATCTTTTATCCGACAAAATACGTTTTAGATATCGCGAGCGCCTTTATAAATGGCTAAATTTAGAGCAAATTTGCTCTAAATTTTTGGCTTTGTGATCTTATAAGAGTACTCTTTTTTAAATTCCTCTTTTGGTGCGAGGCTAAATTTAAGCTCCACCTTGCCATCTTTGCTGATATCTTTTTTATCAAAGCCTTTTATCTCGACTTTTACCACCTCGTCAGCAGAGACTGGCACACGCTCCACCAAAGTGATATCAACGCTCTTACTTGAGTTATTTTTGACACTTATCTCATAGCCCTCTTCGCTTATTCGCTCTTTGCCAAGAAGCGAGCTCTTTTTAAATTTATTTAAGCGCTCTTTTTTAAGTTCGATTAGTTCGTTTTGCCCTAAAAATAACTGCACTGGCTCATCTTTTGCTTTCATCTCAAACTCACTTGGGCTGCCAACACTCACACCATTAACATAAAACTGCGTTTTAGCTGGAGTTAGATCGTCATTTATCTTAAAACTAGCCACATTATATGCCTTTAGCAAGTCATAAAAATCAGCAAAAACGCTAAAATTTGCGTCCATTTTTTGCGCATCATAAGTTATATATTTGCTCTCGCCTTTTGCCAAATTTATCCCATCTATCTTCCAAATTTTGGCAAACTCATTTTCATCTCTTTGCACACGCATATCAGCGACCTCAGCAGTGACTTTCGCGGCTTTTAGCATATTTTTTGAAGCGCCGTAACCATCAGCCCCCGCCTCACTCTCCTCATACCAAGGGTAAAACTTGCTTGGAGCAAGCGCTTTTTGATATCTGGTCGGATAAATAGCTAGTTTTAAATTTTTAATATCGCTGGCAAATGGGTTGGTGAGCAAAATTTCTTGTTTTATCAAGATATTTTTGTTTTTTGTATCTGCATAAATTTCATTTAGCGTCTTTAGGGCCTCATCATCCATATATGAAAGCGTTACCTCTTTTGGTCTGCAAGCAAATTTCATATCAAGCTGCAAAAATCCAGCCATCTCACTCTTTGGCTCATTTTCTTTAAGCGTTTCAAGCTCACTTTTAGCAGCTGAAATTTTCTCGATATTTTCTAGGCTAAATTTATAAAACTCATCAGCTCTTTTTGTCACATCGTTACTTTTGTTTTCTTCTACCAAAGCTTGCTCTATAAACCTACCTCTTGCATTTAGCGCCTCAAGTTTGTTGTTTAAATTTGCAACTTCTTGCTTCCATTTTATGTAACTTGGGCTATTTTCTTCGCTGATCTTTTTTAGATAAGCATTCGCGTCACAATCTCCATTTATCGTGATGTTCTCACTCTGCACACCCTCTGGCACAAAGGCGCTAAAAGAGCTATTTGCGTCACTAAATTTTTGAGTGATTATGGTTTGATCCGTGTAGATCTCTATCAAATTTTCATTTGCAAAGGCTAGCGCTGAAGCCATTAAAAAGAGCGTCTTTTTCATATTTTTCCCTTTTAAGAATTTCTCAAATTATAGCCTTTTCTCACATGCGAGCAAAATTTTATTTTAATACAACTTTGACTATAATCTGCAAAAAATTTATTGGATTTTTCATGAAAATAGATAAAATTTTTATAGCCTGCGATCACGCTGGAGCAGAGCTTAAGGCAGAGTTAAAAGAAGCCATAAAAAAGCTTGGTTATGAAGTCATTGACCTTGGTACGAATGACAAAAATAGCGTTGATTACCCTGATTATGCGCATTTGCTAGCAAGCAAGCTTGAGCCTAACTGCTACGGCGTGCTCATTTGTGGCACAGGTATTGGCATTTCAATCGCTGCAAACAGGCATGAAAACGTAAGGTGTGCCCTTTGTCACGACGAATTTACAGCAAGACTTGCAAGAGAACACAACGACGCAAATGTAATTGCTTTTGGAGCAAGAGTTATCGGAGCTGGTGTCGCTACAGCAGCACTTGAAACGTTTTTAAAGACAGAGTTTGCGGGCGGCAGACACGAAAGAAGAGTCAAAAAAATAGAGCTTAAGGAAGCCAAATGATAGGCGAGTGGATCGTTTTTACCGCTCTTGTTTGTGCTGCGATCTACCTAACTGTAATGGTTTTTTACTTCAAAACGCTTCTAAAAAAAGAGCGTGCGACAAAAGATTTTATGAAAAATAACCTCCAAGACACCGAAGTTGTAATAAGAAAATTTCAGATCCAACTTCAGCGAAGTCTAGGCAACATCGACATCTTGACAGACGAGCTAAACAAAACTAAAAATGACGTGACCTCGCTTCGCACAAGAAATTCCCAGTACCGCTTAGAAAACGACAAGCTAAGACAACGAATTCGTGAGCTTGAAGGCAAGATCGAAGCGCTACTATAACCTCAAATTTAAGGAAATTTATGAAAATTTTAGATCAAAAAGGCAAAGAATTTTTACTAAACTCTATTCGCTGCATAAATGACTTCCCAAAGCCTGGCATAGTCTTTCGCGACATCACGACACTACTAAATAACAAAGAAGCATTTAACTTTTTGATAGATCATTTAGTGGCTAGATATGAGGACGCAAATATCGACTACATCTCTGGCATCGAGTCTCGCGGCTTCATCTTTGGCGCAGCGCTTGCAGCAAGACTAAGGCTGCCTTTTGTGCCTATTCGCAAGCCAAAAAAACTGCCTTTTATCACACTTTCTCAAAAATATAGCCTAGAATACGGCGTCGATGAAGTGCAAATTCACATCGATGCTTTTGGAGAAAAAGCGGGCGCTAGAGTGCTTTTGATGGATGATCTCATAGCCACTGGAGGCACCGCAAAGGCTTCAGTTGAGCTTATCAACCAAACTAACGCAACCTGCGTTGAAGCTTGCTTTCTCATAGATCTAGTCGATCTAAAAGGGAGCGAAAAATTAAAGTCGCTTACTAAAATTTATAGCGTTTTAGAGGTTTAGAATGGAAGAATTTTTCATAGAACTGCTTAAAGAGTACGGCTACATCATACTTTTTGTCTGGTGTATCATGGAGGGCGAGATGGCCTTAATAATGGCTGGAATTCTCGCTCACACCACGCACATGCATATCGCTCTTGCTATCTTTGTTGCTGGACTTGGAGGCTTTGTGGGAGATCAAATTTACTTCTACCTTGGCCGTTACAATAAAAAATACATCGCAAAAAGGCTTCACACGCAGCGGAGAAAATTTGCAGTGGCGCACATAATGCTGAAAAAATACGGCTGGCCGATCATCTTTTTGCAACGCTATATGTATGGCTTTCGTGTCATCATACCGCTTTGCATAGGACTTACCGGCTATGACGCCAAAAAATATGCCTTTATAAATTTGATCAGCGCTTGGTGCTGGGCGGCGATCACCACCATACCTGCTTGGATACTTGGCGAGCATATATTAGTGCTACTTCAAAAAGCAAAAGAGCACTGGTATGTCGCTATCCCAGTGGTTGCCATATTTATGGGGCTTTTGATCTACACATTTAAGCGCATCGAAAATAAAATTTTAAACGAAAGGAGAGACAGAAGACATGCAGTTTCAAATAGTTGATAAAAAATTAAAAGATATAAAAGCTGATATTGAACTAATTTTCGTAGTAGATAAGGACTTAAAACATAAATTTATAGGCGATAAAGAGGCTATTAAATTTAACAATTACAAAGGCGATAGCGTCCTCATCCTAAGCGAGGCAAAAAGAGCTTACGTGCCACTTTCTAAGCTTGATCTTGACGAGCTTAGAGTTGCAGCCGCTAAAGCTTATAACGCGCTAAAATCGCTAAACATCAAGAGTATAAAGCTAGCTTCTTACGTAGCGGAGTGCCAAAAACTAAGCTTTGAAGCGCTAGCTGAGGGTTTTTTGCTTGGAAGCTATGAATTTAACAAATATAAAGAGAAAAAAGAGAAATACACCCTTAAAGAGGTCATCTTTTCTACTGAAGAATTTGCTGGCAAAAAGGTCGATCTAAAAGCTGCAAATGAGGGCTTTAAAGAGGCAGAGATAGTAGCAAATGCTACAAATTTTGCAAAAGATATCGTAAATGAAATCCCAGAAATTTATACACCACAAAAGATGGCCGAGGATGCGCAAAATTTAGCCAAAAGCATCACAAGCATAAAGTGCGAGGTCTATGACGAGAAATTTCTAGCAAAAGAGAATATGAACGCATTTTTGGCGGTAAATCGCGCAAGTGTGCATAAACCAAGGCTCATCCATCTAACATACAAGCCTAAAAAATCTAAAAAACGCATCATCTTTGTCGGCAAAGGCCTAACATACGATAGCGGTGGCCTTAGCTTGAAACCGGCTGATTATATGCTTACTATGAAATCAGACAAAAGCGGCGCAGCAGCAGCACTTGGCATCATAAAAGGCGCAGCAGAGCTAAATTTACCATTTGAAATTCACGCCATTTTGGGCGCCACTGAAAATATGATCGGAGGCAACGCCTACAAGCCTGATGACGTGCTTATTTCAAGAAGTGGCGTTAGCATAGAGGTAAGAAACACCGATGCAGAGGGACGTTTGGTCTTGGCTGATTGCCTAAGCTACGCACAAGACTTTAAGCCAGACATCCTAATCGACATGGCAACCCTAACTGGCGCTTGCGTCGTGGGGCTTGGCGAGTACACAACAGGCATCATGGGCAACAGCGAGAGCCTAAAAAGCGAGTTTAAAAACAAGATAGAAGATAGCGGCGAACTAGCGACTACGCTTGATTTTAACCCTTATCTTAGCGAACTTATTAAAAGCCAGATCGCAGACGTTAGCAACTGCGCCTCAAGCAGATATGGCGGCGCGATCACAGCTGGCATGTTTTTGGCCAAATTTATCAAAGATGAGTATAAAGATAAGTGGCTACACCTTGATATCGCAGGTCCAGCGTACCGCGAAAAGGCTTGGGGATATAACCAAGCAGGTGCGAGTGGAGCTGGCGTTAGGATGAATTTATACTTTTTACAAGCACTTAGCAAGGAGAATTGATGGGACTTTCAGTTGGAATCGTAGGCCTACCAAATGTGGGCAAATCAACGACATTTAATGCACTTACAAAGGCGCAAAATGCCGAGAGTGCAAACTATCCGTTTTGCACTATCGAGCCAAATAAAGCCATCGTACCAGTACCTGATAAACGCCTAAATGAGCTTGCAAAGATAGTAAGTCCTAATAAAATTCAATATTCAACCATCGAATTCGTAGATATCGCAGGTCTTGTAAAAGGGGCGAGCTCTGGTGAGGGACTTGGCAATAAATTTTTATCAAACATTAGAGAGACCGAGCTTATTTTACACATAGTTCGCTGCTTTGAGGACGAAAACATCACTCACGTCGAGGGCAGCGTCGATCCAGTAAGAGACATCGAGATCATCCAAACCGAGCTCATACTAGCTGATATCGAGCAGCTAAACAAAAAGATAGAAAAGCTCACAAGAGAGGCGAAGGCAAATGCAAAAGGTGCTAAAGAGGCACTTGAGATAGCAAATTTACTTTTGGCTCATCTAAATGAGGGCAAAAGCGCAAGTAGCTTTGAGCAAAGAGATAGTGAGGCGTTTTTGTCACTCAATAGAGAGCTAAGACTTTTAAGCGCCAAAGAGGTAGTTTATGGTGCGAACGTCGATGAAGAAGGACTTAGTGAAGATAATAAATTTGTAAAAGCACTAAAAGAGTACGCAAAAGCCTCAGACCACGAGGTGATCAAGCTTTGCGCCAAAGTAGAAGAGGAGCTAATCGGACTAAGCGACGAAGAAGCGCACGAGTTTTTAGCCTCTCTTGGCACGAGCGAGAGCGGACTTGAAAAGATCATCAAAACGTCTTTTGCAAAGCTAAATTTGATAAGCTATTTCACCGCTGGCGTCGTGGAAGTAAGGGCTTGGACGATTACAAAAGGTTGGAAAGCGCCAAAAGCAGCAAGCGTCATTCATAATGACTTTGAGAGGGGCTTCATCAGGGCTGAAGTGATATGTTACGAGGACTACATCGCACATGGCGGCGAAAACGGAGCCAAAGAGGCTGGCAAGATGAGACTTGAGGGCAAAGACTACGTCGTGCAAGATGGCGACGTGATGCACTTTAGGTTTAATGTCTAAATTTAGCCCTCTTTTGGGCTAAATAGTCAAAATTTACACATAAAAATATTTAAGTCTTGGGTTGTAAGACGATTTTAAACTTCCTTATTATAGTTAATAAAAATTCTTTTAAAAAATATACTAAGTTATCTTATGCCTTATTAATATCTTTATTGATACATAAGCTTCTCTATACAAGCAATGATGTAAATGCTATCAGCTCTGTGATATCAATATGGATTTTATGGGTAAGCCAATTAAATCTTAGGACAAAGTACTAAGTCGAGAGAAATTTCGATAGATAAAATAATGTATTCATCATCTTTTACAAACTTTTAAATCTATAATATTTTTTTAAAGACCATATAGAACTTACCACTAAAATCTAAGCAAATAGGACACCAACCAAGTAAGGTATAAAAAATTTTACTTATATGCCTAGCGTATTTATTTTATTATTCCGATAGTCTCAGCAAATTTAAGCTCTTTGTTTTCAAAGAGGTTGTACTCGATCGCATCTTTTTCACTAAGTATGACAATGGTTGAGCCAAGCTCGAAATTTCCAAGGTGCTCGCTCTTTTTGATGTGTAAATTTTCATACTCATAAATTTGCGTAAAATTTGCCATCGCATTTGTCTGGATGCGCTCATCAAAGCTAAATTTCATCTTTCCGACATTTAGCGCACCCACGAAAACTAGCCAAAGTTTTTTACCATTTTTCATCTCGCAAAGTAGCGCCACACGCTCGTTTTTAGTGTATAGACTTTCTACCTTGCCAAGCCATTTTACCGCCACACTGTAAAGCTTGCCTGGGATATAGACCGCTTTTTTTATTGTGATATCGCAAGGTGCATGATAATGATGATAGTCTTTTGGGCTAAGATAGATGTTGGCAAAGTCAAACTCGCCCTCAAGCTCGCCCTGCCCCAAAAGCTCCTTCACGCCGTAGCTCATGCCCTTTATACTAAAGGCTTTTAGCTCATTTGTGCTGCCAAAACTAAGGCAGGTGCCATCAACCGGACTTATAAATATCTCATCTGCTACGTCAAATTCTCTTGGCTTTAAGAGCTCTCTGGTAAAAAGTTCGTTTAAATTTTTATACTCATTTGATGGCTTAAACTCGCTCATGTCGATCTTAAATAGCTTTACATAAAATGAGTTGATGAGCTCTTGAAGCGGTTTGAAAAAGTTTAATTTTGCTATCTTGCCAAAAATTTGAGAAAAGAGATTGTCCTTGTTCATTTTATTCCTTGCTTAAATTTAATATAGCGATCTCGCTGGGGGCAAAGATCCTAACTGGAGGCCCCCAAAATCCTGCGCCACTACTAACATAAGCTTGCATTTTATCATTAATCTTATAAAGCCCATGTAAAAAACCTTGATCAAGTAAAACCAAAAGGCCAAAAGGGAAAATTTGTCCAGCATGCGTGTGACCACAAAGGACTAGATCGACATCTTTTTGCATAGTTTTTATAAATTTTGGCTGATGAGAGAGCAAGATGGTAGGTAGCGATGGGTCACGTCCTGTCAATGCCTCATCTAAATTTGGCTCTAAATGTTTAAACCTAATGCCAGCCAAATCGTAAACGCCAGCTAGATTTATACTCGCAATTTTTTTGTTTTTATTACCTAAAATTTCTATGCCAAGAGAACTGATCTTTTCTAAAATGCCATCTATTCCGTGATAATATTCATGATTGCCAGGTACATAAAAAGTCCCATAAGTACTTTTAAGACTTTTTAATGGCTCTAGAAAATCTTCTATAAAAGCGGCATTTACATCAACTAAGTCACCCACTATCACTACGATGTCAGGATTTGCCAAATTTATGTCATTGACGAGTTTTTTAATAAAGTCTTTCTGTAAAAATTCTCCTATATGCACGTCCGTTATCATGGCTATTTTTAGGCTGCTTTGTAAATTTTTTATTTTTATATCTACTTGCCTTATCTTTGGTGGCATTAAAGCATTGAAAATACCTTTTAAAAAACAAGCAATTACAAAAATGACAAATGTCACATCAAAGCAAAATTTAATAAATTTTCGTCTTGTGGGATTAAAATGAGCTTTTGAGCAAATAGATCTAACAACATCATAAAACAAACTAACACCAAATAAAAATAGAGAAAAACCAATGAGCGTCCCTGCTATCAGATAGAGTTCTATATTTAAAAAAGAAAATCTTAGTTGAAGAACAAATACAAACTCAAGCACACTAATAATATAGAAAAATATGCGAATTTTTTTAAGATGCGGTGTAAAAAACGATACCTTTTTGATAAAACGTTTGTATGAGTATAAATTTGTAAGAACACTAAAGATAAATGCCCCGATAATGATCCGAAAAAGTCCCAAAATATCTCCTTGAAAACAAAGATTATATTTTATATTTTTAAATTTGCATTATAAATTTTATTAATTATTTAGAACAATTTGTAGTGCTAAGCCGTATGATTTTATGATTTAAATTTACAAAAATAATTATTAAAAGGTATTTACATTAGGATAATAACTAAAAGATAAAATTTTGGAATTTAAAAATAAAAAGGTGGGAAAAACTCCCACCTTAAAAAGAATTACTGGACTTTGCCAGACTCAATTCTTTCTTTATAGATTTTGCGAAGTTTTCTAATGTCGTTCTTAACTTCGAATACACCATGCCAGTGTGAATAGTCAGGACCACCCATTAGAGCGCCTTGTCTCATACGACGACCTTCATGGTGCCACATATGATAATAGACATCTTGGAATTCATCTGACCAAGCATCTTCTAGTAGTAGGTTTTTAGCTTTCAACTCTTCAAGCATCTTAGTTGCTTCAGCACTGTAAACGTTATAAAGCTCTACTTGCTTATCACCCATAATGAAGAAGTTATCTGTATGAGTTGATGTATGGCAAACTTTACAAACTAGCTTCATCTCAGCTCTTGCTGCTTCTGGTCCATTTGGATGACCTGCTAGAGGTGTTCCTATGGTTAGTTTGCCAGTTTTTTCGTAAACAACAGCAGCTTGTTCATCACCAGCTGTTCTTAGCTTACTGCTGATGCCCCATAGGTTCCATTTTAGTCTTCTTGAAACGTTGTGAGTTGTTGTTGTTTCACCAACACCACTCATGTGGCAAGCTGCACAAGTTGGAGCTCTAAAGTCTGGTACATCCCATGTATCAGGAGCAGCATCAAAATTCCATTTGTGAGCTTCGCTATTATAGATATGTCCGTGCATTGAGTTGTTAAAGATCTCAATATCTGGGTGATCAGGTCCAAGGTGGCAAGATGCACAAGCAGCTGGTTTTCTAGCTTCAGCTATGCTAAATGTGTGCGCGCTGTGACATGATTTACAGTTACCTACGCCACCATCTGGATAAACATTGCCTATACCATAGTTTGGCCAAGTCTCTTTTGTAGGTTTGTGATCAGCGTCTAGTTTGATGACGGTTCCGTGGCACTGTGTACAACCAGTAGCGTCTGGAGCCATTTTGTATTCTGGATGATCCATACCTTCATAGTGATACATTAGTTTTACCATCGCAGGGTTAGCATACATTTGCATAGCACCTCTTGCGTGACCACTCTTAACAGATTCTTCAACCTCATTTTCGTGACACTTAGCACAAGTTTTTGGGCTAACTAGCATTGAAACATGGTTGTTAGAATCTTTTGGATGCACCTTAACTGAAGCCATAGGATTATCTGCATTTACAGAGTGGCAATCCATACAACTTACGCCAACGTGAGCGTGGCGACTATTTTTCCAATCGGCAACTATGCCGGGTGTCTCTTTAGCGTGGCACTCAACACAGCTTTTTGATAAGTCTGACATTTTGTGAGCAACTTTAATGTTTTTTACAACATTAAGGTTTAAAGCGTCAGATTTATTTGCATCCATGTTTGCGGCAAAGCCAAAAGACATTAGACAGGCTAATAACATTAGCGACTTTTTAAACATCTCTCCTCCTTACTTGGTTTTATTGTTTTCTTGTTTTTTAATTGCTTCAAATTTATCGATTTGTAGTCCTAAATTCTTGTGACCAACATGCTCGTGGCAGTCAACACATGATTTTTTATTAGGATTTCCAAGAACGAAATAATCTCTATGTGGCAAGAATGATTTACCAGCTTGAATAACATTTTTTAAATTTGAGTGGCAAGTCAAACATCCACTATCATAGACAAAGTGAGATGCATGCTCGCGTTTTTTACGCCAATCGATCTTATCAGTATCTGTAAAAAATGTCTTATAACCATCATTTATCGATACTTTAAGTTTTGTAAGTACATAGGTATAGGCACTTGTATGATTTAGGTGACAGGCTGAACATTCAGCTTTTATGCCAAGCTTGTTATTGCCGCCGTGTGCATCTTCATGATATGCAGCATTCATAGGATCCATCGTGTGACAAATGGTACAGATGTAGCCGCTACCAGTCGCATGAAGTGCATCAGCTATGCCCATAGAAGCGATAAGGCCGATTACGATGCCTATTATCACAGATGACCAAACAAAAAATTTCTTCTTAACTTCAGCCAAAATTTCCTCCTGAATTTATCAATATATCGTAAATTTTTACGAAAATTTTAGGTGAATACTATCCAAAAATATATAAATTTTTTCTTTAAGTAAATGAAAATATTTATTTGATATTAACTTTCAATAAGAATAAATTTCTTGTAGGCCACCTACATCTTTTTCCAGAATTTGGTTCTTCTCATCAAGTTTAACCAAACCATTTGTTTTAAATTTATTTAAAATTCTCGAAAAAGTTTCCGGCGTCATATTAAGTATTGATGAAATTTTTGTATGTTTTAGCTCGTTAAATAAATCTTCATGGTCTAAAATAAACTTAGCCACTTTTTCTTCTGAGCTTAAAATTAACTCTTGATGAAGTAGATTTGTTGTGATTCTTATCTTTTCAGACATTGATTTTAAAAATTTCATACAAATTTCTGGTTTTATTAAAAATTCTGCTGCAAATTTTTCATAATTTATCTTTAATACCTCGCCAGATATGGTAAAAATGGCACTAGCTGGGTAAACAATATTTTCAAAATTTACAACTTCAGCTACAAAATTCATAGGTGCTAACTGATGAATAAAAATTTCTTTTCCATTTGCTGTGGTTTTATAAAGCTTAACAGAGCCGCTTATTAAAAATATTAACCATTTTGGTTCCTCGCCTTCTATAAATAAAAATTCACCCTTTTTATACTTTTTTACGACACTTATGGCTTCAAGTTTGGCTAAATCTTCTTCGTTTAAGCCTTGAAAAAACGGGATTTTTTCTATCATATTTTTACTCGCCTTTTTAAAATAAAAAACATTTTAGCATATAAAAATAAGATAAATTTTAATAGATTTTCAAAGGGAATTCTCCCTTTGAATTGTATGAAATTATTTTTTAAGTAGATCTCTAATCTCAGTTAAAAGTGCAATGTCGGCTGGAGTTTCAGGCTCCGCTGGAGCTGGCTCCTCTTTTGGTAATTTATTTTTAAGTGTATTTAAAGCTTTGATAACACAGAAAATACAAAATGCGATTATTAAAAAATCAACCATTGTTTGTATAAATGAGCCATAGTTTATCGTAACGGCAGGCGATCCCTCTACCGCTTCCTTTAGTGTAAGCTTAAGATCAGTGAAATTTACACCTCCAGTTAAAACGCCAACAACTGGCATGATAACATCACCAACTAGTGATGAAACGATCTTTCCAAACGCGCCACCTATAACAACACCAACAGCCATATCTATGACATTTCCACGCATCGCAAATTCTTTAAATTCGCTTATAAAACTCATTGTTTCTCCTAAAAATGTTAAATTTTTGTTCGGATTTTATTCAAGAAATGCTTTGCTTCGGCTAAAAAAATCAAATTACATAACTTTAAATTTATCAAGCTGGTGTTATAATCCAAACTCAAAATTTAACGTAAGGAATGAGCTTATGTATCGTTTTGCACCCTCTCCAACAGGAGATATGCACATAGGAAATTTACGTGCCGCTATTTTTAATTATATTTGTTCTTTGCAAGATAAAAGTGGCTTTATTTTACGCATAGAAGATACCGACAAAGAGCGAAATATCGAGGGAAAAGAGAAAGATATCTTAGAAATTTTAAGCAAATTTGGCATAAAACCAGAGCAAATTTACATCCAAAGTGAAAATTTAAAATTCCACAGACAGCTTGCATCAAAGCTTCTTATCGACAAAAAGGCTTTTGCTTGCTTTTGTACCGAAGAAGAACTCGAGGCAAAAAAACAAAAAGCAAAAGAGCAAGGCGTGGCATATAGATATGACGGCACCTGCGAGAGACTAAGCGACGCTGAAGTTTTAAACTGCGAAAAGCCATTTGTCATCCGCATGAAAAAACCAACACGCACGATGAGCTTTACAGACGCGATCAAGGGTGAGCTAAGCTTTGAGCCAGACGCTGTTGATAGCTTCGTCATCATGAGAGCAGACAAAACACCAACTTACAACTTTGCCTGCGCAGTCGATGATATGCTTGAGGGCGTGACCTTTGTCATACGTGGCGAAGATCACGTGAGCAATACACCAAAGCAAGACCTCATACGCGAAGGTCTTGGCTACACCGGTAAGATGAACTACGCTCATTTACCTATACTTTTAAATATTGAAGGTAAAAAAATGAGCAAGCGCGAGAACGAATCAAGTGTAAAATGGCTCTTTGAGCAGGGATTTTTACCTGAGGCGATCGCAAACTATCTGATACTTCTTGGTAACAAAACTCCGACTGAAATTTTTACCATCGAAGAGGCAGTAAAGTGGTTTGATATAACCAAAATTTCACGCTCGCCGGCTAGATTTGACGTGAAAAAACTTGAGCAAATAAATAGAGAACACATCAAGCTTGCTTCAAAAGAGCGTATAAAAGAAATTTTTGGCGTGGATGATAGCAAGGTTGAGCTAGTTAAATTTTACACTCAAGAGAGCTCCCTAGTACCTGAGATAAAGGCAAAAGTAGAGGCTATATACTCACCAAAAATAGCTCCAGATGAGTACAAAAACGAATTTGAGATCATCAAAAAAGCAGCTCGTAATTTAAAAGCTTGCGAAACATTTGATGAGTTTAAAAAAGAGCTTATGAGCGTTACAAATTTAAAAGGTAAAAACTTTTTCATGCCACTACGTGCGCTACTTACAAACGACCTTCACGGTCCTGAGCTAAGCGAGCTCTATCCGCTCATCAAAGATGATCTGGCCAAAATTTTAATCTAGGAGCAAAAATGATACTTTCCACCCTATTTTCAGCGATTGCAAACATTTTGCACCTTATTATCACGGTCTATACTTGGGTTATCATCGCAACAGCTCTGATTAGCTGGGTCAGACCTGATCCTAGCTCGCCGGTCGTGCAGCTACTTTATAGGCTAACTGAGCCGGTTTATAGCTTTATTAGGCGCTACATAAAAACAAATTTTAGTGGTATTGACTTTACTCCGCTTATCGTACTTTTAGCACTTCAATTTTTAGATCAATTTTTAATAAGGCTTTTATTTGGTTTTGCTGCGTCACTTTAGTATTCTCTCTCTTGCTTGTGTTGCTCTTTTAGCTAAAATTTATACCTATGAAGAGCTAAAAAACGAGCCAAAAAGCCTTGCAAAAGACTACTACATCAACCGCCTTATCAACGAGGGCAGTTATACAAAAGAGCAGATAGCAGATCTTTCGCGTGATGTATTTAGAAGAGCAGGCCTTGTTCAAAAATCAATCGATAAAATTTTACCTCCAAAAGCAGCTCCTAGCAAATGTCTTGGTATAAATGCAAAAAATATCACCCAGTCAAATCTAACCTGCCAAAATTTGCTAACATCTATTGCTTTTAGCCTAAAGCTTGACAATCATACTCGTGAAATTTTAGCAGCCAATCTTGCAAAGACAAATCCAGAAAAATCAAAAATTTTACTCACATTAAATGAAGCAAATCCGGCTAAAGTTTTTGCAAATTTAAACGATACAAAGAGCTTTTTAGAGCTATTTAACGCCTCTAGCCCGCAAAATAAAAGTACACTTTTTAGCGAAAGCTTTGATGCAAATTTCATGACCAAGCTCTACTCACAAAAGGGCTTTACTAATTTATTAAACGATATTGTTTTTAATAAAAAATATGAAGACTTTAGGAGAAATTTGCTAAGCATCGATCCAGCCATCACTGAGAAAAATGATGCTTTTACGCTTGGATTAAATGCCATTTTACTAGGACAAGACGATATCGCTTTTAGCCTTTTTGCAAGAGCCAAGAGCACATTTGAAAGGGCGTGGCAAAGAGATAATGCGACCTTTTGGCAGTACCAGATAAGCAAAAACGAAAGCTTTTTAAAAGAGCTAGGTGCCAGCAAGGATGCAAATATCTACTCGCTTTATGCAAGAGATTTGATCGGTGGCGAACCGCTTGAAGTCATCGTACCAAGGCCTAATAAGCAAAATATCGAAAATTTTGACGTGAGCGATCCGTTTTTATGGAACAAAACTGTAGCCCTTGCAAAAGATATGAATGCCACGCAAGCAAGCGAATTTGCGAAGAAATTTTATACAAACGAAAGTATCGGCGCCTATGCATACTTCATGCAAAAGGCGCATGGCTGGGAGAAGCAATACTTCTTGATGCCAAGTTCTCCTGAGCTTGATGGCATCAGTAACGAGAGAAAATCGATGATCTATGCCCTAGCTAGACAAGAGAGTCTCTTTATCCCAAGCGTAGTTTCTACTTCATACGCCCTTGGAATGATGCAGTTTATGCCATTTCTTGCAAATGCGATCGGTAAAAAAGAGCTAAAAATCCCAAATTTTGACCAGGATGATCTTTTTAAAACAGATATTGCATTTAAATTTGCAAACCATCACCTAAACTATCTTGATAAATTTCTCTATCATCCGCTCTTTACCGCATACGCGTACAACGGCGGTATTGGCTTTACCAAAAAGCTTATCACAAGAGATGATATGTTTAAAGAGGGAAAATTCGAGCCATTTTTATCGATCGAGCTTGTCCCAGTCGCAGAGACTAGAAACTACGGCAAAAAGGTGCTTGCCAACTACGTAATCTATATGGCGCTTACTGGTTCCAATATAAAGATTTCGCAACTTTTCGAAAATTTAACAAAACCGGCTTTGACTGATAAATTTCGAAACTAAGTGCTAGATCATCGCTTTGCTTACTTGGTGCGGTAACTTCATAATAAACCGACCAAGGCATAGAAAATCCAGCAAATTTTAGCGTCTCGTCATTTTCATCAAGCAACCTTGCATTTGTGGCATTTGAGTCGTCATTTACTTTTATGTTCTTTAAATTTTGTGCATGTTCTTTTGGATTTATGGCTACCAAAAAATGCTCTTTGCTCTGGTCTAAATTTGAATTGTAGATCGGATTTAAATAGGTAGCGATGATAAGTGTCCTGTCAGCACCATCAATAATCTCACTTTTGCTCGTGTAAGCTAGAAGCTCATTTTTTAACGGCTCATGTACAATTACTTTTTCACCAGCACAGCCAAATATCATCAAAATAAATACAAAAAACGATATAAATTTGCTCATAAAAACTCTTAAATTTCTAAAATTTCTGCCATTTTAGCATTTTAATTTTTAAATTTCACTCATAAATTTTAAAGCCAACATAAGTTATAATCGCGAGAAATTTTAACAAAAAAGGTTCTTATGAAAAGACTTGCTATTGCTTTTTCTGGCCCTTCAAATAGCGGAAAAACGACTCTTATTTTAAAGGTAGCAAAAAAATTTATAGATGATGGTTTGAAAGTCGCGATAGTAAAACACGATCCGGGCGACAAGGCCAAATTTGACGTTGAAGGCAAAGATAGCTTTAAATTTTCACAAACTGGAGCAGATGTGGTGGTGATGAGTCCGACTAGAACAACTTATTTTTCACAAAAACCACAAGAAATTAACGATGTCATTAAAATGCTAGGCGAGTTTGATATGCTATTAGTCGAGGGGTTAAAGACGCTTCCACTACCAAGATTAAGTGTTTTTAAAGATGAAATAGATGAAAAATATCTTAGCTTTTCAGATGCGATCGCAACATATAAAAAACAAATCCCTTACGAGATAAAAAATATAAATTTAGACGATATAGACGCTATTTGTGCGTGGATAATCAAAAATGCAAAGGCTGTATAATGCAAGAACTAAACCAAATTTATAACACCATAAAAGAGATCGCAAAAGAGATAAGCGAAGTGATAAAATACGCCGATCTTGGCTACACAACCCACGAAAACGCAACCGGAGACACACAGCTAAAGCTTGATGTCAAAAGCGACGAGATCATCACAGCTAAATTTAAGGAGCTTGCCTGCATAAAAGCGCTAATTAGCGAAGAGAAAGAGGACGAGTTAGAGATAAACAAAAATGCTAAATTTATCATCGCTTACGATCCACTTGATGGCTCAAGCCTAGTTGATGTAAATTTTGCTGTTGGCTCGATCTTTGGTATCTACGAAAACGAGGTAAAACCAGAAAATTTAATAGTCGCATCTTACAGCATCTATGGTCCAAGACTTGAGCTGGTAATTGCCGAGAAAAAGGGTGCCTTGCCTAAATTTTATAGACTTGGCAAAGATGGCAAGTTTAAATTTGTAAAAGAGCTTGAGCTAAAAGAAAAAGGCAAGCTAAATGCCACGGGAGCCACGCAAAAAGGCTGGAGTCAAACGCATAGAAATTTTATAAATGAGCTATTTAATCAGGACTACAGACTAAGATACTCAGGTGCGATGGTGAGCGATCTGCATCAAATTCTACTAAAAGGTGGCGGTCTTTTTAGCTACCCAGCAACGAGTGATCATCCAAATGGAAAGCTAAGAGTAGTCTTTGAGGTATTGCCATTTGCCTTCATATATGAAAACGCAAAGGGCGCAACGACAAACGGTGAAAATCAAACACTTTTTGATATAAAAATAGAAAAAATTCACCAAACAACGCCATGCTTCTTTGGCTCACGTGATGAAATTTCTCTTCTGCATAAATTTTACGAGCAAAAATAATGCAAGAAGCACAAGCAAACGAGCCACTTGACGCATTTGAACTAGCCTTAAAGCAAAAAGCAAAAATTTTGCAAGAGTGCCAAAGCCAAAAAGGGCAAAAAAGCTGCTTTAACTGCGAAGTATTTTTTGACTGCGAGACAAGAAGAGAGTACGTAAATAGCTGCTATAACTCGATGTCAAAGGGCAATACTGGCAGTGATGGCGGATTTGATTTTTAAAATAAAAGGAAAAATATGAAAGAAAAAGCTTATATAACGACCCCAATATACTATGTAAACGACGTGCCACACATTGGCCACGCCTACACGACTATCATCGCTGATACGCTTGCTAGATTTAACCGCTTGCAAGGCAAAGAAACATACTTTATGACAGGTACAGACGAGCACGGACAAAAGATCGAGCAAGCAGCTCGTGCTAGAGGCAAGACTCCAAAAGAATATGCTGACGAGATCAGTGCGAAATTTAGATCACTTTGGGACGAATTTGAGATAAGCTACGATCATTTCATAAGAACAACTGACGAAGAGCACAAACAAACCGTGCAAAATGTCTTTGAAAAGATGCAAGCAAATGGCGACATTTACAAAGGCGAATATGAGGGATTTTACTGCGTTAGCTGCGAAACATTTTTTAATCAAAGAGATCTACTAGAAGACAATCACTGTCCAGACTGCGGCCGAGTGACGTCTTTAGTCAAAGAAGAGAGCTACTTTTTCAAGCTTTCAAAATATGAAGACGCGCTTTTAAAATGGTACGAAAACGATGAGCTTTGCGTCATCCCAAAAGGTAAGAAAAACGAGGTCGTAAGCTTTGTAAAAGGTGGACTAAAAGATCTTTCAGTGACAAGGACGAGCTTTGACTGGGGCATAAAGCTACCAAAGAGCGCAAACGACGACAAGCACGTTATGTATGTCTGGCTTGATGCGCTCATAAACTACCTAACAACGCTAGGATACTCAAGAGATAACGCTAGAATGGACTTTTGGCCGCATACGACGCATATCGTCGGCAAGGATATTTTGCGTTTTCACGCAGTTTATTGGCCGGCATTTTTGATGAGCCTTGGCTTGCCACTGCCAAAACACGTCGCAGCGCACGGCTGGTGGACGATAGATGGCGAGAAGATGAGCAAAAGCAAGGGCAACGTCATAAACCCAAGAGAGGTCGCAAACGCTTATGGACTTGAAAATTTCAGATACTTTTTGCTTAGAGAGGTGCCTTTTGGACAAGATGGCGACTACAGCCAAAAGGCCTTGATTGAGCGCATAAACTCAGAGCTTGGCAACGGACTTGGCAACCTGCTAAGCCGAATTGTTGGCATGAGCGCAAAGTATAGCGACTACAAGATCGACTCAAAAGATGTGATCAAATTTCATAAAGCCGAGCTTGATGAGGCGAAGGGCTATCTTGATGAGGCTATTAAAAATTTAGAAAATTTAGCGACAAACCGCTATTTAGAGGATCTTTGGAAGGTCGTAACGCTTGCAAACGCAGCCGTTGCGAAGTATGAGCCATGGTCGCTTGTAAAAGCTGGCAAAAGTGACGAAGCAAACGCACTTGTGGCACTTTGCGCAAATTTACTTGCAAAAGTGGCGATACTGCTTAGCCCAGCTATGCCAAAAACTTGCGCTAAGATAGCTGATACGCTTGGCTTTAGCATAGATACGGCTTCTTATGAGAGCCTTGTATTGAAAAATGAAATTTCAAATTTTACTGCAAAAGCTACTGAGCCACTCTTCCCAAGGATAGAAAAAGAGCTAATGGGCGAGGCAAGAGACCTAAAAGAAGAGCCAAAAGTAGAAGCAAAGGCTGAGCCAAAAGAGGAGAAAAAAGAGGAAATCATTAGCATAGATGATTTTGCCAAAATTGTGATAAAAGTAGGCGAAGTGCTCGAGTGCGAGAGGGTTGAGGGTAGCGAGAAACTGCTTAAATTTAAGATAGATCTTGGCGAGGAGCAGCCACGTCAAATTTTATCTGGCATCGCCAAATACTACGAGCCTAGCTCACTTGTGGGCAAGCAAGTTTGCGTTTTAGCAAATTTAAAAGAGCGAACGATGATGAAAAAATATGTCTCGCAAGGCATGATCCTAAGCGCATCAGACGGCTCTCTAACGCTTCTTGGCACGCAGAGCAAGGTCAAAAACGGCGCGATCGTTGGCTAAATGACAATAGAAAATTTAACACGCCTAATAAATGCCGAGGCTCTAAACGCGCCGACGATAACTAGCGTAAGCGAGTTTGTTTTCGAGCTAAAACATGTAAGACGTGGCTTTGCGTATATTTGCTTAAACGCAAACGATAGCGACATAGAAACAGCGATTAAACAAGGCGCATACGCCATAATTAGCGAAGACAATGTGCCAATTATTGACAAAGAGATCGCTTTTTTAAAAGTTAGTAGCTTACAGACCGCCATGATAAAACTCATGAGATTTGAGGCTACTCACAAAGATCTAAAATTTTGCGCCGTAAATCCTTTTATAAATGACTTTTTAGAAAAATCAAAGCTTGGCTCTAACGCACACGTCATGTCAAAAAATATTACTGAGCTTTTTAATCAAATTTTTCACGCAAAAGTCTTTGATATCTTTTTTGGCGATGATACAAGAACACTTCAGCGAATATCGCCTCTTTTTGAGACCATTTACACAGATACAACTATGCACGAGATAAATCCAAGCTCGATCTTTTTTACAAACACAGTCTTTAAACAAACATACTATCAAAACTTAAACATACCACGAGTTTTTGCTGGGATGTTTTATGGGCTTTTAAAATTTCTTGATAGCAATAAAATTTCATTTAAGCCTTACGAAGGTAGGATTCACGGGCATTTTGACCCGATTTTTATAGATAAAAATTTTATTCCTACTAGTTTTGGAAACAGCTTTAGAGCCATAATTACTGAAAGCGATGAAGATTTATTCATAAGCCAAAGTATATTTTTAAATAAAAAATTTAGCCCTGATGAGATAAAAATTTGCTTGCCAGAAGGCTCATTATTAAAAGTACAAAATGCAATCTACTTTAAAAATTTAAGCGAGATAAAAAAGCTTAAAAATTTTATCTATATATTGATTTTATGCCAAAAAGAGGAGCTTTTAGAAGAGCTTCACAAAACATCTGAAGAAAATCTACTCTTTTAAGTTTTTATTATTTATAAGATCGATTAGCCTAACATCCTCGCTTCTTACGATTAGACTTTTAGGCAGCTCAAATTTTTTTATCACTTCGCACTCTTTTTCTCTCATTTCACCATCATCTTTTTCATGATCAAATCCCAAGATATGAAGTAATCCATGTGTAAAAAGTAGTGCGGTTTCGGCCTCTTCACTATGATTTAGCTCAGTGGCTTTCTCTTTTACCATATCTTTGTTTATAACGATTGAGCCAAGTGGGGCATGAATGACAAGCTCAAGTGGAAAGCTTAAAACATCTGTCGTTTTATCAATGCCTCGCTCGGTTTTGTTTAGTTCCCTCATTTCTTCCTTATCGACAAAAACTAGCTCGATTTCTCCTAACGTCAAATATTCACAAATTTCATCTAAAATTTTTGGATAGCTCTCTTCGCAAAGTATCATTTTAGGCTCTTTCCTTAGTAACTTTTTTGTATAATTCTAGCAAAAATAAAAGGCAAAATATGAAAAAAGCAGTTTGTATAATGAGCGGCGGCATGGATAGTACGCTTTGTGCTGTAATGGCAAAAAAGGCTGGATATGAGATCGTAGCGCTTCATTTTGACTATGGCCAAAGAACGATGAAACGTGAAAAACGTGCATTTAACGAAATTTGCGAAAGATTAGGTATTACAAAAAAGATGAGTTTAGATGTTAGCTTTATTGCCCAAATAGGCGGAAATTCTTTAACCGATAAAAGCTTGCAAATAAGAAAAGATGGAGTGGAAAAAGATGTGCCAAATACTTACGTGCCTTTTCGAAATGGTATTTTTATCTCGGTCGCTGCCGCACTTGCTGAAAAAGAAAATGCACAAGCTATCTATATCGGTGTCGTAGAAGAAGATAGTTCAGGCTATCCTGACTGCAAAGAAAGCTTCATAAAAAGCATAAACGAGGCTATAAATTTAGGCACATCGCCTAGTTTTTCGTGTGAGATAATTACTCCACTTGTAAATTTAAGCAAAGCTGACATCGTAGCAAAATCGCTTGAGCTTGGCTCGCCACTAGAGCTTACTTGGAGTTGCTACGAGAGCGAGGACGAGGCATGCGGGCTTTGCGATAGCTGCAGGCTAAGGCTAAATGGCTTTAAAAAGGCAAACGCCCCTGATAAAATCGTATATAAAAATCAAAAATTTTCCTTATAAGCCTCTAAAAGTGGCAAATTATTAAGCAAGAGCATTTAACAAATTTAAAGATATATCAACGCTTAGACTCTTGCTAGCTACTAAAAACATAAATTCTCGGTCAAGTTTGCCAAAATTTAATAAGGAGGATTAAAAAGTAGTTAATAAATTTAGTCAAGGGTACAGTAAAAATTTCTAAGTAAGTGGTCGCGTCCACGGCTTTTTAGTGATCTTTATTTTTTCTTATTGTCTTGTTTCTTGTTTTGATCGCTTTGGATTTTTTCTAAATTTATATATCCCATTTCAACGAGTTTATTATAAATTTGAGCGATTTTTGGTCCAGCCGCACTTCCACCATGGCCACCATGCTCGATAACCATTGTGATGACGTATTGCGGATCTTCATAAGGCGCATATGTAGTCATCCATGCATGAGATCTTTGCAAATACGCCATATCCTCTTCTTTCATACGTTTCTTTTCAGTTTGAGAAATTCCAACGACCTGGGCAGTACCGGTCTTTGCAGCAACTTTAACTAGGCTTCCAATAAAATGCCTATTTGCCGTACCTCTTGGGTGGTTTGCCACTTCGTACATTGCATGCCTAATGGCTGGTAACTGTGATTTTTCAAACGGTGTAAAAGCATCGTCTGTTGGCATAAAATCAACATCCTTGCCATCAATGCTCTTTAAAAAATGTGGAGTCACGTTTAGCCCAGTTGCAAGGCCTGCTGTATATTTTGCCACTTGCATAGGCGTGACCAAGAAATTTCCCTGGCCGATAGAAGTGATGAGGGTCTCGCCTTGAAACCACGCTTTGCCATACTTCCTCATCTTCCACTCTCTGCTTGGCAAAGTTCCCACAAATTCATTTGGCAAATCAACCTCGGTTTTTCTACCAAATCCCATACGCTCCAGTATCGGTACAATGGCATCTATGCCGATCTTTTGACTACCTTTATAAAAATAGTCATCACAGCTCTCTCTAATTGCCGTATTCATATTAACATTTCCATGTCCGTGAGAGTTCCAGCAGCGAAATTTACGTCCTCCAAGCTCATACGAGCCACTACAAAAAAAGCTATCGTATTTACTCATGCCATTATCCAAAAACGCTAGCGCCATACCCATTTTTACGACAGAACCTGGCGGATAAAGGCCGTTTATTAGCTTATTTGTAAAAGGATGATCGACGTTTTTTACAAGCTCTTCCCATTCAGGCTGAGAAATTCCAAGTACAAATGGATTTAGATCATACTCTGGAAAGCTACCAGCAGCTATGATAGCACCGTCTTTTAGACTCATAACTATGACACTTCCTGCATCCTTACCAAAGACATCAGCCACGAACTGCTGAAGCTCAAGATCGACTGCAAGCTTGATATTTTGACTTTGTGGCGCTTGATAGTTTATCTGCTCGATCTCTTCATTTAAGGCATTTACCTTTATCTTTTTAAACCCTTGAATTCCTTGTAAGATCGGATTATAAAACCGTTCCACGCCACTTCTTCCAATATAATTTGTAAGCTTTGTCAAAGGATCATTATCCATATCTTTTTGATTTGCCCTACCGACGTAACCGATAATGTGAGAAGCTAGATCGTTATACGGATAGTGGCGTTTTGAAGCGGGCCTTATCTCTAAATTTTCACGCAAAGAAAGTGATGCAAAAAATGGTAAAAATTTATCATAATCAATAAATTCGACCACATTTATAAAATCCTGGTTATAAGCTGAGTCATTTTTTATGTATTCATTTTTAAGCTTTGTGACATTTAGATCGCTAAATAGCGAGCCAATGTACGCTAGCTCATCATCTAAATTTTTTACCTTTTTATTAGCACTTAAATGAGGTCTAATGGATACCGAAAAACCAAGACGATTAACAGCCATTGGCTTATCATGTGCGTCAAAAATAATACCCCTAACTGGCGGAATATAAATAGTCTTTATCGCGTTTTGTTCTGCGATCTCGTTGTAGTAAGTATTTGAGTTGATGCTTAGATGATAAATTCGTCCCAAAAGTATAATCCAAAAAAGAGCGATCACACTAAAGACGATGCGCATCCTCATAGCACTTTATCCCTAAAAAGAACAATAGCAAGGATACTTTCAAATGCTATAAAAAATAGATATTCAGTCGAAAATGCTAAATTTTGCTCATTTAAAACGTAAGCAAATAGGTTATTTACAAGAAATGTTAAAGTATATCCAGCTGCTACAAAGATGATAAGTAGGCAGTTTCGCCACTTCATCGTGGTATATAGCCAGTCTAAAATAAAATTATAAAAAAGCAAAAATGCAATAATCGTTGAAAAAAGATGAAATCCATGAATTTGCTCAGCAAATATTATAAAAATTATCGCAAAGTACCAATTATGCCTAAACTCGTCGTATTGCTTTTGTTTTCTTGAATACTCCAAAATCATATAAGTAAAAAAAATACCAATGAGTGGTGGTAAAAAGCCAAATTGCGTAGTTGCAATCTCATATGAGAATAAAAAAACAGCCCACCAAAATTCTTTAAAAATTTTAATATCTAAGCTGCTTATGGTTTGCATTTTATCTGCCAAGAACGTTATCTATGATAGCTTCTCTAGCCTTTTCGATACCGCTTTTATTAAGAGTTGAGACCAAGATACCACTTGGGTCAAATTTCATTACCGCACTCTTTTGACTTTGATTTAGCTTATCGCTTTTTGTATATAAATTTAAAATTTTCTGATCAGCTCTTAAAAAGCTTTTTAGATAAGCATCCACATTTACGTCTATATCTAAATCAAAATGCCTAGCGTCAATTAGATGTATAAAAAGTCTAATGTCGCTTCTAAATTTCAAAAACTCATCTAAATTTTTACGCCATTCATCATGCTTTGACTTTGCCACTTTTGCATAGCCAAAGCCTGGCAAATCAACCAAAATGAGCTTAAATTTATCTTTTTCTTCCTGCTCATCTTTTTGCTCACAAAACTCAGCCTCAAAAAAATTTATAAGCTGAGTTTTGCCAGGAGTCGATGAGCTTTTGGCTAGATTTTTTTGATTTACAAGTGTATTTATGAGGCTACTTTTACCAACATTTGATCTCCCCAAAAAGACGACTTCACTTGTTACGAAGCTTGGAGCCTCTTTTATACTTGAACTTGATGTGATAAATTTAGCACTTAGTGGCCTTATCACTTATCTTTTTCCTCTACCTGAAAGATAAATTTAACAGGCTTTTTTTCATCACTGTTTACGCTATATGTGCCATCTTTTTGATTGACAACGATCTTTTCACCATAAACATTCTTATCAGTTTCTACCTCATGCAAATAGCCATTTCCACTAACAGTATAGATCTGTTTTGCTGGCTCGTATGTAAGAGTATTGCCTTTGCCGTCGTAGTGCTTATCTTTTATAAAAATTTTTGCTCTAGCATTGCCAGTGGCCACATATTTTATAGGCTGGCGTTTTTTGTCAAAATAGACGACCACCCTATCTGCCTTAAGCTCATCAAATGAACCCTTTTTGATATTTACATTACCTATAAATTCACTAGTTTGCTTATTCTCATCTGCAAAAAAATCATTTGATGTGATTTCAACTTGCTCTGCATTTAAAAATGTAAAACCCAATATCACCGCTAAAATCGCTGATTTTCTTCTACCCATGCCCTTAACCCTTTTACCTGCGTTTGTTTTTTGCCAAGATCATAGCTTCCACTCTCACCCAGTGCCTTATCATTATTTCTTATGAGCGTGAAATTTGCTTCAGATCTTACTATTTTTGTTTTTGTTCCATATATCACTTCGTCACTTATAAATCTCAAACTATCGTTGTTTTCATAGTTCGCATTCTTTTGAAAAATGATTTCGTCATTTTGTGAGATTGCTTTGTCTGAGCTTAAAAAATGTTTTAAATTTCCTCTTAAAATTTTTGCTTTAAAACTCAAAAATTCATCTTTATCATTGTATCTATTTAGCTCATCAGCCTCGTAGACTCCACTTATTTTCGTGGAATTTATCTCGTAATCTATCACGTCATTTATTTGCATATTTGATATCTTTGTATCAATCTTTAAAACATTTGCAAGGTATGGATCTTGAGCTACCAAAAATATCATCACGACACTAAAAATAGCTACGACGAAGTAGAAAATTTTTACAACCAACGCTTAGACCACTCGTCATATAAATTTTCTGATTTTATAATAAGCTCGATCATCTCTCTAACCGCGCCATTGCCACCTTTGTGCTTTAGTTTTGTCTTTACATCAAGCTCTTTTATCGCATCTTTTGGCTTAAAGCTCCAAGCAACTGCATTTAAAATTTTATAGTCATTGTAATCATCGCCGATAGCTGCTGCGTTTTTAAAGCTAAGCCCTTCAAATTTTAATATCTCACTCGCCACTTCAAATTTATTACCAACGCCTTGATAGACGTGATTTATCTTTAGATCCTCAGCCCTTCGCTCAACGATGGCTGACTTTCTACCTGTAATGATAGCTACTTTTTTGCCAAGCTTTAGCCAGCTTTCTATCGCGTAGCCATCTTTTACATCAAAAAATTTAAGCTCTTCACCGTTTGCATTATAGATGATCTTGCCATCAGTCATGCAACCATCAATGTCTAAAAATATAATCTCTATCATAAAACACCCTTAGTGCTTGGAGTGCCGATCCTTGCGTTTTTGGCAAGCGCTCTGCGGAGTGCGACGGCAAATGATTTAAATGTTGCTTCGATGATGTGATGAGTATTTTTGCCGCGAATTTGATTTAGATGAAGAGTGATAGCCGAATTTATCGCAACTGCTCTAAAAAACTCCTCCACAAGCTCAGTGTCAAACTCGCCAACCTTGGCATTTTCATTAAAATTTTCATATACAAGATAGGCCCTGTTGCTAAGATCTAGCGCACAAAAAACAGCCGCCTCGTCCATAACAACGCTCGCCTCGCCAAATCTCTCAACGCCACTTAAAGGATACAAGGCCTCTTTTAAAAGCTGACCCAAAACTATGCCAACATCCTCAACGCTGTGATGAAAATCCACATGCGTATCGCCCTTGCATAAAATTTCAAGATCAAGTAAAGAGTGCTTGGTAAAAGCTTCAAGCATATGGTCAAAAAAGCCTATGCCTGTGTTAATCTTTGCAACCCCAGAGCCATAAATTTTAAGCTTCATTGAGATTTGTGTCTCTTTTGTATTTCTAGTTAGTTCTAAAATTTCTTCTCTCACGCCCTAACCTCTTACTATAAATGCACCTTGGAATTTACCGCTTCTTGCGTAATCCCTAGCCTCGTCCTCACTTCTAAAGCCATGCAAAAATACCCTATAAATAGTAGATCCATCTATAGTAAATGTCCTAACTACCGACTTGTAGCCATCTATGCTTTGATGTTCTCTTTGATATCTATTTGCGCCCTCAAGGTTTTTAAATGAGCCAATTTGCACCATAAAATCTCCACCTACAACCCGTTGCTCTGACGAAATAATAATGCCTCCAGTTGGAGCTGTCGGAGAGACTGGATTTGGCACTTTTATACCAGTACTTGTTGGTTTTGCTTGAGTATTAATGCTTGCAACAGCATTTATATCTTCATTAAAGCCTATGACTTCCATGCTGACTGGAGCTGTACCTGTACCGATAATATCAAGTTTAGTTGCAGCCGCCTTTGAAAGATCTAAAACTCTATCAGCCACAAAAGGTCCACGATCGTTTACACGCACAATAACGCTTTTTTGATTTCTTAAATTTGTTACTTTAAGGATCGTATTCATCGGCAAAGTTTTGTGTGCTGCAGTCATGTTGTACATATTATAAATTTCGCCGTTTGAGGTTGTTTTTCCATGAAAATTTGGACCATACCAGCTTGCCGTACCACTTGCCCTATCACCCACACTTACAACGGTTGGGTAGTATGTTTTGCCATTTATCGTGTAAGGTCTCATTGTTGCTTTTTGGATAGAAGCTGAATTGTTGCCCTTTACATTAGTTGGGCCACTTGGTGTAAATGGTGCCCCGCTCCAAGAGCAACCAGTAACTAAAAGAGTAAAACTTAGCCCTATATAAAATTTTAGACTCTTATGGTATGACAATATTTGCTCCAACATTTAAATTTGAACTAGCAAAAGAATTTGCATCTTTTAAATCTTTTTCACTCACATTAAATTTTTTAGATAAAGAAGCTATCGTATCACCAGTTTGGACTATATAGTTTTGAGATTTATTTTGTGCGGAAAATGGAATAATTAGTTTTTGATTATAGCTTACGGCATTTGTGCTAAGCTCGTTGTAGTCCTTGATCGCTCTATGACTAACACCCGTTTTTTTAGAGATAGAAAGTAGTGTTTCGCCTTTTTTTACGACATAGGCATAAAAATTATTTTTACCATTAAATGGCTTGAAATTTTCTGCAAAAAGTTGTTTTTTATTTTCAGGGATATAAACATAATAATCTTTTAGAGTTGGTGGAGTAAATACAAATTTTAAATGCGGGTTGTTATTTTTCATCTTTTTTGTACTAAGACCGATACTATCGCCTATTTGAGCTAAATTTGTACCGCCAGGTACTTTTACTTTTACAAGCTTTAGTCCTCCGTTTATGTTTAACAAAGATGAATCTTTAGACATCAAGAAGTCTGCGTCTTTTGCGGTATATGCTGCTCTTAAAATTTTAATAACAAAATTTCTAGTTTCGGCTGGAAGGTATTTTTTCTCTGCGTCAAGAAGCGTTACAAGGTCATCTGTACCAGCTTTTTGTATAGCTCTTTTTAACGCACCATCGCCGCAGTTATAGGCCATAGCTGCTAGATACCACTTGCCAAATTGATTTTTAAGCGACTTTAGATAATTTGTTGCTGCAATAGTAGACTCTACTGGATCTTTTCTCTCATCGACATACTGTCCTACCTTTAGACCATGCAGTCTAGCCGTTTGCTCCATAAACTGCCACATGCCAGTAGCTTTTGCGTTTGAGACTGTGTGATTTGAAAAGCCTGATTCTATCATAGCTAGATAAAAGAATGACTCAGGTACGCCTGATTTTTTGATCTGCTCTTTTACCATCGGTATATACATATAACCATTTTTTAGAGCTTCTGTAAATGTTTCAAGTTGTGATTGTTTGATACCTTGTCTCATCTTTGTATAGTGAGAAGTCTTCATAAAGCTAGCGTCAATATCCAACTCTTTTAAAATTTTTACCTGAGTATCGTATGAGCTTCTTTCAGGTGTATTTGCTAGTAGCAAGGTACTACATGCAAACATTAAAAATATTTTAAGCATTGCTTTCATTTCTATCCTTTTTCGTGTCAAAACTTAAGATGCTAGCATCTTAAACAAGTGCAACGCTCAAAATTTAAGCAAAGCACTTAAACAACCTTTTGGCATTATTTGAAGTTTTTTCACAAACAACTTCAAACTCAAGGTTTAAAATTTCAGCTATCTTTTTAGCAACAAATGTCGTAAACGCCGGCTCATTTCTCTTGCCGCGATTTGGTTCTGGCGTGAGATAAGGAGCGTCAGTTTCAATAACTATCCTATCAAATGGGATTTTTGGCAAAATCTCGACTAAATTTTTAGCATTTTTAAATGTTAAAACACCGCCTATGCCAAAGTAAAAATTCCCAAATCTACAAAGCTCTAAAAGAAGTGGTGAAGCATTATAACAGTGCAAAATCGCTCCAGCTTCAAGCTTTGGTGCATACTCTTTTAAGATATTAAAAGAGTCCTCATTAGCCTCCCTAATGTGAAGAATAACGGGTTTTTTTAACTCAACAGCTAAATCAAGTTGAGCTAAAAAAATACGTTTTTGATCCTCTTTTTCTTTTATCTTTTCATTTTCATCTTTTGGTAAGCGAAAGTAGTCCAAACCACATTCACCAATCGCCACACACTTTTCATCTTTAGCAAAATTTCTTAAAATTTCAATATCAAAATTCTCTTTATCATATGGATGAACTCCAGCGGCAAAGAAAATGTCAGAATTTTCATGTGCTATTTTAGCCGCTTTTGGTAAATCATTGATATCAGCTCCCGGGATAATAAAGCCCTTTAACCCTAAATTTCTAGCTTCATCTAAAATTTTATCAAGGTCAGGATCATAAACTTTACTATCTAAATGACAATGCGTATCTATAATCATAAAGCTATTTCTACTCTGTTTCTACCATTTTCTTTTGCGGTGTAAAGTGCTGAATCGCAAGCCTCAAGCATATCGTCTATCTCGCAATGCCCATTGCCAAAAGATACACCTATTGATATAGTAACTTTTACTTTTTCCTTTTTTATAGTTACTTCATTTTCAGCCACTTTGGCTCGTAAATTTACAAAAAATTTAACAGCTTCTTCTTTATTTATTTTTTTAAGGACAACGCAAAATTCTTCGCCGCCAAATCTAGCAACGATATCACTTCCTTTTGTATTATCATTTAAAATTTTTGCGATTGATTTTAGTACCCTATCTCCACCATCGTGGCCATATTTATCGTTGATCTTTTTGAAATAATCAACATCGATCATCGCAAAAGCATAAGGCTCATTGGTCTCTTCAGCTGCTTGGATATACTCTTCCACGTCGGAATAAAAAAATCTTCTATTATAAACTCCAGTCAAGAAGTCACGATTTGCAAAATTTGCTATCTTATTTATATTTTCCATCGCTTCGATCGTATTATTAACACGGCATATTAGCTCTTCTTTTGAAAATGGTTTTGCTATAAAATCGCTCGCACCATTTTTTAAAAATATTGACGCGTCGGTCTTTTCACTAGGCGATGTCATAACGATTACGCCAAGACTATTTTTATCTTTTTCTTTTCTAACCTCTTTTAAAACTTCAAGGCCATCTTTTACTGGCATTCTATAATCGGTTATTATAAGATTTATATCAGGATTATCCGCAAAATAGTTCATTGCCTCTTCGCCGTGAGCTGCGGCCAAGACTTTAAACTGAAGGCTGGTTAATATCTTTTTTATCATATTTCTAAAAGGGAGCGAGTCTTCAACAACCAAAACCTTGTATTGTCTATTTTTGCTCAGTATATTTATCATTTGAAAGATATAGTTGATATCATCCATATTTCCTTTATAAACATAATCAACAATATCTTTATTTATAAAATTTTGCCTTGTTTCATCATCAATGCTACCTGTTAAAACGATAGCCGAAAGCCCTTTGGAAAGTGCATAATCAACAATTTCGCCGTTTGGAGCATCTGGCAAATTTAAATCCAAAATAGTCATAAAATAATCTTTATCATGCTCGCTAATTAGCGTCTTAGCCTCAGCAAAACTGTATGCGACATCAATTGTCATATCATCAATGCTCTTTTCCATTTGCATAACAATCAGCTTTGCTAGCGCCTTATTATCATCAACTACAAGAATTCTTTCCATATTATTTCCATAAAATTTTTATTAAATTAGTGACAATTTTATCAAATAAATTTATTTACAAAGCTTAAATTAATAATTTAAATTAAGCTACTTTAAAAGCCCTTTTGCAAAATTTATTGCTTCTTCGCTTATATGCTCGCCGCTTATCATACGCGCAAGCTCATTTACACGCTCCTCTTTGTCAAGCTCTCTTACGACCGAGTTTTCCTCGTGACGCTCTACCAAAAAGTGTGAATTTGCCTTTGAGCTAAGCTGTGGCTGATGTGAAATGGCAAAAATTTGATAAAAATTTGCGAGCTTAAGCAAGACATTTGCGATACTCATCGCCTCTTTTCCACTTAAATTTGCATCTATTTCATCTAAAATAATGACGTCACCACCAGTTTTTGTGATCTCGCTAGAGGCAGCTATGAAAGCTAGTCTTAGGCGGTTTAGCTCGCCTGAACTTAAATTTTTAAGCGAAGTCTCATTTAAATTTAGACAAACCTCATCAACGCCCAAAATATCAAGCTTTTTAGCCTCAATACTCAGCGTAATATCTGGCATATAAAGCTCTTTTAGGTATAAATTTATCATCGCCTCAAGCTCTTTTAAATTTACGCTCCTTGCCTTGCTTAAAGTGCTGGCTAGCTCATTTGCCTTTTTACTTAAAATTTCAAATTTCTTCTCTAGCTCGCTCTTTTCAAAGCTTAAATTTTCATATCTGGCAAGCTCTTTTTCCTTTTTATTAAGCGCTTCTAATGCCTCTTCTTCGCTGCCATAGCGCCTAATGATGGCATTTAGCGCTTCTATCCTATCAAGCACGCTCTCCACGTCGATATCGTCAAGCTCCTCCATATTTAGGCTATCTCTTGCGACCCTTAGCTCGTTCATCGCATCTTCAAAAAAGCCGTTGTCAAGGTCGCTGATGCTTAGCGCCTCATTTACGCTGTGCTCTAGCTCAAATATCCGCTCAGCCCTAGCCCACGCCTCATTTATCTTATCTTTTTTACTAAGCCTTTTTTTAGTCTCCATAAGCTCTTCAAACTCGCCTTTTTTAGGCCCAACACTTCTTATCTTCTCGATCTCAAAGCTAGCAAGCTCCTTTAGCTCCTCGACCTTTTTCTCTTCCTCTTTTATAGTGGCTAGCTCTTTTGAAATTTTAGAAAATTCTAAAAATGCCGTTTCAAATTCCTGCTTTATCTCTTTAAATTTCTCATTTTTTGAAATTTCAAGCCTGTCAAGCAAATTTAGAAATTTCTCATTTTCAAATTCATTTGCCTCTTTTGCCGAGAGATATTTGATGTGCTCGCGCGCCACTTGGGCTAAATTTTTCTTTGAGATGGCTTGCTGGTTTATAAAATACCTCGTGCTCTTATCTTTTAAAAGCTTGAAAATATTGACCTCTTCGTTTTCTATGCCAAACTCATCAAACTCAAATTTATGCTCCACGTCAGCTTCTATCAGCCTTGCCTCGCTATCTTTTAGCCCAAAAACAGCCATTATGGCGCTCATTAGCACCGACTTACCAGCGCCACTAACGCCCGTAAATACACTAAGACCCTCTTTAAAATTTAGCTCGACATTTTTAAAATTTAGATAATCTTTAATCAAAATTCGATCAATCATTATAACCCCAGTGAAGTTTCTCTTTTAAAATTTGAAAATAATCTCTGCCAATATGGCGTATCAGCCTAGCTTTTTTGTTGCTAAGGCTCATGCTGACAGCTGAAATTTTACTCATATCAAACCTATCTTGACCATCAAGTACCAAAATCGCATCGCTATTTGTTCTAAATTTGACCGTATGATTTTTCGTAAGCACAACTGGACGCTGCGTGAGCGAGTGCGAGCAGATGGGAGTTACTGTAAAAACTTCGCTCAATGGATAGATAATAGGACCATTTGCGCTCATGTTATATGCCGTTGTTCCAGCAGGTGTCGCCACTATAACGCCGTCACCAAAATATGAATTAAAATATTTTTCATTTAAAAGTGCTTCGATATGCGTCATCGAACCACCATTTTTACTAACGATGACTGCGTCGTTAAATGCTATCTTTTGCTCTGTTTTGCCATCATTTTTGTGGAGAGTCACATCAAGCATAAAAGGCATTTCTACCTCAAATTTACCATCAAAAAAGTCTTTAAAAAATTTCTCACTCTCATTAATCATTATGTCGGTTAGAAATCCGAGTCTACCAGCGTGTATGCCAAGGACAAGTGGCGAGATGTGGGCTAGCTTTCTACAAGTTGAAATGATCGTGCCATCTCCGCCAAGAGTGATCAGAAATTCACACTCTTTGGCTAATTTTATAAGCTCAAAACCACTTTTTTCTATGCGCTTAGCACAATTTTTTTCAAGCAAAATTTCTGCGTTATACTTTTTTAAAATTTTTTCTAATTTTTCTAAATCTTGCCTAAATAATGGATAATCTTTAGCAATAAGTCCTACTTTTTTTGTGCAAAAAGTATTAAATTTTTGTTCATTTTTCATGTAAATGATTGTAACATATTTTATTTTAACAAAGCTTTTCAAAAGAAAAAAGCGATTATAATTGCCTAAAAAACATTGCAAAGGAGCATTTTATGCGAAGTCATTATTGCACCGATCTTAGCAAAGCTGATATCGGCAAAGAAGTAATACTTTGTGGCTGGGCAAACACATATAGAGACCATGGCGGCGTTGTTTTCATCGATTTAAGAGATGTTAGCGGGCTTATACAATTAGTTTGCGATCCGGCTGATAGCAAAGAAGCACATGACGTGGCTGCAAAAGTAAGAGATGAATATGTCTTAAAAGCAAAAGGAAAAGTAAGAGCTAGAGGCGAAGGGCTAACCAATCCAAAGCTAAGAACTGGCGAGATAGAAGTAATAGTAAGTGAGCTAATCATCGAAAATCCAAGCGAGCCACTACCATTTATGATAGGTGATGAGAGCGTAAATGAAGATATCAGACTAAAATACCGCTTTTTAGATCTTAGAAGCGAGCGCTTGCAAAATATCTTTAAAATGCGTTCTCGTGCAGCGATCGCAGCTAGAAACAGCCTAGATAAAATGGGCTTTATCGAGTTTGAAACTCCGGTTTTAACACGCGCAACTCCAGAAGGAGCGAGAGACTACCTAGTGCCAAGCCGTGTATATCCGGGTCAATTTTATGCGCTCCCACAAAGCCCACAGCTATTTAAGCAGCTTTTGATGTGTTCTGGCTTTGATAAATATTTCCAAATCGCAAAATGCTTCCGCGACGAGGACTTAAGGGCTGATCGCCAACCAGAATTTACCCAAATAGATATCGAAATGAGCTTTGTCGAGCAAGAAGATATCATAAATATGGCTGAGACGATGCTAAAAGACATCTTTAAAGCCTGCGGATACGATATCAAAACGCCATTTAGACGCATGAGCTACAAAGAGGCGACTGAGACTTATGGCTCAGACAAGCCTGATCTTAGATACGATCTAAAAATGATCGATGTTATCGATATTTTCGAGCGCTCAAGCAATGAAATTTTTAGCTCAATCGCAAAAGATAAGAAGAAAAATCGCATCAAAGCGCTAAAAGTGCCAAATGGCGACAATATCTTTAGTAAGCGCGAGATGAATAGATTTGAAGAATTTGTACGTAAATTTGGCGCACAAGGTCTTGGCTACTTCCAGATGAAAGAAGATGGTTTAAAAGGCCCACTTTGCAAATTTTTCGAGCAAAGCGATCTTGACGAGATTGTCTCAAGATGTGAACTAAAAGTTGGTGACGTTGTATTCTTTGGAGCTGGTAAGAAGAAGATCGTGCTTGATTATATGGGAAGATTTAGAATTTTCTTGGCTGAGCAAATGGGTATCATCGATCAAGACAAGCTTGAGTTTTTATGGGTGCTTGACTTCCCAATGTTTGAGCAAAATGATGATGGCAGCTACTCTGCGATGCACCATCCATTTACTATGCCAAAAAATATAGACGAGCCTGATCTTGAGGATATCCTCTCTATCGCTCACGACGTCGTACTAAACGGCTTTGAGCTTGGTGGCGGAAGTATAAGAATTCACAAAAACGATATCCAACAAAAGGTCTTTAAACTTCTTGGCATAGACGAAGAGGAGCAGCGCGAGAAATTTGGCTTCTTGCTTGATGCCTTGACATTTGGCGCGCCTCCACATGGTGGTATCGCGATCGGATTTGACAGGCTAAATATGCTTGTCAATAAAGCAAGCTCGATCCGTGACGTCATAGCCTTCCCTAAAACACAACGTGCTCAGTGCCCACTAACAAAGGCACCAAGCCACGCTAGTAACGAACAGCTTAGGGAGCTAGGACTAAGAATAAGAGAGAAAGAGCAAAAGAATTAAAATTTTTGCAATAAATTTAGACTTTTAGATGTCTAAATTTGAGTTATTTTATTTAAAGATTAAATTTTTGAGATGATTTTGGATGTTGTGCAGAAAATTTCATCCCAAAGCTAGACATATAGTCTGCTGTAGGGTGAAATTTTCAAACTCATTCAAAGGCGCTCAAAAAATATAAAAAGGGAAAGAATGAAAAATTTATTTTTAATCATCGGCGCTCCAGGCTCCGGCAAAACAACAGATGCATCGATCATCGCACAACAAGATGAGAAATTTACACACTTTTCAACTGGTGATCTTTTAAGAGCTGAAGTTGCTAGTGGCAGCGAGCTTGGTAAGCTAATAGACGGCTTTATTTCAAAAGGAAATTTGGTCCCACTTGACGTCGTCGTAAATGCGATCGTCTCAGCTATCAAAAGCTCAAATAAATCAAACATCATAATAGACGGCTACCCAAGAAGTGTTGAGCAAATGACTGAGCTTGATAAAGTCTTAAGCGAGCAAGATGAAATTTCTCTAAAAGGTGTCATCGAAGTAGATGTTAGCGAAGATGTGGCAAGAGCTAGAGTGCTTGGTCGTGCAAGAGGCGCTGACGATAATAACGAAGTCTTTAACAACCGCATGAAAGTCTATCTTGATCCGATCAAACCTATCCGCAAATTTTACAGCGAAAAAGAGCTACTTCACGTGGTAAATGGTGAGCGTGGCATCGACGAGATCGTAGCTGATATCAAAAATTTACTAGCTAAACTTTTATGAACTCGCAGACCTTGCATCAAAATGTGCAAGGTCCCAAAGAAATATCATTCAAATATACTTATTTTTAATTTTATTTTAAATGCAACTTCCCTACAATTCTAAACCTATTTTTAACAGACCTAAACAAAGATGAAATTATGCATAAATTTAAATTTACAATACTACTTTCAATCATAACTATTTTTGCTTTTACAGGATGTGCCAAAAAGTATATAGAGATGGTTGAAAAGGATACTACATATAAGTACAGCAGTGCTAAAGCGGTTTGTGGCGAAACTGAACTTGATAAAAAGTTAGAAGGACACATAAATACATTTTTAAAAAAGAAAAACCAATACGGTGACGATCTAATCATAAAATGCGATATACAAAGAACAAAAAATGGAGTTAGGATCCTTAGGCACTTAACCCTAGGCATAGGTGGTGCTGGCAAATCCGAGACATTCGCAGTCATAAATTTAGTCGATCAAAATGGTAAAGAGGTGGCCAAATTTAACGTTACTGTCGAGATTAGATATGGCTTTCTTGGTGGTAGTGCAGACAGAGCGCTACCGATTACCGCTAAAAACATCTATAAAATTGTTATAAAAGATTTTATGTAAAAACTTACCTTTTATTAATATCATAAATGTACTATCCCTTAAAATTTCACAACCAATTTTAAAGGATAAAAATGAAAAAGATCATAATCGCTGCAATATCTGTTAGCATCGCAATGGCTGGAGGCTTTATATCAAAGCACTCAAGTGAAACGATAAGTGTAAAAGATGCCTTAAAACTAAACGATGACACCAAAGTTGTGCTAGAAGGTAAAATAAAATCGCACATAAAATCAGACAAATATGAATTTATTGATAAAAATGGTGACGTCATTGTTGTTGAAATCGATAATAACAAATGGGGCAACATAACAGTTAATGAAGATACACCTTTACGAATAAGAGGCGAGATAGATAAAGACCTTACAAAAACAGAGATCGACGTAGATAGCGTAGAGGTTGTAAAGTAGTTAAATTTACGAGTATTTAATGCAAAAAATACTAAAATCACGAAAATTTCTAATAAAAAGGACGAATATATGGACGTTTCAAAGATCAAATTTGGCTCAAACCCAGACAAAATCAATGCCGTAATCGAAATACCTTATGGCTCAAATATCAAATACGAGATCGACAAAGATAGCGGTGCAGTCGTAGTTGATCGCGTGCTTTACTCAGCGATGTTCTACCCAGCAAACTACGGCTTTGTGCCAAACACACTTGCAGCTGACGGAGATCCAGCTGATATTTTGGTGCTAAACGAGTATCCACTCCAAGCTGGTAGCGTCATCCCTTGCCGCTTGATAGGCGTTTTGGTGATGGAAGATGAAGCAGGTATGGATGAGAAGCTTTTGGCTGTGCCAGTTACAAAGATCGATCCAAGATATGAGGCGATAAAAAGCTACGAAGATTTGCCAACCGCGACACTAAATAAGATCAAAAATTTCTTTGAAACTTATAAAATTCTTGAGCCAAACAAATGGGTTAAAGTGAAAGAATTTAAAGATGCAAACGCTGCAAAAGAGATTTTAGACGCTGCGATAAAAAATTATAAATAATTTATAGCCCTATTTTAGGGCTTTTTCTTTTTAAATTTATTCGTTTTATACTCCACGTAAAAAAGGCTATTTTTTATATTTAGATAAGCTTTTTCTTGTATAATACGATTTTCTTTCAACTGTGGGTTCATAGCTCAGTTGGTTAGAGCATCCGGCTCATAACCGGATGGTCCCAGGTTCGAGTCCTGGTGAACCCACCACTTACATTAAAAACACTTAAAATCAATTTTTAATCAATATATTTTTAAAGTTTTATTCAAAATAGATATTCATAATTTTATTTACAGAGCTAGCTTTTATTTTTGTATTTTTATCTTCACATAGTTTAAATATAAAACTAAATTTTATAGTGCCTATTTTTACAAAAAGCTATTTGCATTGACAAAATGCTAGTAAAATACACTCACCCCTACACATACACTTTGCCAAGCTCATTTATAGCGTTTTGTAAATTTTCCATAATCTCACTCAAGATAACCTTTGGCTCACGCAAATTTGGCAAATATCGAAGTTTTTGGGACGAAATTTGACTTGCGGTTGGGGAATAGCTGAGTAAAAATGGCATTTTTATAGCACTATAAAATGGTTATTATATGATTTTGCGACAAAACCAAGCAATCAAGCTCTTTTGCAGAGTATTCCATATCTTCGTCTAAGCTTTCGTATTTTTGCTCCCTAGTTCTTTTATCCATCACAGGCGTTTCTTCTGCTTCTATAACGCTTCCGTTTTCACCTATTTTTGTTGTTATCCTAAAAATTTCACAATCAACATTTATCCCATCGGCGATCGATCGCTCAAGTGGATAATACGAGACTAAATTTTTATTAAAATAGCCTAGTGTCTGCTTTGATGGCGTGGCGGTTAGTCCTATCAAAAATGCATCAAAATACTCCAGAACCTGTCGCCACTCGCCATAAAGACTCCTGTGACACTCATCAACTACGATAAAATCAAACGTTTCGATCGGGAGCTTTGAGTTATAGACAATCTCTTTTAATTTTGAAAGCTTGGTTTCAAAGGCTGAAATTTCCTCGTCCATTTCGCTATATTCGGCCTCGCCTTGAAGCATAGAGTATAGCCTTTGGATAGTAGTTATGACGACTTTTGCGTCTTTGTCGATATTGTTTGAGCTTAAATGCTGGAGTATATAGACTTCGCTAAATTTACGATTTTCATCGTTTAGATGGAAATTTTCAAATTCTTTTTTGGTCTGTTTGCCAAGATTATTTCTATCCACCAAAAAAACAAAACTCTTTTTGCGCCTGTAAATTTGATAAGCCGGTAGATAAAGTTACACGCAGTGTATGTTTTGCCAGCGCCAGTTGCCATTTGTATAAGAGATCTAGGTTTTAGCTCTTTAAGAGAATTTTCCACTGAAGTGACCGCCTCAAATTGGCAATCTCTTAAATTTGCCCTTGAAAGCGCTGGTAAATTTTTAAAACTATTTCTCAAAGTGTCGCTAGCTTGCAAAAGACTATACAAAAATTCAGGTTTATGAAATGCGAAAAGTCGTCTTGAGCGTGGAGTTTCATCGCGTAAATCTGTAAAATAAATCTCTTTTGAGTTGCTCTCGTAGATAAAAGGCAGGGGAAGTCTATGATATCTTACGTTGCTTGGTAGATTATTCGCATACAAATTTGATTGATTTTCTACACCGCTTAGAGAAATTCCGCTCTTTTTAGCTTCTATGACGCCGCAAGCCTTCCCGTCTATAAAGATCAAATAATCGGCCTTGCTGCCATCTTTCATTACAAATTCGCGAACGGCCACTCCAAGAGCTGCAGTTCTATCGAATTCGCTCATGTCTTGAATAATAAAACCAGCACCGTTGAGCAACTCATCAATATCTACTCTTGCAATATCTTCTGGATTCATTTGGCAACTTCTTGTTTAAAAATAAGGTAATTATATCCAAAGCATTCCTAATTTTTTATACATTGTATTGCTATTTTGAGAGTATTCTATATGTGTTAGGGCTTTTAAAGATATGGTAATAAATGGCTCCGGATGCTGGGTTCAAAAATATATAATTCTTAAATACTCCAAAATACTCTATAAATCCCTAAAATACGCCATTTAATAGCTTAAGCATATTCTAAGTTATACTAAAATATCATACATTTTTACAAATTTCGGGAATAAATAGGGAACAAATTTAGGGGGTATTATGGCAGGAAAGCTTAAAAATTACAACTCTGCTTTTGGAGTCAATAAATATCCGGGAATTTTCTTTAATAATCTAGCCAACGGCGACGTGGTTTTTTATATGAGAGTTACGCTTGAAGGCAAAAAGGCCAACGTAAAAATCGGATCAAAATCCGAAGGCGTAAATATAACCTACGCGTATAACAAAAAGAAAGAATTCGATGCCAAGCAAAGAAACGGCGAATTGCCAGATAGCATAACCAAGAAAATAATAGCCAAGAACAACAAAAACTCGCTTAAATTTGATGAGATCGCAGACGCCTTTTTTAGTTTTAAGCTAGAAAAAGAACCCAATAACGCCGTCAATATAAAAGAGCAAAGGCGAGATTATGAAATTTACCATAAGGATAAGTTAGGCGCTCTAGCCACGACGCAGATAACACCCGAGATGATAAATGAGCATCATAAAGATATTTCTCAGATAATCTCACCTAAAACCAAACGAAAGCTGTCGCAATCCAGGATAAACGCTATAATGGGTATAGTTAGGACGATTTTTAATCACGCTATAAAAAACGACCTTATCGATCATATTAGCCCGTACAAGATAGAGCTAAAAAAACCAAACAACAAGCGAGAAAGATTTTTAGAGCTTATAGAGATAGAACTTTTGCGCAAAGAAGTAGCGGCTAAAGGAGATTTTGCCTTAGAGCTATTCGTTGATCTTGCGCTTTGCACGGGAGCTAGATTAGAAGGAATTTTAAACATTAAAAAAAAGGATTTGGCGCTATCTACTAAATCAGTTACCATAAGCGATTTTAAAACAAAGAGCACGTATACGGGGTTTTTAAGCAAAAGGGCGCTAGAAATGATCAATCAAATTTATACCTCCCTATCCCCGAACGACTTTTTAGTAAATAAACCAAAAGCCACTATTCAAAATGTCTTACAGCCGTTACTAAACAAGCTTTTTAATCAGAATTTAGATATAAGCGACGCAACCAATAGAGTAGTCATTCACACCCTTAGGCATACGTTCGCTTCGCATCTTGCTATAAAAGGCACCCCGATACTAACGATAAAAAAGCTCATGAATCACTCAGACATCAATCACACCCTAAGATACGCTAAGCTGATGCCCGACAGCGGACGAGAGATGGTGGAATCTTTGTATGAATAGGTTTATATCAAGTTGTTTATTCAGCAATAAGCATATAAAACAAACTGCATTTTATA
>CAUSCE010000004.1:0-97642 GCA_963530215.1 uncultured Campylobacter sp.
GCCTTTTGCTTTTACAAAGTCCTTTTCGTTGCTAAAATTTACAGCTAGGTTGTTGCAGTCAATATTATTTCCACTCTCGCAGTTTTGCATCATCTTCTCTTTTTCAAGCTCAAGACGCTCTGCCCTCGCCTCTTCATCACTTTGCCAAAAGCCAAAGCTTACCATCTTTTGCCACGACCAGCAACCACTAAGCATAAAACTCATAGTCAAAATAAGACCGAAATTTAAGACCTTTTTCACTTACATTCCCAGCTTTGTACCTAGTCTTTTCATCTGCGGGCATGCCTTGCTTAGCCCACGAAAGCAAGCGACTTTATAAATTCCATAAGCCCTTTTTTCATCTTTATTGACACCAAGACCAAGCTCATACATCGCTCCGATATTGGCACAACTTGGTAAATCGCCAGCATTGCAAGCGTTTGTATATGCCTCCATCGCTAGATAGTAGTCTTGTTTTACGATCTCGCCCTTGCGGTAGGCGTTGCCTAGATGATAGCAAGCTTGCATGCCTCCACCATTGCAACTTTCTTTATAAATTGAAATTGCCTTTTTTGGATTTTTTTTAACTCCGAGTCCAAGCTCATAAAGAGTGCCCAAATTTGCACAACCGACTTGCACTTTAGCATCGCAAGCTTTTTTATAATTTGTTAAAGCATTTTCATATTCTTTTAAAAGCTCGTAATTTACACCCAAATCGTTGCAAGCTTCCGCATCACCTTCTTCGCATTTTGGTATTAAAATTTCGATCGCATTTCTTGAAATTTGCTCTTTATTTTGCACTATTTTTTCATCCTTTGGTTGCTGCCACGAATCATCTTGTTTTTGTCCTACACCAATCACGTTTAAGCAGCCAGTGAAAAATAAAGCCGATAAAAGCAATAAATATTTTTTCATTCTTTTCCTTTTAAAATTGTCCAAATAAGTCATTTAGTGCTTCACTGATGCTTGGATGAGTGAAAATTTGATTTTTAAAGAAATTTGCATTTGCTTTTAAATTCATTGCAATTGCGACTTCATTTATCAGCTCATTTGCATAGATGCAGTGAAAGCTAGCACCTAAAATTTCGCCGCTTTGTGCATCAACGATAGCTTTTAGCATACCTACATCGTGATTTAGTACTTTTGCGCCTGGTACTGTTGCCATGCTAAGCTTTAGCTCTTTAAAATTTAACCCAAATTTACTTGCTTCTTTGGCGCTCATTCCAACTCTTGCAAGTGGAGTGTCGGTAAATAGCACATTTGCGTGAATACTTCTATTTTTAGTATTTCTCTTTTTATCACCAAAAATTTGTGAATAAACTATCCTAAAATCATCTAAGCTCGTATAAGTAAAAAGCTCTCCGCCGCGCACGTCGCCTACCGCATAGATGTTTGGCATATTTGTTTGAAGATTTTCATTTGTCTTTATAAAGCCTTTTTCATTTAGCTCAACTCCAGCAGCTTTTAAATTTAAATCATCTACATTTGCTACTCTGCCAAGTGCGATCAAAAATGCATCAGCTCTAAGGCATCTTTGCTCACCATTTTGCTTGAAATTTAATACATTTTCTTTAATGCACCCTATCTCGCAACCCTCTAAAATTTCAACGCCTTGGACTCTAAGAGCTTCTTTTACGCTATTAGCTATATCATCATCTTCGTTTTTAAGTAGTTTTGAACGTCCTACGATAGTCACTTTTGAGCCAAAATTTGCAAACATCGATGCAAACTCTATACCGATAAAACCACTACCGATAATGACAAAATGCTTTGGTAAATTTTTTAGATCAAGCAAAGTTTGGCTTGAAAATACATTTGAGCTTACAACCTCAAAAGGAGCATCTGCCTCTTTTGAGCCGCTATTTATGATGATAAAGTCGCCCTCTATTATCTTTTTCTCACCACTTGGCGTTGTTACAAGTACGCTATTTTCACTAGCAAATGAGCCAACACCATCGATCACATCGATATTTTCTTTATCATTTAGCATCGCATAGTTTTTAGCATTCAAAGCTGAAATTAGCTTATTTTTATTTTCCACACTAAGCGTGTAATATTCGCTTTCAACGCTATTATTTACAAATTTTGCCTCTTTAGCGGCTGTTATTAGACGTTTGGTTGGTATGCAGCCAACATTTATGCAAGTGCCTCCATACATCTTTGGCGATCTCTCTACAAGAGCCACTTTTTTGCCAAGTGAGGCAGCTTTAACCGCTAGCGTTTTGCCAGCTTTTCCAAAACCAATAATTACAATATCATATTTCATTTTTAGTCCCTTATCTTTCCCATTATATAGTAAGTTGTTTCATTTATCTTTTTTAGCTCCATTTTATATTTATTAGCCCAGTTTTTTATAATCTCATCAACTCGCTCTTTTATTTCATTAACGGTAGCTACATTTTTTATCTTTAGTCTATCTTCACTTCCACTCATCGCTACAAAACAAAGGTGTGGCTTTAAATGATCGTTTAGTTCAATTATGCTCTTTGGCAAAAGACCATCAGTATTGTTTAAAATTCTACACATTTGAGCAGTGGTCGTTTCATTGACGTTATAGCCAAGCTGGATTAAAAGTGCATTATGATCCATATCGTTCCTTTTGCTTAAAATTTGCGGGCATTATAAGATAAAATTGGATAAAATCGCCTAAATTTTCAAGGACAAATATGAAAAAATTTATCATTTTTGTGTTTAGTGTTTTGCTATTTTGGGGATGTTCGTTAGATCAAATTTCACAAAATTTTGGCCTTAGTGAGCCACCACTTGATCCAGAGGTCGAGCAAATAGCAGACGCCATCTATCTATACAATGAAGGCAACTATCCAAAGGCTTGCAAGAGATTTTACGGCTACGCAAAAGATGGAAATGTGCTTGCCATGCAGCAAACTGGCATTTGTTTTCGTGATGGCAAAGGCTTTAGCAAGGATATCTTAAGAGCACTTTTTTGGTTTGAAACAGCTGGCAGATACGGCAATATAGACGGACTAAGAAGTGCTGGATATATCTACGAGTACGGTCTTGGGGTCAATAAAAATTTAGAAAAAGCGATATATTTTTACGAAAAAGCCACAAGCCTTGGCTCAAGCGAGGCCAGCTATGATCTAGGGCTTATCTATCTAGGTAAAAATAACTATAAAAAAGCGAGAATTTATCTTGATGAGGCTTGCTTTAAAGGCAAAGAAGAAGCCTGCACAAAGCTAAAAGAGATGAAATTTTAGCTCCCATCTCTTTTTGTAAATTTATTACGCCTCAGCCTTTTGAGCGATCAAGACGCCTTCTATCATCTTTTTGATGTCACCATCAAGTATCGCATCAGTTTGTGAGTAGGCCTCGCAGCTGCGGTTGTCTTTTACTTGCTGATATGGGAAAAGCACGTATGATCTTATCTGATGACCCCAGCCGATCTCGCTCTTTTCGACGCTGTTGCTCGCCTCTTGTTGTTTCATCAGCTCAAGCTCGTAAAGGCGTGATTTTAGCATTTTCATCGCTGTGGCTCTATTTTTGTGCTGGCTGCGGTCATTTTGACACTGCACGACGATACCAGTTGGTATATGCGTGATACGAATGGCAGATTCAGTTTTATTTACGTGCTGACCGCCTGCGCCACTGGCTCTATAAGTATCTATCTTTAGATCTTTTTCTTCGATCTCTATCTCTATATCATCATCAACTTCAGGGCTTACCATGACACTTGAAAAGCTTGTATGACGGCGTCCTGCACTATCAAATGGGCTTGTGCGAACGAGCCTGTGGATACCATTTTCTGCTTTAAAGTACCCATAGGCATTTTCACCTTTTACAATAAAACTCACATCCTTTAGTCCAGCTTCATCACCTTCTTGAAAGTCAAGAGTCTCGACCTTAAAGCCCTCACGCTCGCAAAATCTAAGATACATCCTATAAAGCATACTCGCCCAGTCATTACTCTCAGTGCCACCAGCTCCAGGATGGATCGATACGATCGCATTTTTGCCATCATCTTCGCCGCTTAAAAGCATAGAAATTTCAAGATTTACTATCTTTTCATCTAAATTTTTAGCGTCATCAAAAAGAGAATTTATAGTCTCTTCGTCATTTTCAGAATTTGCTAGCTCAAAAAGCTCCTTCGCATCGCTTACTGCCTGATTAGCATCGTTAAATTTTGCAAGCATATTTGAAATTTTTGTCTTTTCTTTATTTAGCGCCCCAGCTCTTGCGATATCTTGCCAAAAATCAGGGTCTTGCTCAGTGGCCTCTATCTCTTTAAGTCTGGCCTTGATCTCTTCAGGCTTTACGATAGAGCCTATGTTCTCAACTTTTGTTTGTAGCTTCTTTAAAAGCTCGTTGTATTCGTAACTATCCAAGTTTTTCTCCAAAAATTTTTGCCGATTTTAGCCAAAAGTTGCTTACATTTTTAAATTTACGCCCTTTTAATCCTTTTTTGTTACAATGCCAAGTTAAAATTTAAAACAAAAAGAGTCAAAATGCAAATCATAAGAACCATAAAAGAACTTCAAAATTTCGTCTCTAGCACAAGCGCAAAGATCGGTTTTGTGCCGACCATGGGCGCACTTCACGACGGACACGTTAGCCTTATTAAAAAATGCGTGAGCGAAAATGAGATAAGTATCGTCTCAACATTCGTTAATCCAACTCAATTTTTACCAGGCGAAGATCTGGACAAATACCCAAGAAACGAGCAAAACGACATTAAAATTTGCGAGCAAAATGGCGTTAGCGCTATTTTTATCCCAGATGCTGGTGAGCTTTACTTTGAAGATGAGCCTCTAATCGTCGCTCCAAAGAAATTTTCAGCTATCTTAGAGGGCAAAACTAGACCTGGACACTTTGACGGCGTCTTAAGGGTGCTAAACAAGCTATTTCGCCTAACTCGTGCAAATAGCGTTTACATGGGCAAAAAAGACACACAACAACTAATCATAGTACAAAACATGATAAAGACATTTTTTATAAATGCCAGCCTAGTGGCTTGTGATATCGTTAGAGAGCCAGATGGACTTGCACTTTCAAGTAGAAACGTCTATATCTGCGACGAAGATAAATGTAATGCTCTAAGGCTTTCAAGATCGCTAAATAAAGCACAAAATTTGATCCAAAACGGCGAGGAAGACGCAAGTGAGATCAAAACAAAGATGCTTGAAGTGCTAGAGCCATTAAAGGTTGATTATGTCGCAATTACGGATAGAAATTTAAATGAAATTTCCAAAATAGAAAAAAATAACACCATCATTTTAGTAGCAGCTTATGTTGGCAAAACTAGGCTAATAGATAATATCTGGATATAAAAATGCCAAAACTTCACTTAATTTCACTTGGCTGTAACAAAAATTTAGTTGATTCAGAAATAATGCTTGGTAGATTGCAAAACTACGACATTACGGATGATATTAGCGATGCTGACGTCATCATCGTAAATACCTGTGGCTTTATAAAATCCGCCAAAGAAGAGAGCATACAAACCATACTTGAGATGCACGAAGCTCGTAAGAATGGTTCTTTGCTAGTAGTGACTGGCTGTCTTATGCAGCGATATAAAGATGAGCTTATGAAAGAGCTACCAGAGGTTGATCTCTTTACCGGCGTGGCTGACTATGACAAGATCGATGAGATCATCTTGAAAAAGCAAAATTTATTTAGCCCGCAAACTTATCTGCAAGCAAATGAAGAGCGTGTGATAACTGGCTCAAACTACCACGCCTACATCAAAATTTCAGAGGGCTGTAACCAAAAATGCAGTTTTTGTGCCATTCCAACTTTTAAAGGCAAACTAAAATCACGCTCACTTGAAAACATCGTAAATGAGGTTAAAAATCTGGTCAAAAAAGGCTACTACGACTTTAGCTTTTTATCTCAGGATTCAAGCTCATATATGCGCGATCAAGGCGTTAGCGATGGGCTTATAAATTTAATAGACGAGATAGAAGAGATAAAAGGCGTAAGGAGTGCCAGGATACTTTATCTCTATCCAAGTACGACTAGTAAGGAGCTAATTGAACGTATCATTGCCTCGCCTGTCTTTCACAACTACTTTGACATGCCGATCCAACACATCAGCGAAGATATGCTAAAGATAATGAAGCGTGGAAGTGGCGCTAAAAAGATAAAAGAACTTTTAAATTTGATGAGAAATGCCGAGAATTCATTCTTACGAACTGGTGTCATCGTGGGTCATCCAGGAGAGAGTGAGGAGGATTTTGAGGAGCTTTGCGAATTTTTAGAAGAGTTTAAATTTGATAGAATTTCAGCCTTTGCCTACTCAAAAGAAGAAGACACAGCATCTTTTGAAATGGAGCAAATCCCAGCTAAGATCATCTCAAAAAGACTAAACAAGATAGAAAAGATCACTAAAAAATCGATAAATGAGAGCTTGCAAAAAGAGATAGGTAAACAAATTTATGCTTCTCTTGAGGGCGAAAGTAGCGAGGGTGAGATGTTTTACGCAGCCAAAAAAGATATCTGGGATAAAGATATAGACGGCGAAATTTTAATAAACGAGAGCGATGTAAAAGAACTTGAGATCGGCTCACTCTACCTTTGTGAGGTCACTGACGTGGTCGATCAAAAACTAATCGCTAAAATCATCAAAAAAGCAAAATGATAAGCCAAAATGTGCGAGAAAAGCTAAATTCAGGTGCAAACCTGCTTGCATTCTCGCACGGTATAGACAGCACTGCTCTTTTTTACATTTTAGACGAAGCTGGGATCAAATTTGATCTAGCAATTGTTGATTACAATGTGCGAGAGCAAAGCAAAAACGAGATAAAAAGCGCAAAAGAACTCGCAGATAAATTTGGTAAAAAAATTTATACCAAAAGCGTTTTTTTAGATAAGTCAAATTTTGAAAAAAATGCGCGCGAGGCAAGATATGAGTTTTTTAGCGAAATTTGCCAAAAATTTGGCTATGAAAATTTGATCCTAGCGCATCAGTTTGATGATAAATTTGAGTGGTTTTTGATGCAGCTTAGTAAGGGTGCTGGATTAAAAGAGCTCTTTGGCATGAGCGAGCTTGAAAAGAGAAAGCACTTCTGGCTAGTTAGGCCGCTTTTAAATTTACGCAAAAAAGAGCTTCAAAGCTATCTTGACGAGAGAAATTTACACTATTTTATCGATGATACAAATTTAAAAGGCGAGTTAAAAAGAAGCTTCATGAGGCTAAATTTTAGTGAGCCATTTTTAGATAATTATTTTAGTGGCGTGCAAAAGAGCTTTGAGTTTTTAGAAGCCGATAGACAAATTTTAATGCCAAATATCACAAAAATAAGTGATGAAATTTTTATCATAAAAAATGATAGTAATGTGATACGAGGCGTTGATATGGCGGCAAAAGAGCTAAATGTGCTTCTAAGCAAAGCGCAAAAAGATGAGCTAAGTGCAAATTTAGCAAAGCAAACAAGCGTGGTACTAAGTAGCAAGATAGCTGTCGGATACGCAGACACTTACCTTTTAGTAACTCCATTTTGCAAAGCCATAATGCCAAAAATTTTTAAAGAGAAAGCTAGAATTTTAAAAATTCCAGCTATAAACAGAGGCTATCTTTTTGCTATAAATTTTGATTTATCAAAATTAGATTCTAATAAATATTGAAAGATTTGGCTTTTGCCTGAAACGCTCAAAACAAAAGCCAAGATTAATTAAAATAAGCTATTTACGCTTTCATTGTGATATACACGGCGTATTACTTCGCCAAATAAAGAAGCCGCACTTAGCACTTTTATACAAGGAAGCTCCTCAGCTAGAGGGATTGTATCTGTTACCACTAACTCATCCAAAAAGCCCAGTCTTAGCCTATCGTAAGCCGGTCCGCTAAGGACTGGATGCGTGCAAAACGCCATAACGCTAGTTGCGCCACGCTCTTTAAAAATTTCAGCTGCTTTTACGATCGTGCCAGCCGTATCGATCATATCATCGACCAAAATAACATCTTTGCCATTTACGTCACCAATTATATTCATCACTTCGCTCTCGTTTGCTTTTTCGCGGCGTTTATCTACGATAACCATGTCAAGATTTAGATTTTTAGCCAAAGCTCTAGCACGAGCCACGCCACCTACATCAGGACTTGCAACGATTGGATTTGGTAAATTTTTAGCTCTTACATAGTCATTAAAAATGATACTTCCATAAAGGTTATCAACTGGAATATCAAAAAATCCTTGAATTTGTCCTGCGTGAAGATCCATTGTGACGACTCTATCGATACCTGCTGTTTGCATCATGTTTGCCACTAGTTTTGCAGTGATCGGCACTCTAGGAGCTGCTTTTCTATCTTGTCTAGCGTAGCCAAAATACGGCACAATCGCTGTTATAGAGCTTGCACTACTACGTCTTAAAGCGTCAGTTAAGATAAGTAGCTCCATTAAATTTGTATTTGTCGGTGCACATGTTGGCTGAATGACAAAAACATCTTTTCCGCGCACGCTCTCGCCGATTTGCACGCTGATCTCTCCATCGCTAAATCTTTTTATGCTTGCCTCGCTAAGAGGAAGTGAAAGATATTGCGAAATTTTCTTTGAAAGCTCAATATTAGCCGTTCCTGAGAAAATTTTATAGCCTCTCATAATGATAACCCTTTTAGTGATTTTTATGTTGGGATTTTATCGAAACGAGCTTTAATTTAAATTTATTCTTTTTAGGACTATTTCTAGCCCTAGTTTAATTCCTATCGCCACAATCAAAAATTTGAGCTTTGATTTTACAAACCTTAAAATTTAAACAAGTATAAAAAATATAAGATAACTAAGAATATTTTTTTATTTATAAACATTATAGGATTACAATCACAACATGTTTAAAGCTTATAGAATTTATGATTTTATCAAAGATGATAGTTTGGATATGAAGGCGGTTTTTGTTGATAGACTCTATCCAAGAGGCATAAGAAAAGAGATATTTTCAAATTTCCTTTGGCTAAAGGATATCACACCAAGCACTGCTTTAAGAGAGTGGTTTCATGAAGATAGAGAAGCTAGATTTGATGAGTTTTGTGAGAAATTTGAGCTCGAGCTTGATAATGAAAAAGCACAATCTTGCTTTAAAATGCTAAAAAAACTAGAAAAAGAGCATGGCGATATAGCACTTCTAACAGCTAGCAAAGATATAAATCTTTGCCATATCGTTGTGTTATTAAAAATTTTAAATAAGTAGTTTGCCCGCCTATTTTGCAAGAGTGCCAAGCATCTTTTCAAACTGCACACCATACCATGTGCGGCTCTTATCTTTTAGCGTGATTTTAATGCTACTAAGCACAAAATTTGCCGCCTTTTTTATAGCAGTTTCTATCGTTTCGCCATTTACTAGCGAGCCAAAAAGCACTGAAGCAAATATATCTCCAGTTCCACTCGTATGAAATGGCAAAAATTCGTGAAAATACTCTACCTTCTCTTTTGTCTTTGCATCGTAAGCTATGATGCCACATTCATTTTGCTTGTATCTAATGCTCTTTAACACAATCTTTCTAGCTCCAAAGCTAGCTAAACCTTCAAGCAACTCTAAAATATAATCTTGCGTATAGTCACTACCTAAAAACGGCATCCCGCACATAAAGCTTGCCTCTGTTATGTTTGGCGTGATAACGTGAGCCTTTGTGCAAAAATCACGCATTTTCATAACAAATTTTTCATCAAATCCGTGATAGAGCTTGCCATTGTCGCCCATGCAAGGATCTACAAGTATTAGTGGAGCAGAGCTATTAAACTCATTAAAAATTTTCTCTATCAGCTCAAGCTGGCTAAAGCTACCTAAAAATCCAGTATAAATTCCATCAAATGCGATATTTTCTTTGTGCCATACTTGTGTTATCGCGTCAAATTCATCAGTCAGATCACGAAATGTGAAATTTTTAAAGCCAGTGTGAGTCGAAAGTAGCGCAGTAGGCAATATGCACGCCTCAATGCCTTGAGCGCTAATTATCGGAAGTGCGACAGTAAGGGAACATTTGCCAACACACGAGATGTCTTGTATTGTAAGGATTCTTTTCATTTATGCTCTTAGTTTGTAAAATTTTACTCCAGCAACATCGGCTAGATAAACCACATCTTGTTGCAAGAATTTTGCTAGAGTTTGCTTTGAATAGTCAGAAAAATTCTCTTCAACATTTGCGATAGTTTGCGGACGACGTCTTAGCATTTCTAAAATTTCATCCTCACTAAAGTTATACTTTTGCTCTATTTTGTGAGCTTTAGCTATATTAACCGGTACGCCACTTATCTGCTTGGCTAGCTCCTCTAGTTTTTTGGCATCTATACCCTTTACATTGTAAGCTGGTGGGCGATCTATCGTGCCAATATCCACTCGGTGCGGAGCTATCTCATTTATCGCTGCATTAAGCGCTTCAAACTCACTTTTTTTATCATTAAATCCAGCCACGACCAAAATTTCAAGCACAAGCTCGCCATTAAATTCCTTGCGAAATTTAGCCATTGCTTTTATAAGCTCGCTAACTTCTATGCCGCTTTTATTGCGGTCTATCTTTTTAAATGTGCTTTGCACTGCGCTATCAAGGCTAAATTTCACTATATCAAGCCCATGTAGTGCTTCACAAATTTTTGGATCACACACGCCTGAGCCATTACTCAAAATGAGTGTTTTTGCGCTACCTTTTAGCTCATTTACTTTTGCTATCAGCTCTTTTAAGTACGGGTAAAGAGTTGGTTCACCATTTGCTGTAAGCGTGATGACGTCGATGTTTTGATGAGTTTTTAAAGACTCTTTTAAATCGCTTATGATCTCATCAACACTTGGCGGATTTTCTATTGTTTCAACAGTCTTTGCGCCACTTAGCTCGCAATAAACACAGTCAAAATTGCACGATTTTTGCTTTGGGCTTAGATCGATGCCTAGGCTCATGCCAAAACGGCGAGAATTTATCGGTCCAAAGACGATGCAAGGCTTGTTACCTTGCACTTTTTGTCTGTACCTGTTTTATAAAATATTTTGCATTCTCAACTGGCACATCAGGCAAAATTCCATGCCCAAGATTGAAAATATGAGGCACACCTTTCATCGTGCTTAAAATTTTATCCACACCTTCATCTATCGCCTTTTTGCTATAAAGCCTTGTTGGCTCCATATTACCCTGAAGGACGTATCTTGGGCTAAGTTTTTCTTTGGCTAGCTCAATCGGTGTACTCCAATCAACGCCAAAAACATCAAATTTACCTGAAATTTTATCCAGATAGCCACTTATTCCTTTTGGGAAAACAATGACCGGAATTTCTGGAAATTCAGCTTTTACGCTATCAACTATTTTATTTATATAGCTAAATCCAAACTCAAAATATGCCTGCTCTTCAAGCGCAGCCGCCCAGCTGTCAAAAATTTGTACGGCATTTACACCAGCTTTTATCTGCTCTTTCACATAAAAGATGAGAGCTTGCGTCACTTTTTCTAAGATTTGATGTAAAAATTCTGGATCTTGATAGAGCATTTTTTTGCAAACCGCATAAGTTTTACTGCCACCACCCTCGATCATATATGTAGCTATCGTCCAAGGTGCGCCACAAAAGCCAATGAGCGCCTTATCTTTGGCTAAATTTTCTCTTGTGAACTTGATCGTGTCATAGACGTATGCTAAATTTTTAGTCGATTTTTCGATACTTAGCGCGTCAAGTGCGGCTTTATCACGCAAAGGCTCTGTAAAAACTGGACCCTCGCCTTTTTCAAAACGTAGATCCATGCCCATTTCAAGAGGCACAACGAGAATGTCGCTAAATAAAATCGCCGCATCAACGCCAAGAATTTCAACTGGTTGAAGCGTAACTTCGCTAGCCTTTTTGTAGTCTTTGCAAAGAGATAAAAAATCCCCTGCTTGCGCGCGTACTCGCATATACTCTGGCAAATATCTACCGGCTTGGCGCATCATCCAAACAGGCGTATAAGGGGTAGGTTTTTTAAGACAAGCGTCTATAAAAATCATTAAATTTCCTTTAAATTTTTAAAGGGATATTACCTAAAAATAGCTAAAGAAAAGATGTAGGGGAAATTTTAAGCGTAAAAACGCTTAAAATTTTAGTGATCTCCCTTGTGAAGGAAGTAAAGTCCAAGGCAAAGTGCAAGGATAGAAGCCGCAAGATAGGCCATCTCAAGCGGAGTTGTGAAGTTTGCGTGAAGCACCCTTTGGAAGAAATTTACGATTAAGACCATGACGATCACTTTGCCAAGCTTATCTTTTAGCTCATCAAGAGAGTGAACCTCTAAGACTTTGCTCTGCTTTGACTGCTTTAACTGTGTGATCTCTGAGATGAAAAGCTCGTAAATTCCGAAGCTAAATATATAAAGAACAAGCGCCATCAAGTATAGATCGATCGCTCCAACTATCTCACCAACGACTTCTGAGTGGAAATTTTCAACGTGAAAATCTGCAGCAAAGAAATATTTATAAACCTCTAAAAGTACCTTGCCGACGTCGTAACTTGCGATGATAAAAAGTACGATCGCGCCTAAAAGTCCAAAAATTACTGGAAAAAGTGTAAAGCTGTTGCTTGCAAGCAAAATTTTTTCAAATATCTTACGCAATAAAAATCCTTTTTATTTACTCTTGCATCGCGATCCACTTTTGCGCGATCCTGACAGCATTTGTAGCAGCCCCTACGCGGATCTGATCGGCACTGCACCAAAGGTGAAGCACATTAGGTCTATAATTATCAACTCTGATCCTACCGACATAAGTCTCATTTGTATCGCTTGAAATGATAGGCATCGGATACTCTTTATTTGCTGGATTATCGACTACAACGACGCTCGGAGCTTTGCTTAAAATTTCTCTCGCTGCATCCGCACTTACATCTTTATCAAAGTGGATAGTGATCGCCTCTGAGTGGCTTCTAAGCACTGGCACACGCACACAGGTAGCGCTAACTTCGATATCTTTGTGAAGAATTTTTTGCGTTTCATTGACCATTTTCATCTCTTCTTTTGTGTAGTCATTGTCCAAAAAGACATCGATGTGAGGGATCACGTTTAGTGCTAGGCGGTGCGCAAATACCTTTGGTTCGCACTCATCAAGCTTAAACTCAAATAATTTTTGCATCTGAACGACAAGCTCTTCCAGGCCCTCTTTGCCAGCACCGCTTGCTGCTTGGTATGTAGAAACATCGACTCTATTGATACTAAAAGCGTCGTTTAGTGGTTTTAAAATTTGCACCATTTGGATAGTCGAGCAGTTTGGATTTGCGATAATGCCGCGGTTTTTCCACTGTGCTATATCACTTGGATTACACTCTGGCACAACAAGAGGGATGTCTTTATCCATCCTAAAATGGCTGGTGTTATCGATGACTACTGCGCCACTATCAGCTGCAAATTTGGCAAATTTCTCTGAGACTGAACCGCCCGCACTAAAAAAAGCAATATCAATCTCATGCTCACTAAAAACCTTTTCGGTTAGCTCTTTTACTTTGTAATATTTGCCATTAAATTCGATCTCACTACCAGCACTTTTTGCGCTAGCAAGTGGCAAAAGCTCTCCAACTGGGAAATCAACCTCCTCCATCACTCTAAAAAGCTCTTCGCCGACCGCTCCAGTAGCACCAACGACAGCTACGTTAAATTTTCTCATCTGCTCTCCTTATCTCTTTTTAATTTTTGTAATTTTACTTAAATTTATGGCTATTTTTTGCTTCTGGCTTGTAAAAATAGATCATTTGGCAAAATTTCATCGCCCTCGCTTAGTATCGCCGCTCTTTGCACGACTGAAATGAGCTCTCTTATGTTGCCTGGATAGTCGTAGCTCAAAAGCTCTTCTTTTGCTGCTTTTGAGAAATTTTTAGCCTCAAAGCCATACTCTTTGCAACATTTTTCCAAAGTATCCTGCGCGATAGGCAAAATTTCATCCTTTCGCTCGCGAAGTGGTGGGATAAAAAGTGGGATCGTGTTTAGGCGGTAGAAAAGATCCTCTCTAAACCTGCCCTCTTTCATCGCAAGATCTAAATTTGCATTTGTAGCGCAGATGATGCGAACGTCTATCTTTTCGCTCTTTGTAGCGCCAAGTCTTGTTATCTCGCGCTCCTGCAAGGCACGAAGCAATTTTGGTTGTAAATTTATGGGCATCTCGCCGATCTCATCTAAAAATAGTGTTCCGCCATTTGACAGCTCAAACTGCCCTTTTTTGGTAGTTGCAGCATCAGTAAAGGCACCCTTTTCAAAGCCAAAAAGCTCACTTTCTATCAAATTTTCAGGGATCGCAGCCATATTTAAAGCGATAAATGCCGCATCTTTTCTAGGTGAGTTTGCGTGGATAAATTTAGCAAAGACCTCCTTGCCAACGCCACTTTCACCACTAAGCATGACTGAAGCGTCAGTCCTTGCAGCTTTTAGCGCGATATTTAGCGTGGCTTCAAGCGCCTTTGAAGTGGCTAAAAAGCCTTTATTTTCGCTTGTGGTTTCAACTTTTTTTATAGTTTTTGGAGTTTTTTGCTTAAGAAGCTCGACCCTTTTTATCGCCTCGTAAAGTGTTGAGACATCAAACGGCTTGGTTAAAAAGTCCTTTACACCAAGCCTTACGCTTTCTATTGCCTTATTAAGTGTCGCATTTCCTGTCATTATAATGACGTCAAATTTGCCATTTAGCTCTTTAATAAACTCAAGTCCGTCCATCTTTGGCATGTTTATGTCGGTGATTATTAGATCAGTGTCGTCGCTTAGCTTTTTTAGGGCTTCAACTGCGCTCTTATAGCTTTTGATGTTTAGCTCTTCATACTCGCTAAGTGCGATCTCAAGCGACTTTCGCATATTGATGTCATCTTCTACTATGACGATATTCATTTGATCTCTTTTTATTGAAGTATGCCGATAATAGCGGATTTTGGCTTAAATTCCACCATAAATCTAACTGGTAAAATTTTCAAATTTGAAGTGTGTGATATGTCATTATTTTTTCTTTTAAATTCATTTTTTACCATCACTTTTTTTAAAACAAAGCAGTCAAAAATTTCATCTTTATGCAAATTTAAAAAACTAATGGTTGTAGTGTTTTCATCTTTAAAAGCATCTATCTGGCAAAGAAATTTTGGTTTTGGATTTGGTGTGAGAGTCATCGCTCGTGAAAAAGAAATTTCTTCGTGAGCGATGATTTGGTTCTTTGTATTAACATTTGCCCAAAAGATAAACTCCTCCAAGCAAAAGGCAAAATTTAAAAGTATCGTTAGTAAGAAAAGACTTCTCGCCACTTATCTTCGTCTATCTTAAGCTCCATATTTACCTTATAAAGCCCATCTTTGAAATTTTCACTTACAATTCTTGCATTTTTAACAAGACCTTGAACCTTTGAAGTGATAGATGAGTCGTTTAGCATCGCGTCTCTTACGGTATCTTCAGCGTTGATCTTTACGCCATAAAGCTTACCAGCAAGCTGAGAATAAGCATCAGCCATAGCTGCTCTTTTTGCAAGAGTGACTGACTGAGCGTACGAGAGCGAATTTAGCGGAGCTATGCCCTCGCCTGTGGCTCTAAAAGTGGTCTCTTTTGGAGCGCTATCATATATCATCTTCTCTTTTTTCATCACCTCTCTAAGATCGTCTTTATCGACCTTTTGGATGACTACATTGCGATTTGATGTGTTTGTCGGCTCGCCCATAAAGCCGTTAAATGTACAACCACTAAAAAGCGCCACCATCACAGCAAAAAATAAAATTTTAATCTTCATAAACAACCTTTTTATGCTTTTATTTAAAATTTAACAGCAAAATTTATTCCAAAAGCCCCATATCTTCGCCTGATGCTTCTTCATCATCACCATCTTCAGCCTTAGGGCATCTTGCAATACTTACAACATCATCGCCATCTACATTTACAACGATCACGCCACTTGTGTTACGTCCTGCTTTGCGGATGCTTTGCATATCAACTCTTATCATCTTGCCGCTTGATGTTAGAGCCATTAGATCTTGCTCTTCATCAACCATCACAACACCTATTAGATCGCCCGTTCTGTTTGTTAGCTTCATGCAAATTACGCCTTTGCCACCGCGGTTTGTCAAGCGGTACTCGTCAGCGGTTGTGCGTTTGCCGATACCTTTTTGAGATATGCTTAAAATTTCTTGATCATTGCTTTCGATAACAGCAGCACCCACTACTTCGTCGCCTGGCTCTTTAAATTTAATGCCGGTTACGCCACGAGCAGTTCTTCCCATTTGGCGAACCTTGCTGATCTTAAATTTAAGGCACATACCTTTTTTAGTCACTACAAATAGCATTGTCTCATCGCTTGAATTTGCATCGTCCTCAGTATTTGTATTATCTTCGTCGATCTCGTTTTGTATCTCTTCTATCTCAAGTACTTCAGTCTCAACGCTTAGCTCATTTTCAGGGTCAGTTACTGGCATATCATCGTATGTTTGAGCGATGAGCGCAGTTACTAGCTCATCATTCTCATCAAGGCTGATCGCTCTTACGCCAACTGAGCGGATGTTTTTAAACTCACTTAAATTTGTGCGTTTTACGATGCCGTTTTTAGTGAAAAACGCTAGAGATTTGCTCTCGTCAAAGTCGGTTGTTGGGATGATCGCTTTGATCTTCTCGTCAGGCTGCAGCTGGATCAAATTTACAACTGCTTTGCCCTTTGCCGTGCGGCTTCCCTCTGGGATTTTGTAGACCTTTAACCAGTAAAGCTGTCCGCGGTCTGTCACAAACATAAGCGTGTCGTGAGTATTTGAAGTAAAGAAGCTCTCAATAAAGTCATCGTCGTATGTCGTGACCGCTACTTTGCCTTTGCCACCACGTTTTTGCTTCTCATACTGCTTGCTTGGCACACGCTTGATGTAGCCGCGGTGAGTTATGGTTACGACCATATTTTCATTTGGTATGAGGTCTTCGATATCGATGTCATCGTAGTCATCAACGATCTCAGTCACTCTTGGTACTTTAAATTTATTTTTGATCTCAAGAAGCTCTTCTTTGATCAAATTTTCAAGCAATGTCTCGCTCTTTAAAATTTCATCAAGTCTTGCGATCTCAGCCATAAGCTCAGCTAGCTCAGCCTCTAGTTTTTCTCTCTCTAGGCCTGTAAGCTTGCTTAGACGCATATCAAGGATAGCGTTTGCTTGAAGCTCTGAGAGGTTAAATTTACTCATCAGCCCTTCTCTAGCAATGGCTGTATCGGCACTATTTCTAATAAGCTCGATCACCTCGTCTATGTTATCAAGTGCGATCTTTAGACCCTCTAAGATGTGGGCTCTTGCACGTGCTTTTTCAAGCTCAAATATCGTTCTTCTAATGATGACCGTTTTTCTATGATTTAAAAATAGCTTAAGTAGCTCGATAAGGTTAAATACCTTTGGCTCTTTGTTATTAATAGCAAGCATAATAACGCCAAAAGTGCTCTCCATCGTGGTTGATTTAAAGAGATTATTTAGCACGATGTCACTCATAGCATCGCGCTTTAGCTCGATGACTACACGGATGCCGTCCTTGTCAGACTCATCTCTAACCTCGCTGATGCCCTCTATCTGCTTATCTTTTACAAGCTCAGCGATCTGCTCGATAAGCCTAGCTTTGTTTGTTTGATAAGGCAGCTCGTCGATGACGATCACGTCTTTGTTTGGCTTTTTTTCTATGTGAGTTTTGGCTCTTAGTTTGACCCTACCACGACCTGTGCGGTAGGCCTCTATGATGCCCTTTTTACCAAAGATGATACCACCTGTTGGGAAGTCTGGACCTTTTATAAATTCCATCACCTCTTCAAGTGTCGCTTCTTTGTTTTCAAGAAGTAGCAAAAGACCGTCTATTAGCTCATCAAGGCTGTGTGGCGGGATATTTGTTGCCATACCAACCGCGATACCGCTTGAGCCGTTTAGCAATAAATTTGGCACACGGCTTGGAAGTACGTCTGGTTCGACCTCTCTATCGTCGTAGTTTGGCACAAAATCAACCGTGTCTTTATCGATATCTTTTAAAAGCTCTTCAGTAAGCATGGTCATTCTAGCTTCGGTATAACGCATCGCAGCTGCGCTGTCACCGTCAATAGAGCCAAAATTTCCTTGTCCGTCAACGACTGGGTAACGCATAGAAAATTTCTGAGCCATACGAACGAGAGCGTCATAAACTGCTGTGTCGCCGTGTGGGTGGTACTTACCGATAACTTCACCGACGATACGAGCTGACTTCATGTAGGCACTTCTGCTACCAACGCCAAGATTGTCCATAGCATATAAAATTCTTCTGTGAACTGGCTTTAGTCCGTCTCTAGCATCAGGTAAAGCACGTCCGACGATGACGCTCATGGAATAGTCAAGATAGCTAGTTTTTATAGACTCTTCGATATCAACAGACGCGATATCTTGGGTTAATTCAAGTAGATTGTCTTTCATTTTTTTCCTTAAATTTAGCTTGGCTGATTTTAGCTTAAAATTAATAAAAACTTGCTAAATAGCAAATCAGCGACTTTGGCAATAGAGCGATGAAAATTTTAATCTAAAATTCTTGCTATCTGCTCTTTTTTAAGAATAAAATCATAGCTAAAAGCATCAACCACGACTCCAGCGTAACTGCTCTCTTGCAGCATCGCAAGATACTCTTTTAGGCCTATCTCGATGCTTTCTTGCTCACTGTCGTTTCGCCAAAGCTTCATTGCCTCTTTGCTAGTAAATGCTGGAAAATAGCTAAGCTTCTCGCCCTCATCTTCAAGTAGGATAAATTTGATATTTGAGCCCTCCTCCTCATAAACTACGCCGCCATCAGGTTTTGCAAGCGCTTGGTTTAAAAGCACCGGAGCGAAAAAGCTAGCCTTTTTTAAAGCCGCTATCAAATTTATCTCATTTTGCTGGCTAGGATCACTTAAAAATTTATCCATCGCTTCTTGCATTTTAGCCCCTAAAAGCCTCGTCTACGGCTTGGCAGATCGTGTGTATGAAAAAGATATGCGACTCTTGAATTCTTGCTGTATCGCTTGAGCTAACGACTAAATTTAGATCGCAGCCCTCATTCATAGCGCCACCTCCTTTACCGCTTAGTCCAAGCACTGACGCACCCATTTTCTTGGCACTTTTTATAGCTTCAAGGACGTTTTTGCTGTTGCCGCTTGTTGAGATCGCCACCAGTAAGTCGCCAGACTGAGCTAAGGCCTCAAACTGGCGTGAAAAAACATAGTCAAAGCCGTAGTCATTGCCAATGGCCGTAAGTGCCGAAGTATCAGTGGTTAGCGCGATGCCAGGTAGTGGCTGGCGCTCACTTTTATATCTGCCAGTTAGCTCGGCTGCAAAGTGCTGAGCATCCGCCGCAGAGCCACCGTTGCCGCATATTAGCACCTTTTTGCCATTTTTTAGCGTATCAGCTACCATCTGGCAAGCACACTCTAAGTTATCAAGCAAATTTACATGCTCACTAAAGGTCTTTTGGTGAGCCTCGAGCTCATTTTTTATCATCGTTTTTAACATCTTTTATCCTTTTTATTATCCCTGTTGTGCTTTTGCCCTCGACAAAGTCAATCAGCCTGACCTCTTTTACGATCTCGCTGCCAACGACCTCTTTATCTTTATAATCAGCCCCTTTTACAAGCACGTCAGGCTTTATTTTTGTTATCAAATTTAATGGCGTATCCTCGTCAAATATCACGACATAATCGACAAATCCAAGCCCACTTAGCACGCAGGCTCTATCATCTTGCGAGTTTATAGGTCTTGTCTCGCCTTTTAGCCTCTTAACTGAAGCATCAGAATTTAGCCCAACGACCAAAAGATCGCCAAGCTCTCTTGCGCGCGCTAGGTATTTTACGTGTCCAGCGTGCAAGATATCAAAGCAGCCATTTGTGAAAACAACCTTTTTCTTATCCTTTTGACTCAAAATTTCTTCTAATTCCTCAACACTTTTAAGCTTGTGTTCGAAATTTGCCCCAAATGAGCTATTTAGCAGCTGCTCGATCTCACTAAAACTAGCTGTTGCACTGCCGATTTTGGCCACTACGACGGCTGCTGCAAGGTTTGCTATCTTGATCGCCTCTTTTATGTCAGCCCCAGTTGCTAGCATGTAGCCAAGTGTAGCCAGCACCGTATCTCCAGCGCCAGTGACGTCAAAGACCTCTTTTGCTTTTGCCGCAAAGATGTGCAGCTTGTCATCATATAGCGCGATCCCCTCTTCTGAGATCGTAATGATCGAATAGGTCAAATTTAGCTCGTCTTTTAGCTGTTTTATCGCCTTTTCAAGCTCGGCCTTATCTTTTATCTTTAAATTTGTAGCTTCGCTCGCCTCTTTTTTATTTGGTGTCAGAAGAGTTGCGTTTTTGTATTTTGAGTAGTCACTACCTTTTGGATCGATAAGTACTGGAATTTTTAGCCTCACGCACTCGTTTATTATCTCTTGGCAGACCTTTTCGCTAAGCACGCCCTTACCGTAGTCACTTAGCAAGACAGCCTTAAAATTTGTAAGATTTTCTTTTACTTTTAAGACAAGCTCATCTTCTAAATTTATCTTGACAACACTCTCTTTATCGATCCTGACAACTTGCTGGTGAGATGCCATGATGCGGCTTTTTATCGAGCTTTCACGCCCTTTTTCAGTAAGGATGAGCTCATCTTTTACATTTAGCTCAGCAAGCTTCTCTTTTATCTTTTTGCCAGCCTCATCATCTCCTAGGACGCTAGCCACACTCACATTTGCACCAAGCGAGAGTAAATTTCTCACCACATTGCCAGCGCCACCAAGCGTGTAGGTTTCGTTATTTATCTTCACCACTTGCACTGGCGCTTCAGGAGAAATGCGGTCGCAGCTGCCCCAGATGTAGTGATCTAGCATGAGGTCACCGACGACTAAAATTTTAACTCCCTTAGCCATTTATCTCTTCCTTATAAATTCTCTTTATCTCTGGCAAATAGTCTTTTATCGCCTCTTCTAAGCTCCAAGTCGCGCTAAAGCCAAATGCCTCGCGAGCTGGAGCTACGTCGGCCTCTGTGTGAAACTGATATGAGCCGATAAACGGGTTTTTGATATATTCGTTGCCTAAATTTACGCCGATCTCTCGTTGCAAGATGTCAGCGATATCTTGAAAGCTTCTAGCCTTGCCAGTAGCTGCGTTATAGACGCCACTTGGCGCATCAAGCGCTTTTATATTTGCGTCAATAATGTCTTTTATATAGACAAAGTCACGTTTGATCTGGTCACTACCCTCAAAGAGTCTTGGTGTCTTGCCAGCTAAAATTTGTAAGCCAAACTGAAGTACCATCGAAGCAGTTTTATTTTTGAAAAACTCACCCTTGCCAAAGACGTTAAAATACCTCAGCCCAACCACGCTCACGCCACGCTTTGCGTAAATTTTATTGATATTATCCATGCTTAGCTTACTAAAACCATAAACATTATTTGGCGCTTCGCACTCGCCAACAGTTTGTGGGCTCTTTGCGTTGCCATAAGTTGCCCCAGAGCTAGCGTAAATCATCTTTGCGCCCAAACTCTCGCAGATATCGAGTAAATTTACAAAGGCATTTACATTTGTTTTTATTAGCTCGTCTTGCTCTTTTACGGTCGTATCAGAGATCGCTGCCTCGTGGTAGATGACGTCTGGGCGAAAGTTTTTTATCTTTTCAAGCGTGCTAGGATCATTAATGTCGCCAGCGTAAATTTCACCTTTAAAACCAAGTAAATTTTTAAAATGGCCAAAGCTTTTTAGGTTGCCATTGCTAAATGTCTCATCGTTTCTAAATTTATCCACGACAAGCACGTGAGCATCTTTGTAATTTTCATCAAAATAATGCGCCAAAGCTGAGCCGATAAAGCCAGCACCGCCAGTTATAACTATCTTTTTTCCATTTAAATTCATAGTAATTTTTCCTTTTTTAGCTTATTTAAAACATCTCTTACATCTTTAAAATTTATGCCATCAAGCAAGAAATTTCTACCAACACCTGCCCTTTTGCCAGCCTCGACGTCGCTTGGCTTATCGCCTATCATGAGCGAGTTTTCAAGATCTATATTAAACTCTTTGCAGGCATCAAGTATCATCTTTGGATTTGGTTTTCTACAAGCGCAATCCATCTCTGGAGCGTGTGGGCAAAAATAGACTTTGGTGATGGAAATTTGCTCTTTTTTGAAAATTTCAAGCATAAATTTATTTAGAGTATCAAACTGCTCCTGCGTGTAGTAGCCCCTGCCGATGCCTGATTGATTTGTCACGATAAAGAGCTTGTAGCCAGCCTTGGCAAATCCTCTTAAAGCATCAAAAACGCCATCGATAAATTTAAAGTCTTTTATCTCGTAAACATATCCAGCATCTTCATTTATTACGCCGTCTCTATCCAGAAAAAGTGCTTTAATAGGCTCATTTTTATTCATTTGGTGATTATAGCCAAAATATTTTAACTAGCTTCTTGCGAATTTACCTTTTTGTACTATAATGCACAAACTTTTTTTACAAAGGATGAAAAATGAAAAAATTACTAATTGTTTCTAGCGTTGCGGCTCTACTTTCAACTGCTGCCTTTGCTGCAGATGGTGCTGCTATCTACAAAAAATGTATCGCCTGTCATGGCGCAAAAGCTGAAAAAGTGTTTAATAATAAAGTTCCGGCTTTAACATCTCTTGATGCAGCAGCTATCGAAGAGGCACTAAAGGGTTATAAAACAGGAGCAAATAAATTTGGTCTTGGCGCTATGATGAAACCAATCGCTACTCCAATGAGCGACGAAGATGCAAAAGCAGTAGCTGAATACATCCAAACTTTAAAATAATAATTAGGGGCATTCGCCCCTCCTGTATTTTTAAATTTATACTAATAATCCATAAAACAATACTAGGTGGGAATTTCTCTTTTTATATTTAAAAGTTATGAAACCTATTTTTACTAATCTTTCTTTTTGCATATTAAAACAAAACTATTCTAGTCTTCAAAACCATAAAACAACGCTTAGAGATAGCTAAGAGCGTAAGTAAAATAGAGGCTCGCAAACTCTTTACTGAAACAAAAGACGACCAAGTGCTTCGTATGGCTTACTACTGGGTATCTCAAGGGGCTTATGACAACTGCAAAGACCTACCATTAAACAAGTGCCCTATAACTCATCTAAACCACGATACAGCAAATCGTATGTGGTGGGCTGTAAGAAACCATCTAGGATATAAGGGAGAAAACAACACTCACGGACTATATGTATTACGCCATACAGTGGCTTCTAGGTTAGTGAGTTTGAAGGGATTTAATGCACATAAACTGATGGCTTTTATGGGTCATACAGATATTAAAAGTAGCTTACACTACGTTCATCTCAATGTTGATGATATACGTGATGGCACAGGGGTTGGCGTTTAGTTTTTAGATGATAAAGATATGAGGCATTTGGTTGCGGAGGACGGATTTGAACCGCCGACCTTCGGGTTATGAGCCCGACGAGCTACCACTGCTCTACTCCGCGATAAGTATTATTTTGGATTTAAAAAGTGGATGGGGTAAGAGGATTCGAACCTCTGAATGACTGGACCAAAACCAGTTGCCTTACCGCTTGGCGATACCCCAATGTTTTTAAGAGTTGTAATTATATAGATTTTAATGTGCTTTGTCAAGACTTTTTAGAATTTTAATAAAAATTAAAATTCTAAAATTAAAGCAATTTATGACTTTAGCTATAAAATTTCTCTTTGTCCTTTTGCATTCACTGGACTTAAAACACCCATTCTTTCCATTTGTTCGATTATATTTGCAGCTTTGTTATAACCTATTTTTAAACGTCTTTGCAGATAACTGATCGACGTTTTTTGCTCACTTAAAATGATCTCTTTGGCCTCTTCATAAAGCTCATCAAGTTCATCTTCTCCTAGAGCACCAGCAGCCACACTTCCGCTTGTGCCTTCTTCTATTAAAAATTTTTCATCATAAACTACATCTTGTTGCTCTTTTAAGAAATTTACAACCGTTTCTATCTCTTTTTCGCTAGCAAATGGTGCATGTAACCTTATCACGCCAGGGCTTCCTGGAGGTGTAAATAACATATCTCCACGTCCGAGCAAGCTCTCAGCTCCCATTTGATCAAGGATGACCTTACTATCGATCCTCTGCCCTACCCTATAGCTTATCCTGCTTGGTAAATTTGCTTTTATAAGGCCAGTCACGACATCGACACTTGGGCGCTGGGTTGCCACTATCAAGTGTATGCCGCTAGCCCTTGCCATCTGCGCTAGGCGGCCGATATAAAGCTCCACATCCTTGCCACTAGTCATCATGAGATCAGCTAGCTCGTCTATGATCACAACGATGTATGGGAACTGTTCACCACCCTCCTCTTTCATCTTTTCATTGTAGCTCTCTATATTTTTCGTACGAGTTTGGCTCATTATCTTATATCTTCGCTCCATCTCAGCGACCATATTTGAAAGCGCTGTGATCGCCTTTTTAGCCTCCGTGATAACCGGTGTCAAAAGGTGTGGGATGTCGTTATATATGCTAAATTCAAGCATCTTTGGATCGATCATCATTAGGCGCAAAGTTTGTGGGCTATTTCTATAAAGCAAGCTTAAAAGCATCGCATTTATACCCACACTCTTGCCTGATCCTGTAGTTCCGGCGATTAGCAAATGAGGTAGTTTTTTAAGGTCTGTCACAAAAGGGGCACCGACGATATCTTTACCAAGTGCCATAGTTAGTGGGCTACTGGCATTTTTAAAGACTTCGCTCTCTAAAATTTCTTTTAGATATATAGTTTCTAAATTTTGATTTGGCACCTCGATACCTACGACATCTTTGCCAGGGATCGGCGCTTGGATACGGATCGTTTGAGCTTTTAGTGCCATCGCTAGATCATCTTGAAGCGTTAAAATTTTACTTACCTTGATATGTGGAGCTGGACGAAACTCAAATGTCGTGACGATAGGCCCAGTGTAGGTTCGAACCACATCGCCGTCTATTTTAAACTTACGGAGTTTATCAAGCAAATTAGAAATTTGCTGATCGATTTCCGTTTCATTTACGCTGTGCGAGCGTTTTGGCGGATCGTTTAAAAATTTAAGCGGTGGCAAGACAAAATTCTTTGGCTTTTCCACATTTCCTCGCTCTATTTGATCAAGCAACTTCTTGTTTTCAGCCACTTCGTTTAAAATTTCAACTCCGTTTATAATTGAGGCCCTGCTCTCTTTTTCTGACTCAGGCTCTAGCTCTTCATCTAAATTCTGCTCATCATCATTTAGTACCTGAGCTTCTATAAGCTCTTCTTCTTTTATATCATTATTCTTTTGTCTTTTGCGTTCTATCTTTGGGATTTGTTTTGGTTTTATATCTTTTAAATTTTTACTCGCCTCGTAGCTTTTTGGCTCTCTATCGACAAAAGCCTTTCTTAAAACAATGATAAAATTTTCTCTAAAAGCAAGCCCAAGCGAGATAATAAACATCATAAGTATAGCAACCGCGGTGCCGATAGAGCCGATCATCTCTTTTAAGGCACTAACTATGAAATTTCCAATTATACCGCCATTTACACTTGAAGCACTCAAGGCTTGAAACATCAAAAAAGCTACAAAAAATAGAAAAATTCCTACCAAAAACTGAGCAAAATCAAAGTCAAATTTCTTAAAATTTTTATAGACAAAATAGCCCAAAATGATCAATAAAAATGGATAAACATACGCGATAAGTCCAAAATATTTGATATTTAAAACACCAAGGCTTTGTCCAAGCGAGCCAACAAAATCAGCAGTTGGAGCAGCTGTAGCGATACCAAAATATATAAAAATGCAAACAAAAATTGTAAATAAGATATGTCGTAAAATTTTAGATCCTTTATAAAAAAGGCTTATTATAGCACGCTTGAGTTTAATTTTAAAAAATCAGCAAGCTAGGCGGCCTGCTGATTTAAATTTTAATTTAAATAATTTAGCAAGCTTAGTTGATTTATCTTCGCACTTGCTTGTAGGGTTGCTTGATAAGATAGTGAAAGCTGCGTAAATTTCAGATATGACTCCGCATAGTCTGCATCAATTACATCATTTTTAACAGTTTGCACATTCACTTTCATTACTTCGGCTCGCTCTTTTGTAGCTGTTAAAAGTCTTGATTGAGAGCCAATCTTTGTAAGCTCTTTATTTGCATGATCTATTAGATGATCAAGCCTTTGTAATGCGCCTTGCATGCCGGTATTTCGTGGATCATTGCTATTTGCATCAGCTCTATAATATCCCTTTCTAACAGCTTCGATCATATTATCAAGGTCTTGAAAAACGCTCGTACTTGGCTCATCAATAGTTAAAGCATTATTTTCATTAAAGCTAAAGACAGAACCCTTTCCTTGAGGGTGGCCAGCATTACCAGCTGTATCTCTACCAGTGCTATCGCCATCAAATTTATCGCTATTTTTTGCATCATGCATAGTTACTTCTATGTTTGTTACCGATTTTGTCTTATCAGTTAAAACCATTCTGCCCTTATCATCTAAAGTTGTCTCTACCGCGCCCTTTGTTTTTGATAAAGCCTCTTTATAGGCATTATAGTTTTGATCTCTTTTTACTTTTTCTATATCTGTATCAAAATTTGCGTTTTCTGCATGTGGAGGGTTTGGAATATTATCGCTTGCTGCCATAGCAACGATATCCATGAGCTGCCTATAAGTAAAATCACTAGCATAAGTTCTGTAACTTCCAAACTCATCTGAGTTATAAACAGTTAAAGTCCTAGGTGCAGAAGGCGTGCCACCTGGTGGTGTAGATGTTATTTCAAATTGCACTGGAGTGTTTGTGCCCCCTGCTGTACCCATTTTTACCCTTATGTCATATTTTGTACCAGTGATTGACTTTACTTGTAAATTTATCTCTTGGTTGTCGATATTAAAAAGCTCTCTCTTTCTAGCGTCAACATCTTTTGGATATAAATTTCTATCGTAGCTCTCTTTTGTACCAGAGACTTCGCTTAGCTTTGTCTGATCTGTTGCATATTCGCCCGTTCTTCTAGCTACTTGAGGTAAATTTGCGATTAGCTCATTATCCTTTCTTTCAAATCTAACCTTATCATAGTCAAATGCATTTGTCGCATTTCCATCTTTATCTGTATATTTGCTCTTTACAAACTCAGTGATATGAACCGTTTTTGGAACGTTATTTGCCATTGTTTCAAGATCTTCAAGGGAATTTACTGCATCAAGCGCGTTGTTTTGAGCGATTGCACCGCGATTTGGTGCTACTGATGTGGCTGCAACCATATGAAAGTCAATAGTTTGATTACCTTTAGTAAGATCTTTTATATTAAATTGTCCATCGTTATTTATGCTTACATCAACAACCTTTGTTGTTTTTGTATTGCCAAATTCCATACCGATTTTTTCCATAAGTCCAGCCATTGTTGTATTTGCACTCATCTTAAATTTACTAGTAAATGTCGTGCCATCTGGCTTTTTGCCTTGCATAAAAAAATACGTGTCCGGAAAATTTACATTTGAATTATCTAAAAAATCATAATCTGGATTTATTGTGCCATTGTAAGAGCCATCACTTCTAACCACTGAATCACTAGCGTAATTTAGCCCGATCATATTTTTTATCTTGCTGTTATCGTTTAAAAATTTTGACGCATAAGAGATGTCGGTTCTAGTTTGATCAGCCAAACGAACATTTGTGGTCAAAATTTTACTGTAATCGCCATCTTTTCCTAAAAATAGATCATGTCCTGGGATATTGTAAGAAAGCTCAACCTGAGCACCAGCCGATGTCTTCATATAATCACGGTTGCCTTGATACTTTCCCGCACCATCTATTGGTTTTGTATCAACAGCACTTCCAGAAAACAAAAACTGCCCATTAACCGAAGTGTTTGCAATATTCACAAGGTGATTTTTTATACCTTGAAGGTCATTTGCCAAAGCCTCTAGCGATGTCTTACTATGCACGCTGCTAGCTGCTTGGACTACTTTTGTCTTAAAATTTTCAAGCTGTTTTTCAAACTCTTGCAATGCATTATCTGTATTTTTTGAGAAATTTACAGATTTACCAGTGGCATCAACTACTTGAGTGAGAGTAGTTGCTTCATAATCAAGCCTCATCGCATCATTATAAGTCGCAGCACCATCGTATGGATCTTGAATTTTCAAACCATTTGAGAGCTGCTTGTAGCTTTTATTTACACCAGTCATATTTTTTTGGTAGTCATGCAAAGTCTGACTAAAACGTAGTTGGTTTGTTATTCTCATAATTTTTTCCTAAATTTTTATTCACTCTAAGCAAAAATGATTCCGCTTGTTTTTATATCGGTAAAAATTTGATTTTTTTTAGCACAAAAAGTTTATTGTATAATCCAACAAAAATTTACATATAAAATAGGTAAGAAAAATGGCATTAAAAATTCTCTTTTCTCCAAGCGAAAGTAAAATTTCTCTAAATACAAATAATAAATTTAATGGTAAGGATTTGATATTTCCAAAACTTTTTGACAAAAGAGTTGAAATTTTAAACAAATACGATGAGTTTTTAAAAAGCTCAAATTTAGACGAGATAAAAAAGCTTTTTGGGCTAAAAGAGCTTGAAGAGAGCAAGCAGCTGCGAGAAAGCCTATCTCAAAAAGGCAGCATAAAAGCTATCTTAAGATATGATGGTGTGGCTTATAAACATCTAAACTATCGTGGTTTAGACAATGAGGCACAAAAATATATAGATAATAATGTTTTAATATTTTCAAATTTATTTGGACCTATCTTAGCGAAAGATGAGATACCAGAATACAAACTAAAGCAAGGTGAAAAGCTGGGTGGCTTTGAAATTTCAAAATTTTATGAAAAAAATTTTAGTAAAGCGGTTGATGATTTTTTGCAAAATGATGAGATTTTAGACCTTAGAGCTAAGTTTTATGAAAAATTTTACACTATAAAAAAAGAATACATAACTTTTTGTTTTGTAAAAAATAAAAAAATAGTGAGTCATCACGCAAAAGCATATAGAGGCGAAGTCTTGCGTCAGATAGCAAATAAGCTTATAAAAAATAAAGATGAACTAATGAGCTTAAATTTTAAAAATTTAAGGCTTATTGATATGAAAAAGATTGGTCTAAAGACCGAGCTTACGTTTGAAATTTGCGAGTAAATTTTTAAAAAAATCGCATTTTTTGTTAAAAAAACGTAAAAAAGAGCTAAATTTAGGGAAAAAGTATTGTATTTTTTTTTAAAAGAGTGTAATATAGCCACATAACTTCTTAAAAGGATGGTTCATGAAAAAAGCTGAATTTATTCAAGCTGTTGCCGATAAGGCTGGTCTTTCAAAAAAAGATACTCTAAAAGTTGTTGATGCTACTTTGGAGACAATCCAAGCAGTTCTTGAAAAAGGCGATACAATTAGCTTTATAGGCTTTGGTACTTTCGGTACTGCTGACAGAGCTGCAAGAAAAGCTAGAGTTCCTGGAACTAAAAAAGTTATCGACGTTCCTGCTAGCAAAGCAGTTAAATTCAAAGTTGGCAAAAAACTTAAAGAAGCAGTTGCTGCTGGTGCTGCTAAAAAAGGTAAAAAGAAATAATTTCTTTTTAGGGGAGCAACTCTCCCCTTTTTTCTCTCACACAAAATTTAAACTTCAATCTTACTTTAGCCCGAGTGGTGAAACTGGTAGACGCGCCAGACTCAAAATCTGGTAAGGGCAACCTTGTGTCGGTTCGAGTCCGACCTCGGGCACCATTATACAATATCTTAAAAAATCCAAAGACATACAAAAATATATAAAAGAACCTATGAAAAGGGATTTTATATATATTTTAAGACATATAAAGACATACAACGATATATATAAAAATCCTTGCAAGTAATTATTTTTTACGGAATAATAACGGAGTAAAAGAAAAACATCAAAAGGAACTCCGTAAAAAATGCCAAAAATACCAAAACAACTAAGCGATATGGAGATAAGAGCTCTAAAGCCAAAAGATAAAATTTATAAAAAGTGTGATGGTAAAGGGCTATATATTTTTGTTAATCCAGACGGCCGTAAATATTTTGCACTTGAGTATAAAAGTCCAATAGATCAAAAGATAAAACGTATAAATTTAGGCGAATATCCTAAATTTACTTTGGCAATGGCAAGGGATGAGCGTTTTAAGCTCGAGCAAAAAATAAGAGATGGTATAGATATAAAATCCAAAAGGCAAAAAGACGAACGAGCAAATTTTAAAAATATCGCCGAAAAATGGCTAAACATAAAATCATCATCCGTTGCACACAATACACTAAACAGGGATATAAGACTGCTTGAGATGTATATTTATCCTTATTTTGAGAACCAAGACATAAGAGATATAAAAGTTGATGATGTCATAGTAGCGCTAAAAAGAATTGAAGCAAAAGGAGCTTTAGAGGCTACAAAAAGAGCTTTTTCGCTTTTAAATCAAATTTGGCAATCTGCCTATAATGTCACACAAAACAATATAATTGCAAGCATAAATTATAAATTTACCTTTAAAAAGCTAAAGAAAAAAAACTATGCAACGCTTACCAAAAAGATAGACATAAAAGCACTATGGCAAGGTTGCGACGAGTATAGTGGCGATGTGCGAACAAAATACGCCCTAAAGCTTGCAATACTTACAGCGCTTCGCCCTTTTAATATTAGATCGATGAGATGGGAGTATATAGACTTTGAAAGAGAGCTTATAAAAATACCTGCAAATGATATGAAAATGGGAGCAGAATTTATCTTGCCACTATCAAAACAAGCCATAAGACTTTTAAAAGAGTTTAAAGGTTTTGATCTTAGTAAATTTTATCTTTTTAGTGCCTTGCAAAGTGAAGACCGATATATGAGTGAAAATACGCTTAACGTAGCACTTAGACGCATGGGATTTGGCAAAGATGAGATAGTATCGCACGGCTTTCGTGCTATGTTTAGCACTATTTGCAACGAGTATATTGATGAGCATGGCTTAAATTTCGACATCATCGAGAAATGTCTTGCACACAAAGGAAGTAATAAGATACGAAATACGTATAATCATGCTGGAAATTTAACGCAAATGTGTAAGCTTATGCAGTAATGTGTGGACTATTTAAACACACTTTAGTCACAAATGTAGTCTTTTAGCGATTTCACGTGTCAGTTTATCCAGCTTAGTTTATCCGGCTTAGTGCCTCACCGATCGCACACTCTTTGAGCTCATTTATCTGTTCGTCTATTCTATTGACCACGTCTTAACCTCAAAAAACCTCTTTAAATTTTGAATTATATGATTTCTCCTTTATATCAACGATCGCACCGCCTAGCCTACACGTGATAAACCCGTTCACATTGGACGTAGTAGTGCGATTCGCTAAAAATTACCCAGCTCGCGCCCTTAAATTTCCTATTACTTACCTGGTATCGTTGGCTTGAACTATGCGCTAAAATTTGCTTTAAACTTTGAATTATTCGCACTTTTTGCCTCCGCTTTGTTATGCCTTGTATCACGTTTTATACCGATAATCTCGCCCTTTGAAGTTAGTTTCGTTTCAAACCCCGCCATCGCCGCTTTTGCTTGAAATATCGCAAAATCAACCGCTTTTTTATTTAGCATTTTTAACTCGCTTTCTTACTTTTGTTTAAAAAAACATATCCCGCGCAAGTGCCGTCGCCCACTCGGACGTTTTTGGCCGCGCGCCACTCGATCCCGTCGCTTTCTAGTATTTTCGCGTTCTCTTTGCTTACGTATCCGCCTTTTAAGCCGCCCGTGCTTTTGATCCCGCGCATTTCGTAGTAGTCTTTCATCGTCCATCTTGTTTTTTCGTAAATTAACTGCGCTAGAGTTTTCATTAACTCGCCTCCTTTAAATTTTAAATCAAAAAGCCGTATTTGAGCTCAAATTTCTGCATCGCGTCCTTAAAATCCTCGCAATCTTGCAAAAACTCCTCGCCCGAATCGCTATTTATTAACCTGATTAACTTTTGGCATATCGCTTTGCGCCTCATGCACTTCTCGGTCATCTCTTCATTGACCGCGATATTCAAATACGCCTCTTGTTTAAACTCGTCTTTTTTCATCTTTTATCCTTTCCAGGTTTCACTCTTTAAGCCCCTTTTTTGGTAAAATTTGAGTGCAAAATCAACAACCCAAAAGGAGCTAAAACAATGAAATACCGCTACGAGATCAACGACGAAACAAGCTTTTTATCGCGCCGCTTAGCTACGGACATTTTGGGCTCTTCGTAAATGACGAGCTTTACGGAACGTATGCCAGCGCGTCATTAGCCGCAGACGACGTTTATCACGGCTATACGGGCTTTGACCTTTGTGATGACGAGGATCACGACGAGCCTTGCGACTTAAGCGAGTGGGAAGCAATTTTTTAAAACTAGTATATACCGCCGTAAGCCTCTTGTATCGCTGTTTTGAGATGATTACGTAGCCGCTCTCGTTCACTTTTTGAGCCACCTCTATCCCCAAAACATCGTTTATAAATTTGTCTCGTTTAATCTTTTATCCTTTCAAAAATACTCATAAAAAGCCCTTTGCGATATAATTAACTTGCAACAAAACCTAATGCGAAGGACTTTTTATGAATAACATAGAAAAAATCAATCAAACCATCGACGAGATAGAATTTGAAAACCTCAAAAAGGACGTCGATACGCTTAAAAAGAGCGTTCAAGCTCTCAAAAAAGAGATCGAATCACTCAAAGACGCCCTAAAATGGAAGGCGGATAAAACGCACGCTCATTGATCTTCGTATCCCTTAAATTTCTTTGCCAGCTTCTTTATGCTCTTGCCGGGCTTTGAGCCAAGCATAGCGACTAGTTCTTTTTTCTTTGCCTCGATACCGCGCCACGCGGCATACACCTTTTCGCTCACCGCCTCGATCGCGTTTAGCTTGTTTTCCAGTTTCAAAAGCTTTTTTAAAATTTTGATTTTTTTCATCCCTCATCCTTTCTTTAGGGCAGCTTAGGCCGCCCTTTGTAGTTATTGCAGGCGTTCGCGCATCTGCTTTAGCGAGCCGATCAAGCTAAAATATATCCCGCCGCGCTCATCTTTAGTCTCCTCAAAGAGATACAAAACCGTATCCGCGCCGCAATTTTTAGCCCCTATTTCGACGCTCGCGCCGCATTCGTGCTCCTTAACCTCTCCGAACTCTTTTAAGAGCTTAACCGTGTTTTGAAGTTTCATTTTTCGTCCTTTTTGGTATAATTAAGTATATTATAATGAACTTATTTGTTTAAATTTTTTTAGAAATAGTAATTCCAATGTTGTTAAATATTTCTCTTGTTTTTTTGAGAAAAAACCATTTAAAATATCTTTATATTTCAGCCCATTTAATTCACAAAATATTTTAAGACTCAAATGCGTCTTTTCCTTAATCTTTTGGCTCATTCCAAGCCCCGTCACTCTTTTTGTGTATCCTTGTGATACTTTTGGCATACCTAACGCTCCTTTTTGTGATATAATCGTTTATTAATAACGGAATTATAGTATATTAAAATGAACTTAGGTCAAAAAATAAAGGCTCTGCGAGAATCTAAAGACTTAACACAGCAGGACTTGTCAAATTTATCTGGCGTTTCTATTTCTAGCATAAAAAAGGTTGAGGCTGACATAAATAACAATGTAACGTTAGGAGTATTGTCAAAAATTTCTTCGGCATTGGGGGTTGAGAGTAGCTATTTTTTAGGCGAAAATCCTATGACAAAGATAATTGCAGCGGCAAATGAGCCCATGCACACAATTAATAAAATAATGAAATTTGACAAAAAAGACAAAGACGAACAAAATACCGATGCCGATCTCTACTTCATCCGCAAAACGACCTCCGTTAAGGCAAGCGCGGGCGGCGGCAACGAGCTAGAGGGCGTGAGGAGCTACCAAACGGGCGAGCTGATGCCGATTGCCAAGGCCTTCTTTAAAGTCCCACCCGGCAAAAACCTCAACAGCATGGAGGTAGAGGGCGAGAGCATGACGCCGATGCTAAGGAGCGGGGATTGGGTTATTTTTCGCGAGGACGGCGCATTTGCCGGAGACGGGCTTTACGTGGTAAATTTTAGCGATCAGCTCATGGTAAAAATCCTGCAACTCACGCCGCGCGGCATGCTTAAAATCGTTTCGGTTAATCCGAATTTTCAAAGCTACGAGATCGATCTAAACGAAACCCAGGAGCATTTTAAAATCGTTGGTAAAGTAGTAAAGAGTATAGTTTAAATTTTATTGAGGCTATAAAAATATGGGGAAAAATTTTAATGACAAAGAGCCAAAAGAGAAGCTTAGGGTTATGGCAGATCAAGCCAAAATGATTTTAGAGAGAAAGATTGCGACAAGATCCAAGTTATATGAAAAATATATAAAAAGAAATTTTAAATAGGAATTACAAATGGAAAATCTTATAGCAGTATTGATAATTATAGGGATACCTAGCGCAATAGGTTATTATATAGGTAGTAAAAAGGGATATAAAAAGGCCGGTATATTAAAAGCCGAAAAAGACAGCCTAGATAAAATAAAAATTGAAAAAGAAAAGGTAGAAAACGCAAGATTTACTCTATCAAATACAAATAATGAGCTGGTGGCAATAAATGACGAATTGAAAAAGTCTATCGATAATTTAAAAAACGAAGAAAAAGACATTTTCGAGCTTAAAGAAAATTTTCAAGAAGTATCCAAAGAGCTGATCGAAAAAGAGTATAAGTTATCCGATCTTAACGAAACCATTGCTAGCAAAAGCGCACAGCTGGATCAAACTATGCAAAAAATAGATTTATACTCCCGCATAGATAGTTTTGTGGAATACGGGCATTTCGAGATGCCTCAATATCTTTATGAGGTTTCGCAATCGTTTTTAGAAGCTCTAAAAATAGTAAGGAATAAGCAAAGACAAATGATTAGCGATAAAAATGCAATCGTATATCCGCAAGATAATATCATAACGAATTTCACTACTTTAAATAAGCAGATTTTAAATAATTCGGCAAAACTCATGATGAGAACGTTTAATATAGAATGCGACTATCTAATAGAAAAGACTACGCCGTCAAATTTTAGCAAGACGCTTGAAAGGATAACGAAGCTAGCAAGCGAGCTAGAAAAGCTATCTCCTACGCTTGAAATAGTGTTTAGCGACTCTTATGTAGATTTAAAACTACAAGAATGCGAGCTAGTTTATCAATATAAACTCAAAAAACAAGAGGAAAAAGAGGAGCAAATATTATTAAAAGAGCAGATGAATGAGGAAAGAAAGGCTAACGCCGAATATCAAAAAGCCATAGATGACGCAAAAAAAGAAGAAGAAATTTATGAAAAGCTTTTAAGTAAAGTCAAAATGGAACTAGAATACGCAACCAGCGAAGAACGAGAGTTAAAAGAAAAACAGATTGCAGAGCTTCAATCAAAACTTAAAGAAGCGGAGGAAAATAGTCAAAGAGCCATTAGTTTGGCTCAACAAACTAGAAGAGGCTATATATATGTGATAAGCAATATAGGAAGCTTCGGCAAAGACGTATACAAAATAGGTATGACGCGAAGGCTTGAACCTATGGATAGGATAAACGAGCTAGGAGACGCGAGCGTGCCGTTTAAATTTGACGTTCACGCCATAATATACTGTGAAGATGCGCCAAGCGTAGAATATCAACTGCATAAATATTTTGCGCACTCAAGATTAAATGCGGTAAATTTTAGAAAAGAGTTTTTTAAAGTATCGCTAGACGATATAAAAAGAGCGCTAGACGAGACCATAAAAACAGAATATGAATTTAAAACGACGATACTGGCCGAAGAGTATTATGAGAGTTTAAGATTGCAGGAAAGAAAATAAATATGGATATGGATTTTGAAGGACTTTATATATATATAAAAGGTAATATTATTGCGATACTTGCTTTAATAGTTAGCGTACTAGCTCTATGGGATAAAAAACAAACTAAGAAAAATGAAAAATATAAAATAGTTTATCAAGAAACAAAATCAATCATTGATAAATTTGACTCCTTCTATAGTAATGTAAAACAAGCAAATATATCAAAAAAACCAGATATAAAAAACTTGCTAATGGGTAATTATTTCTTAATAGCACCGAAAGTTATTTTTTGTAAACACGAACAAGAATTAAGGCTTTTACCTAGCGCATCCAAAGAAGTAGGATTACTATTAACAAAAATAGAGAAGTTAGAAAAATATCATAATAATTTTAAACCCACAAGAGAAGTTAGCCAAGGGATGGGTTTTCCAAAACGTCCAGATCCTCGAGAGTGGACTACTACAGATAAAGCCAAAGAATACACCGAAGATATTTTTAAATCACTAAACAAAATTAATAAAGTATTTAATAAGCTTATAGATAGAGTAAAAATAATTACATAGCATTTTTAAATATATTTTTTGTAAAATACTTAAATATATAAATTTTTTTAAAGGATAAAAATGGTTGAGAATTCTTTTACATCAACAAAGTGTGAATGCGGAAACACTATAGAAATTAATGAAATCCACTATGTTGCAGGAGAAAACGATAGCGGATGGATTAAAGTTCAATGCAATAAATGCAAAAACACAATGGAAGAATTCTGTCGCAATCCAGACACGGCCAGCGTTGTTAGCGGTGGATTAAAAATCAGCCATAGATGCAAAGAATAATATTAAAGTATAGACGTAGTCTAATCCCCAAAACTATACCCGTTATCGCTCACGGCCTGCGCCACGGCTTGCGGAGTAGCTTGCGAGCCGTATAAATTTATGTCTATTTTTTTGTTATCGGTTATTTGATTTTGGCTCGTTTGCGACCTCATCTCGCTGCGATCTTGCGCGACTTGATCCACGGATCCGGCCGTAGTTTGTTCGCCGATCGCGCCGGAGACGTTTTTTTCGCCTACGCTTAAGCCCGTTTTTCCGCTTATCCATTTTCCCAGCTTAGAGTCGGCCATGAAATTAAATATATCTTTTATCATGCCTATTATCCACTGAAGCGGCTTAGTTACGAAATCTATAACCGCCGCAAAGACCTTTCCTACCGTCCGACCAGTATCGGCAAAACCCACCAAGCTCTCCTTAGTAGCTTTGCTTTGAGAGAAGAACGAGCTAAAACAATCGACCATTTATGCTTACATATTAATCCGACCTCGGGCACCATTATTTACCTAAATAATTTCTAAATTTATCCGATATTATCTGCAATATCTTTAAAAAGGATTTTAGATGAATATTGCATCGTTGAAACATAACTTTATAAATTTAAAAGATTTAGAAAATCCTACAGATATGTTCCATGCCTTTAAGGATAAACAAGGTTTAGAGATAAATAACGAACAAATTTCAAGCCTAAAAGAAAGTATAAAAACAGGCAAAGTTATAAATGTCACTGATACTGAGATAAAAGAGCAAAATAGACACAAAATCCTACAAAAAGTAGAAGAAATTTTAAATAACTACTCAAAAAATCTCATCTACAGCAACAACAAAATCTACTCCGATGAGCTTTCTAGAGGCTATAATTTTAGTGAAAATGCCTACTTTAAAAATATAAAAGCTTCAGATAGCAGCAGCATGCTATCTACACTAAAAAGTGGCTACCTAGAAAATACAAAATTTAAAAATTTAAACGATTACGCCTATTCAAACACTCTAAAAACAAAATATGGCGAAGTAGAAGTATTTTTAGACATTTATGGCGATAACGATAAGCTTGGCGCTACAAAATTAGAAAATAATAGTTATCTTTTTAGCTTTGATAGTAATAGTGATGGTGTGCTAGACCAAAAAGATATACTCTTTGATAAGCTAAAAGTAAGGGGTTACGACAAAGATGGAAATGAAAAAATAGCAAATTTAAGCGATGTGATGCCAAGGGTCGATCTTAGGCAGTTTATCAGCACAAATATCATAAATCACAACCAAATAGAAAGAGAAGAGCTAAATCGTAAAGCAACGATCACAAATAATTCCGATCTTTACGTAGATACAAAAGATATTGATTATAGGCACTCTTACTACGCCTCAGATCCAAATACCTTGTTCGCTGCAGAAAACAGATATGAAAAGATAGAGAAAAATGATATAAATAATTTCTTTAAAAAATATGCCCAAAATGACGGCTGGGTCGATCTAAGACACAATAATATCTTTGGCAAAGATAGCTCTTTTAAAAATTTTGCCTATCTTAAAGTGGGCTTTGATGATACTGCAAGATTAAGTGAGTTTAATCCAATCATTGAGCCAAGTAAAGATTACAAAAAAGATGAAAATTTCTCATATACAAAATTTCAAAAAGATAGTTTTATGAAATTTTACAAAGATTATAACGCTGAGTTTGACGCATACAACAAAATGATAGAAAATCTTGGCAATAATTTAAAGAAATTTGAAGAGAATGCGGATGCTTATATATCAAAGCTTGAGAAGACAAAATCAGCCAAAATGATCGCGATGGAAAATGAATTTAAACAAGCAACTGGACTTGAGTTTAGTATCTCGAATTTAAAAAAAGTAAAAAAGGCTTTTATAACAAATGAAGCCACAGCTGCCACATCTTTACAAGATAGCGATAGCGTCATAGCTATGAAGCTAAACAAAGATGGCACCATAAGGCTAAAATTTGATAGTGGTAGAGAGATAGACGTAAAAGAGCTTTATAACGATACTGGCAAGCTAAATACATCAAGTGAGCTAAAAACTAGCATAAATTTAGAGGCAAAAGAGATGAATAATGTGCAGCTAAATAGCTTGGATTTTAAAGATATTGGCTTCATGCAAGGTGATAAAATCGTAAGCCTAAAAGATGCTGGAGCGATCGCTATTGCCAATCTATCTAATAAATTTGAGAGTAAATTTTTAATCAGTCTAAATAATGGCAAAAGCATATCTACAAGAGAAATTTATAATATCAGCTATCTTGAAAATGATTTAAAGAGCAAAGAAAAGATAGATGAGAGAGATAAATTTTATAAAAAGGTTGACATCAAGGCATAAATTTTGAGAGCAAATTTTAAAAAAGGTTTATTGTAATTTAATCTTATGGGTCCTATAATCAATTTTCCGTAAAAATTTAGATTTATAAAGAGAATACTATGAACTTCACTCCACTTTTTGCAATTTTTTTCATAATCGCAACTGGTTTTTTTGCTAAAAAAGTCGGCATTGTTGAGCAAAAGCACTCGATCCCATTTGTGGATTTTGTCCTTTGTTTTGCAATGCCTGCGCTAATCTTTGATAAAATTTACCACGTAAATGTCGATGCCTCACTTATAAACACGATCCTTATCGGCTTTGCCTCAACCGCCATTAGCGCCGCTTTGGCATTTGTCATAGGTAAGATTTTTAAATTTACCAAAATAACAACCGTCAGCATGGTCATGCTAAGCCTTTTTGGTAACACACTATTTGTCGGCATGCCTGTCATTCAGGGCTTCTTTGGCGATGCGATGGTAAATGAGGTCATCTTTTATGATCAAATAGCCACTGGTATCCCACTTTCGATCCTTGGACCACTCATCCTATCTTTTGCCGCACCAGAGAAGGTTTCGCTATTTCAAAATACAATGAAAATTTTAAAATTTCCACCATTTATAGCGCTTATCATGGGTCTTATCTTAAAAGAAGTCCCACTTCCAGATTTTATCTTTGCGCCACTTAGGATGTTTGAAGGCAGCGTCACTCCAGTGGCACTTTTTGCGATCGGTGTTGGTCTTAACTTTAGTAGCATCACAAGCTCATATAAAGGCGTTAGCGTCGTGCTTTTGTGTAAGATGATATTGCCAGCTATCGTATTTTTCATCATATTAAAAGTCTCAGGCATCCAGATGAGCAAAACTTGGGTCGTTGGTCTCTTTCAATGTGCGATGCCGACATCAGCCCTTGCAAGTGCGATGGTCATAAAAGCTGGACTTGATAGCTCACTAGCCATCTCATCAGTTGCTATTGGCGTGCTTTTTTCATTTATCACGCTTCCAGTTATCTATTTTGTATTTGCGTAAATTCACACTTATTTCACACTAAGTGACTACAATTGCAACATAATTTAATTTAAAGGAGACTTTATGAAAAAGTTAATCTTAGTTGCACTTGGTGCTATGTTTATGTTTGGCGGTCTTGCAAATGCTACTGAAATGATGCAAAAGGACAAGATGGGCAAAGATGAGATGATGAAGAAAGAGCAGATGATGAAAGATGATATGTCTAAAAAACATCCTGTCAAAAAACACGAAGCTAAAAAAGAAGACATGGGCATGAAAGACGAAATGAAAAAAGACGACATGGGTATGAAAAAAGACGACATGGGCATGAAAGACGAAATGAAAAAAGATGACATGGGTATGAAAAAAGACGACATGGGCATGAAAGACGAAATGAAAAAAGGCATGTAAAGGCACTTGATGGTCAGAATTTTGCTTGTTGAAGATGATGAAACATTACTTGATCTAATAAGCGAGTATCTGGGCGAAAATGGTTACGATGTCACCACTACAAACAATGCCAAAGACGCACTAGATCTTGCATACGAGCGAAATTTTGACCTACTTATACTAGACGTCAAACTCCCGCAAGGCGACGGCTTCTCCCTACTTTCATCGCTACGTGAGCTTGGCGTCACAACACCTAGCATATTTACCACCTCGCTAAACACCATAGACGACCTTGAAAAAGGCTACAAAAGCGGCTGCGATGACTATCTAAAAAAGCCATTTGAGCTAAAAGAGCTACTTATCCGCATGCAAGCTCTCATAAAAAGAAATTTCTCACACCAAAACGGCGAAGATATCAAAATTTTAGATGATCTTTGCTTTCACCCACAGAGCAAAACTCTAAGTAAAAACGGCGAAAATGTAAATATCTCGAGCAAAGAGAGCGACCTGCTCGCCCTATTTTTGCAAAACAAGGGCAAAATTTTAACCAAAGATGAAATTTTTAATAAAATTTGGAAATTTGACGAGGAGCCAAGCGAGCTTAGCCTTCGTGTCTATATCAAAAATTTACGCCAGATTTTAGGCAAAGATGCCATTTTAAACAGGCGCGGGGACGGCTACATCTATGTCTGAAAAGACGCAAATTTTATTTAAAATTTTATCCCTCTATCTTGTTAGCTCTGTGCTTTTTTTGGGCTATTTTTTCATAAATGACTACAAAAATAAAAAAAATGCGCTCATCTTAAACGAGGTCAAGTCTCTAAAAGAGATAAAAATGGGCATTTACATGAAAGCTAGAATGAGTGGACTTGACTCAATCTCAAGTCTAACAAAAGAAAAAGGTGTACATGCTTGTATCGTGCTAAAAAATGACGAGAAAATTTACAAAGACTTTGACTGCCAAAAGATCGACAAAAGCAAAAATGTAAATTTGATAGACGGCAAGGTCTCGATATTTGAAAAGATCCAGTACATGGAGGATAACGCCACGGACGAGCTCGCACGTGCAGATATTTTTCTAGTTGGCAAAAATATTAAGGTTGAAATTTTATCTTTACAAATTTCAACCACACTAAAGGCGCTCTTTTTCCTTTTCGCCCTGCTCTTCATCGCCTTTTACCTAGCAAAACTAAGCCTAAAACCGCTTTATAAAAAGATAGAGACGCTAAACCGCTTCATAAAAGACTCAACGCACGAGATAAATACACCCCTAAGCGTCATCTCGATGAGCATAGAAACAGCCGATCGTAACAACCTAAATGAGCGAAATTTAAAGCGTTTTAATAACATCAGCCTTGCTGCAAAAAGCCTAGGTAGCATCTATGACGCGCTAGTTCATCTAAGCTTTAACCTAGATAAGCCCAGCAAAAAAGAGCCAATAGACCTAAATTTACTAACCACGCAAAGGCTAAACTACTTCTCGCCATTTTTTGCTAAACGCGGGCTTAAGATAGAGGCCAAACTAAAGTCAAGCCTTATAAACGCAGACCTTGAGGATATGAGCAAAATTTTAGATAATCTCCTTAGCAATGCCGCAAAATACGCAGCGCAAAATTCAGAAGTGCGCATCATTTTAGAGCCAAATTTCTTTAGCATAAGCAACCTTGGACACGGTATCAGCAAAGAACAGCAACTGCAAATTTTTGATCGCTACACGAGATTTAACGACGATCAAGGCGGCTTTGGCATAGGGCTAAATTTAGTAAAAGAGTGTTGCAAGAAAAATGGCATCACCGTAAAATGCCAAAGCGAGCTTGATGGCGAGACTACATTTTCGCTCTCTTGGTAGAGTTAAATTTAAAACACCACCCTATTCTAAACAATAAAATTTATTAAAAAAGAGAATTTATGTCCAAAATTTATTTTTGATAAATTTTATTAATATTATAATCCTTTTACAAAATCTTAATCAAGGAGAAAAGTATGAAACTACTTGAAAAATATGGGCTTTTCATAAATGGTGAGTGGCGCGACGCAAAAGACGGCGCTACACTTGATGCAAAAAATCCAGCAAACGGCGAGCACCTTGCAAAGATCGCAGATGCGACTGAAGAAGATGTAAATGACGCAGTTCGTGCTGCACGTGAGGCTTTTAAGAAATTTAAACACACCACAGTTAGCGAGCGTGCAAAGCTTTTAAACAAGATCGCTGACATCATCGATGAAAACAAAGAGCACTTGGCAAAAGTTGAGAGCATGGATAACGGCAAGCCAATCCGCGAAACGCTAAATGTTGATATTCCTTTTGCAGCAGAGCATTTTAGATACTTTGCTGGCGTTATCATGGGCGAAGAAGGTAGCGCAAATGTACTTGACGAGAAGCAGCTCTCTATCGTTTTGCGTGAACCAATAGGTGTTGTGGGTCAAATCGTACCTTGGAATTTTCCATTTTTAATGGCAGCTTGGAAGCTAGCTCCAGTGATCGCAGCAGGCGATGCGAGCGTATTTAAGCCTTCAAGTGAGACAAGCCTAAGCGTGCTTGAGCTATTTAGACTAATAGATAAAATTTTGCCAAAAGGTTTAATAAACATCATAACTGGCAAAGGTAGCAAGAGTGGTGAGTGGATCAAAAATCATCCAGGCCTTGACAAGCTAGCATTTACTGGCTCAACCGAGATCGGCCGAGATATCGCTATAGCTGCAGCTCGTCGTATCATCCCAGCCACACTTGAACTTGGTGGCAAAAGCGCAAATATCTTCTTTAGCGACGCAAATTTAGACAAAGCGCTTGACGGACTTCAGCTTGGAATACTATTTAACCAAGGTCAAGTTTGCTGCGCAGGTTCAAGAATTTTCGTAGAAGAGAGCTTTTATGACAAATTTATAGAAGCTGCGGTTAAGAAATTTAGCACCATAAAAGTTGGCGATCCGCTAGATCCTAGCACTCAAATGGGCTCACAAATCAATAAAAAACAAGCTGAGCAAATTCTAGACTACGTCGAGATCGGCAAAAAAGAAGGTGCAAAAGTGGCAGTCGGCGGCAAAGCCTACACTGCAAATGGTTGCGACAAGGGCGTATTTGTCGAGCCAACGCTGCTAGTTGATGTGACAAATGACATGAGAGTGGCTCAAGAAGAAATTTTTGGTCCAGTTGGTGTTGTCATTAAATTTAAAGACGAAGCCGAGCTTATCAAAATGGTAAATGACAGCGAATACGGCCTAGGTGGCGGAATTTTCACACAAGACATCACAAAAGCTCTAAGAGTTGCAAGGTCTATGGAGACTGGCAGGGTCTGGATCAACACTTATAACCAAATTCCAGCAGGCAGCCCATTTGGCGGATATAAAAACTCAGGTATCGGCCGTGAGACGCACAAGATCATCCTTGAGCACTACACTCAGATGAAAAACATAATGATCGACCTAACCGGTAAGGTTAGCGGCTTTTACGCACAATGATTTTAGGGAGCTTAGGCTCCCTTCTACTTTAAATTCTTTAAATTTTAAATATCTTTTACTAGGTTTTAACTTTAATATATCGCTAGCATTACGCCAATACAGCACAGCTATACAAAAGTGTTTTTTACACTACATTTTTAAGCTTAATAGACTAAAATTTGGCACAAAGGAGAAAAATTGAGCGAGCAAATTTATATTATAGGCGATGTGCACGGCTGTTTTAATACACTTTTAGAGCTTATCAAGCAGTTTCCAGACAAAGAAAAATCACAAATTTGCTTTGTCGGAGATGTGATAGATCGGGGGCTTTTTAGTTGCGATGTAGTCGAGCTTATCATGCAAAATAACTATAAAATGGTAATGGGAAACCACGAAAGAAGGTTACTAAGCAATAAACTTGAATTTCTAAACAACAAAGTGCCATTTGACAGGAGCTGGTTCTTTGGAAACGGCGGAGAAGAGACATATAGATCATACCTTGGACAAAGTGTGGAGCTTAAGCAAAGGCATGTGGATTTTTTAGAAACAAGGCCAGTTTATCTGGAGTTTAAAGAGTGTAAAAACCAAAATGGCGAGCATTTGGTCGTCTCTCACTCGGCTGTTGGCAAATTTTGGGGTTTAAGAGATGATGATAGCTCAAGAGATGAGTTTAGAAGGCATGTACTATCAGGCAGAGGCGATATGATGCAAGTTGAAGGCATATTTAATGTCTACGGACACACGCCAGTGCGTGAGGCTAAGCTCTATACAAATAGCGCCAATATCGATACGGGATGTATTTTTAACGAAGAAGGATATGACAAGCTAAGTGCCTTAGAATTTCCATCGATGAAAATTTATACGCAAAAAAATGTTGAAAATTTTAATAAACAAGGATAAAAATGTGGTTTTCTAAAAAGAGCTCTAGCTTTGCAAGCAGAGTTGATAAATTTTGGAGCGAGTTTGGCAAAAATTTAGACGCCATCAAACAAAATTTAGAAGATAAAAATTTTGAAGCTGCAAGCAAAATGACCGAAGAGGCACTAAATTTATGTTTAGTTGATCCAACTTTTATGATAGGCCTTATTGATGGAAAGATCGATCTAGTACTCACTCCAGAAGGACTTAAACATAGGCTTTTGTGGCTTAAATTTATAAAATCGCGCATACCAAAAGAGTATGAGGCAAAGCTTACTTGCACACTTGGTAAGCCACGTGCACCACGAAACGTCGCTACTATACAAATGTATGGCTTAAGCGTTGATGCAAATGAGGTCATGGTCTATGCAAATTTTAACGACAAAAGCGTAGATATGTGCCTATATAACGAAACTCTAAGCAAGCTTAAAAGCGAAGATGAAAATAAGGCTTATACATTATCGCTCATACTTTGTGACAACGTAGTTGGCGAGATGATCATGATAAATATGCTTGGAGAGTTTGAGATAATAGATAAGCCAAGAGAAAAAGGCGTGCCACTGATCGACTTTGCTGATCTTATAGATGATAAATTTGGCAAAGAAGCCTCAAACGAGCCGCTTAAGAATTTTATGGTCTATGAGCTAGAGCCTCGTTCAAACAAGCTACGTGACGACGTTTTCACAGGATTTACATCTCTTAGCGAGCTACTAAACGAATACTACGACGGTGCAAGCGATACTTATAACGAAGCTTTTGAGCTTGGCATAAATTTTTGCTTTTTAGCCATATCTCACAGTGGCGACATACAGTTTGGCGTTGATAGCAAAAACAAAATTTCAGATGCGCTAAAAGAGAGTGAAATTTGCGAGATCATAGGTGAAGCAAATGGTGAGATGCGATCTTACATAGATCTTATCTGCTTTGATAAAGATGAGCTTGAAAAGGTCGCTAGTAAATTTAGCAAAGAGCTTGGAGTAAAGATAGAAATTTGCGAGTTTAAACGCTGATTTTACATAATATTCTACATAAAATAATACAAATCAAACTAGCTGGTAAATTTATAAAAATATATTGCCAGCTGGTACTAACCATTAAATTTATCTTTTAAATTTTGAGCTGTTTGAGAGATAAGCACAAAGCTTTAGCCCATATAAAAAGATGATCCACGAAATGTAGATCCAGACAAAAAAGAAAAGCACGGCTGAAAACGAGCCATAAACGCTTAGATAGGTCTTGTTGTAAAGGACATAATAGACAAAGGCCGACTTGCCAATATACCAAACAAGCGAAGCGGCAAATGAGCTAAAAAATGCGCTTTTAAACTTTATCTCGTCATTTACTGAGATGAGATATGTGATGCAAAATATCGCCCAAATGATGAGATATGGGAATATGCTCAAAAAATTTATCGAGTTTGTGATCACGTTTGAGTTTAGCATCTCTTGAATGAGGCTTGAGAGATAAAAACTAGCAGCAAGACCAAGTGGCGCGAGCGTGATAAGCGTCCAATACGAGCTAAGTGCTGACCAAAATCCTCTAGCCTTACTTGCACGTGTCACTTTTAAAACTACATACTCGTAGTCACTAAAAAACATAGCCGATGTAAATATCATCGCTACAAAGCCAACTATGCCTAAATTTCCGCTATTTTGTAAGAAATTTTGCAAATAGTTTGAGATAATCTCTTGGTTACTTGGCAAAAGAGCCGAAAATATAAAGTCTTGAATCTTGGCGTAATAATCCTCAAAACTAGGCAGTTTTGTAAAGATAGAAAACGATATAAGAAGTATCGGAATGATCGATAAAATCGTATGAAAACTAAGGCTTGAGGCGTAGTGAAAGAGCTCTTTGTCCTTAAGTGTTGGGAGTAAATTTAAAAACTCCTTTAAATTTTGCTTACTTAAGGACAAACGGCTCATTTATCAGTTATCTTCTTCGAAAAGTTTTTCGTAGTGAGCGTCGTAGTTGTTGATGTGCTCACTATTTAGCTTCCAAAACACAGTGTCTATGTCGCTAACTCTTGTATAAAATGGTAGCTGATAGTACTCAACCTCGCCACTTTTAAATTCTTTTAGCACTTTAAAGCTTTGGCAATCGGCAAAAACGCTTCTGCCATCCATCGCTACGAAAATTAGACCAGCTGCACTTTGAGCACACATTTTTCTAAAGTCATCTCTGCTTGGATTTGGCTTGTATTCGTAGCTTAGATACGCTCCTATAATATCTGGGTGGATAAATATCATATTTGGAAACGCAGATGTAATCTCTTCGTAAATTTCTTTATTTGGTACGATGATTAATGAGCGGTTATAAAGATAGTTTAGCACGACCATATCGCCATTTGCAGGTGCTATGCCTGGAAGTGGGAGCGCCTTTTGCTCAAGCAGATCAAACACCTCAAATCTAATCTTAGCAAAGCCAGAATTTTTTGAGATAACGCTAACTCTTGCGATGATAGAGCTATCAGTATCAAATTTATGAAGCACAACGCCACTTGAGCCGATTAAAATTTCTGGACTGTCAACTATCGTCGCTGTGCCATCACTATCGACGCTAATTATAGGAGTTCTATACTCATTTAAAGAAAAATCAGCTCCAAAAGCAAAGCCAAAAACTAGCGATAAAATCACAAATATACGTTTCAAATATATCTCCTAAGTTTAAATTTTTAGAGCGATTATAGCCTAAAATGCTTTATCTTTTGCAAAATTAAAGCAAGTTTTAGTTAAAATCCCACCAGCTTTTTAAAAGGACATTAATGCCTCGTATTTTTATAATTTTTGCAATATTATCTATAAATTTATACGCTATAAAGCCAAGTGTCGACGAGCTTAGCTGGCCAAATGGAAGTAACTTCTTAAATTTCTTAGAGACAAACAAAATCCCACTTTCACTTTACTATAACTTAGCAACCGAAGATCAAGAGCTAACAGAAGAGATCATCGCTGGCACAAAGTATCAAATTTATAAAGATGACAACGGCAACACCAAACAAGTACTAATCCCTGTTAGTGACGAGCTTCAAATGCATATTTTTAGAGATGACAATGATAAATTTAAGCTCGAATTTCTTCCCATCTCTTATCAAAGCGAGGATAAATTTTTAGCCTTAAAGGTTGATAAGTCAGTTTCTGAAGATATTTTTGACTACACTGGCTCTGGTACATTAGCCCTTGGCTTTAAAGAAATTTTTAAAGGAAGTGGTATTGATTTTAAAAAGATAAACAAAGGCGATACGATCGCTATCGTTTATAATCAAAAAATACGTATGGGCCGTTCTTTTGGTACTCCTGAAATTTATGCTGCGATGATAGAGACTAAAAATAAACGATACGTCATGTATAAATTCGAAGATAAATTTTATGATAAAAACGGCAAAAAAAATGATAAATTTTTACTAGTTCGCCCTCTTGCAAACGCCAGAATTACATCAGCTTTTACTCTAAAAAGATGGCACCCTATTCTCCAAAGATACAGGGCTCACCTTGGCGTTGACTACGGTGCTCCAAAAGGTACACCAATCAAAGCTGCAGGTGATGGCACAGTAAAATTTGTCGGACAAAAAAGCGGATATGGCAGAACCGTCATCATCTCTCATGCTGGTGGTTATGAGACACTTTATGCTCACCTAAATGGCTTTGCCAAAGGTATGAAAGGTGGTTTAAAAGTTAAGCAAGGTACGCTTATAGCCTACGTTGGCACAAGTGGTATGAGTACTGGACCACACCTGCATTTTGGTCTTTATAGAGACAATAAGCCTATCAATCCAGAAAGTGCAATAAAGGTTGTTAAAAGCCTAGAAGACAAGAAAGAATCGGCTAAATTTAAAGCAGTTGTTAGCAAAAATGATGAACTAATAAAAAATGCTTTAAGTAATGAAAAAGAGTATCACAAAGTGGAATTTTTTCCTAATGTAATAGAATTTTAAAGGTAAAACTTGAGTCAAGAACTAGAAGAAGCAAAAGAGCTGATAGATCAGCATTTAGATGAAAATTTAGAAGATAACGAACTCTCACCTTATGAGCTAGCCCAACACCTAAAAACACTTAAAAAGCACGACGAAGAGCTTTTTGCTCACTATCTTGAAAAGCTAGATCCTGAAATTTTAGGTGATGTTGCTATTGAGCTACCTGATCACATGCTAAAAGATGTGATCGAACAGCTTCCAGCTGAAAAGATCGTAGAAGCACTTGAAGAGCTAGAGAGTGATGATGCGACTGACTTGCTTCAATACATCGAGGACATTGACGAGGATAAAGCTAGAGAGCTTTTTAACGAGCTTGACAGAGAAAACCAAAATGAAATTTTAAGACTTAGAAGCTACGAAGAAGATAGAGCCGGTGCGCACATGCAAACAGAGCTTTTTTCGGCTCATCTTGAAGAAAAGCTTGGCAATGCAGTAGCAAGGCTTAGACGAGAAAAGCAAGAAGGCAAGCTAGAAAATATCTCGCAGCTTTTTATTATCGATAAAAATGGCGTTTTACAATACGCTATCCCGCTTGAAGATCTTATACTTTTTGATTTTACAAAGACGCTAAAGCAAAATATTGAGTCAGCGCAGATTGATCACTACAAGCCACATATTGCAAATGATATGGACCTTATGCAAAATGTCGCTGATATGTTTCAAGAGTACGATCTAAACGTTATCGCAGTTACTAGTAGCACTGGAATTTTACTTGGTCGTATCACGTCTGATGACATCCACGACTACATTCAAGAGAGTGCAACTGAGCAAATTTATAACCTAGCCGGCGTTGATGACGAGTCAGAAGAGGACGATACACTTTTTAAGGCTGGTCGTGGTCGTGCGGTCTGGCTTGGAGTAAATTTATTAACAGCTATCTTTAGCTCATCTATCATAGGACTTTTTGATGATACGATCGCGGCATATGTCGCGCTTGCTGTACTTATGCCAATAGTCGCCTCAATGGGTGGAAATACTGGTACGCAGGCACTTACAGTTACGGTCCGCCGTTTGGCACTTGGCGAGATCGAATTTAAAGACGCAAAAAGTGTTTTAAAACGCGAAGTCAGTATTTCCCTCATAAACGGACTAATCTTTGGTGTAGTAATGGGTATAATCGCCGCTGTTTGGTTTGACAAAGGCATGCTTGGTGTTGTTATTGGGCTTAGTATGGTTACAAATTTATTCTTTGCTGGATTTTTTGGCACGATCATACCTCTTACACTAAGGCGTTTTAATATCGATCCTGCCGTTGGCTCAGCCGTCATTCTTACTACTTTTACAGATGCGATAGGATTTTTTAGCTTTTTAGGACTTGCAAAATGGATACTACTATAACGAATTTAGAAATTTTACCACTGGGCGAGTCAAAATATCTAAAGCCATTTAAGATGAAATTTGAGCAAAATGGCGTTAAAAGAGACTGGGACTGCGTAAAAGTGATGAATAGCGTCAGTATCTTGCTATATCACGAAGAAAAAGATGCGTTTTTATTTGTTAAGCAGTTTCGTCCTGCAGTTTGGTACTCGCAAGAAAAAGAAAATTTAAAGACGGACGAGCAAGGCTTTACTTACGAACTTTGTGCTGGCCTTATGGATAAGGGACTAAGCGAAGAGCAAACAGCCAGAGAAGAAGCGATCGAAGAAGTGGGCTATGAGCTAAAAGAGATAGAGCGTATCACGATGACATACGGTGCTTTTGGCTTTGGAGGTAACACACAAACTATGTTTTACGCAAAGATCGATGAGAGCATGAAGGTAAATTCTGGCGGTGGCGTCGATGGCGAAGATATCGAGCTTGTTTTCATAAAACGAGAAGATATGATGAAATTTGCCTTCGACGAGAGCAAAGTCAAGGGCTTTGGGCTCATCTTTGCTTATTTGTGGTGGGAGAAATTTAAAAGCTAAAACGATATCTTTTTAATAAGCGCAAAAACAACGACTGCCACTAAAAAGATACCAACTAATATCACATAATCAGACATAACAAGCCTTTAAATTTAAGTTTTGACTTATTGTAACCAAAATTTTAAATAAAGTAAGAACTTTATAACCGCACATATCATAAAATAACTCAAAAACACACAAGGAGAAGATGATGAGCGAAAATGAAACTCTTTTTATAAACCGAGAATTAAGCTGGCTACGCTTTAATTCAAGGGTGCTCGCTCAGTGTGAAAAGGAAATCCCTTTACTTGAAAAGCTAAAATTTATAGCCATTTATATGACAAATCTAGACGAGTTTTATATGATTAGAGTTGCTGGCTTAAAGCAACTCTTTGCAGCTGGAGCTACTACAAGCAGTGGCGATGGTATGAGCCCACTTGATCAGCTAAGAGAGATTAGAAAATATTTACAAAATGAGCAGAATTTAGTAGAAGATCACTATAAAAAAACAGTAAATGCTCTTAGCAAAGAGGGGCTTTTTATAAAAAATTATGACGAACTTGATGATAGCTTGAAGCAAAAGTGCGACGAATACTTTTTCTCAAATATCTTGCCAGTCATCGTTCCTATCGCTGTCGATGCGACTCATCCATTTCCGCATCTAAACAACCTTAGCTTCTCTCTTGCCGTTAAGCTTGCCGATATAGAGCATCCAGAAATTTTAAAATACGGCATGATAAGAATTTCAAGAGTCTTGCCACGTTTTACACAGCCAAGTAGCAATGTTTTTGTACCGATTGAAACAATCGTACATCGCCACGCAGAAGAAATTTTTCCAGGATATAAGCTACTTAGCTCAGCTGCTTTTAGAGTGACAAGAAACGCTGATATCGTCATCGAAGAAGAAGAAGCGGATGATTTTATGATGATACTTGAGCAAGGACTAAAGCTTCGCAGAAAAGGGGCTTTTGTTCGTATGCAAATCGATAAAAACGTAGACGCTGATATCTTAGACTTCTTAAATTTTCATATGAAAATTTTTCATAAAGATGTCTATTTTTCAAGCATTCCGCTCACTCTTAGCTCGCTTTGGGAGATAGCTGGAAGTAAAAATTTTACCCACCTAGCAAATACCCCTTACGTTCCAAAAACGCTACCACCATTTGGCAATGGTATATCTGTATTTGACGCCATAGATAAAGAAGATGTGCTCTTAGTGCATCCATTTGAGAGTTTTGATCCAGTTGTAAGCTTTATAAAAGAAGCCAGCAAAGATCCAAAAGTCATATCTATTCGAATGACACTTTATAGAGTCGATAAAAGTTCACCAATAATTCAAAGCCTAATAGACGCCGCAAGTGACGGCAAGCAAGTAACCGTGATGGTTGAGCTAAAAGCAAGGTTTGATGAGGAAAACAATCTACACTGGGCAAAGGCACTTGAAGATGCTGGGGCGCATGTGATATATGGCATCACAGGTTTTAAGGTGCATGCAAAAGTTAGCCAGGTCATCCGCCAAATCGGTGATAAGCTTAAATTTTATATGCACTTTGGTACAGGCAATTACAACGGCAGTTCGGCTAAAATTTACACCGACGTGAGCCTATTTACAAGCAAAGAAGAATTTAGCCAGGATACGACTTCGTTTTTTCACATCCTCTCAGGATATAATAAAAATCGACGTCTAAACGCTCTTAGCATGTCGCCTTTTCAGATAAAAGAGCGTATCATCGAAAAGATAAGAGTAGAGGCGAGCAAAGGCAGCGAGGGCAGGATTATTGCCAAAATGAATGCGCTAATCGATGAAGATGTAATAAATGAGCTTAGCCGCGCATCAAACGCAGGTGTGAAGATCGATCTTATAGTTCGTGGTGTGTGCGGACTAAGGCCTGGCATAAAAGGCAAAAGCGAAAACATCAAAGTTCGCTCGATCATTGGCAAATACTTAGAGCACGCTAGAATTTTATACTTTAAACATGCTCAGCCAAAAATTTATATCTCAAGTGCTGACTGGATGCCGAGAAATTTAGAGCGTCGCTTGGAGCTTATGACTCCTATTTTTGAACCAAGACTTCAAGAGAGGTTGCTTGAAATTTTAGAGCTTCAGTTAAGCGATAATTACCTAGCTTTTGAGCTACAAAATAGCGGTGAATACATAAAAGTTGTAAGAAGTGAAAATGAAAAAGTAATATCTTGCCACGAAGTTTTGGAAAATTATATATCTAAAATTTATAAATCCGTAAAAAAAGATACAGATAAAGCAAAAGCCGATATGCTCGCAAGCAAGCTCTTAAAAGAGAGCTAAAAATAAATTAAGCTTTTAGACCTAGTCTAAAAGCTATTTTTTAATCAGCATAAAAAGTACTAGCATTTGATTAAGTAAATATTATTAAAAATTTTAAATCCACAACAAAAAGCAAAATTCATAAACTTACTTGAGCCCCTCAAAGCTAGCCAAATATTTCAAATTTTTTAAATAACTCTGGCTCATCTTCTACTATGCCGCGCTTAACTAGATCAGCAACTACTTCGCGGTCACAATCCGTTTGTAACGGCCAGCCACGCGTATATCCCTCTAGCTCGTCCTTGCTCGTCGCATCCACGCAGAAATTTTCACCCTCAATGTAGATATCACGCAAAGCATCGATATTATTTGTCACACGCCAAAGTAGCATATATGGGTTTTCAAGGTAATTTTGCATATCTACAACGATAAGGAGCTTGAAAAAATCTCTAAATATCAAAAGCTTGTCAAAAAGCTCTTTTACCACACAATCTTTTTCAAATTTCACCATACAAATAGGCGTTTTGGTATCCGTTTTAAACTGCTTAAGCTCTTTTACATTTGGCATAACGCTTTGAAATTTAGCCAAAAGCTCGCTGTCGCTTAAAACCACAGGGCTAAATTTACAAAAGTCTTGCGTCGCATCTACGCCGAGTTTGCCACCAAAACACGAATTTGGACTAGCATGATCAAGCTGATCGCACACGCCTTGGCTTATTAGCACACTCTGGCTACCAAAACGATTTAAAACAAAGCTAGTAAATTCATCATAATCTTTAAGTTCAGGCGCATCGGCTTCAACAAAAATGGCATGTTTTACAAAGCTCATCTGTCCAACGCCCCAAAATGCGTGCATGGCCTGCTTTGCATGAGCTGGATAAAGCGTATTTATCTTGGCCAAGATTAGGTTGTGAAAAACGCCATTTTCAGGCATATTGTAGTCCAGTAGTTCAGGCACGGTCGTTCGCAAAAGTGGCAAAAAAACCCGCTCAGTCGCCCAGCCCATATATTTATCCTCAAGTGGCGGCTTTCCAACCACAGTCGCGTGAAATATAGGCTCACGCTTGCTAGTTATCGCCGTTACATCCATCACCGGAAAAGGCTCGATAGGCGTATAAAAGCCCGTGTGATCGCCAAATGGCCCCTCGAGTTCGCTCTTAGTAGTATCCACGAAACCCTCTATCACGTAGTCTGCATCGTGCGGGACGCAAATTTCATTCGTTAAGGATTTTACAAGTTTGGCTGGCTCTTTGCGGATAAAACCATAAAGCAAAAGTTCAAAAACTCCCTTTGGAAGCGGTGCTTGCCCGCACCAAATATAAAGCGGATCGCCACCAATAGCTACTGAAACGGGCATTTTTTTACCTGCACGCTTGTACTCGTGAAAGAAATTTGCGCCGTCTTTGTGTATCTGCCAGTGCATGCCGAGGTGGTTTTTGTCATAAATTTGTAGGCGGTACATGCCTAAATTTTGCAAATTTCCATCCAAGCTTTGCGTATAAACCTGCCCCATCGTAATAAAAGCGCCACCATCATGTGGCCATGTCTTTAGTGCTGGAAGTGATAGTAAATCAGCATCTTCACCTATAAATTTCACCTGCTGGCACTCACTCTCACCTTTTAATCTCTTAGTGAAAATTTTTCTCATATTAAAAAGATAGGCTAAAAAATCAAGCTTTTCTTTGAAATTTTCAGGTTTTTTGGGCTTTAAAAGCTTTTCTATCTCTTCTGCTATCTCATCAGGATTTAGCCCAAAGATAAGCTCAAGCGCATGTTTTGAGCCATAGATATTTGTAAGCACTGGGGCAAATTTACGCCCAGTTTTTTTACAAACTGGGTTTTTAAAAAGTAACGCTTGCGAGCCCTCACGCTTGACCTCGATATAGCTTGCATGCGCGATCTCAAGATCAATATCTGTTGGCTCGTCGATAACACGAAGTAGATTATTTTCTTTTAAAAGCTTGATGTAGTCCATATTTTTCCCTTAAATTTTTAAAGATGATAGCTAAAATTTGATAAAAAAGGCGATGCTAATATTTTGTTATTGCACGCAAAGGCAGTTTGTGTGGTGTTTAGTTTATTGTCTATTTTTATCGCAAAGATAATAAATTTACGCCCTTTCGCCACAGCTAAAAAAGCGGCGTAAGAGCAAGCAAATTATTAAATTTAAAACTACTCTAGCAGCTCGCCAAATATCTCTTTGCTATATTTCATAAAGCGCTCATTAAGCTTTATACCCTCGGTATCTACGCAAATGAGGCTATCTTGCACCTCAAAAATGATGCTCTTATCAGTGATCTTCACCCTTTTACAAGCGTTATAGCAAACGTCGCCATTACACTCTGCGTATAGGCCGTTTATATCGGCGTTTTCGTCGTCATCTTTTTTAAGTTTGATCGGTCTTTGAAAGATTATGTAGTTTATAGCCCTATTTACCCTCTGCAAGACCGATCATATAGTAGTTGTCTTTGCTGTTTTTAGTAGCGGTTAGGGCTTTTGCTTTAAATTTTAGCTCAAACACACTCTAAGCCATCTCTTCAGCGCGTTTTAAAAGCTCTTTTGCCCCTTTTTCTATAAATTTATGAGCTAGCTCCTTACCAACGCTTTGAAATTTATCTTTGCTAACCTTTAAGCTATCTTTTATAAACTCGCTTCCATCAGGCAGACCAACGATCGCATCGATAGAAATTTCATCCCCTTTTAGCCTTGCGCTTATGCCTATTGGTACCTGGCAGCCGCCCTCCAAAACGCTTACAAAGTCACGCTCTATGGTCGTTTCTATGACTGCATTTTCATCATTTAAAAAAGAGATCTCATCTAAAATTTTCTTCTCATCTCTAGCCTCGACGCCAAGAGCGCCCTGACCCATCGCAGGTATCATCTCGTCAAAGCCAAATGTGTAGATGTGCGCCACTTCAGCCTTGATATTTAGGCGGTTTATGCCAGCCATCGCCAAAATGATCGCGTCAAATTCGCCCTCTTTTAGCTTTCTAAGTCTAGTTTGCACATTTCCACGAAGCGAGATTATCTCAAGATCAGGCCTCATGATAAGTAGCTGCATCTTGCGGCGCAGGCTCGTTGTGCCAACCTTTGCGCCGTGAGGTAGGTCGCTAAATTTAGCAAATTTCTCACTTATCATCGCATCTCTAGTATCCTCGCGTGAGCAAATGGCAGCTAGTTTAAGCCCTTCTGGAAAGACTACTGGCACGTCTTTTAGGCTATGCACGGCGATGTCAGTCTCGCCTTTTAGCATGCTATCTTCAAGCTCTTTTGTAAAAAGCCCCTTGCCACCGATCTTTGCAAGAGGCGCGTCAAGGATCACGTCGCCCTTTGTCTTCATGCCAATAAGCTCAACTTTTATATCGTTATGTTTTGATTCTATTCTAGCTTTGATATGCTCGCTTTGCCAAAGGGCTAAGATACTCTTTCTAGTTGCTATTTTTATCTCTTTCATCATCTCTCCTAATTTACTCTTTTTGGCTCTTCTATGACCTCAACGTCGATAATCTCGCCATCATCTTTTTTAGTACTTTGTTCGCTAAAATTTTGAAATTTAAACTCCTGATAGCTCTCATTTTTTGCTACATTTTTCTTAAATATCAAAGAAAAAACGACTACGGCTATACCAAAAATATCTGTTAAAATTCCTGGCAAAAACAAAAGCATTCCGCCAAAGCTAAGCCCTAACTGACTAAATAAATTTCCGCCAAGAAAGCTTTTAAACGCCACTTGAGGCGAATTTAAGCTAGAAAATCCAGCATTTAAAAGAAGCGCAATGCCTACAAATCCAGAGACTAGCACCTCGAGAAAATAGTTTAAAAAGCCAAATTTATCAACAAAAAGATAGATAAATATCGCTTCTATCAAAAAAAACAAAAATGCAAAAAATCTCATAAGCTTTCTTTTATCTTTTTAAAGGCTTCGTTTACACCGATCGTTTCTTTACTTAAACCATCTCTTGTTATAAACTCAACATTGCCATTTACAAATTCTTTACCCACAAGCAGCGCATAAGGGAAGCCGATGAGTTCAAAGTCATTCATCTTAACGCCAAATCTCTCGTTTCTATCGTCGATGATGACACTAATGCCAGCTTTTTTAAGGCTCTCATAAAGCTCAAATGCAAATTTCGCGCCCGCTTCATCTTTTAAATTTGAGATGATGATCTCCACGTCAAACGGCGCGCACTCTTTTTTCCAGATGCAGCCCTTCTCATCGTGGCTAGCCTCTATCATTACGGCAATCAGCCTACTGATACCAATACCGTAGCAGCCCATCAAAAATGGCTTTGCCTTGCCATTTTCATCAAGATATGTCGCATTCATCGCAGCTGAATATTTATCGCCTAGCTGAAAGATATGACCAACTTCTATGCCCTTGCTAAGTTTTAAATTTCCGCCACACTCTGGACATTTATCACCCTCTTTTACCTTTATAAGGTCTTTAAATCTCTCTTCGTTAAACCCACTAACACTAACTCCAACAAAGTGGTAATCCTTTTCGTTGGCACCACATATCATATTATTTGCGCCTTTTAGCTCGTTGTCTATGTAAAATTTCACATCTTTTAGCCCAACCGGTCCGCAAAATCCAGCCACAAGCCCAGCTTTTATAATCTCTTCTTCGCTAGCATCGACAAACTCTAGCGCCTTGCAAGCATTTTGTGCCTTTGTCTCTTGAAGCTCGTCATCACCCCTTACAAAAAAGACCACAACTTCTTCTTTGTCTTCATAAATAGCTTTTTTAATAACAGCTTTTATGCAGTAAAACTCGCTAACTTTAAAAAACTCAGCCACACCTTTTATAGTCTTTGTATCTGGTGTTTTAAATTTAGCTGCGTCAGCCTCTGGTGCCTCAGCATCGGTTGTTCTAGCTTTTCTCCTAGCAGCCTCTATATTTGCAGCGTATTTGCAAGCCTCACAGCAAAGGATGTCATCTTCGCCGTTACTTGCAAGCACCATAAATTCTTTACTGCCGCTACCGCCGATAGCTCCACTATCAGCTTCAACGGCTCTAAAATTTAGCCCCAAACGAGTGAAAATTTTACTATAAGTTACCTCCATAAGGTCAAACTCACGCTTTAGATCCTCTTTGCTAGAGTGAAAGCTATAAGCATCTTTCATTGTAAATTCTCGTCCTCTTAGCAAGCCAAAGCGCGGTCTTGCTTCGTCACGAAATTTGGTGTTTATCTGGTATAAATTTAGCGGTAGCTGCTTGTAGCTAGTCACCTTGCCACGCACCAAAGCAACGGCTGCCTCTTCGTTTGTTGGGCTTATGACAAAGTCATTATCCTTTCTATCTTTAAAGCGTAAAAGCTCCTTGCCAAAGACATTGTAGCGGCCACTTTGCTTCCAAAGCTCGCCTGAAGTGACCACGCTAAAGCTCACCTCCAGCGCGCCAGCCTCATCCATCTCCTCTTTTACCACACGTGAAATTTTATCATGCATGATCTTTCCAAGCGGCAGATAGTTATAAAGCCCAGAGCCGATCTGCTCGACAAAGCCACCTCTTATCAGAAACTGATGGCTTGGTAAAGATGCATCTTTTGGCGCTTCTTTGGTCGTTGGGGCGTAAAATTTACTAAATTTCATCTATATCTCCTGCTTGAAAATTTTGTTCATCTTTTATGTCAAATAAAAATTTAACTCCGTTTGAAAGCTCGCTAGCTCTCTCCTCGTCTGCAAGCCCTTTTAGCTTCATCGTTGGCTGGTGCAAAAATGCTTTAAAAACTTGATGAATGAGCTTTTGTGCCTCCTCATAATCACTATGCTTTAAATAGCCTTTTTTTATCGCTTTTTCTAGCTCGTTTTTAGCGCAAATTTCAGCTTGTTTGCGGATCGATTTTATTAGTGGCACGCTTATATCTTCTTTTAAAATTTTTAAAAATTCGCTTGTGCCTTGACCTACGATCGAATAAGCCTTTTGTGCTTGCTCCTCTCTTAGAGCTAAATTTTTCCTTACTATCTCCTCTAAACTATCGACCGTATAGACGCTAATAAATTCTGTATTTATAAGATCAATATCCCTTGGCACGGCAATATCAAAAAAGTATCTATGAAATTCTCTTGGTTCGATTATGGCGTTTGTGATGATAGCGTGCGGGGCCGCGGTACTTGAAAATATCAGATCATAATTATTTACATACTCTTTTAATTTCAAAATGCTATCCCAGCTAGCGTTGTCACCAAGGCTATCAACTAGCTGCTCAACACGCTCGGAGCTTCTGTTTATGATAATGACTTCTGCACCACTTGAGATTAGGTGTTTTGCTGCTAGCTCGCCCATCTCACCAGCGCCTACGACGATAGCTGTTTTTCCTTCAAGCGTGCCAAAAATTTCTTTTGCTTTTGCCACAGCCACACTTGAAACTGAGATTGGATTTTTAGAAATTTGAGTTTCGTTTCTAACTTTAGCAGCACATTTACATGCATAGTGGATGATTTTACTGATTTGTTCGCCGCAAGCTGAACTATCGTAAGCAAATTTAAAGGCATTTTTTAACTGGCCAACGATCTGCGTTTCGCCGACGACTAGGCTATCAAGCGAGCTTGCCACGGCAAAGAGGTGGTGCACGGCTCCGCTATCTTCATAAATATCAGCCCTTTCATAAAGCTCATCTTCAAAAACACCTGAAAATACAGACATACACCTAAATGCATGCGTCGTTGCACTTTCTAGATCACTAACGCTTGCAATTATCTCGACGCGGTTGCATGTGTTTAAAACCATACATTCGTTTATACTTTTGTTTGATCTTAGTAGTTTTAAAATTTGCTCTTTTTTCTCATCACTATCGAATGCAAGCTTTTCTCTGACTGAAATATCAGTATTTTTATATGTAAAACTTATATCTAAATAGTGCATTAAAATTCCCTATCTATCATGCTTTTTATGATCCCTTCAAGCTCGGCGTTTTTATACTCTTTTATCGATTCTATCGCTTCATTTCCAAGCCTTTTTGCTTCATTTACTGCTTTTTGAAGCGAATTTGTCTTAACAAATTCCTCTTTTAGCCATGAAATTTCGCCCGCGTTTAGCTTCTTTGACCAAAGTGATCTAAGCTTTGCCTTGCCAGCTTCGTCTAAGCTCTTATAAAGATAAATGTAAGGAAGTGTCGTTTTGCCTTCGATAAAGTCATTGAGTGCTGGCTTGCCAAGCGTTTTCTCATCTTGAGTTATGTCTAATATGTCATCAACGATCTGAAACGCAAGGCCTAAATTTTTGCCGTAAATTCCAAATTTCTCACTATCTTTGCCAGCTAGCTTCGCCCCACAAATAGCCGTGGCTTCTATCAAAACAGCTGTTTTATAATAGATCATTTTTAAATATTCTTGCTCATTTTCATTAAAATTTTCAGCCATTTTTACATCCATCATCTCGCCGATGCTTAGCTTGCTGACCGCGTCTGAGATGATAGCTGCGATGCTTGGATCAAATTTTGTAAGCTCAAAATAAGCCTTTGAGTAGAGGATGTCACCTAGCATGACTGAGTTTTTGCTGCCAAAAAGTGCGTTTATGCTTGGCTTGCCACGTCTTATATTCGCTTCATCTATGACGTCGTCGTGCAATAAGCTTGCAAGGTGGATAAGTTCGATGATAGCGCAAAGCTTAAGAGAAATTTCGCTCTCGCCCGCGATCTTTAAAAGAAGTCTTGAGCGAAGCTTTTTGCCAGAGCTTATCTTTAAAAACATCTCAAACGCCTCGTTGTAACCAAGCTCGCTTATAAATTCACTCATTATTTCATCGATTTTATCCATTTTTATCCTTCTATTTAGCCTCATCTGGATCTCTAAAACCCACATCCACACGCTTGCTCTCATCTAACAGCGCCACCCTAAAATGCGCCTTTTTATCCCTAAAATCAATAAATGATATATAAAGGCTCACGCTCTCGTTTGGCGGCATAGTAAAATCAGGCAAAACTCGCTGCATGTAGGTGTTTTGTCCCTGCCTTAGCGAAAAGACCATCTGCCTTGGATAGCGCCTAAAAAAGCTTTGCACAGTGATATTTGTGCTATCAAACAGCGTCCAGCGAAAGTCAAACGTCTCAACTCTTTGAGTTTTTTTCTCGGTTATAAAGACTCTCGCCCACTCATCTTTTTTAAGCTCAAATGTATGCACCGAATTTGGGTCAAAATTTGGCTCTTTTGCAAAGACAAGAGCGGCTAGCAAAGCAATGAGCGCAAAAATTCTACTCATTTTGGCTTAAAATTTCTCCGCTAAGCTCGATATATAGGTCATTTACTCCGTTATAAATTTTATCTTGCTCTGAGACTATAAAATTTCTAATCTCATCCTCATTAACGCCATGCTTTTCGCAAAGCTCGCTCATAGCCACAAATTTCTCAAAAATTTTATCTATCTCGTTTTTAACCAAAACGGCATTTGCGTTAAACAAAATGTCATAAAATTTATCTCTCGCACTGCCCTCAAATATATCTATCATCGCTGTTTCTTTGAAAATTTCTTAAGATTATAGCCAATTAAAACTAAGTTAGAAATTTAATATTATCTCCCAAGCCTCGCCAACATTTTTGGCGTTATACGTGGCAGTTTTGCTCTCCTCGCCAAATCCCCAGCAAACTTGCAAGAAAGGCATATTTGCATTTTTGGCAGCTAGCTCGTCTTTTAGGCTATCTCCTACAAAGATCGCCTTGTTAGCTTTAGTTTTACTAACAGCTAGATGAAGCATCGCAGGATCAGGCTTTTGCGGTATCTCTTTGCTAGCGCCGATAACCTCGTCAAATAGCTCATAAATTTCATTTTTCTTTAAAATTTTCTCTAGCGTATCGTGTGGTGCATTGCTTGCCAAAACGACTTTGTAATGAGCCTCTTTGCACTTTTGCAAAAGCTCTTTTACACCCTCATATGTAGTCGCGCACTCATCGTAAAATTTCTTAAATTTCTCTTCAAAGCCCTCTTTTAAGCTCCTGCTTGGCGTGTCGATGCCGTAAAACTCAAGGGCCAAATTTCTACCTGGCTCGTTGATCGCTTTTATGATAAATTCTTTTTCAAGCGGCGGCAAATTTAGCTCATCTCTTACTTCATTCACCGTTTTATATATCGCCTCGCCGCTATCGATCACAGTGCCATCCATATCAAAAATAACTACTTTCAATCCTCATCCTTAAATTTATTTTTATGTTTTTCCTTTTTATATGTCTTTTGATTTTTTAGCTTATCAAGCAGGTTTGCCGCCTTTAAAAGCTCCTCTTTTGAGGCGTTTTTGATAAGCAAATTTATAAAATTTTCTAGCGCCTTTGAGTATGGCTGATCAAGATAGACGGCCTCTACTTTTTCCATGATCTTTGCGTTTTTCTCGACTCTTTGACGAAATTCGCCCTCGTCAAAGTCATCTCTTTTTAAGCCATTTATCGCTGATTTTGCAAATTTTTCTAGCGCACGAAGATATTTTACGCGTTTAAATTTGTCCGTGACTTGGTTCAAATTTTTCCTTTTTTTGGCAAATTATATCAAAATTTGATTTTATCCCCTAAATTTTGGCTTTGCTAATGTATAATTTACGCCAAAATTACCTTAAAAGGAGCAAAAATGAGGCAAGAAACCGCTGCGATCCACGTAGGCTACGACACACATGAGGGCTTTGGCACGATGGCTGTGCCTATTTTCCAAAGCACGGCTTACGACTTTGGAAGCGCCGAGACTGCGGCTGCTAGGTTCGATCTAAAAGATGGCGGCCACATCTACACAAGACTTGGCAATCCAACGACAGATATCTTTGAAAAAAGGGTCGCCGCACTTGAGGGCGGAGCCGCTGCGATAGCGACTGCAAGCGGTCAGTCAGCTTTGTTTTACAGCATTATAAATTTAGCCCAAGCAGGCGATAATATCATCATTGCCAAAAAAATTTATGGCGGCACGACAGTACTTTTTACGCACACACTAAAAAGATTTGGCATAGAGGCCAGAGTCTTTGACAGCGACACGGCTGATGATCTGGAGGACTTGATAGATGATAAAACGAGGGCTATATTTTTTGAAACGCTTTCAAATCCGCAAATTTCTATCCCAAATATAGAAAAAATCGTAGAAATTTCAAATAAATATGACATCATCAGCATCACCGATAACACCGTGCCAACGCCTATCATCTTTCAGCCACTTCGCCACGGTGTCGATGTTTGCGTGCATAGTGCGAGCAAATATATGAGCGGTCAGGGCCTTAGCCTAGCAGGTGTGGTCGTAAGTGCAAATCACCTAAACGAAAAGCTAAAAGGCAACAAACGATATGAGCACTTTAACGTGCCAGATGTGAGCTATCACGACATCGTCTATGCTGATATGACGGATCGTTTTGACATCTACACGCTAAGAATGAGGCTTGCCATCGTGCGCGACATCGGTGCTGTGATATCTCCGTTTAACTCTTGGCAGCTTATACAAGGACTTGAAACGCTTGCCGTTAGAGTTGAGAGGCACTCACAAAATGCCCTAAAAGTGGCTAAATTTCTAAACTCTCACAAGCATATAAAAAGCGTGGCATACCCAGGACTTGCCGACAACGTAGATCACGCAAAGGCGCAAAAATACTTTAAAGATGGCATGGCAAATGGGCTATTTTGTTTTGAAACTGATAGCTTTGAGCGTGCAAAAAAGATGCTAGAGCGCGTAAGACTCTTTAAAATCGTGGTAAATATCGGCGATACAAAGTCGCTCATCACGCACCCAGCATCAACTACACACCAACAGCTAAGCAGTGAAGAGCTCATCAAAGCTGGTATCACAAAAGAGCTAATAAGAGTCAGCATAGGCCTTGAAAATGCCGAGGATCTGATCGCTGATTTAGCTCAAGCTTTAGAATAAAGAAATTTCTAGCTCATTTTGGGCTAGAAATTTAACTCATCTTTTAAATCTTCTGTATGCTTTTGATCAAAATAATAAATCAATGTAAATTTTCTCATACACTTAAAATGGGCCACACCGTATATGTTTTGTCTAAAACCAACTAAATTTTAAAAATTTACAAGCGAGCATATCACGGCTCTAAATTTAGTGCTAAACGAAGTGTAGCCTAAATTTAGTAGTCTGCTAAGGCGAGTGAGTAAAGTTTTAAAATTTACAAAGAGAAATAAAATGTGGCAATTTTTATCAAAAATTTTAATAAGTTAAATACTTAATCGTATCTTGATAAAGCACTTGATTTTCGCATTGTATCAGTAGCAAGTCATTTTCTTCAAAGATTGTTGAGCCAGTCGGCTTTTGATACTCGTTTTTACGCTTTATTAGGATTATTAAAAACTCAGTTGGAAGTTCAAGCTGAGCCAAATCTTTGCCAATTAGTTTTGAGCCATAGTGAATTGTATGCTGACGAAGTGTGTAGCTTAAGATCGGAGAGTTTTCTACTGGCTTAACATCCTCTTGCTCGCTCTCTTTGACCTTAAATTTATCAGCCGCAAAGCCAAGTGACATACCCTGTATCAAAATAGAAATCAAAACCATAAAAAATATAATGTTAAAAATCATATCCGCATCACGTACGCCATCGACATAAACATAGGTAGCTAGCACAACTGGCACAACGCCTCTTAGCCCAACCCAAGAGATAAAAATTTGCTCATTTATCTTAAATTTTGAAAATGCAAGCGATGCAAAGACACCAAGTGGTCTTGCAAAAAACATAAGCCACAAGGCCAAAACAAGCGCCATTAGTGCCGTTGCTGGAAGCTCAGAAGGATTTACCAAAAGACCAAGTGTTAAAAAGACAACTATCTGCATCGTCCAAGCGATACCGTCATGAAAACCGACTAAATTTTTCTTATGAGAAAACTCTTTTTTGTTTATAAAAATTCCAGCTATGTAAACAGCCAAATAGCCATTGCCACCAACCTTAAAGCAAAGCGTGTATAAAAGTAATATCCAAGCGATAGAAAAAACTGGATAAAGGCCCCAGCTTTTTAGGCGAAGTCTATTAAACATGGCCGGCAAAGCAACGCCAAACAAATAACCCATGGCGATGCCTATGCCAAACTGCTTAACTAGCGTAATCGCCCACTCAGATGCTGTCGGCGTGGTATTTAGTGAGATCATTTGAACGATCGTCATAGTTAAAAATATCGCCATTGGATCGTTTGAGCCAGATTCAAGTTCAAGCAATGGAGCAATGCTATTTTTAAGTGAAATTTTCTTAGCTCTTAGTATGGCAAATACCGCTGCTGCATCTGTCGAAGAGATAATAGAACCTAACAAAAATGCCTCTGCCCAAGTAAAATCGAGCAGATATTTTGCTACTGGAGCGATAGCTAGTGCGGTTAAGAAAACACCAAGTGTAGCAAGTGCTAAACCTCTAGCAAAAATCGGTTTAATCGCTGCAAAATCAGTATCTAGTCCACCAGCATAAAGTATAAATATGAGTGCCAGCATGCCGACATTTTGAGCGATTACTTGGTCGTCAAAATTTACACCCAGCAAGCCGTTTGAGCCAGCTAGCATACCAACACCTAAAAATATTATTAAAGATGGAATTCCAAATTTATCAGAGATCTTACTTAAAAGAATGCTAGTTATAAGCAAAACTGCAAAAAATAGTAGTAAATTCTCCAAACAAACTCCACAAAATTATATTAAATCATACTTTCAAAAGCTTCAAATTTTTCTTGATTTGAAAGCATTTCAAGCAATACGCCATAATTGTCTTTTATCTCATCTTGAAGCTTAGTAGTAAGCTCTTTAGCATTTCTTCCGTCTTTTGGATAGCTCACTATCAAATCAATTGGCTCAGTGTTTAAAAACTCTTGAATACCTGATAATAGTTCGCTAGCTCCTCTTTCATTTGTTCCATGAAGCACGACCACATAATGCTCATTCTCTCTTACAACAACATCAGTTTGTCTTAAAAATTTTTCAAATAGTTCACTATACTCTTTGGTGCTTGGCAAAGAAAAATATATCAAAGATAAATTTTTTGCATAATCTTTTACATTTTTATAACGATTTATAAAAGCTATTTCAAGATCTATTATTGATAAGATATCAACTGGTGAGAAAATTTTTGCTGCCATTTTTAGCCCTTTTTTGTTTATTATGTTTTATTTAAGTCACTATTATATCTTGTAAATTTTCAAAAACAAAGACATTCATTCCGTTTTTATATTCATATCTAAATTTGAGCCCATGCGCATCAAGTATATTGCTAACTATATATAAACCTAGGCCAAAACTTTTTTGTGCATCCTCTCCTTTAATAAATGGTTGGATATAAAAATCGAGGTCATTTTTTAGCTTCTCGCCTTGAGTTATAAATTTCATATGATCCTTGCTAACAACGATATTTACGTGCTTATCAGTTGAATATTTTATGCCATTGTCTATCATATTTTTTATAGCGACTGAAAATAGCTTGAAATCAACGAGCACCCTAACCTCATCAAGCTCACTGACACCAACACACTCTTTTTCGACCATCGCTATATCGATTGCCTCATCGATGAGATCCCTCATAAAACATGGCGTTTTATTGCTAAGTCCTATTTTTGATGTTATCTGCTCGATCGCCGCAAGTTCGTTTATCAAATTTTCAAGCTTGTGAAAGACCGAGATTAGCCTCTCTTGATTTTTACTTTTTTCTATCATTTGAGCGGCGATTAGCCCTTTTGTGATAGGAGTTTTTAGCTCGTGCATTATGTTTCTTAAAAAAAGATGCCTTGAGTCATTAAGAGCCTTGATCTGACAAACCGCCTCATAAAATGCTTCAGAAACTTCAGAAATTTCATCCTTGCCGTTGCCAACATTTTGTACGCCATCAAGCTCACCATTTGCAAATTTTACGATCTGGCGCTTTAGCTTTCTAAGCGGCTTTATCTTATATATGACAAAAATATAAGCACCTAGCAAAATGACTGCAACTACCAAAAAAACAGCCTTTATCACCTCGTATCTGTAAGGCTGAAATTCTTTATCCATTAAAAGCTTTAGCTCGTCTAAATGCTCAATCCTTAAGTAATGATGCTTGTCATAAAGCAAGATTGCGCTTGAGCCTAGATCGCTTGAAATTTCTTCTAAAACGGTCGCTTGTTTTAAAATTTCATCTTTTCTCTTCTCGTCTTTTATCTCTGGCATATCGATATTTGAAAGCTGGCGGTCGTACTGAGCTTTATTTATGATGCCACCCATATAAAACAAATTTGTCCTAGCAACGTTTGAGTATTTGTTGTTTAGCTCTCTTGTATAGTTTTGCTTATCAAAGCCCATGAGCCACAAAAAGGCTAGAAATATCGAAACAAGCGCAAGAGCAAAGATAAAAGTTATGGTTATAAAAATAGACGATCTTGGCATCAAAGAACCAATTTATAGCCGATACCACGGATCGCGTGGATGTATTTTGGCTCTTTTGGATTTTCATTTAGTTTTTGGCGAATCCTACCAATGATAACATCTATACTTTTGTTTGAGCTATCTTCATTTATGCTCTCGCAGTTGTAGATGAGCTCCTCTCTAGTAACCGCTCCGCCCTCTTTTAAAAGTAGATATTTTAAGATGTCGTATTCTGCGGCAGTTAAATTTAGTACGTTTCCTTTAAATAAAATTTCATGTTCAAATTCTTTTAAAACCAGGTCTTTATTTAAATTTCTCGCCTCACTTGCTGGGGTGATACTCTGCCTTCTTAGATGACTTTTGATACGAGCCAAAAGCTCTTGCGGGTCATATGGCTTTGGTAAATAGTCATCAGCGCCGTTATCAAGAGCATTTACCTTATCTGTTATATCATGCCTTGCACTTGATATGATAATAGGAATATTGTGATTTTTCCTGATCTCTTTACAAACTTCTAATCCATCCATACCAGGCAATGTAAGATCTAGTATCACTAGGTCAAATTTACTTGTATTTAGCGTAGATAGTCCTATATATGGCTCTTCAGCAGTTACTACTTCAATATCGTAGTTTTCTAGATATTCAGTTAAAATTTCAGCAAGCTCCATATCATCTTCTATCATTAAAATTCTAGTCATGATCTTTCCTGATGTAAATTTATTTTTAAGGATTATAGCAGATTAAGATTTTAAAAATTTAAAAGGGTTAAGAGCTGAAATTTCAGCTCTTGGATGATTATTTTATAACAAGGCCTTGTATGATACCGCCGCGATTTATCCACACTAGCGTCTTTTTACCTTTTGTATTTTTGATTGTATTTGCAAATGTTTGAAGATCTTTTATGCTCTCTTCGCCAACTTGAACGATCACGTCGCCTCTTTCAAAGCCAAAGTCTTCAGCTTTTGAGCCTGATTTTACATCAGTTACTAGCACGCCTTGAGTATCTGGGCTGATTTTGTATTTATATCTTATCTCATCGCTTAGATTACTAACGCTAAGTCCTTCGATTATAATGCTTTTTGCTATGTCTTTTGAATTGTGATCAGCGTTTGCAAGCTTGATTTTTGCATTCATTATTTTATTTGATCGCTCGTAAGTTATATCAACACTGCTATTTGGAGTTAGTGAGCCAATGAAATTTTTAAGATCATTTGCGTTTTTTATAGTTTTATCGTTAGCTGATATGACTAAATCGCCTCTTTTTAGTCCAGCTTCATCTGCTGGCATGCCTTGCTCTACGCCACTTATTAAAGCACCTTCTTTATTTGTGTAAAGCTCTTTTTGCTCATCAGTTAAATTTGCAATCGTAACTCCGATAAAGCCACGTTCGATCTTGCCATCAGTTATCAGCTTTTTAGCGATATCTTTTACCATATTTGATGGGATCGCGAAGCCAATGCCGTTATTGCCACCGCTTTTTGAAAGTATGGCTGAGTTTATTCCGACTAAATATCCCCTGCTATCAACCAAAGCGCCGCCTGAGTTGCCAGGATTTATCGAGGCATCTGTTTGGATAAAATTTTCATATTGATTAAGTCCGATATTATCTTTATTTAGCCCTGAAATGATACCTTGAGTGATACTTTCACCAACACCAAATGGATTACCTATTGCAAATACAACATCTGCATCAAGTAGCTTTGATGAGTCCGCAAAAGTGATCGCATTTAGTCCGTTTGCTTCTATCTTTACGACGGCTAGATCGGTTTTTGGATCACTTCCTATTAATTTGGCTTTAAATTCTTTGCCGCCATTTGCGAGAGTTACGACTATTTGATCGCTATCTTCTATAACGTGGTTATTTGTAACGATATATCCATCATTTGAGATAATAACGCCAGAACCAAGCGAAGTAGTTTTTTCTTTTTCTTTTGGTTTTGCAAAGTTAAATCCAAAAAATTCATTAAAGAAAGGGTCATTAAACATCTGCTCAATACCAGCGTTATTTACCGTTTTTGTAGTTGAGATATTTACAACTGAAAGCTTTGCCTGAGCGATCGAGTCATAATAAGAAAGTACGCTATTTTTATCGCTAAGTGGCGAGATTCTTGTGATATTAGAGTTAGCTTCATTAAATTTAATATCAGCCCCCACTAAAAAAGAAGCTGCTACTAATGAAATTAGCACAATCTTTTTCATTTTTTTCCTTTAAACTAAAAATTTTTGCAAATTATAAATATAGTGAAAAAATAAAATCTTAACACTTTTTCTTGTTATTAAACAAAAATAAACTTGACTTGCATAGACTAAAGCTTTGTGATATAATCCGTATCAAAAAAAATATAAGGAGAATATATGAGTGAAAGCTTATATGAGACTTTAGGGGTTTCAAAGGGTGCCTCAAGCGACGAGATAAAAAAAGCTTATAGAAAACTTGCCAGAAAATATCACCCAGACATCAACAAAGACCCCGGAGCAGAAGATAAATTTAAAGAGATAAACGCTGCTTATGAAATTTTAAGTGACGATAAAAAACGAGCTCAATACGACCAGTACGGCGATACTATGTTTGGCGGTCAAAATTTCCACGACTTTGCTAGTAGCTCAGCCGATATGGGCGATCTAAATGAAATTTTAAAGAATATCTTCTCAGGTGGTTTTGGCGGCGGTAGAGCTAAATTTAGCAGCGGATTTGGTAGTAATTTTGGAGGCTTTGACGGATTTAGTAGTGGTGGATTTGGCTTTGGCGGAGCTGATCTAGACGTAAATGCAAAAATTTCTATACCATTTGACGTAGCTGTAACTGGCGGCGAACATAAGATAAATTTTAATGGTGAAAGCATTAAGATAAAAATTCCAAGTGGCATAGAAGGTGGCGAGAAACTTCGTGTAAAAGGCAAAGGCAAGAGTGCTGGTGGTCAAAAAGGCGATCTTATACTTGCTATTAGCGTTGAGCCAAGCGACGAATATGAAAGAGTCGGAGACGATCTTTATAAAGATATAGAAATTCCACTAAAAACTATGCTTTTTGGCGGAAAGGTCGATGTGCATACTTACAAAAAAGATGTCACAATTAAGATCGCTGAGAACTCAAAAACAGGCACAAAGATCCGCTTAAAAGGATATGGTGTGCAAAATAGAAAGAGCGGAATTTATGGGGATCTTTACTTAAAAGCCAGGGTAAAACTTCCAAATATTAGTGAGCTTGATGAAGGCTTAGTAAAAGAGTTAAAAGAAAAATTACCGGAGTAAAAAATGCAAAATTATGAAGAACCACTTTTTTTAATAAGCGTTGTTGCAAAGGTTTTAAGCATACATCCACAAACTTTAAGACAGTATGAAAGAGAGGGACTTATCGAGCCATCAAGAACAGATGGCAAGATGAGGCTCTACTCACAAAAAGACGTTGATCGCGTAAAAACTATACTAAATTTAACCCGCGAACTAGGTGTAAATTTAGCCGGCGTTGATGTGATACTTCAGTTGAAAGAAAAAATTGACGATTTAGAATCAACTATTGATGAGCTAAATAAAAAATTGCACGAAGCTACCAGTCAAACTAGCACAAAAAGATCGCTTGTAAAGAGAAAAAATAGCTTTGATCTAGTCTTTTATGAAGGTAAAAAATAATTTATGGAACAAATTTTAGAAGGTTTCTTGCTTGTTGCAGCGATCTCAGTCGCATTAAACGTCATTTTTAAAAAATTTCAGATACCAACCATTATCGGCTACATCGTAACAGGTACGCTTATATCAGAATTTTTCAACCTAAAAAGTAATGATGAAATTTCTCATATCGCAGAATTTGGTATCGCGTTTTTGATGTTTACCATTGGGCTTGAGTTTAGTTTTAAGCACTTAATGGGCATGAAAAAAGAGGTCTTTTTAAATGGCGGCTTACAGGTTTGTTTAAGTGGCTTTATAATGGGCGTTATGCTTTATTATACCCTTCACTTAAAAGACGAAACGGCACTTATTGCAGGTCTTGCACTTGCACTCTCATCAACTGCGATCGTACTAAAGACGCTAAACGATAGTGGCGATGTGAGCAAAATTTACGGCAGAAAAGCACTTGGAATTTTACTATTTCAAGATATTGCAGTCATTCCTATCTTGCTTATGATCGATATGTTTAGCTCGCAAGATGCCTCGATAAATGAGCTTTTGCTAAAGACATTTACAAGTGCGATTATTCTTATTGTTGTGCTATTTTTACTTGGTAAATATGTCATCAACTGGATATTTTATAAAGTCATTCAAACAAATTCGCAAGAGGTTTTTATAGCTACGATTTTATTTATGGTCGTTGGCTCTAGCACTTTGGCTCACTTCTTTGGCTTCTCATACTCTTTGGGTGCGTTTTTAGCTGGTATGATGATGGCAGAGACGCAATATAAACACCAAATCGAAGTTGATCTCATACCTTTTAGAGATTTACTCTTAGGGCTATTTTTCATAACCGTTGGTATGCAGATAAATTTTGCTGTCGTCGTCTCAAACATCTGGCTTGTTCTTGGCCTAGTATTTAGTGTCATGGTGATAAAAGCAGTTGTCGTTTTTGCTATCTTAAACATCTACTTAAAGCGAAGAGTTGCTGCAAAAACCGCGCTTAGTGTTTGTCAAATAGGCGAATTTGCACTAGCTGTTTTTGGACTAATGACTACTAGAAATTTACTTGATATACAAACAGCTCAAATTTTTATCGCAGCCTCAGTTGTGTCAATGTTTGCTACACCTTTTATACTTAAAAAACTAGACACGATAGCAGACCTCATAGAACGTGAGATCGTTGTTGAACCAAATGAAACTCTAAAGCCACAAAAAATAAAAAATCACATCGTAGTCTTTGGTTATGAAAGGCTTGGACAAGAGGTCGTTTTGAGACTAAAAGAGACAAAGCTTTTATATCTTGTGCTTGATAATGATATTAGTCTAGTTGAGCTTGGCAGGAGCCGCGGGGAAAATGTATTTTTAGGTAACGTTCTTCAAAGCCACACACTTGAAAATGCCTGCCTAAGCGATGCAGCTGCTGTTATTATAACTGTTAACAATGAGCAAAGAGTGGAGCTCATCGCGCAAAAGATAAAAGACTACGGCGTAAATACCCAAACTATAATAAAAATAAATGGTGAGGGTAATAAAGATATTTTTGGTGAGCTAGGTAAAAATTTTCACCTAATAAACGAAGAGCGTGTCATGGCAAAAACGCTCGTACACGAGGCTCTTCAATGCAAAATCGATCACGATATAAGAGCGTAAAAGTATAAATTTATCCTAGAATTTTTACTAGTTTATGCTAGTTTTAAAATAATCTTTTAAAAATAACTTTTACAAGCAATGAGTAAGCCTAAGTCTCTAGGCTCTACTCATTTCTTAAAGTTTGAAGTACGTTTACTTCTGTGGCTTTTTTAGCTGGATAATAAGACGATATAGCCACGATAAATACAGCTCCAACTATAATAAGCACAAGATCGATGGTTGAAAGCTCGAGTGGAAGTTTACTTGAGCCATAAACATCAGCTGGCAGGTCTATGATGTTGAAATTTCCAAGTAAAAATAGTCCTAAAAAGCCAAGTATCAAGCCAAATATAATGCCACCGCCCCCGATTACTAGCCCTTGATAAAAAAAGCTTCTTTTTATCTCGCTTTTGCTTGCTCCAAGCGCTAAAAGCAAGGCGATCTCTTGCCTGCGGTTCATCACTGTCATTAGTAGCGAGCTTATGATATTTAACGACGCCACAAGGATGATTAGCATCAAAACGATAAAAAGTGCCCTTTTTTCAAGTGCGAGCGCCGAGAAAAAGTTGCCATTTTGCTCCCACCAGCCAATGGCAACCGTGCCAGTTGGCAGGCCTTCACGCACTCTTTTTATATCATCAAATGGCTTACTTGAAAAGATATGAATTCCATCATAAACGCCTTTTGGATAGTCTAAAATTTTCCTCAAAGCATCAACTGAAACATATGAAAATGCCTTGTCATAGGCGATTAGCCCAGATGTAAATGAGCCACCGATGTCAAATCGCTTCATCTTTGGCGTTAGCGAAAAGCCAGCTGGATCGGCCTTTGTAAAGATAAGCGTTAATTTCTCATCGTTTCTTAGTCTAAACTCACTCGTTATGCCACTTCCCACAAGTATCTCAAAACCATCTAGCTCTTTATCTTTTAAAGCTTCATTTACGACTGAGTTTATCTGTTTTTCATCTTTAAAATTTACGCCATAAACCAGTCCGCCCTCAAGCGCATTTGTCGAGCGGTAGATGACCTGCGTGCTGATATATGGACTAAATTTAAGATCACTAAATTTAGCCTTTAGCTCATCAACAAAGTCATCATCAATAGAGCCTTTAAAGGCACTTTGAACGGTTATTGGATAGTTCATCGTAAAAAGTTTACGCTCAAATTCTTTGTCAAACCCATTCATAATAGCCATCGCAACGATTAAGACCATAAGTCCGATGCTAACACCAAGAAAGGCGAGCAAGGCGCTTAGAGTGATAAATGGCTGAGTTTTATCAAATCTTAAATATTTAAAAAGTAGATACTTTGGTAAGCTTGTCATCAAATAGCCTTTAAAAGATTAAGGCGCTTTTGGCGCCTTAAAAGTAGAAATTTTAAGCAAATATGCCTTTTTTAGGGCCACTTTTTCCGTGGCAATCTTTATATTTTTTACCGCTTCCACAAGGGCATGGAGCGTTTCTTGGTATCTTTTTTTCTGGTGTGAAATTTTCATCTCCGCCTTGGTTGTTGTAGCTTAAATTTTCATTTTCAGCATTTTGACTAGCTTCAAGCATCATTTTAGCTTGTTCCTCTTGCTCCTCACGGCTCTTAAATCTTACAACCTGAAGCGTCTTAACACTCTCACTTTTTAGCCTACTAACTAGCTCCATAAAGAGGTTATAGCTCTCTTTTTTATATTCAACAAGCGGATCTTTTTGATTATACCCTCTAAGGCCGATACCAGTTTTTAGGATATCCATTTGATAGAGGTGCTCTCTCCACGCATTATCAAGCACTTGAAGGTATAAAATTTTCTCTATCTCTTTTCTTTGCTCTTCATTTAGCACGCTCATTTTCTCGTTATACCTTACTTCAAAAATTTGTGCAAGCTTATCTATTAGCTCATCATACTCTAGGCCTTTTAGCTCGCTCTCATCTATCTCTTCGCCACAATCTGCAAGGATGATAGAGCATAATTTTTTAATATCAAAGTCATCTTTCAAGCCACCATGGAAAATTTCAGCTGTATCAAGTAAATTTGCAGCATACTCTTTTCTATTTTGAGCTATCTTTTCGCTCATATCATAGTTTTTATCAAGTAGCTCGTCGCGGTATTTATAGATAGTTTTTCTTTGCTCGTTTGCCACATCGTCATACTCAAGTAAGTGCTTTCTAGCCTCAAAGTGCAAGCTCTCAACTTTCTTTTGAGCATTTTCAACAGCTCTTGTCACCATGCGGCTCTCGATACTCTCGCCCTCGTCGATACCAAGCCTATCCATGATCGCTTTTATGCGGTCGCTACCAAAAATTCTTAAAAGATTATCTTCAAGACTTAGATAAAATCTACTCATACCAGGATCGCCCTGACGTCCAGCACGGCCACGGAGCTGATTGTCTATCCTTCTACTCTCATGCCTTTCAGTGCCGATGATATATAGACCGCCTAAATTTCTAACCTCATCATCGATCCTGATATCAACACCACGTCCAGCCATGTTTGTAGCGATAGTCACAGCACCTTTTACACCAGCTTGAGCGATGATCTCGGCCTCTTTTTCGTGGTTTTTAGCATTTAGCACAGAGTGTGGGATGCCAGCTTTTTTAAGCATCTCGTGAAGCACCTCGCTACGCTCGATACTTGCAGTTCCCACAAGCACTGGCTGACCCTTTTCGTGAGCCTTTTTGACTTCGTCGATGACCGCTTTAAATTTCTCATTTTGAGTTTTGTAGATAAGGTCGTTTTGATCGATCCTCTTAACTGGCACGTTTGTTGGGATCGAGATAACTTCAAGGTTGTAAATTTGAGAAAACTCAGTGGCCTCAGTTTGAGCTGTACCAGTCATACCCGCAAGCTTTTTATACATCCTAAAGTAGTTTTGATATGTTGTATCGGCTAAAGTTTGGCTCTCTTCTTGGATTTTTACGCCCTCTTTTGCCTCAAGTGCTTGGTGGAGTCCCTCGCTAAAGCGTCTGCCTTCGCTTAGACGTCCAGTAAATTCATCAACAATGACTACCTCGCCATCTTTTACGACATAATGAACATCTTTTTCAAAGAGGTTATGAGCTTTTAGGGCTTGATCTAGGTGGTGGCTTAGTATGGCATTTTCAAGGTTATATAAATTTTCAACACCAAATAGCTTTTCAGCCTTGCTGATGCCAGCTTCTGTGATCATTATCGTTCTATTTTTTTCATCGACTATGAAGTCCCCTGTTGGCTTTGAGCCTGGCACATTTGGATCAGCTGGAGTGCCTCTAGTAAGCTGTTTTGCGACCTGATCGGCTCTTATGTAGCCATCAAGCGTGCGGTTTGTTGGACCAGAGATTATAAGCGGTGTTCTAGCCTCATCTATCAAGATACTATCGACCTCGTCCACGATAACGAAGTTGTGGCCTCTTTGCACCTTTTGACCAGCTTCAAATTTCATATTGTCACGAAGATAGTCAAAGCCAAATTCTGAGTTTGTGCCGTATGTTATGTCCGCGTTATACGCAGCTTGTCTTACGTTATCATCGTATCCGCCACTTAGTATCACATCAACGCTTAAGCCTAAAAAGTTATAAAGCTCGCCCATTTGCGTCGCGTCACGCTTTGCAAGGTAGTCGTTTACGGTTACTACATGCACACCCTTGCCACTCATCGCATTTAAGATAACTGGTAAAGTCGCTACCAAGGTCTTACCCTCGCCCGTTTTCATCTCAGCGATCCTGCCCTCGTTTAGCACCATACCGCCAATTAGCTGTACGTCAAAATGGCGCATCCTAAGCACCCTTTTACTAGCCTCTCTAACGATCGCAAAAACATCATTTAAAATTTCATCTAAAGTGACTTTTTCTTCTACTACTTGGGCTTTTAGCTCGTTAAATTTGATCTTAAGCTCATCATCACTCATCTTCTCATAAGTTGGTTCTAACGCGTTTATCTGTGTAACGCGTCTTATATACTTTTTGACTTCTCTATCGTTTTTGGTGCCAAAAATCTTTCTAAATACCGATGAAATCATTACTTTACCTTCCTAAATTTTTAAACTTTGGATCTTAGCATAGTTTAACTATTTATTTAATTAAACTGGGCTAGAATACGCCAAAAAAGGATAAAAAATGAGAAAATTTTTAGTTGCATCTCTCGTTGCAGTTTGCTCATTTGGTGCTGGCTTAAATTTTAAAAGCCTTCAAAGTGACTTTACGCAAACTGTTTTTAGCGAAGGCAAAAGCATAAATTACAAGGGTAGATTTTACGCAAAAAACGACAATACTGCACTTTGGATATATGAAAGTCCAACGCCAAAGAGAATTTATTTTAACAAAGAGCGTGTGATCGTGATTGAAGACGAGCTTGAGCAAGCTATTATTTCAAAGCTTGATGATACACCAAATTTGACGCAAATCTTGGCTCATGCGGAGCAAATTCAGCCGACACTTTATAAGGCGATATATGACGGAGTTGAGTACTTTATAACTATTAAAAACACGCTTCCAACGACGATTGACTATAAAGATAAACTTTCAAATAAAATAAAAATAACCTTAAGCAACCCAGTAAAAGATGCGCTCATACCACAAGAGACGCTAACTCCTGTCATTCCTCAAGGTTATGACATTGTAAATCAATAAATTTGGCTAGCTTTTAGCCAAATTTACTCACTTCTCTCCAAAGTCTTTTCCAAATTCTTGAACATTATTTAGATCAATAGGCTTTTGAACTACGTCATTTGGATCTGGCGAGATAATGATCTCATTGCCTTTTTTCTTCTTTTCTGGTTTTGTTACAATCTCTTCATTAACACTTGGATCGGAGCATAAATTTTGGCTTTTTATTGCTTTTATGATCTCGCTTAGCTCAAGATTATTTATCACTTTTATATTTAAGATAAGCACATCATCGATATCAAGAGAGTGTTTTTTGGCTGCGTATTTTATGAAAAGCTCTTTAAATTTCTCTTTTCCCATTGAGGTTAAAATATCTTCCACATAAAAGCTACCAACTATTATGTTTAAAGCATCAAGCACATACGCTTCATTTTCTTCAACATCACGTCCGACGACTTCAAGGTTCATATTTATCTTTTTTGTTAAATTTTGTCCGGCTTTTGAGTAGATATCTGTTTGAAAATCTCTTACTTTTAGCACGTCTGCAAATGCAAAAATACAAAAAGTAAGGCTTAAAAATAGCTTTTTCATAAATTCTCCTTAATATGCAAAAATACGTTTTCTTGGTAAAATTTCTTAACTTCGTCGTCAATTTTAACCACTTTTCTTAAATGCTGCCTAAAATCACTTTTTTTATCATAAAAAAGTTTTAAATTTTTAGGACTTACTGCACGAGAAAGTGCGACGTAGAGTTGTCCTTTGGCAAAAATATGGTTGATATTGCAAATGAGCGAGTTTATACTCATACCTTGAGACTTATGAATAGTTAGAGCGTAAGCAAGCTTAAATGGAAACTGATAGAGCGATGCCTGTACATTTTCTTCGATCTCATCTTCGTTTAAATTTAATGAACTAAATATATAAGCGGCTTTTTCTATCTCAAAAATTTCGCCGCTATCTTTTTTCACGATCACGCTTGAAATGACTCCGTTTTCTTTTAAGATTTGCATGATCTTGCCTTGCTCGCCGTTATAGTACTCGCCCCATTTATTTGACGTAAAGATAATCTTAGCGCCTATCTTCATCTCCAAATCCCTTGAGATGTTTAGCGTATTTGCCCATTTTTCAAACTCTTTTTTATCTAAATTTTCATCCAAAATGCTCACATCTGAGTTTGAAATTTCAAGTGGTGTATCAAGTTCTAAAAGCCTTTTTTGATTTAGCATTTCAGCCTCGGCGTTTCTACCAAAAAGCACACTCGTATCATCATCTGGCTCTATCTTGACCACTCTTAAACTCTCTATGTAGCTCATTATTTCATCATCTAGCTCGCCTACTCGCAGCCTAGAGAGAATCTCATAAAATTTAAGATCGCTTGTACGCTTTGAGACCAGTAGCTCGACATTTGTAAATTTCATATCCTCCCACGCACTGGAGTTAAAAGCGTATAAAAAATTAAAAAGCCTATTTTCGTTTTGCACCTTTTGCACTGGCGGAAGCTGATAAAAATCGCCCACTATAAGCACCCTACCTTTAAATTTGGAAGTAAGTAGACGGTATCTTATCATCTCCATTAAATCTGAGCTCACCATTGAAATTTCATCAATTACAAGCAGATCACAAGCATCTAGCATATTTCTTAGCTTGCTTAGTTTGTCTTTTTGATGATAGTCAAAGCGCCTTAGCTCCTCATAGTCTTTACAGTAGCCAAATTTAAAAAAACTATGCAAGCTAACTCCTCCAAGGCTAACGGCACTTATACCAGTTGAGCCAAGGATTATGACGTTTTTAAAATTTTCTTTGTAGTGTCTGATGACAGAGGCAGTTAGATAGCTCTTGCCAACACCGCCACCGCCTGTTAAAAAGACGTTTGAGTGAGATAAAATTTCTAAAATTTGCTCTTTCATCTACTCAAACATCTCTGGGCGATACTCAAAGTGCATCGTATCAAAGTGCTTCCAGCGTCCGCCCCAGATAAATTTATGTTTTTCAAAAATACGCACTATCTTTTCAGGGATGAGATTTTGGTAGCCATTGCTCCACTGCCAGTAGTGGCTCTTTTTTACATTTATATCGATTGCAATACCGTAGCTGTGCGGACTCAAGCGGTTTGTGCCAGCGATTACTCGCCACTTAAATGTTCCACCTGGATTTTTTAAATACTCAAGCAAGCTCGCATCACTTTTTACCATCTCATTTAGCTCGTTGCTAACCTCTTGCAAAGCAGCTGCAGCTCCATTTTTAGAGTTAAATTTTAAAGGTAAATTTAAAAAATCTTTTAGCCAAACGACATCTACTAAATTTGCTTTTGCCTCGCTCTCGCTTGAGCCATAAATTTTGCCTAAAAATTCATAATTTCTACATCTGCCAGCATCGCTTAGTGCAGTGCTGAGCGGCGAAAATGCAGCGTAATCAAGCGCATTCATATCCTCTATATCAGCACCAATACTACACTCATCATCTTTTTGTTTAAAGTCATCATAGACAAATATTGTTCCATCACCAAATTTGACCAAATTATCCTCAACCTTAACATCATAAGCCCTTTGCAAAGCTGAAATTTTTCTAGCTTTATCGCTTATTACATTTTCGGGCTTTATCACATTTATAGAATCGACCTTTGAAATGAGCAAATTTGAGTTTTGTATATCGCTTCTGTTTTGTCCGATGTTTAATGTAGTTACTGCCGTAGCACCGATTAATGCCCTGCCGTTATTTTCGGTTTTTAGTCCCCAAGCATCATGCACCACATATATATCATCGCCCTTGTATCCAGCATAAAGCATGATATGTCCTGGCAGATGCACAAGCGTAAGATATGGCACACCTTTTTCTTTTATCTCTTTTGCCTTAGCGGCGTTACTAAGTCCTTTTAGATCAAATTTTTGTCCCATATTTGCTTGAGCTCTTGAGTTTCTGGGCAACCACACGCCAAAACTTGCTAGCAAATCTTTGGTAAAAAGCGAGCAATCCCTTAGCTTATCGACCCCACCCCAACCATAAGGCTGAGTAAGAAGAGAGCTAATAAGTGTTTTTAGATTTGAGTCATTAAATTTAAGAGGAAAAAGAGCGCCAACAGACTTTGGCAACACAAATTCTCTCAAGAGATTTCTTACATAAATTTTACCATAGTAGTTTTTACTATCCTGTGCCAAAACGGGCAGTATCGCTCCAACCCTTGAATAAAACAAGAAATTTCCAGCCTTGTCATAAACTGGCATTTTATCCGTTTTTATAGTCACAAAACTTGACTTTTGATAGGCATTTGCCTCATCGTCGCTTATAAATTTTATATCCTCGACCTTTACCCAGCCCCAAACCGCATCATCGCTAACAAACGCCCATGCCCTATCTTTAGAAAGATGTGAGATAAAAAGTGGATGAGCGATGCTTAGTGTTGATTCTTGCAGATAATCAAACGGATAGCCCTCTCCTGGAGTTTGCGGATTTAAAAATATCGGCTCATCGGTTGGAAAATTTCTTAAAGCTGTGTTTGCCGAAGTTAGAGCATAAGCAGAGATGCTTGAAAGAGCTAAAAAATTTGCATTGTCCTTTTGTGTGTCAAACCAGCTTTGTGGTATTTCTCTAAAATTTGAGCCAAAATACTTTCTCTTCTCACTCGGCTTATATATATTAAATGCCCAAAAGACATCGTTTGGATTAAATTTTACGCCCCTTAATGTAAAAACCTTAAACCTTCTTTTTAAAATTTCTTCTTGGTCAAAGCTTGCACTTTGTATATTTTGCGGTAGTGACGAGGCATCTTGCTTCATTTCAAAATCAAGCAAACTAATGCGTTCATTTGGCTTATATACATTTTCATCTGGTAAAGAATTTTGCACACTTGGCTTTGGCTGGGTCTGCGAACATCCCAAAAACAAAGCAACACTAAATGCTAAAAATACACCCTTTTTCAATTTTTTTCCTTATCCTTAAAAATAGCTTCTACAATTAAAACAAAAATATAAAACATCTTTTCATCGCTATTTTTACAAATTTGCTTCATCGCCTCATTCTCTTTTTACTTTTATATCGTTTGAGCTTAAAAATTTCTACAATATCAGAGCCAAATTTCTTTGAGAGCTCACCCACTTTTACATCATTGAGAGCATTTACAAAACCTTGCCACGACATACTTAAAGATCACCTCAAGCATAACATTGTCTTTTAGTTTATCAAACATCAAGCCCTGCTATCTCATCTTCACTGTAAACTAAAATTTCATTTTCTTTTAGCAGTTTTGCTGTGATACCATCGCCCAAAATAAGCCTCTTGCTAAAACTTCCATCATAAATTTGTCCACTTCCACAACTTGGACTTTTTGATTTTAAAATAGCCTTTTTGCAGCCATTTAGTTTGGCTATTCTCAGGCAAATTTCTGCTCCTTTTTTAAAATTTTCGCTCACATCTTTACCTGAAAATTTACAAATAACTGCACCATTTTTCATCTCAGCTGGCTCTCTTGGCGTGCTAAGTCCACCATAAACCTCTGGACAAACAAAAAGTAGATGATATCTCTTTGAAATTTCATCTAAAACATCTTTATTTAAGAGATTATTTTCGCCGTTAAATTTACAATTTATGCCGACTAGGCAAGCACTTATTAAGATTTTTTCTCTCAAAGTCCAGCTTCTTTTAAAAGTTCATCAGCATAAATTTCACGAAGTTTGCTTGAGATTTCGCCCACTTTTGCGCCGTTTATCGCCTTGCCATCAGCATAAACGACTGGCAAGAGTATGAGTGTTGCGGCCGAGATAAAGACTTCATCAGCGCTATAAACTTCATCCATGCTAAATTTTCGCTCCTCTATCTTAAGGCCAATATCTTTAGCGATCTTTAAAAGTCTCATGCGGCGAATTCCTGGCAAAATTTCATTTGAAAGCGGTTTTGTGATTAAAGTTTTATCCTTGATGATAAAAGCACTTGAGCTACAGCCCTCTGTCACAAAGCCATTTTCCACCATAAAGCCCTCGTCTGCACCTTTTTTGTGAGCTTCATTTTTAGCGTAGCACTGAGCCAGAAGTGAGATAGACTTGATGTCACACCTTTTCCACCTTATATCCTCGACACTTACGACTTTTATGCCAGTTTTTGCAGCAGGATTATTTAAAATTTCACTCTCATAGCAAAAGATAAAGACACTTGGTGTTAAATTTTCTATGAAATAGAAATTTCTAAACGCCACGCCTCTTGTTACTTGTATGTAAATTCCACCCTCTTTCAAGGCGTTTTTAGCAATTATCTCGTTTAAGATCGCTTCAAATTTTTCCTTTTCATAGGGCAAGCTTATATCTATTTCATTTAAACTTCTTTCAAATCTCGCCCAAAATCCATCTTTATCAACCATTTTTGAATTTATCACAGGTACAACCTCATAAATTCCATCGCCGAATATAAATCCTCTATCAAAAGCACTAACTTTTGCCTCGTCTTTTTGCAAAAATTCTCCATTTAAAAAGACGGTTTGTAAAGCTTGATCTGCCATTTTTAGCTCCTTAAATTTTGGGCAAATTGTATCTAATTTTGTTTGAATTTATAGATTCTTAGATATAATGAGCCAAAATTTCAAAGGTAAAAAGTCTATAAAAAATGCAAGAAACTTTAAAAGATAGAATCATAAAAAACGTTTTTTTTGTTTCAAAACAGCCAGTTTTATTTAGAGATCTGCTTGAAGCAAATGCCCTTTTTAACGAAGGTATGCTAATAGATGGAGCAAAGCTAAATTTTAGATTTAACCACATCAAGCTCTATCAGATTTACGCACTTATCTGTTTTGTCATTTTATTTCCATTGTTAATCATCACGCATCATTTTTTAGCAAAAACTGACGCACACATATCTATAATAGCGACTGCTGTCGTCACTTCGGCCGTTTTTATTGGCTTTGATATGTTTAAAGTTTGGGCAAGAAGAGAGATAAGTCACGATCTTATCAAGAAAGCCTGGAGTGTGCATTTTCCTTATTTTAACTATGAAAAATACTCAAGCAAGGTCGAAGAAATTTATAATACTGCTATAAAAAATGACATATCAAAAAAAGATTTAGAACAATATATATATGAAAAGCTAATCTCTCAAAAAGAAAGTAATTAGCAAGCTAAGCTTGGCTTTGTTTATTGAGCTAATTTTATTTTTGTGCAGTTGTATAACAAAATGGCTATATTATTTGCCAATATAATTGAATCGCCAAAATTTAAAAAACTTTAAATCTTTAGTTATTTCCATTGGCGCTCTTGCATATTGTTTAAAATTTGATTTTTATAACGTAAATTTTCAAGCTTTATATTAAGAGCTCTATTTTCCTCTAAAAGCATATCTCGTTTACCGCTTATGTCAGCTATATCTCTACTTATGTAATAAATTTGATTTGCTATGTAAATTTTTGGCAAAAATATAGCTAGAGCTATAAAAACAGCTAAATAGACCATCACTAATGTCTTAAAGCTTAAATTTACCTCACGTTTTTGCTCCTCGTCGTGAAGTGATAATAGCTCTTCTTTTTCTTGCATCTTTATCCTTTTATCTTAAAAACCCGCAGTTTTGCGCTCTTGCTTCGTGAGTTTATCTTTAGCTCATTTTGGCTTGCTGTTAGTGGCTTTTTTGTCAAAATTTCGCCTAATTCGTGGTTATTTCCGCACTCACATCTATAAACACCAGGTAGGCAGATACAGCTATTAGCCCATTTTTTAAAGCGCTCTTTTACGATCCTATCTTCAAGCGAGTGAAATGTAATAATCGCCACAAGACAATCTTTAAACCCACATTTTTCTATACTATCAAGCAAATTTGTTAGCTCATCTAACTCACCATTTACCTCTATCCTGATGGCTTGAAAGGCAAGTATCGCAGGGCTAACTCCGCGCCCTTTTATCTGGGCTGTACCTATTAAATTTGCAAGCTCTTTTGCACTCGTTATCTTGCCTAAATTTCTAGCATTTATAATCTTGTTTGTAATCCCAACAGCATTTTTTAGCTCGCCATAATCTCTAAAAATTCTAACCAACTCATCAAAAGAGTATCCATTTACAACGTCATATGCGCTAAAATTTCGCTCTTTATCCATGCGCATATCAAGCGCGCTTGAGCCAAGACTAAAGCCTCTATCATCTTTATCTATCTGAAGCGAGCTAACGCCGATGTCAGCCAAAATTCCTCTAATATTTAAAATTTCTTCTTGACTTAGCTTGCTAGTCAATTCAGAGAAGTTACTTTTATAAATTTTAACCCTACTACCAAATGGCTCAAGTTTTTTTAGTGAAAAATTTATAGCTTCGTTATCTCTATCACAGGCAATTAAATTTAAATTTTTATTTTGAGACAAAATGGCACTAGAATGTCCAGCATATCCAAGCGTGCAATCTATAAAATTTCCATTTAAATTTTTAAAAAGATATAGAACTTCATCGAGTAAAACACTGATATGTGGACTTTGCAACACTGCCTCTTTATAGTAATTAGTGTAGAAAATTTATCGAAATTTTACTTAAAAAGCTATCATTACACAAAATTTTACATAAATTTTAAGATAGCTTAAAATATAATCGCTTAAACGTAGGAGAAAAAATGGAGCTAGAACACTCAATAAATGAGATAAAAACGATATCACTTTCTATGTTTAGAAAGAATTTTTTTGGCGTCTTTCACGGCTCGATTTCAGCAAGAGTCGAAAAAAATCAATTTATAATCAATAAACAAAATGCCATTTTTGATAATTTAAAAGATGATGACTTGACGCTTCTTTCATCAAAAAAAGACTATCGTTGGAATGAAGCTAGTCTTGATGCTGATATACACTTAAATATTTATAAAAATATAAATGAGGCAAGATTTGTTTGCTACGCGATGCCACCATACGCAACTGCCTACGCAATGAAACATGAAAAAATCGTACCGAAAGATTATTTTGGGTATATGAGATTTAATGAAATTTTAGTCTATGATCCAAAACAATATGACGACTGGTATGAGCGTGCAGAAACTGAAATTTATAGATATATGCTAGAAAAAAATACAAATATTATTATCGTCAAAGGGTATGGCATTTACGCATACAGTAGAAGCCCTCAGCTTCTTGCAAAAGAGATAGCTTTGCTAGAAAATAGCTGCAAATTGCTTCATTTAACTAGTGGTTATAGCGATTATAGTATTTAAAATTTTGCTAACAATACTAAAAAATTGTTAGCGAAATCCTCCACAAAGATATTTTTAAAGCCCCTATTTTAAGCTTATTTAAGGCAATTTTATATAATATATCATACAAATTTCGTTAGTCTTTTAAAGGAAAATTTAATGTTGTCTTGGATGCAAAAACATAAAAAATACCTAGTTGTTACCATTTGGGTAAGTACAATAGCCTTTGTTGGAGCAGGCTTTGTAGGCTGGGGAGCATATGATTTAAACAGCAATCGAGCCACTTCAGTAGCAAAAGTAGGACACAGAAATATAAGCATTCAAGAACTGCAACAAAAATACGATAGTTTGTATCAATACTACAATAACCTTTTTGATGGTAAATTAACGCAAGAAAAGGCTAATGAGTTAGGATTACAAAATGCTGCACTTCAGGCTACAATTCAAGAGAATTTACTATTAAATTTTGCAGACGATATAGGTCTTAGTGTTAGCAAAGATGATATTTTAAAATATATAATCGTTGATCCAACATTTCAAAAAGATGGTGCTTTTGATAAAAATTTATACTACGATATTTTAAGAAGGGCCAGAATAAATCCAACTGATTTTGAAGAAAATTTAAAGCTAACAATACTACTTGATAAACTTAGAACTATTTTAAATTTACCAGCCAGCAAAGAAGATATTGCAATGATGGAAGCAAGCTTTTTTATGCAAGACAAATTAGCAATACAGATAATAAATGCTAATCAAAGTGATATAAAAATAGATGAAAAAGAGCTAAAGAATCTTTGGGAAACAAATAAAAACAACTATATGACAAAGACTATATACGGTCTAGAAACATACTTTATAGAGTCAAATAAAAATGATGTAAATCAAACTACTTTGAGTGACTACTACAACGAAAATAAGGAGAGATATAAAGGCTCTGATGATAAAATTAAATCATTTGACGAAGTAAAGACTGAAGTTATCAAAGACTACAATATTGAGAAAAGCAAGACTGATGCTTTAAAAAAATATACCTCTATCAAAAAAGCTGAGCTTGCAACAAATGAATTTATTAGTATAAATGAAGATAATGCGACATTCTCACTTGATGAAATAAAAGGGGCAAAAGTTGGTGAGGTTATAAAACCATTTACATATAAAGATGGATATTTGATAGTTAGAGTAAAAAGTATAACTCCTCCACAACCTATGAGTTTTGAACAAGCAAGAGCAATGGTACTTGAAATTTATAAAGATAAAAAGAAAAAAGAAAACTTAACAACTATGGCAAAAGAGTCTTTACAAAATTTCAAAGGAACTGATATAGGCTTTATTAGTAGAGATATAAATGGCTCTATCTTAGGACTAAATGAAAGTGAAACTAGAGCTTTTGTTTCTCAACTTTTTGAAACTAACAACAAAAAAGATTATGTTATATTAGAAGATAAGGCCGTTATATACGATATTTTGGAACAAAGGTTGCTTGTAGATAATATAGATAATAACTATAAGCAAATAACACAGCAAAACGTTACAATGCTTAAAAATAATGAGTTAATAAAAGATTTAACAAACAAACTAAAAAAATACTATGAAATTAAAGAATATATCAAAAGGTAATTTATCTTGAGTACAAAAATTTTAGGTATAGATATCGGCTCTTTCCAGATTTGTGCAGTAATAGCACAACATGATGAAAATGGTATTAAGATAATTGGAATTGGAACTGAAAAAACGCAGGGAATAAGAAAAGGTGTTATAACTAATATTGAACAAGCTGCAAAGTCGATAAAAAATGCATTAATAGAAGCACAAAGAGTTGCAGGAACACGCTATGAAAAAGTCATAGTTTCTATTTCTGGTGCGTATACGAAAAGCGTTGACAGTAGTGGTGTAGTGAATATACCAAATCATGAAATAGGTATAAAAGAGATCGAACGTGCTATGCAAATGGCCGATCATACGGCTGACATACCTCATGAATATGAAAAACTACATGTTCTTCCTTATAATTTTAAAGTAGATGGGCAAGAACATATTGAAGATCCAATAGGCATGAATGGTAGTAGGCTAGAAGTTCAAACACATATTGTTACGGTACAAAAGTCATCTATTAGCAACCTAAGAAAAGCCGTAAATTTAGCAGGCGTCCAACTAGATAATATAGTCCTTTCAGGATATGCTTCTGCAATAGCAACATTAACAAAAGATGAGAAAGAGCTTGGTGCTGCACTTGTTGATATGGGTGGTGCTACTTGTAATCTTGTAGTACATTCTGGAAATTCTATAAGATACAACGAATTTTTACCTGTCGGCTCAGCAAACATTACAAATGATCTTTCTATGGCTCTGCATACACCTCTTCCAAAGGCAGAAGAAATAAAATTAGGTTATGGTGCTTTAATAAATAAGTCAGTTGATCTAATAGAGCTCCCAATCCTTGGAGATGAAACAAAAAGCCACGAAGTTTCACTAGACATAATATCAAATGTTATATATGCCAGAGCAGAAGAAACCCTTATGGTACTTGCTAAAATGCTAGAAGATAGCGGATATAAAGATAGCATTGGTGCTGGAATAATACTTACTGGTGGTATGACTAAGCTAGAAGGTATTAGAGATCTTGCATCTGCAATATTTGACAAAATGCCAGTTCGTATAGCAAAACCAAAAGAAATGGATGGATTATTTGAAATTTTAAGAGATCCAGCAAATTCTTGTGCTATAGGACTTTGTTTATATGGTGCTGGTAATTTTAGTCCATACGAGATTGATTCTGAGAAAAAAATGAGATACCAAGGGGAAATAGCCTCAAAACCAAAAGCAAATTTTAGGAATGTTTTTGTAGAAGAAGAAAACGTACAAAATTTTGGACAAGAGGTGCAGGATCCAAATGAAAAAGAGGATAGTTTTTCTGATAAAGATTTTGAATTAGAGGTAGCAAATAAATCAAAAAACAAAGAAGAGCTTGCCAATATTGCAGATATTAGCAAACAAGAAAAAAAGCCAAATGCTTTTGCAAAATTTTGGTATAGTATTACACAATTATTTTAAGGAGAATTTCAAAAATGAGTAGCTTCACAGTAGAAGAAAATAAAAGCATCTATGGTGCAAAGATAAAGGTCGTAGGTGTAGGTGGAGGTGGTGGCAATATGGTTAATCACATAATAAGAGTTAATCCGAATTTAAATATAGATCTTATTGTTGCTAATACAGATGCTAAGGCTCTTGAAAATTCTCTCGCACATACAAAAATACAGCTTGGAGAAAAGACAACAAAAGGTCTAGGTGCAGGCATGAGACCTGAAATAGGAAAAGCTGCTGCTGAAGAGAGCTACGATGAAGTAAAAAGCGCACTTGAGACATCAGATATAGTTTTTATCGGTACAGGACTTGGTGGTGGAACTGGTACAGGCGCAGCTCCAGTAGTTGCTCAAGCTGCAAAAGACATTGGTGCACTAACAGTTGCAGTTGTTACTATGCCTTTTATGTTTGAAGGAAAAAAACGTAGAAAATTGGCTGATTGTGGCCTTGAAGAGCTCAGGAAAGAAAGCGATTCTATTGTTGTTATTCCAAACGATAAACTCCTAACATTAATTGATAAAAATGCTGGTATAAAAGAAAGTTTTGAAATGGTCGATGAAGTGCTTGCAAGAGCCGTTAATGGCATGAGTACAATCGTGCTTGATTCAGGAAAAAGCGACATAAACCTAGACTTTGCAGATGTTAGAACGATTATGAGCCATAGAGGACTAGCTTTAATGGGTGTTGGCGAAGCAAGTGGCGAGGATGCAGCGCAAGAAGCTATAAAAAATGCTATACAATCACCACTTCTTGATAACATGACAATAAATGGTGCATTTGGTATTTTAGTTCATTTTAGAATAAGCCCTAGTTGCCCACTAGCTGATATCAATAATGCGATGAGTATTATTCATGAGGCAGCGGATGAAGATGCTGAAATTATATTTGGTACAACAACTGATGACAAAATAGAAGACAATAAAGTTGAAGTTACAATAATAGCCACAGGTTTTCAAAGCTCACAAAAAGAAACTGAAAAAAAAGATGAAGTACAAACTTCTACTGCAAGCGATATCATAAAAAAAGAGCGTATATTAAGACTTAAAAAAGTTAGTGGTGGATATGACGAAGACTATATGTCACAACTTGATGTACCATCATTTATGCGTCATCAAATGGACTAATAAAAAACAAACTCCTTAAAATTTCTAGAGAGCTTTTGCTCTCTAGCTTATTAGAAATTTACAAACCTTTAAATCCAAAAACTTAAAATTTAAACTCCAAGTTGGGCTTTTACAAAATCGCTTGCCATTTGTATATTCCACTCAGGCTCCCAGACAAGATCGATCTCGCACTCTTTGACACCTTCTATATCAAGCACGGCAGTTTCTACCCAGCTAAGTATCATTTCGTGCAGTGGGCAAGATTTGGTTGAAAGCGTCATAGTAACTTTTGCTTTGCCATTCTCATCGCAGCTCGCATCATATATAAGTCCGAGCGAAACGATATCAAAGCCAACTTCTGGATCAACGATATTTGACAGTGCGTTATAAATTTTTTCTTTCATTTTTTATCCTTTAAAACCAGTAAATCTAAAAATATTTATTATATTTATCGATAGCAAAACTATACTAAGAGCTATAAAAATCATACCTACTTGCACTAAAATTTCTAGTTCAAAGTAAGTTGAGAGAAGATAGCAAAGAAGCGAGATAGCATTAAAAGCTATACCAAAATAAGCTATCTTTTTTAGTATCATAGCATCAAGAAGTGGCACTTTTACCTTTCCGACAAAAGGTGCTACGTAGTGATACCATATGAGAAATGGTGCGATCTTGTAAAGATGAGCTACGATAAAAGCAAACAAAAAGCCATATATTAAAAAATATGCAGCTAAATTTAATTTATCAAAAGCTATAAAAACAGCAGCACCAAGCAAAGCCACCAACGAAAGTACAATATTTACATTCCAGTAATCATACGCCTTTCTAACGCGTTTTTTTAAAATATAAAGTGCTTGAGCTATAAAAAGTAAAGCCGCTAAACATATTGACAAAATAGATAAATTTTCATTAAAAGCTAGTAAGATGCCACCCAAAATATAGCATGCTAGTGAGACCTTGCTAAGTGTAAATTTTAGATCGTGAGCCAATGCAAACATAGGTAAGAGTACGCTAGCAGCTCCAAGTATCACAAGAAATACAAAACCTAGCACAAAATAGACGTGAAATTTTAGTGTCATCTCAAAATCAAGCATCAGCGTGCCACTAAGTATCATAAGCAAGCAAAAACCAAGCGTTATTCCAATTACCAAAAAGATAGCTGAAACAAAAAGCGCAAAGGCCGCAAAGCTCTTTTTTTCATTATCCATAAAGCTTAGTGCATAAGTCGTAGCAAAAAAGGCAAGTGAGCAAAAAAGCAAAACTCCACTAATTTGTAAAATTTTAGCCTCAGCAAATAACATCCCGTAGCACATGCCCAGCAACGATAGACAAAAAATAACCAAATTTAAAATAGCACCTTTTGCTGTAAAAAATGGCTTTTCTAAGATGACTGAAGTTAGCTGATAGAGTGCTCCGATGATAATGCTCATAACAAAGCCAACAAAAAATATATGCAAAAAACCAGCTGTATTTAGTGAGCTGATAGCATCAAAATCTGCATAAAAGAATGCCGGCACACTTAATGCTAAAAAGAAAATTCCAGCAATAAAATATCCACCAACTAACTTAAATGGTGGTGCGTAAGTATTTAAAAGCATCTTAGTGACAAAGACTCGTATCTACGTCTTCTATATTTGCACCATCTTTTAGGCTAAAAATCATCTTTACAGCCCCACCATCTATATCTTCACGCTCTATGTCAAAGCTCTTATCTATCTTTGGTATAAGACCAGCTGGAAATTTATGATTTAGCATCATAATTTTTGTATTTTTATCAGCAAATTTAATAGCGATTAATGCATTAACCATTGGCTCTGGCGGCACGCAAGGACGTGAGTCAAAGCCAACAAAATTTACACCATTTTCATTAAATTTATAAAATGGCACGGTTGCACCATCGACATTAAACTGCTCCGCATTTTTAAAAAAATCACTCATTTTTTCTCCTTTTAATTTTGGAGAATTATACTCTGATTAAACTTTTTAAACTATTGATTTGCTTCAACAAAAGCTATTTTACATAAGGTATAAATTCCTCGTATCCCAGCCTTGCCATATCTTCAAGCGGTATAAATTTAAGGCTCGCACCGTTTATGCAATATCTTAGCCCACCCTTATCGCTTGGGCCATCGTCAAAAACATGCCCAAGGTGCGCATCGCTATTTTGCGACTTAACTTCGACCCTTTTCATCATAAACGAGTTGTCCTCCTTATATGAAAGAGCTGTTGTCGTTATAGGCTTTGTAAAGCTTGGCCAGCCACATCCTGCATCAAATTTATCTGTACTTGAGAAAAGTGGCTTTCCACTCGTTATATCTACATAAATGCCTTTTTGATCAAATTTATCATACTCACTGCTAAATGGCCTCTCAGTTGCAGCTTCTTGCGTCACGGCATACTGCTCGCTACTTAAATTTTTCTTTAGCTCATCTTTACTAAGCGGCTTAAATTTCGCCTCATCGTAAAGCGGTTTATCGGCTAAACCTAGGTCAATGTGACAATATCCAAAAGGATTTTTATCAAGATAGTCTTGATGATACTCTTCGCCTAAGACGAAATTTTTAAGTGGCGCCACCTCAACCACGATCTTATCTTTAAATTTCTTTTGCTCTATTTTCATAAAGCTCTCTATCGTTGGCAGATCACTTTCGCTCACATAGTAAATTCCACTTCTATACTGCCTACCGACGTCATTGCCTTGTTTATTTAGAGAGGTCGGGTCGATCACTCTAAAAAAGTGAGCCAAAATTTCAGCCAAAGCAACTCTATTTTCGTCGTATTTTACATAAAGTGCCTCAGCATGATCGCTCTCATGAAGCTCGCGGTAGCTAGTATTTTCGCTCTTGCCATTTGCGTAGCCTACCTTTGTATCCACTACGCCAAATATCTTTTTAAAATACCCCTGCATACCCCAAAAGCAACCGCCTGCTAGATAAATTTCTTTCAAATTTTGCCCTGCCATCGTCTGCTCCTTTATAAGCTCATCTTTTGCCATCAAATTTAGACCAAAAAACACTGCCGCCATTAAGATAAATTTTAAGATATTTTTCATTCTATCTCCTTTCGTTTTTGAAAGATTATACGAAAATCAAAGTTATAAAGTGTGAAGAAAGGGGCAAGCGCCCCTAAATTTTAGTGTAAAAAGTGTCTAACGCCAGTAAAGTATAGCGACATGCCATGCTCATCAGCAGCCTCTATCACCTCATCATCTCTGATGCTGCCACCTGGTTCGATGACACATTTTACGCCGACCTTACTAGCGATATCGATACTATCTCTAAATGGAAAGAATGCCTCACTAGCTAGTACGCAGCCACTTAGATCGATCTTTAGCTCTTTTGCCTTTGCCACGGCCGCACGAGCAGCATCAACGCGGCTTGTCATACCCATGCCGATAGCCACCATAGCGCCATCTTTTACATAAACTACGCAGTTGCTCTTCGTTAGCGCAGCCACTTTCCAAGCGATCTGAGCGTCTTTTAGCTCGCTACCAGTTGCAAATTTCTTGCTCATTTGCTTCATATTTTCAAGCTCTTCGTCCTTTACATAGTCTCTTTCTTGAAATACAAATCCACCATCAACGTGTTTAAAGTCAAATTTATCATTTGAGCGAACTAAAAATTTATTGTCTTGAGTAAAAATTTTGATACGTTTTTTACTCTCAAATACTTTAAGCGCGGCATCATCTACGTTTGCAGCGATTATTACCTCAACATAAATTTCATTTATCTTTTTAGCTAGTTTTTCATCAAGTGTGCCATTTATTGCGACCACGCCGCCATATGCTGAGACCGGATCGCATTTAAGCGCAGCCTCGTAGCTCTCAAGCAAAGTATCTTTTACTGCAAAGCCGCAAGGATTAGCATGCTTGATAATAGCCACAGCTGGTGCGTCATCAAAGCTAGTTGCAAGCATCAATGCACCATTTATATCGGTCATATTATTAAAACTAGCCTCGCCTTTTAGAGCTCTAAAGTTGTTTGTAAAGAAATAATCAAACTCATAAAGTGCGCCTTTTTGGTGTGGATTTTCGCCGTATCTGGTGTCAAAAACCTTGCTTCCCACGATAAATCTAGCATCACCAAAACCACCATTAAATCTATCATTCATATAGTTTGCGATCATGCTATCATAAGCTGCTGTATGCTCGAAAGCCTTTATCATCAGTGATCTTCTAAACTCATAATCATCGCTTTTTTCTCTTAGGCGCTTTAAAATTTCATCGTAGTCAAGTACGTTTGTGACTATGAGCACGTCTTTAAAATTTTTAGCCGCACTTCTTACCATAGCTGGGCCGCCGATGTCGATATTTTCGATGATCTCGGCAAAGTCATCAGTCCTGATGGTAGTCTCTTTAAATGGATATAAATTTACGCAAACTAGGTCAATGCCCTCGATGCCATACTCCTTTGCCTGAGCCACGTGCCTAGCGTCGTCACGTTTGTGCAAGATGCCACCATGGATCTTTGGATGAAGGGTCTTTACCCTGCCCTCAAACATCTCAGGTGACGCCGTAAATTCGCTAACTTCAGTAGCTTTGACACCATTTTCTTTTAAAAGCTTAAATGTGCCGCCGGTTGAAAGTATCTGCCAGCCAAGCTCTTCTAGCCCCTTTGCAAACTCTACAATGCCCTCTTTATCGCTAACGCTAAGCAATGCTCTCATTTTTTTCTCCTTTATTAAATTTTTTATCTTTTTATTAAACACATACCTTTTGCAAGCAGAAGCTGCCCCATTTTTATATCTTTTGCGATATTCTTTATCGATAAGGCTTCTAGCGTAACTATAACATTTGCAGCTGCATCTATATAATAGTCTTTTCTCTCTACAAAGTTTTCACGCTTTTGACCAACAATATCAACGCTAAAGGCATAGCTTGAAATTTGATTGCCATCAAAATATCTCGCATCTAATACGCTTAAATTTATAGATTCCTCTTTCTCAAGCGCCTCGCATATCGGCTTTTTCGAACTAAATTTCATCATCTTTATGCCGCGATCATACGAAAATATATACTCACTAATTTCATTTAATTTTTTTGCTTGAACTGACATAATGTCGCTCTTGTTGCCATCTTTATCGACAAATACTATACTCACATTGCTATCTTTAACATCGTAGTTGCTGATGACTAACCTTTGATCTTGATAAAGCTCGCTTTGCGTAAGCTTAAATTTTATCTCTTTTCCATCGACATTTACCACTTTAAAATCATTACAAAAGCCAGCCACCGCTATCAGCAAAATAATAAATTTCTTCATCTAAACTCCAAATTTCTCTTTTAATCGCCCATAAGCCTCATTTATCTCTTGAAGCTTTTTGGTCGAGCTTTCTATCACTTCCTTGCTCTCACCTCTACCCATCAAGATGTCAGGATGATACTGCCTAACAAGCTCTTTATAACGAAGCCTTACCTCATCAAAATTTGCACTCTTAATAAGTCCTAAAACCTCGAATGGATCATTTTTTTCTATACCGGTATTAGAATTTGTCTTAAATCTTGAACTATAAAAATTATCAAATTTTAAGATAATCTCATCAAGCGTATCTTTGTCAATGCCAAATCCATAAGCGATATTTCTAATGACGGCTTGCTCGCTCGCATTAAACTCACCATCAATATAAGCTAAATTCAGAAAAAATGTGAGTCTGGCTACACATATATCGTAATTTAGATTAAACGCACGCTTGTAGTTTCTGGCGGTTTCGTAGGCATTATCCACATTCTCTTTTTGACTACTATAGACATCTTTTAGATACTCACGCACGCCACTAACGCCGCTAACTTTCTGGCTTAGATCATCTAGCACTTGAGTGATCAGCCTAGCCTCTAGCTCGCTAACTCTGCCGTCACTTTTAGCTACTTTTGCAAGCAGTGAGACTAGAAATCTAGCCTCATCTACATCTGCTTGTTTCTTGCGGTTACTACCTATTTGGACATTCATAAAGATAAATATCGCACCGCCTAATATCAGTAAAAACAGGACTCCAGACATATTACCACAAGTGATAGATAGTATTTTTTATTTTGCCATTTACTAGCTCGTTTTTACGCCAAGAGCTCTCGTCATTCATCACATTCCAGCGACGCTCTTCAGGACGGTAAAACCAGTCTTTATCTATCTGATAATAAATTTGCTTGCCATTTGTTTCAATAATGTTTGCGATATTGTTATCGTGGTAGCTATTTTCATCATAGTCAGTAAAAGCCCGCTGACCCATCTCAGAGTAAAGTAGCGTTAACTCTTGAAGCATCTCGTTTAGATCATCATCCATCTTTTTTACATGAAGGCCGATCTCGTGTGCCTCTCTAAATAGGATTGGATATTCATGAGCTGGATAGTCGCCATTTAGCCTTTCAGAAATTTCTGCGATCTTTTTATCATCATCGATGTGATACCTAAGAAGCTCGGTGCAAATCTTAAGCGATAGCGAGCTAGCACGGTCAACCGCACCAAAGACTAGCGGATGAATATACTCATAAAGCGAATTATAAGGGTTTGTGTCGTTTGGCCTATCTTTATCTTGCTCTTTCCAAAGCTTGACCACACGACTAAGTTCATCCATCGAAACGCTCACAAGCTCATTGCCTTTATTTGTCGGACTAAGCTCGTGTTTGAGTGAGGTATCAACAGGCGTTAGATAGGCAAGTGGCCCCATGACGATCTCATTTGCTCCAAGCGCCATCATGGTAGCAGCCGAGGCGCAGTTTGCAGGTATTAGAGCTATTAAATTTTTGCAGTAATTTCTAAGTGTAGTGATAATCCTAAGAGCGGCGATACCGCTTCCGCCGTCACTTTTTATAAAAAGATAAGCAGTATCTATCTTTTTACCCTTTAAAATTTCATACATAGCACTCGCGTCATTACCGCAAACGCTACCAGCATTTGAATTATAGTAAGTTATCAAAGTAGCGTTTAGCCTTTTTTCGATTGATTTTATTAAATTTTGTGTCTTGCTAAAAAGTACTGGCGGCTTTGCTACGCCTCGCTTTTCAACTTGCTCTGTTTCCTTTTGCTCATTTTCAGCCTCAGCGACCTTGCTCTTTTTTAAAGCCATTTCTTAATCCTCTTTTCTAACGATTTTTGCAAACTCATTTAGATAAATTTCTCTTATCTCATCCATGCTCTCATCGATATCATTTAGTTTAAATCTTCTGCCACCACTAACGCCAATTTTTTCATATTTCACGCCAAATTTAGCAGCAAGCGCTTCAAATTTAGCCTCATCTTTCACGCCCACAACTGCTCTTGAAAAGCTCTCATCAAAGATAAAATTTGGCTCTTTAAATTTCGCCTCGCAGTTTACGCCGATGTTTGATATGCTAGCCATTTTTGCCAGCGTGATAGCAAGACCGCCTACGCCTACGCTATTTGCAAATTCTAAAATTTGCTCTTTATTTGCTTCGATTACTAGATCCCAAAGAGCTCGCTCAGCTTTATAATCAACCTCTTTTAGCTTTCCGCCAACCACATAAAATAGTGCTTTTGCATAAAGTGAAGCTGCAAATTCTCCACTTGTCTTACCAAGCAGATAGATCGCCCTGCCCTCGCTTAAAAATGTGCTTTTTAGGTTTAAATTTGCATCTTCATTGACGCCAACTGTGACGATGGCTGGTGTCGGATAGACGCTCACACCGTCAGTATCGTTATAAAGGCTCACGTTGCCGCTAACAACTGGTGTATTTAGCTCGCGGCAAGCCTCTTTTATGCCCTCGCAGCCCTCTTTAAACTGCCACATTACCTCTGAATTTTGTGGATTGCCGTAGTTTAGGCAGTCAGTGATCGCAAGTGGCACAGCGCCGCTCATCGCTACTTTTCTGCCAGCTGCCGCGACGGCTCTTGCAGCGCCAATTTTAGGATCAACGAAATTTGCTCTAGGATCGCACTGCGCAGCCATAGAGACGGCCTTTTTAGTGCCTTTTACTCTAATACTTGCGGCGCCTAAGTGACCAGGCTGTTTTATAGTATTTGTCTGAATATTTGCGTCGTATTGATCGTAGATAAAGCTTTTATTTAGTACCTCTGGCTCTTTTAAAAGCTTGAAAAATGCGGTTTTGTTATCAACATTATTTGGAATTTTTAAATTTGCAATCTCATCAAGATATTTTGGACGTGCAACTGGGCGATCAAGCACCGGAGCTGCCTCGCTAAGTGGGCCGATAGGGATTTCGCCTGCAAGCTCACCATGCCAGTAAAGCTGCATCACACCGCTACTTGTGACCTCGCCGATGATCTCAGCGTCAAGGTCCCACTTTCTAAAAATTTCAAGCACTTTTTGCTCATAGCCCTTTTTGGCACATATTAGCATACGCTCTTGAGACTCACTTAGCATTAGCTCATAAGGCGTCATGCCAACTTCACGCATCGGTACGCGGTCTAGATACATCTTCATGCCGCTGCCGCTTCTACCAGCCATCTCAAAGCTAGAGCTTGTAAGCCCCGCTGCACCCATATCTTGGATGCCAATGATGTAGTCTTTTTTAAAGAGCTCCAAGCAAGCTTCCATAAGCAGCTTCTCAGCAAATGGATCACCCACCTGCACTGTTGGACGAAGTGATTTATTTTCGTCATTAAAGCTATCGCTCGCCATCACCGCGCCTCCAAGCCCGTCGCGACCGGTCTTTG
>CAUSCE010000005.1:0-91520 GCA_963530215.1 uncultured Campylobacter sp.
GTGGAACAAATTTTGCGAATTTAATCTCAGAAATGTTTCGCTCTGAAAATATCTGTTTTCAAATCTTTTGAACCAAGCAAGGAATTTAAAGCATTAAGTTTGATAGCGACCTTCACGAGGTTTTTAGAACATTTTTCAAAATCACAAAAGTAGCCGAGCGTGGCATTTGTCTCTTTTAAACTTGCCATAAATTCATCAAAAGGAGTTATATTATTCATTTTTTACCTTGATCTTTTGGCTTACTTGTGGACAAGATTTAAATTTCACCTCAGTAAAATCATCAGCTCCAAGCACGATCTCGCTCTTTTCATAAGCCTTTTTGGCGATCTTACATGCCTCATGCTGATCTTTTGCTTTAAACTTTATCTTTTTACTTAAAATTTCAGTTATCTCAACTTCAAATTCTTTCATTAAATTCCCATTTTAGTAAATGCTTGCTCACTCTCTCTTTCAAGCTGCCTTGATATATCTTCGTAACTAGCAAATTTTACCTTTTGAGCTATCTGCTCGTAGATGCTAGCCTTCAAAACGCCTTCATACTCTCTTTGCCTCTTTTTGTCTGCGACTATAAACATCCTAGCATTAAAGTCTTGAAGCTCAAAAAATTTATTTAGTGAATTTTTAAAGTCTGTACTATGTTCAACTTCGTAAAATGAGTTTGGTAAATTTCTTTCATTAAACCATATTGCATCTATTGTTTTTGCTCTTTTAACGATATCTTCATAACTAAATTTATATATCTCACCCAAGCTCGCAAGCTCGCAAAGTTTCTTATCTGATTTATAAATTTTGTTCTTATCTTGAGCTGGGATGAATGTTTGAAAATGTCTTAAATTTCCTATCTCAACGATAACGCCTTGAAAATAAGAATGTGTAAATTTCTCATTTTCTTCACACTTGCTATCACCTGTTTTGGCTAAATTTTTATCTCTAAAATCACAAAGTCCCCAAAGCCCAGCTCTGATCTTATAAAATTCTTTATTAGTCTGCACTATCCGTCTTATGCTAGCAAATGGAGTTTTACTACCCCAAGCGCTAATATCAGTTTTATGATAAAGATCAAAAAGTGTTGCCATGCCGCCAAGGCTAGCTAACGCTTCTACTACGCACTCTTTTTGGTTCATTTCTCGCTTAGATACTCTTGCAAGCTTTTTACCTCAAGTGCTTTGCCGGTTTGTACCGAGCTTAGCGACTTAGCGGCCGCGAGTGCTGCGCGGATCGTTGTAAAATATGGAATTTTAAATCTAAGCACATTTTGGCGGATCTTTTTGCCATCATCCACACTTGATTTTGTATCACTTGTATTTATAACAAGCGCGATGTCGCCGTTTTTTAGCCTATCTTCGACGTTTGGCCTGCCTTCGCTTATCTTATAGACAAACTCAGCCTCAACGCCAGCTTCGCTTAAAATTTTATGCGTACCGCCAGTTGCGATGATACTAAAGCCAAGCGCTATTAACTCTCTTGCAAGATCAGGTGCGTAAGATTTATCAGCGTCAGCTAGCGTTAAAAATACCCTGCCCTTGCTTGGCAAAGTGTTGCTAGCAGCGATCTGGCTCTTTGCAAATGAGCTTGCAAAGTCGTGGCTTATGCCCATGACCTCGCCCGTACTCTTCATCTCAGGGCCAAGGATGAGATCGGCGCCGCTTAGCTTGTTAAATGGCAATACACACTCTTTTACACAAATATGCGAGCTAACGCGTGGTTTTAGGATGTCGCCATCTTCATAAACAACTTTGTAATCATCATAAAATTTAAGCGCCTCACGTAAATTTCCCTGCCACATGACTCTTGTAGCTACCTTTGCCATAGGTACGCCAGTAGCCTTGCTCACAAACGGCACAGTCCTGCTCGCGCGAGGATTTACCTCGATCATATAAAGCTCGTTTTCATAGATGGCAAACTGGATATTCATAAGGCCAATGACGCCTAAATTTAATGCAATATCTCTGGTTTGCTTCTCCACTTTTTTTATCATTTCTGCGCTTAAACTCATCGGTGGCAATATGCAAGCTGAGTCACCGGAGTGAATTCCAGCCTCCTCGATGTGCTCCATTATCGCGCCTATATAGACCTCTTTGCCATCACATATCGCATCTACATCAAGCTCTTTTGCATCTTGTAAAAATTTATCAAGTAGCACCGGCGAGTGGTTGCTAACTTTGACCGCTTCACTCATATACTCTTTTAGTTCGCTCTCGTTATGCACCCTTCTCATCGCCCTACCGCCTAGAACGTAGCTTGGGCGAACAAGCACTGGATAGCCGATATTTGCGGCCTTTTGCAAGGCTTCCTCTAAGCTAGTGGCGGTGTCATTTTTAGGCTGAAGGACGCCTATTTTATTTATAAATTCACTAAATTTCTTTCTATCCTCGGCCACATCGATTACTCTTGCAGTTGTTCCGATGATCTTAGCACCGATCACGCTTAGGCGTTTTGCAAATTTAAGTGGAGTTTGACCGCCAAAATGCACAATCACGCCATCTGGCTTTTCGCGCTCGATAACTGATCTAACATGCTCAAAATCAATCGGCTCAAAATACAAAATATCGCTCGTGTCGTAGTCGGTTGAGACGGTTTCTGGGTTGCAGTTATACATTATCGTCTTTATGCCAAGGTCTCTTAGGGCGTAGCTTGCATGCACGCAGCAGTAGTCAAACTCTATGCCCTGGCCGATCCTGTTTGGACCGCCACCTATTATCATCACCTTTTTAGCGTCTTTTGCTAGCTCTTTTTTAGGAAATTTAGTGATATTTGTGGTTGAGTAAAGATATGGGGTTAGTGCCTTAAACTCACCTGCGCAAGTATCAACCTCGTTGTATTCAAGCTCGATACCAAGCTTTTGCCTAGCAAAATAGATATCATTTTGGCTAAGCTCAAGATCGTCTTTTTCATTTATAAGCACAGCTATCATTTTATCTGAAAAGCCCATGCTTTTAGCCTCTCGTAGCAACTCTTCGTTATTTAAGATATCCATGTCGATCTTATCTTCAAATTTAACTATCTCATAAATTTGCTCTAAAAACCAAGGATCAATCTTACTAAACTCATGCACCTCAGCCACGCTAAAACCATCTCTAAAAGCTTGTGCTAGATATAAAATTCTCTGCTCATTTGCATTTCTGATACCATAAATCAGAGCGTTTTTCTCTAGGCTAAGGCTATTAAATCCGCAAAAATCGCGCTCTAGACTGCAAAGCGCCTTTTGGATACTCTCTTTAAATGTCCTGCCAATGGCCATAACCTCGCCAACTGACTTCATCGCAGTGCCTAGATATGGGTTTGATCCTGGAAATTTCTCAAATGTAAAGCGTGGAATTTTTGTCACTATGTAATCAATCACCGGCTCAAAGCTAGCAGGTGTGCCTGTGATGTCATTTTTGATCTCATCTAGGCTAAAACCAACGGCTAGAAGCGTCGCGACCTTTGCAATAGGATAGCCAGTAGCCTTACTTGCAAGTGCAGAGCTTCGGCTCACACGTGGATTCATCTCGATAACGATCATACGGCCCGTTTTTGGATCTATGGCAAACTGCACATTACTACCACCAGTATCAACACCGATCTCACGAAGTATGGCAAAGCTAGCGTCACGCATAGCCTGATACTCTTTATCTGTGAGTGTGAGTGCTGGTGCAACCGTGATGCTATCGCCTGTGTGAACGCCCATTGGGTCAAAATTTTCGATCGAGCAGACGATGATGCAGTTGTCATTTCTATCTCTAATGACCTCCATCTCGTACTCTTTCCAGCCAAGCAAGCTCTCTTCTATCAAAATTTCATGTATCGGGCTTGCGTCAAGGCCGGTGTTGGCTAGCTCTTTAAACTCATCCATATTATAAGCCACGCCACTTCCTGCGCCACCAAGCGTGTAGCTAGCTCTTATGATGAGCGGAAAGCCTATCTCATTTGCTGCATTTAGCGCGTCGTCCATGTTGTAGGCATATCTACTCTCAGGCAAGTCCATGCCGATCTTTTGCATGGTAGCCTTAAAAATTTGTCTATCTTCGCCCTTTTTTATCGCTTCTGGGTTTGCACCAAGAAATTTCACATCCTTTAAAAGACCGCTCTCAAAGACCTCCATAGCGGCATTTAGCGCTACTTGACCACCCATCGTTGGTAAGATGGCGTCAATCTTTTCTTTTTCGATGATCTTTAAAATGCTCTCTTTTGTGATCGGCTCTATATACGTTGCATCGGCAAAATTTGGGTCAGTCATGATGGTGGCTGGGTTTGAGTTGATAAGCACTACGCGGTATCCAAGCTCTTTTAGCGTCTTGGCTGCTTGCGTGCCTGAGTAGTCAAATTCGCAGGCTTGACCGATGACGATAGGGCCTGAGCCGATTAGCAAAATGGTATTTATATCTGTTCTTTTTGGCATCATTTTTCCTTTGTTACAACGTATAGGTAGTTTGGTATGTTTAGCTTTGCATAGGGCTCAACTATCACGCTTTGATAGGAGCTCTCTTTTAAAATTTTACTCACGCGCCCTACTGGCACCCCACTAAAAAATATCCCGTCAAGCCCGCTCGTAAAGACCTCGTCACCCTCTTTTGGGCTGAGCCATTGTGGGATAAATTTCACCATTATTTGGCCTTGATTTCCATGCGCGACGCCTGGAATTTTGTCATTTCCTATATAAACTGCAAATATACTTTTTGGATCATTTTGCAAGTAAGCTAGTGGCTTGCCATCTTTTGCGATGACGATACCAGCGCTATTTCCTTGATAGATGAGTCCATAAATTTTATTTGGGTCGTATCCTTCAAACTCGCTTATCCAAATTTTATTATAATCCCCAATATGCACGTAGCTAAGCCCTTTTACAAGCTTTACAGCTGGGGCGTAGGCAGTCGAGTTTTTATCTTTTAAAATTTGATTTAGCTCGTTCGCAAAAGTAGAAAGAAGCGTGGCTGAGCGCTCTAGCTCTTCATTTTGCGCTCTTAGCTTTTCTATCTCGCTAGCCTGCCTAAAATATTCGTTTATATAGTCTTTCACGCTTTTAGCAAAATTGTCGTATGAATTTGTAGCATAGTTACTAAGCCCGATAGAAAGATTACTTAAAATTTCTCCCTTGAAAACTGAGGCCGTAGCAAGCAATGCTATAAAAACAAAAAGAACAATCTTACTCTTCATTTGTCAGCTGTTGTAAAAGCCCAATCTCTTCAAGTGCCTTGCCCGTTCCTCTAGCAACCGCGAGAAGTGGCTCATCTGCTACAAAAACTGGAAGTTTAACGATATCAGATAAAAATTTATCAAGTCCTCTAATGAGCGCTCCACCACCAGTTAGTACGATACCAGTCTCCACGATATCGCCAGCAAGATCAGGTGGCATCATCTCAAGCACGGTTTTAAGCGCATCTGCGATCTCTTTTAGCGGTTCTCTCATCGCCTCTCTCACATCTTCGCTTGTTAGCTCGACTCTACTTAAAAGACCGCTCACTTGGTCGCGACCTTTTACCACTACGCTTAGCTCTTTTTCAAGCTGTACAGCAGAACCTACGGCGATCTTTATCTCCTCGCCTGTTCGCTCACCTATTAGTAGGTTATATTTCTCTTTTATGTAATTAACAATACTAATATCAATCTTATCGCCAGCTGTGCGGATTGATTTTGAGATGACTAGACCACCAAGCGAGACAACACCTATCTCAGTCGTACCGCCACCGATATCAACTACTAGATTGCCTTGTGGTTCACGAACTGGTAAATTTGCGCCAATCGCTGCTGCCATAGGCTCTTCGATCAAAAATACCTCTCTTGCTCCAGCACTTAAGGCGCTTTCTCTAACGGCCTTTCTTTCGACCTGAGTAAGTCCATAAGGAACTGAGATGATGATCCTTGGGCGTAAAAAGCTTTTTCTTTTGTGAGTCTTTTCTATAAAATAGCGTATCATACGCTCAGTCATATCAAAATCCGCAATAACGCCATCTCTCATCGGCCTTATCGCCTCAATATCGCCTGGAGTTTTTCCTACCATCTCTTTTGCAGCATGTCCGACCGCTAAAATTTTTTGTTTGCCATATTTCTCACGCCTTACTGCAACAACAGAAGGTTCATTTATTATTATGCCTTTATCTTTTACCAAAACAAGTGTATTTGCCGTACCGAGATCTATGCCCATATCACTTGAGAAAAAACCTATAACCTGATCTAAAAACATCTATTTCCTTTACGCTATTTTCTTATCGTGCTTTATTAAAATTGGCTTTGCCTTATCTTTTACAGTCTCTTTTGAGATAACAATATCATACTCTTTTAACTCTGGTAGCTCATACATTATGTCTGTCATAAGCTCTTCCATTATACTTCTAAGCCCTCTGGCTCCAGTCTTTCGCTCAATAGCTAGACTTGCTATCTCTTCAAGCGCTTCATCATCAAATTTAAGCGTAGCACCATCAATCGCACAAAGCTTTTGATATTGTTTTAGTATCGCATTTTTTGGCTCGGTTAAAATTTTAACCATATCTTCTTTTGTTATCTCGTTCAAAGTAGCTACTACGTGAAGTCTACCAATAAGCTCTGGAATGAGGCCATATCTTACAAGATCGTCTGGCTCAAGTAGGCCTAGTAAATTTTCTTTTTCGTTTTTGCCACGTTTTTCTTGGTTAAATCCAAGTACGTTTTTACCAACCCTTCTCTCAATAATATCAAGAAGTCCGTCAAATGCACCACCACAAACGAATAAGATATTTGTCGTATCTATCTGGATGAAGTCTTGGTTTGGATGCTTTCTGCCACCTTTTGGTGGGATGTTTACGACACTTCCTTCGATGATCTTTAAAAGCGCTTGCTGTACGCCTTCGCCTGAAACGTCCCTTGTGATGCTTCTATTTTCACTCATTCTAGCGATCTTATCGATCTCATCGACAAAGACAATGCCCTGCTCCGCCTTTTTAACATCGCCATTTGCAGCTTGCAAGAGCCTTGTTAAGATGTTTTCAACGTCCTCGCCGACATATCCAGCCTCAGTTAGGCTTGTGGCATCACAAATTGCGATAGGCACATCAAGAAATCTCGCTAAAGTTTGAGCCATCAACGTCTTGCCGCTTCCAGTTGGACCAACAAGCAAGATGTTTGACTTTGAAATTTCAGTGTCGTCTTTGATGTCGCTTTGTTTAAAAATTCTCTTATAGTGGTTATATACGCCGACGCTAAAGACCTTTTTAGCCCTATCTTGACCGATCACATATTTATCAAGTACCGCTTTTAACTCCTTTGGAGTGAGCTTTTGATACTCTATCGTTTCGTCGTTTTTACTCTCTTCTACGCTAGTATCTCCATGTATCATATCGTATGCAGCAGCGATACAATACTCGCATATATAGGCATTTCCTTCGATATCAGCGAGTAATCTTCTCTCAGCAGACTCTGCCTCTCCACAAAAATTACACTTTCTAGCCATTAATCTCTTCCTTTTGCAAGCGGAATTCCTCTTGTCGTTTCTAATATAAATTTACACATTTTCTTTACGTTTTCATCGCTAGTTTTTGCTATTAGCTCGTTTGCTTGATCTTTTAGGCTTATGCCTTGATTAAACAAAAATTTATAAGCGCGAACTAGCTCTTCAACCTGCTCTTTGTCAAATCTACGTCTAATGCCAACTAAATTTAAGCTTCTTATATAAGCTCTGTTGCCCTCAGCTAGGCAAAATGGCACTATATCTTGGCTAAGCGCGCTTGCGCCTGCTATCATGCAGCTTTCCCCAACCCTAACAAACTGATGAATTGGCGTAAGACCGCCCACAACAGCATAATCACCAAGCTCGACGTGACCTGCCAGGGTTGCGTTGTTTGCCAAAATGACGTTACTACCGATGATACAGTCGTGTGCAATGTGAGAATATGCCATGATAAAAGCATTATCTCCGATCCTTGTTATGCCATCACCCTTGTGTGTACCAGAATTTATCGTACAAAACTCACGTATGGTTGCGTGCTTGCCGATGATGACGCCAGTATCGACCTCATCTTTATAGCTGATATCTTGCGGGATATCACCTACGATCGCATAGCTAAATACACGAGAGTTATCGCCGATTTTAGTCTTGCCAAGCACCCTTGCGCCTTGCTTTATCGTGACGTTGTTGCCAAGGACCGCATCTTTACTTACAAACGCATAAGCCTCGATATTTGCGTCATCTCCAATGATCGCTCCATCTTCTATAACGGCTGTTTGGTGGATATTTTTCATTGTATCTCTTTTTCTTAAAGCCTATTTATCGACTATCATCGCTTTTAGTTCAGCCTCAGCACAAAGTGCGTCATCTACGTATGCCTTGCCTTCAAGCACCCAGATATTTCCTTTGTGTTTTAGCACGTTTAGTCTGTACTCTAGCCTATCTCCAGGACGGACTGGATGGCGAAATTTTGCTCCGTCTATACTCATAAAATAAACCACTTTATTCTCAATACCAGCTTGATGCTCATCACTCATGCTCTTAAACGCTAGCACACCGCCAGCTTGCGCCATGCCTTCGATTATCATTACGCCAGGATATATCGGGTGACCTGGGAAGTGTCCCTGAAATATCGGCTCGCCAATGGTTACATTTTTATAAGCCACGATATTCTTAGCTGGCTCTAACTCAACAACTCTATCTATAAGTAAAAATGGGAATCTATGTGGAAGAATTTTTTGAATTTCTACGACGTCTATCACGTTTTAGCCTTAGTAATGTAAATTTGTGGCGATTGTAACAAATTTATACTAAGAAAAAAATTATTAGCCTCTTTTAAAAATCTCTAAATTTCGCCTTATGTGGCAAAATTTAATTCACTGCTTTAAGATAAATTTTATAAACTCACCTTTTAGTCTAAAACCAAAATTTCTTCACTATCGTTATAAAAAACAGCCTTTGCGTAAATTTCGTAGCTACCCTTTTTGACCTCGTCTAGGATGATGATAGGATTTTGCGAAAACTCCCCGCTTATCTCACGGCGAAATTTCATCTCAGCACCAAGCTCAAGCGGCCTTTTGCAAAGCTCATCAACGCTTTTAAATTTACTATTTGTAAATTTATTAAAGCGCTCTATACTCATAAATATCGTGCCCTCTTTTAGCCCATCGTCGATCTCGCAGTCACGCTCCACATTTAGCTTTAAGCTCTCTCTTTTAAAGCCAGAGTAGAGCACAAAGTAGCTTTGCACCACAGCGTTTTGAAATTTAACACTAGCGCGCAAAAGTCTGTAGTTTAAAAATCGCCTTCTAAAAAGATAAAATTTCTCACCTCTCGCCTCGCACTCGCGCACCTTTTTGTAAAGCTCAAGCCTAGCTTCAATACTACCATAAAGCGCCCTTGCATGCAGCTCGCTCATTAGCTCACTTTGGGGCAAATTTTGCGAGTCGCGCTGTTTTTTTAGCGCAAAGACGCAGCCGCAGTAGTTTTGGTGATAGAGTTTGTCTTTTTTAGCGAGGATAAACTGCTCGCTTGTGCCGCCATTTTTTCTATAATCAACTGCGACCGCCTCTAAATTTGAGCCAGCCACCGCCTCATCGAGCGCCTTTTTAAGCTGAGAAAAGTCCTTTTTTGGGCTCATCAGAAGTGTCGTCGTGATCTTATTTAGACCAAGCTCAAGCGCCTTTTTAGCGGAGTCTTTCATACGAAAATCAAAGCAGTACTCGCACCTTTTGCCCTTTTCTGGCTCATCTTCAAGCCCCTTTGCGCCACCAAGCCACGCTTCGTAGTCGTATTCGCCGCATAAAAGCTTGATGCCTAGCTTCTCACAGCTTCGTTTCACATCCTCAAAACGCAGTAAAAATTCGCTATATGGATGTATGTTTGGGTCATAAAAATAGCCTACTATTCGCTCATTTGGATGATCTTTTCGTAGGCGCTGTAAAAAATAGTGGCTATCGACCGAGCAGCAGATATGAACTAGCAAATTTGACCTTTTTTGCTTGCATTATATCAAAGTTTGGCGTCATAAAATTTAGCTGCATCGAGGTATTTTTTAAGGACATTTTGGCTTGCAAGATCATCAAATTTACCAAAAGCCACTTGCTTGCCAGCCTCTATTATTAGCACCTTTTGCGCTATCTTCATCGCACTTAAAATATCGTGCGTGATAAAGATAATGCTGATCTTTTCATCCAAGCTTAAAAGCAAATTTATGATCTTTTGCTTCGTCTCGTTGTCAAGCCCACTTGTTATCTCGTCGCAGATTAGGACTTTTGGCTTTGAAAGAAGCGCTAGCAGTATCCCAACCCTTGTCGCCTCGCCGCCGCTTAGCTGTGACGGATATTTTTCTAAAATTTCATCTTTTAAATTTAAATTCGCTAAAAGCTCTTTGAGCTCATTTTCACTAAAGCTAAGCTTAAGATATGACCTCACATGAGCGATGGCGGTTTTTACTTTTAGCGCTGGATTTAGGGCTTGTTTTTGGTTTTGCAAGATATATCTGATATCTTTTTTGAGCTCATTTTTGTCTGTGATCTCTTCACTGTTTATATAAATTTTGCCCCCACTTTTTGGCTCGCTAAATGATATTAGCTTTGCAAGCGTGCTTTTGCCACTGCCACTTTGACCTAAAATGGCTAAATTTTCGCCATCATCAAGCTCGAAATTTATCCCTTCTAAAAGATGCAGCACTTCAGCCTTAGCGTTAAAATGCTCCTTAAAACTTAAACTTTTTGATACGTTTTCAAGCCTGATTTTCACGCATTTTCCTTTAAATTTAGCCGCCCATCTCTCATCTGCCAAATCTCATCACTAAGATAGCTTGTCAGCGCCTCATCGTGCGAGATAAAGATGACGCTCATCTTGCCCTTTAAGCTCTCTAAGATGCCAGCCACATGGCTACCGCTAATGCTATCAAGCCCGCTTGTTATCTCATCGCAGATTAAAATTTTTGGCTTTAAGCAAAGCGCAAGAGCGATCTGCACACGGCTCGCCTCGCCGCCGCTTAGCTCGTATGAGTATTTGTGCCAGATGAGATTTGCATTATCTAGCCCAAACTCCCTAAAATAAGCAAATGCAAGCTCTTTATTTGATTTATTATCACCACCAAGATAGGCGTTAAAGTGATCGCCCACGTTTAAGAGCGGATGAAGGCTTGCAACTGAGTTTTGAAAGATGAGCGCAGCGACCTTTCTGCGGTACTCTTTTAGTTCATTTTGGCTAAGTTTTAAGATATCTTTTTTATAAATGCTAAATTTATCCGCCCTCACTCTAAAATCATCATCAAAAAGCCTTATTAAGCTCTTTGCAAAGAGCGATTTGCCACTGCCACTTGCACCCGTGATACCTATAAATTTACCCTCGCTCATGTCAAAATCAAGCTCGCTCAAAAGCTTCTTATCCTTATAAAAAATGTTTAAATTTCTAATCTCTATCATATTTTTATATTGCCATTTTTTGAATTTGACGTGATGATCGAGGTTGCGAGAATAAGCAAAAAGAGCGTCATGCCAGGGAAAAACACCATCCACCAAGAGCCCAAAAAAAGTGCTTCTTTGCTCTCATTTAGCATGATGCCAAGGCTTATTTTATTTGCGTCACTTCCCACGCCAAAAAAGCCAAGCGTGGCCTCCATGACGACCGCGTTTATCGCGTTTATGCCAAAGATACTAACTATTAGATGCTTTAAATTTGGCAAAATTTCAAACCATATAAGGCTAAATTTGCTAGCGCCATTTATCACGGCTTGCTCGGCGTAGTCGCACTTTTTATTAAGCCTTAAATTTTGCATAAAGACCTTTGCGCCCTGCATAAACGAGCAAATGGCGATGATAAAAGATGTTATAAAGAGATCTCCGCTACTAAATGAGCTAAAAAGCATGATAAAAACGATGTTTGGTATGCTTAAAAATGCGTCAAGCCCCTTATCAAAAAGGCTCTCGCAAACTCTGCTCTTACTCGTGCCAAAATATGCGTAGATGAGCGAGAAAAGCGTCGTTAAAAAGCCAGCTAGCAGCAAAACAAGAAGCGAGTTTTTAAGCGCATAGGCAACTCTTATGAGATTGTCTCTGCCTAGGATGTCAGTGCCAAAGATATGCTCGCTACTTGGGGCTAAATTTACCGCCATAAAGTCGGTGAAATTTGGCTCAAATTTAGAAAAAAATGGCGTTACAAAGGCAAATATGACAAGTGCCAAAAAAGTAAAGCAAGCCAGGAAAAAAAGCACTTTTCTCATAAATTTCTCTTATCTGCCAAGATGGCAAAAATTTTAGCTAGCAAATTTGCAAAAACGACAAAAACAGCCGTTAGCAAAATGGTCGCGAGTGCGACTGGATAGTCTTTGGCGATCACCGCATCAAGGCTAAGCTTGCCTATGCCTGGAAATGAAAAAATGCTCTCAATAACATATGAGCCAGCAAAAACGCCAGCCACAAGAGTGGCGAAATAATAGACTATATCGGTACTTGCATGCTTTATAGCAAATAGATAAATTTTGCCACGTCCCAAACCTCTAGCGCGTGCTGTTTGAATAAAATCAGCGTTTAGGCTTTGATTTAGCCTGTCTCTTACAAATTTCACATTTGCGCCAAGGTGTGGCAAGATGATGGCAAGAGTTGGCAAGATGATAAATTTCACCCCTACTCCGCTAGAGCCTAGCTCGTTTGCCCCAGAGCTTGGCAGCACATTTAGATAGACGCTAAAGATCGCTATTAGCACAAGAGCGATGTAAAAATGAGGGAGTGATGCCAGCAAAAAGGAGCTAAAATTTATAAAGATATCGGCAAATTTATTCTTATAAATGGCGCTTAAAAGCCCCAAGAAAAAAGACAAAAGAGTTATCAAAAAAAACGAAGCAAAAAATAAAATAAGCGAGTTTAAGAGCCTCTCTTTAATGAGCAAAAAAACGCTTGCCCCGCTTACAAAGCTAGTGCCAAAGTCCCCTGTGACAAAGTGAGCCAGCCATCTAAAATACTGCACGAAAAAGCCATCTTTTAGCCCCAAATTTTCTAAAATTTGCTCTTTTATGGCTAAATTTATCGCCTCACTCCTTGAAAACATCGCGTCAGTGACATTTCCTGGCAAAAAGTATATGAGTAAAAATAGAAAAAACGAGATAAAAAACAGTAACCCAAGGCTTGAGATCGCTGTTTTTAAAATGGCTCTAAACAAAGTTTTTATCCACTATTTTACTTGCCACTCTCTTATGTTCCATAAAAATCCAGCCCCATGGTGGCCTAAAATTTGCATCTTTATGCCTGAAATTTTGTTATTAAAGGCGAGCGGATAGTCAAGATAGGCTATAAAAATGTAAGGTGGATTTTCACGAAGCGCTTTTAAAAATTCTTTATAGTATTTTTTCCTAAGCTCTACGTCCTTTGTGTATCTTGCTTTTTTTAGGGCGAGATCAACGTTTGCATCTTTGTAGTGGTTAAAATTCCAGCCATTTTCATTCACACTCACATCGGCAAATCCGCCAAAAATTCTATATGTGTGAAAATCTGGATCAAATGGGCTCCCCCAGCCGATGATAAAGCCATCAACCTCGCTTATGCTAAAGGCTGTTCTTGGCTTAGCGTAGGCTTTTGCTCTCACGCCAAATTTATTTAGCTCACTGCTTAAAATTTTGGCTAGATTGACCCTTAAGATGTCGTTATTAAAGGCATAGATATCAAAGCCAAGCTCCTTGCCGTCCTTTTCAAAAAAACCAGCCTTATTTTTTTTAAAGCCACTCTTTTCAAGCAGCTCTTTGGCCTTTTGCGGATCGTAGCTAAATTTAAACTCGCCGTCATTTGCAAAGCTTTTTTCTATCGGATTGTTCGCTACACTTGCATATCCGTGAAATAAATTTTTAACTATTTCATCTTTATTTACCGCGTAGTTTAGGGCTATCCTTACATTTTTATCTTGAAAAAGAGGATCATTAAAGTTAAACATCAAAGCTCTATAATCCGCGCTTTTAAATTTAAGCAGGCTTAATTTTTTATCATCTTTTATGAAATTTACACCAGTTGGAGAGATGAGCGCAACATCGATCTCACCACTTTTTAGGCCTACAAGTCTTAAATTTTCATCACCAACAATTTTAAAAAATACCCTTTTTATCTTTGGCTCACCCTTGTAAAATTTCTCATTTGCCGCGAATTCCAAGCTCTCATCTTTTTTCCACTTTACAAGCTTGTATGCGCCAGTGCCGATGGGCGCTTCGTTAAATTTATCAGTTGCGATATCTTTACCTTTTAAAATGTGCTCAGGCAAAACACCAAAACTAAGCGCGTCAAGAAACGGCGGAAAAGGCTCATTAAGCGTAATCATTACTTTATAATCGCCTAAAATTTCAACGCTTTTTACCACCTCGTAGTTTGAGATAGCAGGTGCGTTTAGCTTCTTATCTTGAGCCGCTTCAATGGTAAATTTAACATCCTTTGCGCTAAATTTAACCCCGTCATGCCAAAAGGCATCATCTCGTAGCTCAAAAACATACTCAAGCCCATCATCACTCACCTGCCAAGACTTGGCAAGTTCTGGCACAAGTTTGCTGTTCTCATCGTGGCTCGTAAGACCAGAGAAAACCAGCGAAAGCGTAGGATCATGATCCTCGTCGTAGAGTGGATTTATACGAGGTGTTTGCTCCTCGATAGCGACCACGACTTTACTCTCATTTGCGTAAAGATAGGTGCTAAACAACAAGAAAAATACGAATAAAATTTTCTTCATCACAATCCCCTTTGTCTAAAAATATTTCTGCATAGTAATACGAATCGTATAAAAGTGTTATTAAGCTAAATGTAAATTTATAGTATAGAAGTTTTAAATTTCTAACTATCTTTTAACCTTTTTTAAAGTAAAATCTCTCCCTATTTTAGATAACAACAAGGCAAATTTTACAATGAATAAAAATAAAAAAACAGCACTTATTTCAGCCATCTGCGTAGTTTCACTTTTAGTTATTTATACTATTCTTGGATTTTTTGGAGTACCTTATTGCATTAAAAATATCGCTCCAAAATATCTAAAAGACTACAACGCAACGCTTTTTGTGGAAAGTGCTAAATTTAATCCTTTTACCTTTGAGCTAAATGCCACAAATGCTGAACTAAACACTACTTCGCCACTTTTTAGCACAAAGCAAATCGACGTCAAGCTAAAGCCATTTTCTATCTTTAAAAAATTAGTTGAAGTTGATATTTTTAGGATTCAAGAGCCAAATGTCAAAATTTTAAGGGATAAAAATTCAAAATTTAACTTTAGTAATTTTATAAGCAACGATAACGCAACTACCGAAGATAACAGCACTAGCTCTATAAATTTTGCCCTAAATAACGCAAAAATCATCAAAGGCTCATTTTCATATAGCGATCAAAACCTCACAAATCCATTTAACGTAAATTTTGATGATATAAACTACGAACTAAGCTCGCTAAATACTAAGAAAAATAGTGCAGGCAGCCATATTTTTGACTCAAACTCGACTCTAGCTCACAAGATCGATCTAAATGGCGATATCAAGCTAAATCCCCTAAAAATCGAGGGTAATATCAGCATAAAGGATTTTAGTATTGATCCAGTCGCGATTAGCTTTATCGATAACGACACACTAAATCTTAAAAATGCGGTCATAAATTTAGGAATAAATTACGCTTTAATTGCCGACGAAAACGCTACAAGTATAAATTTAAAGGACAGCTTTTTAAATGTAAAATCACTAAGCATAGATGAGGGCAAAAATGAACTAAGCCTTGGTGAGTTAGAGCTTCCAAAATTTGATCTATCAAGTAAAATAGCAGACAAGATAGATGCTAAATTAGAGTTAAATACCATAAATTTAAGCGATGTATCATTTAAAAATGCAATAACAGCAAGCTTAAAATCGCTAAATTTAAACGATATTTCGCTTTTAGCAAATTTAAATGAAAAAAGTGAGCTAAATGCGACAGCTGCACTAAATAGCATAAATGCAAACGCCCTAAAAATAGACGAAACTGGTAAAAATTTAGTAAATCTAAAAGATATAAATGCCTCAAATTTAAATGCAAATTTAGCAAATAACAAAACCGCTCTAACGCTTAAAAAAATAGCGTTTGATGACATCAATGCCCCGCTTAGTAAAAATGCGAATGCAAATGTGGCAGAGGCTAAAATCTCAAACATTAGCTTCATTCAAGATACCAATAAAAGCCTTGCAACTCTTGATGAGATTAGTATAAATGGTATAAATTTAAAGGCAAAAAATAAAGAGATTTTAGATACCACTGATGTGCTTACAAAAACGATCAAATTTGATATTTTAAATATGGCTTTGAGTGCTGAGAATATCGATGTAAATAGACCAAAATTTAACTCAGAGTTAAATGATAGCGGCTTAAGCGTGATAAACCAGCTTGGACTTGGTGAGAAAGAGCCGGCAAAAACAGCTAATCATCGCACTAAAACTAAAAAAGAGAATACATCAGCTTCAAAAAGTAAAGAAAATGAGTTTAAATTTGACATAAAAAATATCAATGTAAATAATGCTAGTATCGCTTTGGCTCACCTTTTTGAAGGCGAGAAGATCACTCATAAATTTGATAATTTATTTGTAAAAATAGCAAATTTAAGTAGCGATTTTAGTAAGCCATTTGACGCAAAAGTGGATATGAAAAGCTCGCAAAAGCTAAATTTGGACCTAACCTCAAAGATCAAACTTGAACCACTTGATATAACTGCTAAAATCAAACTTGAAGATAAAAATTTGCCAAAATATTTTGCCTACGCAAAGCCATTTTTAGAGGCAGACCTTTCAAGTGGAGAGATGAGCGCAAACGCCGAACTTCACTATGCAAAAGATATAAAAGCAGATGCAAAGCTTAGCGTAAAAGATATTAGATTAGATGATAAAAATAAAGAAAAGCTAATCGCATTTAAAAGTTTAGATGTAGATAAAATTTCACTTTTTAAAAATAATCTTGAAATTACTGGAGTTGCTTTAAATTCACCATTTATCAAGGCTCATCTAAGCAAAGAGCGCGAATTTAATCTAAGCAAAATCGTAAAAGAAGATAAAAGCAAAGCCCAAAGTGAGCAAAAAGCTGAGAGCAAAAAGATAGCTAGTAAAAAAGATGACGAGCTAAATTTTAGTATCAAAAATTTCTCACTTAACAACGGCGAGGTTGATTTTTCAGATGCGTCACTATTTATGCCATTTGCTACAAAAATTTCAAATCTAAACGGCAAGCTAACTGACATCGATAAAAAACGTCCAAGTTTGGGCGAGTTTAAAGGCATAGTTGGTAAAAATGGCTTTTCTCAGATTACAGCAAAACTATTTCCTTTTGAGTTAAAGCAAAATACCGACATTAAGCTTGATTTTAAAGACATCGATCTAATCAATATAACGCCATATAGCGGACAATTTTTGGGTTATAAAATAAAAAAAGGTAAGTTAAATTTAAATCTAAATTATAGCGTTGTTGATTCAAAACTAAATGGCTCAAATCTTATAAATTTTGACACACTCACACTTGGAGAAAAGGTTGATTCAAAAGATGCTGTAAATTTGCCACTTTCGCTTGCTATATCGATATTAAGCGATCAAAATAATCAAATAAATATCGACCTTCCAGTTGAGGGGAATTTAGACGATCCAGACTTTAAATATGGCGGTGTCATTTGGGCTGCTGTTAAAAAGCTATTTGCTGATATCACGTTAGCTCCGTTTAGATTTTTGGGCAATGCTCTAGGGCTTGGCAGCAAGGATCTAAGCTCTATTGATTTTCTTGCTGGAAATAGCGAGCTAATAAGCTCAGAAGCACCAAAAATAGCTGATTTTATAAAATTAACTACTGCAAAGCCTATGATGAAACTTAGCATCACGCCTACTTACTCCGAAATAGATGTGCTCTACTTTAAAGAAAAAAAGCTTGATCAAAAGATCAATCAAATCATCGCTTCAAGCGGCAAAGACTACGTTGCAGCGCTAAATTCACTCGTGCCAAACGCAAAAGATAGAAGCGACAAAGCTTTAAGAGAAGAGGCACTAAAGGCGATCGAAGTGGATAAAGAAAAGCTACTTGAGCTAGCAAATGAGCGCGCAAATGTCGTAAAAGAGGCGCTTATCAAAGCTGGGCTTGAGGCTGACCGCATAAATATAAACGATGCAACAAGCTCAGAGCCTAAGCAAAACACCTACACAAGCGTGCTAATGGGAGTGGCGAACTAAATTTCATTTATTTCGCTGCTTCTTGCATTATAGACAAACCAGCTAAGAAGCATAAGCATCATAAATGCCCCAAAAATAAGGCTTGCGTAAAAATATAAATTAAAATCAGCTCCCAGCAAATTTGCGTTGTGAAGGGCGATCATAACGCCAGCAAGTGAAATTAAATAGCCAATTAGCTTAATGATAAAAATTTTTGGATTTACAAGGATGAGTAAAAGCCCGCAAAGCATGACACTAAGGGCTATTTGTAAATTTAAAATGTCAGCTTGAGCACTTGAGCCAAATGTCAAAAAACCAAGCAAAAATATGACTAAAACCATCAAAACAGCATAAACTGCCCTGCTTCGTCCAAAGCCGTACATAAAGCAAACAAAGCCTTTGTTATGTTTGTTGTAGTCCATTTTTCGCTCCTATGTAACAAGTTTTTGTATTTTAATGCCAAATTCTTAAATAAAGGCTTTAATCTGAAATTTCACTCATTTTGGCTAATATTTTACATCTTGAAAAAGGAGCAACAATGCCTTATGTTAATATCAAAATAGCAGGTCCAGAGCCGACAAAAGAACAAAAAGATCAAGTTTTTAAAGAGGTGACTGAGACACTTGTAAGAGTGCTTGGCAAGAAAAAAGAGGCGGTGATGATTTTCATAGAAACTCATGACGCTAGCAACATCGGTGTAGGCGGCGAGAGCGTAGAAGATAAGAGAAAGGGGATAAAATGAGCGAATTTAGCAAAGCAGATATTGAACGAAAAATAACACTTGAAGTTGGTGACAAGGCGCCAGAGTTTGAAGCGCTAAATCAAGACGGCGTAAAGGTCGCATTAAAGGACTTTATAGGCAAAAACGTAGTGCTTTACTTCTACCCAAAGGACAACACTCCAGGCTGCACGACTGAGGCTTGCGAATTTAGCGCAAACTACGATCAGTTTATCAAAAACGACACCGTTATCATCGGCGTTAGCCCAGATAGTGTGAAGTCACATGCGGGCTTTATCGCAAAGCAAAATTTAAAGCACATTCTATTAAGCGATGAGAATAAAGAAATTTCAAAGCTTTATGGTGTTTGGCAAGTTAAGAAAAACTACGGCAAAGAGTATCTTGGCATCGTAAGAAGTACATTTGTGATCGGAAAAGATGGCAAGATAGCTAAAATTTATAAAAGCGTAAAAGCCAAAGACCACGCCGCAAAAGTGCTAGCTGATCTTGTAAAATAAGGAGCAAAGATGAAGCTTGTAAAAATGCTAATTTTAAGTGCGTTTTTTGCGCTAAATTTATCAGCACTAACTGAAGGTGTGGAGTATCAAACTCTAGCAAAACCGCTTAATGTGCCTAAAAACTCGGTAGTTAAGGTCTTTAGCTACGACTGCCCACACTGCTATAAATTTGACCGAACGATTACAAAAAAGCTGATGTCAAAGCTTGAAGATGTGAAATTTATCCCATATCACCTAAGCACAAAAGGCAAGCTTGGTGAGACCGCGAGTAAAATTTTCGCCGCTCTTATATCGATAGATGAGGCAAATGGCACTGATCTACTAAGCGATGAGTCAAAATTTAAGCAAGCAAAATTTGCAATCTATAAAGCAAGACATGATGAAAAAGATGATTTTAGTGATGGCAAAGACAAAGAGAAATTTATAAATTTAGCCCTTAAAGCAGCTCACGTGAGTAAGAACGACTACGAAAAAGCACTAAATAGCGAAAGGGCGAAAGAGCTTTTAGACGCATGGTTCGCCTCTTATGATGTGGCAAGTATCAGCGGTGTGCCAGCTTTTGTAGTAAGCGGCAAATACTTAATAAACTTAAGCGCAGCTTCATCAATCGATGAGATGGCAAAGATCATACAAGAGCTTTTAGATAAGTAGTTTTGGCGGGTAATATCTGCAAATTTTGGTCTTAGAAATGTAAATTTAAAGCAATTTTAGATAAACTCAGACCAAAATTTCTAAGAAAAAAGAAAGGTTTAACAATGAATGCTTCAGAATTTATCTGGATGGATGGAAAATTAGTTAAATGGGACGATGCAAAAGTACACGTTCTAACTCACTCTTTGCACTACGCTAATGCCGTATTTGAGGGTACAAGAGCTTATAAAACAAAAAAAGGTCTAGCTATTTTTAGACTTCAAGATCACACAAAAAGGCTTTTAAGATCAGCAAAAATGACTGTTTTAAATGTACCTTACACTGAGGAAGAGCTTGAAAAAGCGCAAATAGAGCTTCTTCGTGCAAATAAATATAATGGCAATGTTTATATCCGCCCACTTATCTTTTTAGGATACGGCGTAATGGGTGTAGCTCACACAAAAGCACCAGTACAAACCGCTATCGCCTCATGGGAATGGGGTGCTTATCTTGGCGATGAAGGCCTAGAAAAAGGCATCAGAGTTAAAATTTCAAGCTTTGCCAAACTCGCACCTGCTGCTCAAATGAACAGAGCAAAAGCTAGCTCAAACTACCTAAGCTCACAAATGGCAAACTACGAGGCAAAAGAGGCTGGATACGACGAGGCGCTACTTCTTGATAGTGAGGGTTTTGTAGCTGAAGGCCCAGGCGAGTGTTTCTTTATCGTTGAAAATGGCGTTTTAATCACTCCGCCAAACGACAATAGCCTACTTAGCATCACTCAAGATACAGTCATAAGACTTGCTCACGATCTTGACATAGAAGTAAGAAGAGAGCGCATCACAAGAGATCAGGCCTACACTGCTGATGAGGCATTTTTCACAGGTACTGCAGCTGAAGTAACGCCGATAAATAGCATAGATAACCGCATTATCGGCAATGGCGCTAGAGGAGAAGTGACAAAGAGACTACAAAAAGCTTATTTTGACGTAGTTTATGGACTCAATAAAAAATATGAATCATTTTTAACATATATTTAAAAATTTAAAGGAACGAAATGCCCGCTGATTTAAACGATTATTTCAATAAAAAAAAGCCAGGTAATGACAACAGAGGCTCAAGTCAAAATAGCGACAAAGAGCCGCCTTTCAAAAAGGACTTTAAAATGCCAAATTTACCAAGTGGTTTTGGTAAATTTGGAGCACTTGCCTATATTGTAATTGCAATTATTGCTATTTTTGCTATCACTCAGCCATTTAAAGTGATTCACTCAGGCGAAGTTGGCATCAAGTCTACAGCAGGTAAATACGAGCCAAATCCTTTGCAACCAGGCTTTCACTTCTTTTTACCTTTTATCCAAGACATCATCATCGTGGACACCAGAGTTAGGATCATAAACTACACTTCTGGTGAGGATATGGGCGAATCAATGCAAAAATCATATCAAGGCGTTGGTGCTGGAATTTTACGTAAAAATTCTATTTCAGTGCTTGATGCTAGAAATTTACCAGTTAGCATTGATATTACTGTGCAATACCGTTTAAATCCAGAAAATGCCCCTCAAACTATTGCCTCTTGGGGTCTTAGCTGGGAGAGCAAGATAGTTGATCCTGTCGTTCGTGACGTAGTTCGCAGTATCGCTGGTAAATATACAGCAGAAGAGCTTCCAACAAAGAGAAACGATCTAGCAAGACAAATCGATGATGGCATAAGAAAAGACATCGACTCTCAGCCAAATAAGCCAGTTGAGCTTTTAACAGTGCAGCTTCGTGAGATCATCTTGCCTTCAAAGGTAAAAGAGCAGATCGAGCGCGTCCAAATCGCTAAACAAGAGGCCGAGAGAACAAAATACGAAGTAGAAAGAGCAAATCAAGAAGCCTTAAAACAAGCTGCACTTGCAGAAGGTACCGCTAAAGCTGCGATCATTGAAGCAAAAGGTAAGGCTGATGCCATTAAAATCGAGGCTGACGCAACTGCGTATGCGAACAAAGAGGTCGCAAAAAGTGTCGATCAAAATCTACTAAATTTAAAGCAGATCGAGACGCAAAACAAATTTAACGAGGCTCTAAAAGAAAACAAAGATGCTAAAATTTTCTTAACACCTGGTGGGGCTGTGCCAAACATCTGGCTAGATGCAAAAGATAAAGCAAGAGCTAGCTCAGTAAGCGAAAGGTAAAAATGAATAGCGTAACAAAAAGTATAGACTGGCAAAAGGTTGGTGGATTGCTTCCAGTAGTGGTTTGCGATCATGCCACAAATGAAGTTTTAATGCTTGCTTACATGAACGAAGAAGCATTAAATTTAAGTCTATCTAGCCGTTACGCTCACTATTTTTCACGCACCAAAAATAGAATTTGGAAAAAAGGCGAAGAAAGTGGCAACACTCAGGAGATAAAGGCTGCTTTTTTAGACTGCGACAACGATACTTTGCTTTTAAAGGTGATTCAAAACGGAGGCGCTGCTTGTCACACTGGAGCAAGGTCGTGCTTTTTTAATGAGATAAATTTATATGACGGTAAAATTTTAGATACAAAAGCTGAAGTCAAAAAAATAAATTATGGTGTGCTTGATGAGCTTTACCATGTAATAGAAGATAGAAAGCTAAATGCTAACCCTGAAACTTCATATGTGGCAAATCTTTTTAAAAAAGGTGAAAATCAAATTTTAAAGAAAGTTGGCGAAGAGGCTGGCGAATTTATAATGGCTGCAAAGGATCTTAGTTTCGTAGAAAAATCAAAGCAAAATGAGCAAAAAGCAAAAGATGATCTGATCTACGAAGCAGCCGATCTTTGCTTTCATGCACTTGTAGCACTTTCAGCCCATAATATCCATCCAGATGCTGTAAAAAACGAACTTGCAAGGCGTTTTGGTATGAGCGGCATTGAAGAGAAAAGATCGCGAGATGTTAAACAGCATTAAGCACAACTTGCTTTTTGTATTGCAAAATGCAAAGCTCATTGATTTTCTAACCTATGGCTGGATATTTTTAGCATTTATACTAATTGTGCTTTTAGGGATTTTTATAGCGATAAAGTCGTGGTGGCAGATAGGATTTTTATTTATTCTAGCTGGTTTTTTCGGACTTTTTGTAGGTAATTACTACGCGAACAAATATATAAATGAAAATTTAAGACCAGTTAGCATAAGCAAAATAACCACCAAACAGCTTCAATATGTTGATGCGCTAATGGTTGATTTTAATATTACAAATAATTCAAATAATGCACTTAGTATCTGCAAAATCGAGCTTGACTTCTATCTAAGCTCAAGGCAAAATACGAAAGACTTTTTTAACTCACTTAATCCATTTGCTAGAAAAAGAATCATCTTAAACGAAGAATTTTTGCCAAAGCAAAGCATTGAGGTTAAAGAATTTGTCAATGATTTCGCATTTATAGACTACAATATCTCTAAAAAAGTGGAGTGTTTTTGATGAGCTCAGCATATTTTACAATCGTTCATATTATCGTTCTTTTTGCGATCGCTCTGCTTTCTATTTTATTTCTTGTTCTCTCGCTTAGAGCTGAGCGAAAGTTATTTTTATCACTATTTTTTACAAACATTCTAGTCTCAACTACACTTGCTGTTTTTTTGATGCTAGTGCTTGACAAATATACAAAAAAAGGCATGCTCGAAAATGTAAAAAGTGAGCGAATTTTGCGAAATGAGAGTATCGTTTTTAAAGGACAAGTGAGAAATATCGGTAAATTTACAATTAGTAACTGCACACTGACAGTCAAACTAATCAATCAACCGCTAAATAAAAATGACCTTGGTGGTGAAGCATTTTTTAAGCCAAGTGGGCTTTCATTTTTCTCATGGATTCTTGGCACAGATAAGGACGAGAGGCCAAATACAGTTGAATATAAATTTGATGTAGCCAAAAATTTACCAAAGCAAAAAAGCACACCATTTACCGTATATATGCCATATCCGCCTTACTTTAAAAATGGCATGAATATCACAAAACTAAATTGCTACTAAGTCAGATTTAAAGCAAATTTTTACAAATTTCATAGGATAAAATGCTAAGTCTTAGTTTGACTTTAGATTAAATTTTATCTTTTTTAGTATCTGCACTGAACACTAATTTCTAAGCTAAAGACTTAAAAAGTACAAAGTATGTCAAGTAGCCTGCCCAATTTTTGTAGGTCATTTAAAAAGAGTTGCTTTGTCTTTTGTGTAAATTCTTTTGCTTCTTCTAGGATTTTAGTCTCGGCTATATTATAAACAAACTCTTTTTTTAGGATCTTTGCACCTTTTTTATAAAAAAAATTTGCCTCTATTAAGCTTGCAAAAAAGCTATCATCTCTTAAATAGTAGTTTGTTGCTACATTTACATGCACTGGCTTTTGTAGCAAAAAATCACCGCAAACACTATTTTGTGAGCCAAATTTAACACTCTCAAGCACATCAGGCCTTATCTCATAAAATTTTATCTCATTAGCTTTTTTTAAAGCTAGTATATCACTTGATTTATTTAAATTTATAGAGCTATTATTTACCTCAAGTACGTTTATGGTGCCCTTTGCAAGCGAATAAGCATTTAAAATTTTATCTTCTGCCAAAAAATTTATTACACCAAAAAATGGCACACTAGCATTTTGTTCTGCGAAATTTTGAACGGTTTTTATTTGCAGCCGCTGTTTTGTGCCATTTATCTCATAGTAGCTTACGTAAATAGAAATTTCATCTTTTTTGCTTGGATTCTTTTGTGAGCAACCACTAAAAAATATTGCAACAAGCAAAAAAATGGCTAAATTTTTCACTTTATGAAATAGTCACCATCAAAGCTTACAAGCGAATATCTTCGCTCATTGCCGATACTTTTTTTAAGTTCGTCTATGCTTAAAAATTCTAAGCTATCTGCACCGATATATTCTCTTACTTCCTCTGCATTTTTTTTAGAGCTTATTAACTCTTCAAAGCTTGGCGTATCGATACCGTATCGCTCTGGGTATTTAAGCTCAGGGCATGCGACTCTAAAATGAATCTCTTTAGCGCCCGCATGTCTTAAAAGATCAACCACCTTTTTTGAAGTAGTACCTCGAACGATACTATCGTCGATAACAACGATACTTTTACCCTTTAGAACCGATGACATCGGGTTAAGTTTTAGCTTGACTTTTAAATTTCTCATCTCTTGGCTTGGCTCAATGAAGGTTCTACCCACATAGTGGTTTCTAGTGATAGCTAGCTCAAAAGGGATCTTGCTCTCGTTTGCATATCCGAGCGCTGCTGGTACTCCGCTGTCTGGTACAGGTACGACAAAATCTGCTTTAATTTTGCTCTTCTTAGCTAGTACTTCACCCATTTTTTTTCTAACTTCATAGACACTTTTACCTTCTATCACGCTATCTGGGCGTGCAAAATAGATATATTCAAATGCACAAATTCTAGGATCTGGATCATAAATTTGGATACTTTGAAACTCACTTTTTCCATGTTCAAAAACTATCATCTCACCAGGCCTAATATCTCTTATAAAGCTAGCCCCCACAAGATCAAAAGCACAAGTCTCGCTAGCTACGATATATCCACCATCTTTTAGCCTGCCAAGACTTAGTGGTCTAACACCCCAGCGATCTCTTATGGCAAAGGTTTTATGGCGTGACTGGATAAGCAGACAATAAGCACCTTTTATCTTGTCAAGTGCCGCAATAATACGATCCTGCAAGTGTTCGCTATGGTTTCTTGCGATTAGATGGATGATGTTTTCAGTATCCATATTTGTCTGGAATATCGCACCATCCTTAATAAGCTCATCTCTAACCTCATCTTTATTGACCAAATTTCCATTATGGACGATTGAAATTTGTCCCAAAGAGTAGTTAGCGGCTATTGGCTGGGCATCACGACCCGAGTTTTTACCAGCCGTTGCATAGCGGTTGTGACCAATAGCCATATCACCTTTTAGCGATCTTAAAATTTCTTCATTAAAGACCTCTGTAACTAGGCCATTACCTTTGTGAGTAGAAATTTCTCCGTCATCACAAACGCTAATGCCACTCGCCTCTTGGCCACGATGCTGCATAGAAAATAACGCATAATACGCAGTCTTTGCTGCATCTTTAGAATTTATAATACCAACTATTGCACACATTTTTTTCCTTTAGTTTTCATCATCTTTGTAAATTTCAAGAACATTTTTGTAGTTAAACTTGATCTCATCGCCAGCATTTAAACAGCCTTTTGTAAATAAATGGTTCATTGTCTAAAATGCCGGTAAATTCGCCGTTATTTGTTTCGCTAACGACCGCATACATACGCTCAACCTGAGCAAACTCATCATCTTCAAATCTAAATATAAGCTTTACTATATCGCCAGTTCTTAAATTTTGACGCTTTTCACACTCCAGCAGGTAGAATTTATCACCAAATTCTAGCTTGTAGCTCTCTACATCATCAAGCTCAAATTTAATCATCAAGTCCTAAGCTATCGTCTATCGAATATAAGCCACTATTTTGATCTTTTAGCCAAATAGCAGCCCTGATCGCACCTTTTGAAAAGGTTGCCCTACTCGTTGCGGTGTGATTTAGCTCAATAAACTCGCCGTCATTATAAAAGCCAACCGTGTGGCGACCGACCACATCTCCGCCACGAAGTGCCATGACTGCGATCTCGTCTTTGCTCCTAGCCCCTACCATGCCGGCTCTACCAGTTACTAAAACATCTTTTAAATTTAAATCCCTAGCCTCAGCCACGCAGTCTGCTAGCGTCATCGCTGTACCACTTGGAGCGTCTTTTTTATGCCTGTGGTGTTGCTCTACGATCTCTATGTCAAATTCTCTTAATGTTTTTGAAGCAATCCTTGCAAGGCGGTTTAGTAGAGCCACACCAAGACTCATATTGGTTGCGTAAAGAATAGGCATAGTTCCAGATGCTAGGTGAAGTAAGTTTTTATCTTCATTATCTAGCCCGGTCGTACCGATAACTAGTGGTTTTGGATTAGTTCTAGCGTAGTTTAGCAGTGCTACTGTCGCCTCTTTTTGGCTAAAGTCAATTATCACATCGCATGCTTCAAAAAATTTAGCAAAGTCATTTGTCAAAAGTTCGTTACTTAAATTTTCAACCTGATTTTTTTGGCTAAAAGCGATGCTTAAAGTGGTATCTTTTTCATCTTTTAAACAAGAAATGATACTTTGAGCCATCTTTCCACTAGCACCATAAAGGCCTATTTTTACCAAAATTTATCCTTTGATTTTTGGTTGAAATTTAACATAAAATTTATTATAGATAGATTACAAATAGGCTTTAAAAATACGTATAAAATCAAAAATTTGATAGAAAAAAAGAAGAAAAATTTAGCCAAAAATTTGGCTAAATTTAAGTATTAATGCAAGCTTTCTATGTAGCTCATAGCGCTAAGTGCAGCCACTGCGCCATCACCTGCTGCTACGATGACTTGCTTTGGAGCGTCCTCTCTGATGTCGCCTGCTACAAAGAGTCCTTTTAGACTAGTTTGCATCTTAAGGTTTGTCTTAACCTGTCCGCCATCAACCATTTCGCAGATAAATTTGCCATTTTCATCTTTTAAAATTTCATTATTTACATTTAGTCCGACAAAGGTAAAAATTCCTGGCACATCAAGTACGCGCTCACCATTTTTGGTATCAAGCACGATCTTTGTTAGGCCCATTTTATCGCCAAGTGCCTCTTTTATCGTCGCACTTGTTATGAACTCGATCTTCTCATTTTTTCTAGCTTTTTCAACGGTCGTAGGTGCTGCTCTAAACTCGTCACGTCTATGGATTAGATAGACTTTTGAGCAGATATTTGCTAGGTAAAGTGCCTCTTCAACAGCTGTATCGCCACCGCCAAGAACGGCTACCTCTTTGTTTTTGTAAAAGAAGCCATCGCATGTTGCGCATGTGCTAACGCCTTTACCAAAGAACTCGTCTTCGCCTTTAAAGCCAGCACGTCTTGGGGTTGAGCCAGTCGCTACGATGACAGCCTTTGCCTGCTCGCTCTTGCCGCCTTCAAGTAAAATTTCAAAGCTGCCGTCGCTATTTTTTCTAACACCAACAACGTTTGCCCACTTATGAACTAGCCCAAATGCGCTGCACTGCTTCCACCAAGTGCTCATAAAGTCAAAGCCGCTCTCGCCAGGGGCTTTTTGGCCTGGGTAGTTTTCTATCTCTGAGCTAGAGGTGATCTGACCGCCAGGCTCGCCTTTTTCAAACATTACAACATTTTTTAGTCCGCCTCTAGTGGCGTAAAGTCCGGCGCTTAGTCCTGCTGGACCGCCTCCGATGATCGCTAAATCAAGCATAATTTTCCTTTATTCTAAAACATTTATGGACGAATTTTGTTTGTAAATTTCGCCCTTTTGATGAACTATCTCAACACTGCTAGGAAGCTTCGTGATGCTTAAATTTCGCATCAGCTCCAAGACTGTATTTATATCTGAGCTTATATATTTTAGTGTTGAGTTTGACTCATATCTTTTTTGAAAGATATCGATTGCCACAACTGTTTCATTTTTGATTGGTAAAATTTCGTCTAATTTTGATTGATTTGAGCTGAAGATTAAAAGCGTGTATTTTGGCTCTTTTGGAGTGAAAATTTCGCTTTTTTCGTAAAAAACTAGCTTCGCAAAATCAACAAATTTATATTGTGAAAAACGATAGTTGCTATACGCAAATGCAGCTGCTATCATAGCTGCACCAAAAAATGAACCAAATATATATGTAAGAGGAAGTAGGCTTCCTCTTCTTTTTTCGCTCATTAAAGAAGCGAATTTAGTTTGTCAGTTAAGGCTTGTTTTGACTGCGCACCGACCATTTGCTCAACTAGCTCGCCATTTTTGAAAAATAGCAATGTTGGGATCGATCTGATGCCAAACTCAACTGCAAGATCTTGCACTTCGTCAGTATTTACCTTGCAAATTTTTGCTTTGCCGTCAAAATCTTCAGCAAGCTCTTCGATCACTGGAGCTAGCATACGGCAAGGTCCGCACCATGGAGCCCAAAAGTCTACTAAAGCAACGCCTTCTTTTGTAACATCAAAATTTTCTTTTGTAAGTTCGATGTATTTTCCCATTTTTTCTCCTTATTTTTAAAATGTGGCAATTATACAAATTAAATTTAAATTTTATCTAAATAATAAATTTTATTATAAACTAATATTTTCTATCAGTTCTAAATCTTCATTTTTTATGACGAGCAAATCGACTTGGAAATCTCTATTTGGCTCATTTTTCATCATATAAAAATTTATAGTTTTTAAAATTTTTATATATTTTGTCTTATTTAATCGGTATTCTACTTCATATTCTCCGCTAGTTGCTTTTACCTCTATAAAGTGTAAAATTTTATCACTACTTAGTGCAATGATGTCGATCTCGCCAAATTTAGAGTGAAAATTTCTCTCTAAAATGACAAAACCAAGCTTTTGTAAAAATTTACACGCCCTATTTTCTGAGCTTTTGCCAAAGAGATACTCTTTTAACCCCAAGCTACTCCTCGATCCTCATCATAAATGGCTCTTCTTTTATATACTCTTGCTCTTTTAAAATTTCAATTGTCCTTCTTACATCAGCCTCAAGACTCGTATGTGTCGTAAAGAACAATACCGCAAATTCGCTCTCATCTTTTGGTTTTTGAAGTATGCTATCGATCGATAAGTTATTTTCGCTCATTAAATTTGTAATCTTTGCTAGCACACCCATTTTATCCTCGACCTTTAATCTAAAGTAGTACTTCGTCTTTATCCTATCGCGGTCAAGTAGCTCAAGCGTATTTAATTCAAACGGTGCTTTATATCCTAGCATCGGCGATTTGCTATCTCTTGCGATGTCGATAAGATCGCTGATCACCGCGCTTGCCGTTGCGTCGCCACCAGCTCCAGGTCCATAGTACATCGTCTCACCAACGACCTCACCAACGACACTGATCGCATTTGTCACACCACTTGCCTTTGCTATCATTTTATTTTGCGGCACAAGTGCTGGATGCACACGTAGCTCGATTTTACCCTCGCTTTTTTTGGCAATGGCCAGAAGTTTTATTGAGTATTCGAAATCTTTTGCGAAAAATATATCTTCAGGTGTAATACCTTGTATTCCTTCGATCAAAATATCCTCTGGATCGCCATGCACACCGTATGCGATGCTTGCCAGTATAAGAAGCTTATGAGCCGTATCAAAGCCACCCACATCAAAAGTAGGATCAGCCTCAGCGTATCCGAGCTCTTGCGCCTTTTTAAGTGCGTCTTTAAAATTTGAACCCTCGTCCATCATCGAGGTTAGGATAAAGTTACTAGTTCCGTTAAGTATGCCATTTATACTAACGATATGGTTTGCGCTTAAGCCTTCCCTTAAGGCTCTAATGATCGGTATGCCTCCAGCTACACTTGCTTCAAAGCCAAATGGTATATTTTTGGCTAAATTTTGCAAAGCATATCTGTGATAGGCCAAAAGTGCTTTGTTTGCAGTGACTACTGCTTTTTTTCGCTTTAAAATTTCACTCACAACCCTAAAAGGCTCTTCCACACCACCCATAAGTTCTACAAAAACATCGATATCATCGCGGTTTATAACGCTATTTATATCATCAGTCAAAGGGATGCCAGCATCTCTTTTTTTATTTAAATTTCTAACCACTCCGATGACTGGCACTATCTCCTCGCCACTTCTTGCTGCGATTAGCTTTTTATTTTTTAGTAAAATTTTAGCAACTGACTCGCCAACGGTTCCAACGCCCAATATCGCTACATTCATTCAAATTCTTTCAAATATTTTTTTATATTTCTTGCTGCTTGTCTTATTCTATTTTCGTTTTCGATAAGAGCTAGACGCACATAGTCGTTTCCGCCCTCGCCAAAACCAATACCCGGACTAACTGCGACTGATGCCTTTGTAAGAAGCTGTTTTGAAAACTCAAGACTGCCTAGGTGACTAACTTTTGGTGGCAGTTTCGCCCAGATAAACATACTAGAGCTTGGTTTTTTAAGCTCCCAGCCAGCCTGAGCAAAGGCCTCTATCATAACATCTCTTCTTTTTTCATAAATTTGGCGTATCTCTTCAACGCAGCTTTGATCACCGTCAAGTGCGACTGTGGCAGCCACCTGTATCGGCGTAAACATACCATAATCAACCCATGATTTTATCTTTTTAAGTGCTGCACAAAGCCTTTTATTTCCGCACATAAAGCCAACTCTCCATCCAGCCATATTGTAGCTTTTTGAAAGTGTATAGCACTCGACTGCAACATCTTTTGCACCATCAACCTCAAAGATACTTGGCGTTTTGTAGCCATCAAATGTAAGATCCGCGTAGGCGATGTCAGATATGACGTAAAATCTCTCTTGCTTTGCAATGCTTACAAGGCGCTCGTAAAAGCTCTTTTGCACGGTTACGGTCGTTGGATTGTGAGGAAAATTTACGACTACATATTTTGGCTTTGGTGAGCTAGCGTGTATAGTCTGGATCAAATTTTCAAAAAATTTATTTTCATCTAGTTCAAATTTATCATTATAGTGAAGCGGCATCTTTGCGACACTTCCGCCAGCAAATAAAAACGCTTGCGTGTGTATCGGATAAGCAGGGTCAGGCACGATAGCCACATCGCCTGGGTTTATCACGGCTTGAGCTAGGTGAACAAAGCCTTCCTTGCTACCCATCGTGGCAACTGCTTCGGTATCTGGGTCTAAATTTACACCATATTTTCTTTTGTACCAGTTGCAAATGGCAAGGCGAAGCTTGTAAATTCCAGCACTGGCTGAGTAGCCGTGAGTCTTGTCCTTTTGCGCGCTTTCGCATAGTTTATCGACAATGTGCTGTGGCGTTCTGCCCTCAGGATTACCCATAGAAAAGTCGATGATGTCTTCTCCAGCTCTTCGCGCAGCCATTTTTATTGCATTCACTTCGGCAAAAACGTAGTTTGGCAAACGCTCAATCGTATTAAATCTTATCTCATCAAACACTGCTTACTCCTATTTTATAAGCTTGATAATTATCTCATTTTTTATATTATTTATATCAACATTGTCACTAATTAACGCGTATTTTGCACCTATTGCTAAATTTATAGAAACGGCGGTTTTTGCTTGCTCTTCTTTTATAGAGTCAATCTGATTTAAATTTTTATCATAAATTCTAACAAGTGGCATCCATCTATTTGACTCTTTTGATGTGATGTCTAGACTACTTGCACCCTCAATATCAACAAAATAAGTACCACCGCTTTTTAAAAGTGGTGTCTCTTCGTCAAAATTTACCTTTGTAGCCTTAAGGATCATATTCTGAGCATCTAAAAATATCTCTAAATTCCCATCAACTCTATCAAATCCTAAAATTCTAAAACCGCTTTGACTAAGTGCTAAGCTTAATAAATTTGGATCTATTCCACCATTTTTTATGGCTGAAATTCCATAAGAAATTTGATCTCCATTTTTTAGAGAATTTATCCTTGAAATACTTATGTTGGCATCGTCTAGAGTTGAATTTATTGATTTTACAAATAATGTAGAAGGAGCTTTTTGCTCACTTATAAATTTTAAATTCAAACTATTTGAACCAAATGAAATGCTATCGTAACTTGAGTTTTGTTTTAATCTTGATACTAGCTCACTGACATTGAGTGAGCCATTTTGGTCTAAATTTTCTAAAGAGATTTGCACATTTTCAGCATTGCTTAAAGCACTTGCACTAGTTTGTAAGCTAAAAGCATAGGCAAATACACTAAAAGCGGTGAAAATCGCTATTTTTCTTACCAAGATTTGCCCTTGTTAAGTTCTACAAACTCATCATAGCTCACAAATTTCATCTCTCCATTTTCTACTAAAAATCTAGCTGGACGGCTTGGATTATATTTTGTCACCTTATCGCCGATCTTTAGCTCAATGTTGCCATTTCCACAAACTACGAGCTGCCTTTGGTCTAAATTTATATTTATGCTTTTACTTGTGTCGTTTGATACTTTTTGACCATTTTCAAGATTAATGATGCCTATCCAGACGCGTTGTTTTGGTGTAATGACCGCCTCATTTAGTGGCTTTGTAATGTTTTGCTCTATCTTAGTGGCTGGCTGAGCCGCCATGCTTGGCTTCACGGCGTTTTGTTCCATGTTTGCAGGACTTGTTGTCACATTTTGCTCAACTGGAGCTGAAATTTTCACACTTGATACATTTGCTTCTATTTTAGGGCTATTTTGAGAGATGGTGATATTTGTATCGATGATATTTTTCTTCACCTCATTTACTATGCTTGACTGCGAATAGCTCACGCTTTTATTCTCATCATTTAAAAACGATAAAAAATTCTCGATATATTTGTAAGCATCAAAATGATATGCCCCGCCAGCGATAATAGCTAAAATGATAAGCCAAAATAAAAATCCAGCACCGCCACTACCGCTTTGTCTTTGTATGGTAATATCTTTTGGAGTGTAAGAAGAAATTTTTGGAGTAACTTTAGTTTTGTGACTCTCATCTGGAGTGTTTTCTTGCATAAAGGCATCGTATTCAGCGAGTAACTCGCTCAAATCAACATCATATTCACGTTGCAAAATCTTGGCATAGCCCCTAATATTTAAACGTGATAATTTTTCAAAATTTTTATCAAAAATATATTGTAAAAATGTAGGCTCAATATGCGTTTTACGTGAAATTTCCTTTATACCTATCTCTTTTAAATTCTCTAATTCATTCATCTATCATCCTGTCACAAATTATTGCAAAAGCTGCACTTACGTTTAAGGAGTCCCAGCCCTCTTTTAACTTTATACCAATACACTCATCACACTTCGCTAGAGCCTTTTGCGGTATGCCTTCGCCCTCTGAGCCCATTACCAAAGCTCTTTTACCAGCAAACTTTATCTCTTTTACGTTTTTTCCATTACTTGCTGTTGCATAAATTTTAAAACCAAATTGTTTTAGTTCATTTAGCAAACTAAGCCCGTCTTCAAAAATCGCTATTGGTATCTCATAAGCAGCGCCACTACTTGATCTTAAAACACCTTGCATATTTATACTTTTTGCCACTATCACAAGACCTTCGCAGCCTAGAGCATAGGCACTTCTAGCGATAGCACCGATATTGCCAACATCGCTTATACCATAAAGAATAGCGATAAAATTTAGCTTTTTAAGCTCGGCAATGTCTGAAAATTCAAACTCACTAACATTCGCTAAAAAACCTTGATGATTCCCACCGCGAGCCAAAGACTGTGCTTTTTGATTATCCACGCGAATGATCTTTTTGCCTGTGCCACAAATTTTAGAGAAGAGTTTTTTGTCACACTCCTTTGAGAGATATATCTCTTCTAATATCTGTGGTCGCTTGTTCAAAATATGTAAAAATAGTTGTTTTCCGTATATTATCATGGTAACTTATGGTAGCTAAAGTCAATTAAAATTTAACTTATTTTTGTATGTAACTAGAGTAAATTTTGCACTTTCGCTTTAGTGTCACTTAGCAGTTTTGTAGCCTATAGTTTAGGCTTTTGTAAGCTCATCATATATCTTTTTTACATCTTCCCCAGTTATTTTGTTAAGCAATTTTGCTTTTACTTTTGGAGCAAGATCGAGCGAAAGTATCTCATCTTTTGTGATATTATGAGTGGCTGTTTTGTCACTTTTTGAGATGACAACCGCCCACTCGCCGTTTAAATTTGCTTTTTCTAAAATTTGGACTAAATTTTTAGCACTATCTTTAAACTTACTCTCAAATTTTTTAGTGGCCTCTTTTATGGCAAAAATTTCTCTCTCAGGTTCTAGATTTGCGATGCTTTGTGCTAAGCCTAGTATGCGTTTTGGGCTTTCGTAAATAACGGCTGGATAGGCTAAATTTAGAGCATTTTGGATAGCCAAAGACCTATCTCTGCCAGTATTTGGCAAAAATCCTAAAAAGACAAATTCCTTATCACAAAGTCCACTTGCGACCACACTTAAAAGTGCGGCATTTGCTCCGCTTAAAATTTCATATTCAATGTTATTTTTTTGAGCATATCTTACTAGGCTAACACCTGGATCGCTGATGCCTGGCATGCCAGCATCACTCATGTAGGCTACATTTTTGCTAAAAAAATTATCACTTAAATTTACAAAAAAATCATTTTCGTTATGAGTGTGAAGTGGAATAAATTTTGAGATATTTATACCTGCATCAAAGCGTTCGTTTAGCAGATTTACAAGGCTTTTGCAAACTCTTGTATCTTCGCAGATAGCTATCTCGCATTCACGCAAAATTCTAATCGCACGAAGCGAGATATCTTCTAAATTTCCTATTGGAGTAGGAATAAAGTAGAGCAAGGCTTATTTTTGAGCGTATTTTTTCTTAAATTTCTCAACACGGCCAGCACTATCAACTATTTTTTCGCTACCTGTGAAAAATGGGTGGCACTTGTCGCAAATGTCAATTCTAATCTCGCTTTTGTTTGACTTTGTTTTAAAAGTGTTTCCGCAAGCACAAGTTACAGTGCAATCTACGTATTCTGGATGGATATCTTTTTTCATCATTTTTCCTTTATTATTTTTGGGCTAATTATCTACATTAAAAGTTGCTGATTATATAAAAAGAAATCTAAAAATCAAATAAATTAAGCCAGGAATTTTGCCGCTACTGAGATAACTGCAGTCTGCGATCTTAAGATGTTTTTAGTATTTAGGCCGTAGCTATTTTTAAATTTAGCCGTCTCATCCTCGCTAAATCCACCCTCTGGACCGATTATTAAAAGCTCATCATTTTTTTTCTCATTTAAGCTTTTACCGCCAAAATTTATAGCTGAGACATTTTTATAAAATCTCATTAGTTCGTCTAAATTTTTATAAATTTCAAACTCCATTAGTGAAGTTCGTCCGCACTGCTCGCAAGATAGAGCATTTATGTAGTTTAGCCTTTCAATATCTATCTTAAAATTTGCTTGAGAAAATTTAGTATAGACAAAAGCTATTTTACCAACGCCAAGTTCGTTTAAAAATGGCAATGTCTTTTCTATCGTCTTTGGATCGACGATAGCCCAAGCGATTGTAAAGTCGAATTTTTGCTCACCATTTAAGCTGGCAAAGACAAGACTTAAGCTCGCACTTCGCCTATCAATCTCATCAATTTCATAAATATACTCTTTAAAGTCTCGTAAATTTCTAACACTTATTCGCTCACCAGCTTGCATTCTTCTAGCTTTTAGGTGTAAAAAAGCCTCATTTACTATCTTTAAGCTTTCATTACCTGCATTTTTATCATATAAAAATTTCATCTAAATCCCTGCAACTACGACTAAAATAAGATCACAAAATCCCTTAATAAGGGCGAATTTTTTAAATTTTTCTAAATCGCCATTAGCTGCATAAATTTTTAGCCTTTTAAAACCTATGGCACTAAGTGCGATTAAAATTATTAAGATGATTAACATTTTTATGGCATTAAATTTAAACTCATATCCGTAATACGCCCATAAAATAAGTCCAGTAAGCGTAAGAAAACTAAGCAACATATGATAAATCGGTAAAAAATATCTTATACGAAGCACATAGTTTTTACTATTGCTACTAAACTGAGTAAGTATTAAATAAAGTATATTACAGGCAATTAGCGCATAAAAAAATGTCACATGAAAAGGCAAAGTGTATGCAAAAAGTGAGGAGAGGTGTTCGTTCATTTCTTATCTTTAGAAAGCTCGTTCTCTTCGACGACTGGCTCAGGCGGGAGTTGTTCATCGATTGTGACATTTGCGTCTGGTTGAGCTATGGTCACATCACTCGGTACTGGCTCGCTAATATCATTTTTAGCCTCATCTTTATCTCCACAACCCACAAATAGACCAGCTATAAATAAAAAAGAAGTTATAATTTTTTTCATCAAACATCCTTTGGAATTTCTATTTTTAACCTATTTTTCATCTTCTCGAATAAATTTTTATCTTCCCACTCTTCTATGATAGCATCTGAAAATTTGATCTCATCTAGCTTTATCTCGCCCATTTGCGCATTTGCGGAGTCCTCTTTAAAGCACTGTGCATAGCCTGTATCAGTCTCATGCACGATAATGCTATGAAGCTTCACTTCACGCTCACCGTTGTTCATCACGCTAAGCTCAAGTAGTCTTTCTATGAGTACAAAAAATATGCGGCAAAACTGCTCTGCACTTGGATTTAGCGAGATCTCGATCCATCTTGCCGAGTGCTTTTTTAGATCATTTTTATATTCATCATTATCGCCTGAAAATATTGTCGTAGCGTGATCAAAACTATCAATGATCGTTTTTATATTTTGCTTCATTAAGCCAAAATCATAGACCATGCCGGCATTATCAAGAAAATTTGAGCTAAGTAAAATTTCAGCCACATAGCTGTGCCCGTGGATGCTAGTTCTGCAACGCTTTGAGCTGCAAAATCTCACAATATGTGCATTTTCAAATCTAAAAAGCTTTCTAATAATCATCAAACACCTTCTTTATCGCTCCAAAGCCTGATGTGGATACGCTCTGAGTAGTTAAATCCATACTTTATAGCAAATTCTGCTGTTTTTAAAGCATTTTCGTTTAGCTCAGCTCTATTCGCTCCTATTGCCATACACCAAACTGGCAAATCAACTTGATTTTTTATATTTATAATCTCATCCAACTCACTTTTGTTAAAGTGCGAGAGGACAAATTTTAAAAAGCTACTTCTTGCATTATTTTTAATAGCCAAAATAGCGTCTAAATTTATACGTTTTTGCTCATTAACTCCGCTATTTGCTAGCTTTACACCAAGTGCAAAATGGCATTTTTTATAAATTTCATATTTAGCAAAATCAATTAAGATAGTGCCATTCGTCTCAAAATGCACTTCATAATCTTCAAGCAATTTCTTTACCAAATTTATAAAATTTTCATTTTCATGCCAAATGAGCGGTTCACCACCGGTCAAAACAATGATCGGTTTTTGCATTAAGCCTTTGCATAGGTTATTAACTAAACCTAAAATTTCATCTACACTGTAAATTTTATAATTAAAATGCCCTTTAAAAACAGCCCTTATACTGTCACATCCTAGTAAGCTTTCGCCGGTTTTTAAAGACTTTTTTTGCACGCCAAAGCCAGAGCAGTTTAGATTGCAACCTAAAAAGCGTAAAAATATAGCGAGTCTGCCTTGGTAAGCCCCCTCGCCTTGGATACTTAAAAACGCCTCAACTAGCTCTAGCTCTTTGCTCATCAACCACCAGTTTGATAAAAGGCACGCGAAGAGGTTTCATTGCTAGCACCTATCGCCCATTTGTTCTCTTTTGGTTTGTTTGCTAGCACTTGCCTTAAAATTTCACTTGCAGCTACGATATCACCTTTTTCAACCGCTTTTTTGATGCTAAGAGCTTCTTCAAAGTAAAGGCAAGGTATCAAAAGTCCTTCAGCACTTAGCCTGATACGGTTGCAACTCTCGCAAAAATCGTGCTTGTGCGGATCAATGATACCAAATTTATAACCATCATCAAGTCTATAAATAGACGCAGGCGCATTTAGTAGTTTTCCATCTTTTGTGACATTATATTTTTGTGAGATGATTTTTAAAATTTCATCGCTACTTAGCCCTTTTAGATCATCTTTTGCGTGTGAATTTTCCATATACTCAATAAATCTGATCTGAGAATCTCTAAATTTAGCAAACTCTAGCAAATTTATAAGCTCATCATCATTTACACCTTTTAGCGCGACAGTGTTAATTTTTACCTTTAATCCAGCATCATGAGCTGCTTCAAAGCCAGCTAAAACTTCGTGTAAAACGCTTTTTTGTGCGATAAATTTAGCCTTTTGCTCATTTAGTGTATCAAGCGACATATTTATGCGCTTTAGTCCAGCGTCTTTTAGCCTTTTGGCAAAATGTGAAAGCATATAACCATTTGTAGTAAGCGCTAGATCAATGTTTGGATTATAATCACTTATCATCTTTATAAAAACGTCCAAATCCTTACGCACAAGCGGTTCGCCGCCAGTGATTCTTATTTTTTTTATACCTTCATCGATAGCCACTTTTACAAATAAAAATAGCTCTTCAAAGGTTAATAAATTCTCTCTTGGCGTCCAGCTAAATGGCGTTGTAGGCATACAATACCTACACCTAAAGTTGCAACGCTGAGTTACAGAAATCCTTAAATAATCAACAACCCGACCATATTTATCGATTAGCATAAAGCACCTTCTTAAGCTTGGTTAGAGCTTTTTATAATTTTTTCAATTATATGTTAAAAGATTTAAATCAAAATAAAAATTTAAGCCAATTTTTGTAGTTTAAGAGTAGATTAGTCTTTTTAAAATTAGCCTATAAATTTAGGCTAATTTATGAAATTTAAGCACAAACTCGACTCGCCCCATTCCAACATGAAGGTCCTTTGCGATCATCGCTGCACTTTTTCCGTCTTTAAACATTTTTAGAATTTGTTCTTCTTCATTGATGACGCTTGGTGCGATTTTATTAATATCTCTTGTTCGCTCTTCAAGACTGACTATCCTATCTTTTTGCTCTGTTGCAAAATCATCAATTACTCGCTCAATGCTCTTAATTGCACGAATTATTGGCACAATTTTCTCATTTATTTGCAAATCAATATTTTCTTTTATCTGTTTTTTAAGCGGCTCATATTGTTCACTATTTTTAAATGCCTCGCCCTCAAGCATTGAAATTTGCTTTTTTAGATTGAAATTTTCTTGCATAACGCTTTCTATTGCTCGCTCAAATCTCGCAAATTTTTTATTTGTCTCACTATCTTTTATCAACATTAAAGCTACTATTATCGCCAAAACGATACCAAAGCCTAAAAAAATATAAATTTCCATATTTTTCCTTTACGAATTCGCTCTCATTTCTCTTATCATTACACGCTCTCTAGCTGTTACGTAAGCGTTCCAGTCGGCCTCATCCTCTTCATGCATATTTTCTATCTTTGCTAAATTTTCACTAACAGCTCTTAAATAAAGGCTCAAATTTCTCTTTGGAAAGATAGGCATAGCAATCCTTGCGTAGTAAATTTCATCTTTTATAAATTTTTCTTCGCTTATTTTGATATGTGTAAAGCCTATTTCTTCGATACTCGCCCTCTCTTTTAGTGGCAAATATTGCTTATGTTCGTTTTTAATATAATCACTCAGCGCATCAACTTTTCTATGAAGCTCGATCAGCAAAGTTAATAAAACTTGATCACTTTCTTTGGTTTCGCCACGCGATTTAGCTCGTTTTAGCCAAGCCCCAAGCGCGTCCTCTTCGCCCGGCAAGATAGAGTCAAACTCTCTTTTAAATTTCTCGCTCCCATCTTTATCAGACTCAAATTCCATATCAAGAGGTGCTTTAAACAGCTTAATCTCGCTCATAATACGCTAATCCAAACAAAGATAAAAAATAAAATTCCCAAATAGCCATTTAATGTAAAAAATGCTCTATCTATCTTGCTAAAGTCGCGTCTTACGATTCTATGCTCAAAAAATAAGATCACACCACTTACTAAAATTCCAAAAAATGCCATCGCTCCAAGCCCAGCCGCCCAAGCAAAAAGTAGCCAAAATATAAAAGCTAAAGCGTGAAAAATAGCCGATAGAAACAGCGTAGCCTTGTCGCCGTAAATAGCTGGTATGCTAAAGAGCTTGTTTTCTTTATCAAATTTCATATCCTGAAGTGAGTAAAGCAAGTCAAATCCAGCTACCCAAAATGTCACACCAAGGCAAAGTAGCACGCTCCAAAGCGGTATAGTAGCGCTCACTGCGACCACGCCAGCGATAGGAGCAAGACCTAGGCTAAGGCCAAGCACCAAGTGTGCTAGCTCGCTAAAGCGCTTAAACAGCGAATATCCGCCAAGAATAGCTAAAATAGGAAAACTTAGCCAAAATGCGAGCGAATTTATAAAATAAGCGCATGCGATAAAAATAAACGCATTTGCCACTATAAAAAGCTGCATATTGCTCCTACCGATACGACCATCAACGCTTGGACGGCTTGCAGTTCGCGGATTTAGCTTATCGATATCTTCATCTTTGTATCTATTAAAAGCCATAGCAAAATTTCTAGCACTAACAGCGCAAAAAGTACCTAAAATAAGTAGTTTAAAGCCAAACCAAGCCGAGCCACTTTCTATCTTACTAGCAACTATCATCGCAACAAAAATAAAAGGCAAAGCAAAAACAGAATGCTTAAAAACGATAAGTTCAGCGATAATTTTTAATTTTTCTATCATTTGATAAATTTCCATTTTCTTTAAAAATGGTTGATTTTACACCATTTTGCTTTAAATTTGAATTTATATTATCATTACAAGATTAATTTAAAACAAAGGGTTATTATGGGCAAAGTAGCGATTATTGGAGATAGTTTTAGTGCGTTATTTACGGCTTACGAATTAGCTAAAAAGGGTGAAGAAATTTTAATTATTAGCAGCCAAAAAGATGATTTTACAAATGGAATTTTAACGCCTTTTGGTACACACGCTCTTGCAAAAGATGGAGCGATATCTAGCTCATTTATGGGGCTAGTTAGCAAAAAAAGCGAGCTTGATATAAGTATTTGCTTAAATGAAAATTTTAGAGCTTGGATGACAAATTTTACACTCAAATCGACCAAAGCTCACGACAAAAAGATGCAAATTTTGTTTTCAAAATTTGGTAAGAAAAGCTTTGAAATTTTAAGAGATTTAAGCAACAAATATCCGCAGATAAATTTCGATGAGAGCGGCGTTTATCTACTTTTTAGCAATGACGAAAGCTTTAAAAAAAGGCTTGATGAGATAAAAGTTGCCCATAGCGAGCAAGAAATTTTAAGCGTAGATAAAGAGCTTGCAAATTTTGGGCTAATAAATAAAAACATAAAAGGTGCTATAAATTTAGCCAAAAACGCAAGCATTGATACAAATGAGCTCAAAAAAGCTTTGATAAATGAGTTAAATTCTCTCGGGGTAAAATTTATAAATGATGAAATTTATGAGCTAAAAACGCAGGGGCAAATAGTGCAAAAAGCTACCGGCAATAATGGCGAATATGAGGCCGATAACTTTGTGATCGCTTCAAAAAATTTAGAGCTTTCAAATAAACTAGGCACGAGCATAAATGCGATTTTGGCTAAATTTTATACTATTGATCTTAGCCTAAATGAAGGGCAAATCCCTAAAAAACCAATCATTTTAAATGATCTATTTGCCAAAATTTATCCAACTAAAAATGGCGTTACGATTATTACAAATTTACAAGTCGGCGCTATCGATACGCTTGTTAAAACTGAAAAGATTAATGCATTTTTAAATGAGCTAAAGATACATCTTGGCATAAGCGAGCTAAAAGAGCCTAGCTTTAGAGCAAACTACGTGCTTCTTAGCTCAAACGATAAGCCGGCTCTTGGACGCGATAGCGTATATAGCAACTTGGTCTATAGCCAAGCTTATGGGCTAAATGAACTTAGCTTCGCTCCGTATTTTGCCGGTGTTTTGGCAAGTCTTATAAAAGATGGCAAAAATAACGAGGAAGATGATGAAATTTTACTCTTTAGCTCGTTTTACGAGGGCTAGACTTGTTTAAAGAATTTGCAATAATTGGCACCACGGCAAGTGGCAAAAGCGATCTTGCATTTGAGCTTGCAAAGGAGCTTAATGGCATCATCTTAAGTCTTGATTCGCTTGCACTTTATAAAGAGATAGATATCGCCAGCGCAAAGCCAAATAAAGAGCAGCTTGAAGCCATAAAACACTTTGGTGTAGATGAAATTTATCCTGATGAAGAATTTAGCGTTGGGGCATTTTTTGAAATTTATAAAAATGCAAAGAATTTTGCATGCTTACAAGACTGTCCACTCATCATTACAGGAGGTAGCGGATTTTATCTAAAATCAATGCTTAGCGGACTTGCACCAGATGTGCCAAAATGTGAGCCAAATTTAAGCAATGAAGAAATTTATAAACTAGCTATAAAAATCGATCCTGAGTTTGCAAGCAAATTTAGCCAAAACGACTCTTATCGCCTCGAAAAGTGGTATCAAATTTATAAATTTAGTAACCAAATCCCAAGCATTTGGCTAAGAGAAAATACTAAAGAGAGTATCATAAAAGAACTAGCGATATTTGAAATTTTATGGGATAAAGATGAGCTTAGAGAACGTATCAAGAAAAGAACAAAAGGCATGCTTGAAGCTGGACTCATAGATGAGGCGAAATTTTTATTTGATAAATACAAAAGTGAGCCAAAACCCCTAAAATCAATAGGTTTAAAAGAGTGCAAGCAATTTTTAGATAAAGAAATTTCTAAAAACGAGCTTGAAGAGCTCATAGCTACGCATACGGCTCAGTTAGCAAAACGTCAGCGAACCTTTAATCGTTCACAGTTTGAAAAAAAATTTGTGGGTGATTTGAGTCAAATTAGAAGTGAAATTTTAAAATTTTTAAGAGAATAAAAACTAGCCCACAAGGGCTAGTTAATAAAATCAAATAGGCATTACCCTAATTTTTGGGCTTAAGCTCTCTTGCAAGACATTTTCAATCGCGTAAAGAGTGCCAGTTGAGCCACTTGCACAGCCCGAGCAAGCACCAAGATAGCGGATATAAATATCAGTATTTTCTCCGTTATCATTTCTGATATCTAAAATTTCTAAATTTCCACCATCCATCTCGAGCATTGGGCGAATTTCTTTATCTATGACAGACTCGACTGCTTTTAACTGCCCTACCATCGTCATATTTTCAAAGCTAATGTCACCTAAAGTGTGATTTGCTTGGGCATTTGCCTGAGCTTCGATCTTCTCACGCTCCATCTCAGCCCTAGTATCACGCAATATATCCACCAAATAATATTCTCTTTTTTCATGACCACCAGGCTTTACGCAAGACTTGCAAAATGCGCCAGCTTTGGTGTATTGCGTGATCTCCTCAACTGTGTGAAGGTCATTTAGTCTTATCACTTCTTTAATCGTACCAAGGCTTACCCTAGCACATTCACATACGATAATCTCATCTTCAAAATGCTCTGGATCTATGCCTTTATAGCTTGCAGCTGCTGCTTTTATAACGTCGTATGCCATAACTGAGCAGTGCATCTTTTGAGGTGGGACTGCTGGCGTTTCTGGATTATCGCGCATAGCTTTTTCTACATCAAGGTTTGTGATCTTGACCGCTTCATCGACCGTTTTGCCGATACAAAGCTCAGCCATCGTATCAGAGCTAGCTATCGCTGTGCCACAGCCAAAGCTTTTAAATTTAGCATCTATTATTTTGTCTGTCTTTTCATCAACAAGCCAGTATAGCCTAACCGCATCACCGCAACTTTCTGCACCAAAGTCAGCCACAATAAGCTTTGCGTTTGCCTTTTTAGCATCTTCTTCGGTTATCTCTCCCATAAATTTAGGATTATTCATCCTGTCTTGCACTACCTTAGAATACTCATCCCAGATAGAGCCTCCGATCAAATTATTCTTTGCCATATTATTTCCTTTAAATTTTATAATCCACTCTTATGCCATTCTGGGGCGTAGGCAAATGTACTAGAGATACCTCTTAGTCTATTTACTGCTTTTGTTATATGCTCGATCGCATAATCAATCTCTTCTTCTGTATTAAATCTAGAAAGAGATAGTCTAAGTGCGGTGTGAGCCAGCTCTTTATCTGCCCCTATGGCCTCCATTATTGGGTTACTCTCTAATGTTTCACTTGCACATGCTGAGCCAGTTGAAGCTGCGATGCCAGCTTTGTTTAGATCCCAAAGCATCGCTTCGCCTTCAACGCCTTTTATAGAAGCCAAAATGGTATTTGGCACACGTTGCTCTTTTTTACCAACGACGCTAACGTCAGGAATTTTTAAAATTGCATCTTCAAGCTTATCACGCAAACGGCGAACATGAGAGTGCTCATAATCCATAAATTTATTTGCCAGTTCAAGTGCTTTACCCATGCCGATGATGCCAGGAACATCGAGCGTGCCACTTCTGCGTCCACCCATGTGCTCGCCGCCATGAAGTAAGCTACTTAGTGGCATACTATTTTTTATAAATAGTGCTCCAACACCCTTTGGTCCGTGAAATTTATGCGCAGAAAAGCTTAAAAAATCAACGTCAAGGTCTTGAACATTTATCTTTATCTTACCAACTGCTTGAACCGCATCCGTGTGGAATAAAGCTCCATATTCATGAGCGATACTAGCAAGCTCTTTTACAGGAAAGATCATGCCAGTTTCGTTATTTGCGCTCATTATAGAAACAAGTGCTACATTCTCATCCATTACAGATCTTAGCTGTTCTGGAGTGACTATGCCATCGTTATTTACATCTAAAACAGTAAGCTCTACTCCATATTTTTCTAAAAATTTACAAGTCGCCAAAATAGCTGGATGCTCAACTGCGGTTGTTACGATACGCTTTTTCTCGCCAGTTGCTATTTTGTCAAAGTAGATGCCTTTTACTACCCAGTTGTTGCTCTCAGTCGCGCATGAGGTAACAACGATATCATCGCTATCTTTTGCATTTAGTCCGGTATAGAGCTGATCTAGAGCTGTTCTTAAAGCTGGATGTGTTTCAGAGCCAAATTTATGAAGCGAGTTTGGATTGCCGTATTTTTCACAAAAATATGGTTTCATAAGCTCAAAAGCTTCAGGATCAACCATTGTTGTAGCGTTATTGTCTAAATATACTCTCAAATTTAAAACCTTAATTAGGATAAAAAATATCCTTTTTATTTTTGATGGGATATTATAACAAAAAAGTTAAAAGCAAGTTTAAAAATATGCTTTAATTTTTTCAAAATTCAGCTCATTTTGATATTAAAATATATTGAAATTCTTTATCAAAATTTGTATAGATCGCTATTTGCGATTTTTCTTATAAAAGAGCCTAATTATCTCCTAAAATTAATTTATTTTTTTAAGTTAATAGTGTGATAAACATATTGGCTGTATGTATTATCTCTTTATAGTTTTCTTCTAGTTTTTCGTATGAGGTTTTATAAAGTTCTATTAGGTCGGTTATCATAGAGATGCCTATGTCTTTGATTGTAGTGACTTAATATATTTATATTTGGCTCCGTTTGGAGCCATAGATATTAAATTTATTCTTTAATCCTTTATATTATGCTCTTTAGCATAGCTTAGTATCTTTTGCCTAAGATCTTCAGGAAAGCTTTCTCTATACATTACTGATATTAAAGGATTTAGTTTTTTATCTAATTTACCAGCCTCATATAGTCTTGTTAGCTCTTCTGGTGTGTTATAGTATGGTGCATTAGGATATCCCTCTGGTGGGGTTAAAGACATTATTTTGGATTCTAGGAGGGTGGAGTCGATAAAAAGAGTAAGTGTTCTATCATCCCAATCTTTAGGAAAACCGGGAAGTTCTAGCCTATCCTGGAATTTAGGTAATTCACTTTTTACATATTTCATAAATTCTTCCCTTGTAGTTTCATTAGCATCAAAGTCTCTGGGGTCTAGTAGCTCACCTTTATCTTCTACAAGCTCTCTTAGATCTTTATATAAAGAATTATCTGGCATTGCTGCCACCCCACCCCTATTAAAATCCATCACAAAGTAATTACCAACTATTTCATCAAGATAAGGCATCATACCATATTCATCTAGTGGAGGATTAGTAAATAGTTTTCTAAACTCTTCTGCCATTTGTAAATTTTTGTTTAGACCTGCTAGGTATGTAGAATATTCAAACATATCAGCTAAAGCTCTTAGGGCTTCCTTTTTACCAAGCTGAGCTGATAGAAACATTGATTGATATGCTCTTGCTTTAAATCCTGCATAACCTAATCCAACCCCCCTTGAAAATCCAGCCGTATTTCCTAAAGTTCCGGCACATATATTCCACTCTGCTGCAAACAGTTCTGATTTTAGAGTATTTCTATTAGCATTTACTTCATCATAAATTTCAGCATATTCTGGTTTAGTTAGTTTGCCTTTACTATCTACTCTAGCTATTGCATCTTCAGGGATATCTATCATAGTGCATTTTAGATTACTTCTTTTTACTAGATAGATATATCTATCTCTTTTATCTTTTAAGCTTTCATAGTAAGCTTTTTCTGATTTAGTCCAAGGTGATAGTTTAGTTGAGCTTGGTTTATAACTAATATCTAGCCAAGGTTTAAATGATAGATAGTCTGTTTGACCTAGAGAATTTGGTTTAGGGTTATAGTATAGTGGTTTATAGTTTTTATATGGAGATGAGTCTAGGATGGAGCGGGAGTCAAGGACTAGTTTTGAAGAAAGATCATTGTTTGTATTATCTGATTTTTTTCCATCATAAACAATCAAATTTGTATTTTTATCAAATTTTACCCCTCTACCATTGTGAGCTATAACTATATATGTATTATTGTTATCCATTAAATTTCCTTTATTCATTCTTTTATTTATTGCTATTAGTGATATGGCTATTACTAAGATAGCTAAAGCTGTAAATATAATCTTTTTCATCTTTTATCCTATGTAAAGACCATCTTCCATGACTATGGTGGTGGCTAGACGACCGATTAGACGAGGAGGGATTTCATCTTGGCTTCTTTCCTTCTCTTTAGGTGCCTTACACCCCACATACACGCCCTTAATGTTATTGTTGCCAATAGTATCAAGAGCCTCTACCAAATCTCTTGAGAGATTAGAGTGGTTGTTTTCATCACTGGTGTTAAAGATTCCTTTTTTAAATAAATTTATGATTTTTACTGCTTCTTGATAAGAGTCTATTGCGTATTCGGCATCTTCACTATCACCTGCTAATATATTTTGCTTATACACATCATAAATTTCTTTCTCCTCTTTCACATCCAAATTTAACCCTCTTATATCTACATCTGAGTTAATATATCTACTTCTTGCATAATTAAAGTAGTTTGCATCTATCTCATTACCAGCTCCTCTTAGTTCATCTAAACATAGATAAGCACTAAGGTTATTTAGTGCTAGCTTTGAAGCAAGGTTATGTGAGAGTTTGCTTTGTTTATTGTTTATATCATAGTAGATAAAAGAGTTATAGTCTAGTCCTCCACTACTTATATTAGCTCCTAGAAATAATCTATTTAAATTTAGACTTATATAGTTTTGATAGATCATTACTGGATAGTAAATATATGTATTGCTCTTTGTTTTGTCAAAAGTTTCTTTAATAGATAGTGGCTTATAAGATACATTATTTAGTGCGTAAGCTTCATTAAATTTATATGTATATCTTGTATGCATTATTTCATTGTAGTTTTCTTCTAGTTTTTCATATGATGTTTTATAAAGTTCTATTAGGTCGGTTATCATAGAGATGCCTATGTCTTTACCAAGAGTTTTAGTATAGTCTTTGATTTCTTTTTTCATAAGCTCTACATCTCTTATATTAAAGCTATACGTGTATCTCATAAAAGTATATGTCGTTATCTCGCTGTAAGATATATTTAGTTTAAAATGTTCTATCGTTCTATAAAGCATAGAGGTATTTTGGGCTTGCAAAATTAAATTTAGCTTTGATCTTTGAAGTACTATATTTGTAGTTTTTAATCTTGTAATATACAAAAAATATTCATCTATTTGTTTAGTCTTTTTTGCACTAAATAGTTTCTTTATTAAATTTAATACTCCAAGCTCGTCTAAAAAGGCATCTTTTAATTTCTTTGCATCCCTTTCAAATATAAAAGAGCTAAGCATCTCATAAATTTTAGATATGCCATCTTCACTTGCAAAGCCTGCTATTGGGAATAATCCTTCAATGGCTGTTTTTACAAGTAAAGAGCTTACCTCTTTATCCATATCTCTATCATTATGATAAGCCTTATCTTCTAAGTCTATGGCTTTTTTTAAGACGTCTTTATCCTTAGAAGCTATCACTTCTTTTATCAAAGCTTTATCTTTCTTACAGCTTTCATCTATATCATTGGCTTGCTCTATTAGAAGCTTCATTAGATCACTCTGTAAAGGATCTTTTATATTTGTATTTACACTACTATCATTTTCTTCTAAAAGTTCTTTTATGCTATATACATTCTTAGTATTTCCTGCACCATCCATATAATCACTAATCTCTTCTATACATAGATACTCATTTTTGTTTAATCCACTACTTTTAGCACTATCTTTATAAAAGAATAATCTTATATCACTATCACCTAACTTTACAAAAGAATTTACATTTATAGTGCTTATCTCTTCATCACCTATTTTTATATATTCACGGGAGTTTTTTATAGATTTATTTAATAACTCTCCTGAATAGCTTTTGGTCATTATAAAGTAAGACACGCCAAGGCAAAGTACTTCTAAAAGAGAGTAGTACGGAGTTGGCTGATCATCTAGTATCTCTTTTACGGCACTTTTTACAGAGTCTATATCTCCTAATATCTCATACTCTTTTATCGCTTCTATCTTATCGTAGCAGTCATCTTCGAAATTCATTCTATCACTAACATTTTTATTAACTCTGTCAAAGACTGCTTTAAATGCTAGAGTTGATTTTTCCATATACTCTTTTTCGCTCACTTTTATCTTTTCCATATCATTTGGTTGCTTTGCATAAGCATTTATATGAGAGACATTTATATCAAAAAGCTCATCGTACTTTAATTTATTTAATTGAAAATCATAAGCATCGCTACTATTTTCTTCTGTATAGCTTTCACTATATTTTTCTTTATTCTCTTCAATATTATCTATATAGCTTTTTTCTATCCTTGCAAATGGAGATAAATTTAAAACAAGAGTTGATTTATCATTGTTTTGATCTATATCTATACTATATTTGCTATAGTCTTTTACTGGATTTAGAGTCTTTATGTCACTAAATTTTTGTTTTACCAGGTTACTACTTTTTGATCTATTTATATCGTCTTTTATAGTTTGATCAAGACTATTGCTAATAACTTCCTCTCTTAATCCTGCACTTGATCTAAAAGGGGAGTTTGAAAGAACGATGTAGTTTTTATTTAAATTTGAGAAGTCTTTACTATTCATCTCATCATTTACTGAGGTATTATTTTTATCGGATTTATCTGCTATTAGATTGGCTAGTTTTACAGAGTTGAAATTTGAAGCGCAGATGAAATTTAGATTTGCATTTGTACTTTTTATCTCATCTTTTAATCTACTAAATAAGGTATCATCACTTGAGCCAAATCCTAAGTTTTTATTTATGATATCGTAAGAGCAAATATCTTTAGTATATTCAAACACTAATACATCATCTAAATATCCATATATGCTATATCCTTCATCTGTATTATAGTTTGTCTCTTTTTCGTTAATGCTATATTTAAAAGGGCGGTAGTCTAAATTTAAGTGAGTAAAGTCCAAGAAAAAACCAGATCTAGAATTTTTATCACTTTTAAACACCAAGACATTGCAGTTTGAACTTATATTTAAAGTATTTACGACAGAAGCAAACCTAGATGTAAAAAAACTTAGTATTGGTAAGGATACACCGTAAAATGCCCTATTGCTATCATATTCATGAATTGCATACGCCATCTTTCCAAGCTCATAAGCCATAAAACCAAGATTTGATTTTTTTATTATAGCCTTTGGATCGGTTATATCGACTAGACTTAATATAAAAAGAGCTATTTGTTTTATTATAAATTCTCCATTTTCCGAGCTTAGCTCTTTTAAATTTTTATCTAGCTCATCAAAACACTCTTTTATGCTTCTTTCAAATTTGGACTCATCCAATCCTTCACTAGCTATCAATGATTTAGCATCATTTAGTAGATCATTTTTTAGAGTATTTAAACAATCTCTTAAAATATTTTTAGCCTCATTATAATTAGAAACAATAAGCTCAAACATATGATAAAAACTTGATGGTTTATCTTCTACTTCATTGCCATCTTTTAGCAACTCTCTATCATGCTCATCTTGAGCTAAATCCAATATCTCTTGATTATGTATTTTTGTTTGTAAAGGAGTAAGCCCTTCTCTTAAATTTTCAAAGAATTTATCAATAGCACTTTTTTTATGAACTACTTTTACTGGAATGCCTTTATATTTAAACTCCCTTACTCTATTTAGTTTGCTATCTTTAAAGCTCTCTTTGTCTACATAAAAATCAGTTATTATTGATATGTCTTTATCTTTACCTTTACAATAGATAAGATCGGAGACAATCTCTGCAATTATATTGCCAGAATATGAAGAGAGATAGTTTAAACTAGACGTATAAAGCGTCACACTCTTTGCATCAGCCATATACTCTTTTATCTTTTTTAAACTCTCTTCGCAAGAGTAGGTTATATTTATATCATTCATTGTTATGCCACCACTACTGTTTTAATTATATTTATATCATCGCTATATTCACTATCTAACCCACAAGCAAATTTTATACATACTGTTTTTGCTTTACTTGGCGTAATATAGATAAGGTTATTATCGTCGCTCATATCATCTACAAATTGAAAAAATCCTACTCCGCTCTTAGGAAGCGTCATGTCTTTATAGATAGGTTCAGTATATTTAGGGGTAATAAAAATAAAATTTTTATCCATAAGCGAGTATTTGAAGTTAAATGATGAGATACTAAATTTATCATCTCTAAATCGGGCCTTTAGATACTCTTTTAGCTTCTTATCTTTTATATCAGAGCCTTCATCTAAATTTAGCTCCATCTCTTTAAATCCCTCTTGGTTTTTATATTCCACATCATTTAGCTTATATATACAAACAGCAAGATTATCTGTTTGATTAAGGGCTGATTTTATATGAAGCCTTATGTAGGCATTATTTAAATTTATATCTTTTATTACTTCGCTACTATCTTGCATACCAGGATTACTTAAACTATGCTCTAGTTTTAGTTTATTCTCTTTTTTTATGCACCTTAGCGAAGAGCCCGTGTTGCTTAGGCAGTTTGACACTAGATCTTGCATTACAGCGTAGTGATCATTCATACTTTTTAGACTAAGTGCCGATCTTGGTACATAAGCTACTATGACGCATGGAATCCTAGCTGAGCAGCCTACTATCGGCGAGTTTATAAAATCAACATCAAGTATCACGCCTTGATCGTCTGATCTTATGCTTCTGCCTGCCCTACTTTTTAAGATCACATGACCGCCATGTGGGCAAATGATAGTGTCATCCTCTATGACAGGGCATGAAGTCGCAGTGGATGAAATTTCTTTAGATTGATTATCTTTTTGTAAATTTTGCCTTTGATTTAAATTTGAAAGAGCCTCTTTAGTCTTTTTGTTCATTGGTTTTAGATCGATATTTAGACTCTTATTTAATAGTGAATAATTTAATATATTTGCTTGAGAATTTCTATAAGCAACATTTAGCCTTCCTATATCTTTATCTTCATCTCTTGGCTGATGAGTAAAATTTAGAGGTATATTCTCATCACTATTATATTTTTCGTCTTTAAAATAAAGTGGATAATCCTCCTCTTCATTGGCTTTAGACAAAAGGGCAGAGTTTAGATATATTCTTTGATTCATATTTTTGTTATCTAACTTAAATATCTCCTTTAATACCTCAACATCGACTATACTTTTATCTACTGCACTTACACTAAGGGTATCGTTGTTTTTATAAAAGATACTTCCTACGCTCTCATTCATAAGAGCTTTTATATCATCGGTTGCTACTTTATTGTTGTAAGCCACATCGTCGTTATTTTGAGCAGATTTATTATTAGCTATTACTATGGCTTCATCGCTAGAGCTTATGTCCTTAGAGTCTATGCTAGCTAAAAAATTTTCATTTTCTTTTAGCTTTGCTAGATCCGCGTATTTTAGATTTATTATGCCCTTTAGCATATCTATTCTATCTTTTACGAAGATGCTAGCCTCTGCTATATCTACTCTATTATCTCGTAGTATCGTTATATTTTTATAGATATTTTTACTATAAGAGAAATATTTACCAAGCTCATTTACATCTATCTTTTTTTCAAATACAAATAAATTCAAAGCACAAATAGCCACTAGCATATCTATATCACCAGCTCTAGCATCACTTACTATCTTTGTCGCATCTAGTTTATCTAGATCATCTATATCTAGTATCTTTACTAGATGTGCTTCTTTGTTGCTATTTTTATCTATGTTGCTGCCTAAATTTTCTATTATATACCCGACCATATCTTGCTTGAAATTTTCATCACCAAATTTGCCATATTCATAAAAGAGATTTAAATAAGCATAAAAGATATATAAAGGCGCATCTAGCATAGAAGCATCACTTATATCATCTATATTTACATCTAAATTTAACTTCGATCTTATGCATTTTAGTTTAAATTTAAGCGACTGGATATATTCATTTAGATAATCAAGTGCTTCAGCTATATCTTTACCCTCTATCTTGGCTTCATTTTCTTTGTTTTCCAAGAGATAACACAACATATATAAAACCAAAACGCTCTCTTTTAAAAAGTGAGATCTAATTAATATATTCACCAAGTGTCTATTCTCGGTATTTTCATACTTTACTTCGCCAGTTGTATCTATGCCTAGCTTATAACCTAGATCAGATATGACTGAAAAGGTAGGTTCTATCAAAACAGCTACATCTTTTGAAAAGCTATCTTCATCTCTATTGATACTTTGTTTAACGCTCTCTACGTGATGTATCTCTATGTCTATATCTTTTTCTTTGCTAGCTTTATTTATATTAGAGCTCACCTTTTTATCTGCAAGAGTCTTTTGCGCTTGTTCATTATTTTTAACCACATCTACGTATTCATCTACGCTGCTCTTATCATCTTTAAAGCCAAACATGCCTTTTATCTTATTAAAGACTGAGCCTACCATCTTTCCTATAAAGCCATCTTTGTCTATGACTCTTGCTATCCATCTTGCACCTTTTGCTATGGCTTTGGCTACAAAACTAAGAAGCCTTAAGCTCCAAGTAAAAGCTGAAGCTAATATACCACCATAAATTCCTGGAGCGTTATAAGTATAAAGTTCTTTTACTCTGCTATCTTTGAAAGTTACTGCATATATTTGAGCTAGATGGCCTCCTAATGAGTGACCTGATAAAATGATGTCTTTGGCGGTGTTATCTAAACCGCTTAAGTTTTGACTATGAGAATTTATAGCTTCTTGCATAGAGGATTGAAGTGATTTTAAAGCAGATATTTGCATAAGCGCTCTTGATGTAATTGCCATAAAGGCATCATCTAAGAGATCATTTATTTTCATCTCTGTTCCTCTAAAACCTATTATATAGTTCGACTTAAGCGTGTCATAAAATATAGTTGAGCTAAAACCCGATTTTTGATTAGGTATGTGCTTTACTAGCTCATAGCGATTGACAAATAGTTTTGTGCGAGGGGAGAGTTTATAAATTTCATCTTTTCCAACAAGTAATCTTTGCTCTTTTGTATCTTTGTCATAGTAGATAAAATTTTTAACATCGTTATCTATTTTTATATCTTTTATTTCTCCATTTTTACCAACTGGCTTCTTAACTACTTTGTCAGCCATAAATCTAGCTTCTATGCAAAGAGCATAAGCGGTAGGATCACCAAAATTCCTACCATTGTTTTTTGCTTTCTCAGAAAGCTCCTCTATTGTGTCACCCTTGATAACATCATCTGCATATCTCCAAACAGGCTTTTTTATTTCATCTTCTCTATAAGAATTTACAATATTTTCAGGGACATTATCTTTACCAAATTTATTATAAAGCTCGTCAAGTCCATTTCTTTCATTCTCAAATACATTATGAAGCATTGCATAACTTGCATCAGCTATATCAATATAGTCTTTAAAGCAATTTATTAGCTCTTTATTTGATTTTTTAGTTTGCACTTACTTGTCCTTGTTTGCTTTTATAAATTTGTTGTTTATTAGAATGAATTTGTTTCCACCACCAAGACTTTCAAAGCTGTTTTTCTTAAAACTAAATCCTCTACCTTCATCTCCAAATAAGCCATACTGTGTTTTTACTCTTTCATAAACTACAGTACATGAAATTTGAACTATATTATCCTCTTTATCTTTGTAATATAAATTTGAAAATATCCAAGGTTCATATTTTTTTAAATTCTCATAACCTATGAAGCTATAAATTTTTTCATAACAACTTTGTGAAATTTTACTAGATGTTCCACCTAGAAAATACGGTTTACCATTTGAGAGGGTTTGAGGGAATTTTTGATCCATGATTTCTAGGTCAGCTCTTTTAAAATTCCTTTTATTATTTTTAAAGAAATCATCCATGTAATCACTTCTTTCTTTTTCTCTTCTCTCTATCTCATCAACAAATTTTTGATTAAATATATATACTCCACCATATTGTTTAGCTAAATTTTCTAGTTCAGAGTTACTTATCTTTTTATTTGCTTGATTGGCTGAGCAAGCTATTAAGAATATACTTGTTAGAAGTAAGAGTGTTATTGCTAGAAATTTCATTGGTTATCCTTTTATGTTTGAAATTTTAGTTTGAATATTTTATTGTTATTGTATTTATAATATTATTAATTTATTATGTGCTGTTTGGGGTTTATTAAAATTTATTATGCAGATAAAAATTTATTCCAAGTATTTTCATAGCTTACTTTATTTATCATAAAGCTCATCAAGTCCATTTCTTTCATTCTCAAATACATTATGAAGCATTGCATAACTTGCATCAGCTATATCAATATAGTCTTTAAAGCAATTTATTAGCTCTTTATTTGATTTTTTAGTTTGCACTTACTTGTCCTTGTTTGCTTTTATGAATTTGTTGTTTATTAGAATGAATTTGTTTCCACCTGGTATAAAAATTCTCTCTTCATCTTTAAATCTAATTCCCATTCCTTCATCTCCAAATAAGCCATATTTGGTTTTATAGTATGTATAAGACATTGATAATTCAATAGGCACTATTTGATTATTATCTTCATAGAAGCCCACTAATATTGGTTTATTTGGTGACTTCTTATAATTATCACTACCCATAAGCTCTTTTATTTTATTTATATACTTTTCAGGAATTTCTGCTTTTTTACCAGTATCTCTTTCATAATCTAGCCAACTAGTATAATATTTTTTACCATTTGAGAGGGTTTGAGGGAATTTTTCATCTACCAACTTAGTATTAACAGCATAAAGACCGCCACCTAAATCTTTACCTTTTGTATTTTTTCTTAACTCTTTTCTATCAGCTTCTATTTTCTCTATCTCTTTCTCAAATTTCTCATCAAATATATATACTCCACCATATTGTTTAGCTAAGTTTTCTAGTTCATAGTTACTTATCTTTTTGTTTGCTTGATTAGCTGAGCAAGCTATTAAGAATATACTTGTTAGAAGTAGTAATATAAATGCGGTAAATTTCATAAATAAATTTTTAAAATAAATAATCAAGAATCTAAGAATTTTACATAATGAAGTCAAGGAGTTCATCTAAGGATTTTGTCCTTAGATGAAAGATTAAGATTTTTTGATCGCTCTAATAGGAATAACAAATATTGCTGCGATCACATAAAAAGCAATACAAAAAACAGCCGCCATCATAAATATCTCGCCGATATCATAAAAGCTTGACTCAAGCCTAAATGTATCCACGTAATTTATCGCAAACCATAATGCTACGCCAAGAGCGATAGCAAAAACGAAAAATCCCCAAGAAAACAAGAAATTTAATATCTTAGTTCCCAATTTCTCTCCTTTTTAATTATTTTTCTAACTTAAAACCACCACCAAAAGCTCTATAAACTTCGACTGCACTATCGACCTCATCAAGCTTTGCAGAGACATCTTGTAATTTTGCTTGAAGCAAATTTCTCTGCGCATCAAGAAGCTCCAAATGTCCAATGTAGCCAGCATCATATTGCTCTTTAGCAAGTGAGTAAATTCTTTGTTGGGATTTTAGCAAATTTTTCACTTGTTCCAAAGAAATTTTTGCATTTTGCCTTGAAGCAAGAGCATCTCTTACTTCGCCAAGAGCCGATTTTACCGCTGCTTCATAATTAACAGCGGCAATTTGTTCATTTGTTTTAGCCACTGCTACATTATTTTTTGTCCTGCCAAAATCAAAAATTTTCTGTGCTAAAGAGCCCCCTATGCTCCATGTATTGGCATTTCCAACAAAGATATTTTCAAAATCAATACTTGAAAAGCCAAAAAGTCCAGTCAGTGAAATGCTTGGAAAATACTCAGCCCTTGCAACACCAACAAGAGCATTTGTAGATTTTAGATCAGCCAGTGCCTTTGCCACGTCGCTCCTTCTTAGCAAAATTTCAGAGCTAATGCCAGCACTTATCTCGGGAGAAGCTGGTAAATTTTGCGAGCTAGCAACAGCTCCACCTAAAATTTCATTATTACTTTTACCAGTCAAGATAGCTAGTGAGGTGATAGCTTTTGACTTTGCATTTAATATAGAAGTAAGATTGGTCTTAGCGCTTTCTACTGCTGCCTTACTTTGCAAATAAGTCATCTCGTTTATGCTTCCAAGATCAAGCTGTGTTTTACGAAGTGCTAGCGTGTCTTCATAGGTTTTTAAAGTCTCTCTTAGCACAGCTTCTTGCATATTTAATGAAACTAATGCAAAGTAGCTTTTTGCAACACTTGAGCTGATACTTAGTCTCGCGCTATCGTAGTCAAATTTGGTTGCATTTAGACTTTCTTCGGCTGCTGCTACATTATTTCTTACTCTACCCCAAAGATCAATCTCATAGTTTAATCCTAAATTTATATCTGATTTTCTATAACGAGTTTGTGGTTGTTTAGTATATGTTTCACCGCTACTTTTTGCTTTTTCGTAGCCTACATTTAAATTTATACTAGGAAGCAAATCTGCCTCAGCTACGCCAAGGCTTGCCTTTGCTTTCTCTAAATTTAAATAAGCAACACGTAAATTTGTATTTTTCTCAAGTGCATTTTCCACTAGAGAATTTAAATTTTCATCGTTAAATTCTCTCCACCAAAGATCTCTTATATCACTTGTCTCATAAGTGTAAGTAGATGTGAAATTTGTATCTACCTTTGGCATATCTGGGCGAAACGAGCAACCAGCCAAAAACGCCGCCGTTATAAGTATAAACGCCTTATTTTTCATCTTTTTTTGCTCCCTTTTTCCAGTATTTCTCATTTAAATTTTCAAGCAAATAGTAAAACATTGGCACAAAAAATATAGCTATCGTCGTAGAAGCGATCATGCCACCAACCACGCCAGTTCCTAATGAGTGGCGAGATGCTGCACCAGCACCTGTGCTTATAACCATCGGAAAGACGCCAAGCGTAAATGCAATTGATGTCATTACAATTGGTCTAAAGCGAAGTTTGGCTGCATTTATCGCTGAGTCAAATATACTCTTACCACTATCACGCTCTTGCATAGCAAATTCTACGATCAAAATAGCATTTTTAGCCGCCAGACCGATAAGCAGCAAGAGTCCGATCTCAAAGTAAATGTCGTTTGTTAGGCCTCTTATCCAAACTGCTAGCAATGATCCAAATACCGCAAATGGTACAGCTGTGATGACCGCAAGCGGGATGAGCCATCTTTCATACTGAGCGGCAAGGATCAAAAAGACAAAGATCATACCAAAGATAAAGGCAACTGTGCCAGTTCCTTGAGAATTTACCTCTTGATATGCCGTTCCAGCCCAGCTTATAGCGTAGTCCTCGCTGCTTAGCGTATCATTTACGACCTCTTGGATCGCTCTTATCGCATCGCCTGACGTGTAGCCAGGTTTTGGATCACCCATGATCTTAGCTGATGGAAAGAGGTTAAATCTATCAACGATGTCAGGTCCGATCGTTCTTGTAAGTGTTGCTACTGAATTTAGCGGTACCATGCCGCCATCATATGAGCGGACGAAAATTTTTCTTAGATCTTCAGGATTATTTCTAAAACTTTCCTCAGCTCTTGCATATACTCGGTAAGATTTACCAGCAAGATTGAAGTCATTTATATAGTAAGAGCCAAAAGTAGCTGCTACCGTGCTAAAAATTTCACTCTCGCTTACACCAAATAATTTAGCTTTTTCTTTATCAACTGTTATCTTAAACTGACGATAATTTGTCTCAAGCGTGGTTCTGACATTTGTTAGCTCAGGTCTTGCGTTTGCTGCTGCAGCTACCTTTCTAGCATCTGCTTCTATCTCGTTGTAACTCTTGCCGCTTTTATTTTGTAGATACATCTCAAAGCCACCAGTCATTGATAGACCCATAATAGGCGGTAAATTTACAACAAATGTCATTGAGTTTTTTGAGCTCCAAAGCATACCATTAAACTGGCCAGCTAATGTATCAGCTCCATTGTTAGCGCCTTTTCTCTCACTCCAATCTTTTAGCTTTATAAAGCTAACGGCTGAATTTTCTCTAAGCGAGCTAGCTAGTATGTCATAACCTGCAAAAGCCATAGTGAACTCAACATTTGGATTGCTTAAAATGGCGTTGCTAATCGAGACTACTTCTTCTTTTGTCTTTAGCATATTTGTTGAAGGTGGAAGTGAGGTGATAACCATTAAAGCACCCTTGTCTTCTGAAGGCACAAGCCCTTTTGGCACAGCATCAAATAGCTTATAAGTGGCAAATCCTAAAATACCAATTACAATAAAGCTAATAATAATATGCCTTAAAATTTTAGCCACTCCGGCCGTAAAGAGTCTGGTGCTAAAGTCAAAGAAGTCGTTAAATTTCTGAACTATCCAAAATGGCTTGCTCTCTTGTTTCTTAAGCATAACCGCACAAAGTGCTGGCGTAAGAGTAAGAGCAACAAAGCCTGAGATACAAACAGAAACAACAAGTGTTAGAGCAAACTGCTTTTGTATAACGCCAACAAAGCCCTCCATGAAAGAGACTGGCACGAAAACTGCGCAAAGCACGAGTACGATAGAGATAACTGGAGTTTGCACCTCCTCCATTGCCTTAAACGTCGCGTCTTTTACGCTTATCTCTTTATCTTCATGTAAAATTCTCTCGACATTTTCTATAACGATGATCGCGTCATCCACGACGATACCAATGGCTAGGATCAGGGCAAAAAGTGTGATCAAATTTATACTAAAGCCCATCACATAAAGCCCACCAAATGTGCCTATTATAGAGACTGGCACAGCAAGCATCGGTATAATGGTGGCTCTAAAGCTCTTTAAGAAGAAGTACATTACGATAAGAACTAGTACCATCGCTTCAATAAAAGTTTTTATAACCTCATCAATTGAAACATCTATAAATTCTGTTGGATTGTAAGCTATGGTGTGCTCTAGGCCAACAGGATAAGTTTTCTTTAACTCGTTAAGCTTTTCTTTTACAGCATTTGCGGTAGCAAGAGCATTCGCATCGTTTTGTAAAAATAGCAAAAGAGGAATAGCCGGTTTGCCGTTTAACATCGCGTCGTTAGCATAGCTAGCTGCTCCAAGCTCTATGGTAGCTACATCTTTTAGCTTCAACACTGATCCATCGGAACTTTTAATTATTATATCGCCAAACTGGGCTGCATTTTTAAGACGTCCATCGGTACGAACAGAATAGACATAAGGATTACCACCATCCGATGGCTGTTCGCCTATCTTGCCAGCAGCGTATTGTGAGTTTTGAATTTTTACTTGAGAAATGACGTCGCTTGGAGTTAGTTTAAAATGAGCTAGTCTATCTGGCTTTAGCCAAATTCTCATAGAATACTCTTTAGTACCTATCAATACTGTATCACCTATACCACTAACCCTTTTTATCTCATCAGCAATATTTAAATTTACATAGTTATATAGTTCGATCAAATCCATATTTGGATTTGTAAAGCCAACAACTTGAAGGATTGAGCCACTTCTTTCGCGCACCGTTACGCCCATATTTTGTACTTCTTGAGGCAATCTTGAAAGGGCGGCTTGTACGCGATTATTTACGTCTATCGTAGCTTGTTTTGACGATGAACCGATCTTAAAATATACGCTTATATTCATCGTGCCAGCAGAGCTTGAGGTGCTTTGCATATATAGCATATTCTCAACACCATTTATCTGATCTTCGATCGCACTTGCTACTGAGTCAGCAATAGTCTGCGCATCAGCACCGCTATATGTCGCACTTACAGAGACAGTAGGCGGTGTAAGGCTTGGATACTCCTCTATTGGAAGCCCCTTGATACCCATAAAACCAGCGATTACTATAATTATAGATATAACAGTCGCAAATATCGGTCGGTTTATAAAAAATCTTGAAAACATTTATCTACCTTTACTTACTCTGTGTAGCGTTTGCATCTTTGCCATTTATAAATTCCGCACTTAGGTCTTTATCAGTTTCAACTGGTGCGCCGACTCCAATTTTAAGGAAGTTATTAACGATTATCTTATCGCCATCTTCAAGACCCTCAGTGACTGCTACCATATTTTTTGTTTGATATCCTGTTTTTAAATTTTTCTGACTTACTTTGCCATCTTTTACGACTAAAACATAAGAGTTTGTAGCGCTTTGTTGAAGGGCAACTTGTGGGATGTTAAAGGCATTTTTTTGAACAAAGCCGCTCATCTTTATATGACCAAACGCGCCTGGTAAAATTTTACCCTCGCTGTTATCAAAGCTAGCCTTTGCCAAAACGCTGCCAGTTGCGGTATTTACAACACTATCTATAAAATTTACTTTACCATTAAAATTTTCGCCATTGACGCTTAACACAGCATCACTATTTAGCTGTTGCCACGAGCCGTTATCCAAATTTGTCTTTCTAGTTAGATTATCCGCATCAGCGATATAAAATTCTGCTTCAATAGGATTTATTTTTGTAAGTCTTACAAGTTTTGTTTGGTTTGCTATGACAAGCGAGCCAACATCTACTTGATTATCGCCCACTACACCGTCAAATGGCGCTGTGATAGTCGTGTAACCAAGGTCGATTTTTGCACTTTTTAAATTTGCTTTTGCGCTTACTAAATTCGCATTTGCAATGTCATAAGCTGCAACTGCTGCGTCGTAGTCTTTTTGAGAGACTGCACTTTTCTTATAAAGGGCAGAAATTCTTTTAAACTCAGTCTCGGCATTTTTTAAATTTGCATTCGCTACGCCGACAGCTGCATCAAGTGAGTCAAAGCTTGCTTGATATTTTTCTGGATCTATGAGAAATAGCTTCTCTCCAGCTTTTACCTTATCGCCTGGCCTAAAAAACTGCTTTATGATAGTTCCACCAACTTTTGGATAGATAATAACATCTTGACTACTTGTAACTGTTGCGGTGTAATCAAAACTAATAGGTATGTCTGTTTTTTGTGCGATAAAAATATCCACATGAGATAGTGGCATCTGGCGACCTGCTGCCGCTTTATTCTCTTTATTTTCAAAACAACCACTTAGAAATAAAACTGCAACCGAAAGCACAAGAGCACTTTTAAAATTTGCCATAAAAACCTCTCTTAATTTTAAATTTTAATATCATATTTAGTTTTTGTAATAATTGTTACAAAAATTTAAAGTTTTCGATTCTATTAGAAAACAAATAAAAAGTCAATTTTATTTTTTACTAATTCCATTCAAAAACAACTCAACACACAAGCCAACATGCTTTTTACGCTCTCTTTCACTAAGCTTTGGTTCTTCATTTATCAAAAGCGAATCGTAGTAATAAGCCCCAATCACACTTTGTATAAAGTACTTCGCAGCAAATTTGGCTGAAAATTTTGGATCAAGTTTGGCTTTTACTTCGTCTCTTTCAAAGAAATTTATAAGCACAAGATCGATCTTTTTTAAAATTTGATCCAAAAACGTCTTACCAAGTTTGCCACCATTTTTAGAACCCTCACTCATCATTATCCTACCAAGAGAGATATGCCTTTTGCTACAAGTAATAGAAAATATTATGGTCGCAAATTTGGTTAAAAATTCCTCCAAGCTATGAGAAATTTTAAGATCTATTTTCTCATCGATCTCTTTTATAAGGCTATCTATCTCTTGCTCAACGATCGCCTCAAAAAGCCCCTCTTTGTTCTCAAAAAACGTGTAAATGCTAGAAAGTGATCCGCCACTTATCGCCACAATATCGCTTAAACTTGTCTTTTCGTATCCTTTTTCTAAAAATAGCTCAAGTGCTGTTTTTACGATAAGTTCGTATCTTTTTTTACCCTTTTCTGAGATCTCCATCTTTCTTCCTGTTAAATTTTTGCTATTTTATCATCTTTTAGGATAGATAAAAGTACTTTGTCTTTGCACGCTGATAGCTGGCTCATCGGTGGCATAGGCTTTTATATTTATATGTTTTAAAAGATCTTTATCGCTTAAATTTTCATTTTTTGATTTTAGCGTGACGATTACTCGTTGTTTTGCGCCAGCTTTTAATATAAATGGCTTATTTGGACGAGAAATTTCTATATTCTTATCATCTACTTCAAAGTAAAAGGCATGCTCTTTATTTTGTGTATTTTGCACCAAAAATACGTAAGAATTTTCGACTTCATTTTCGTCTAAAATTTTATAAAGCTCGCTTGTTCTATTTATATTTAAAAGCATGCTTTCTTTTTTGCCACTCATCAATACCCCAGCTGTCAAAACAATGCCCAAAATGACGAGATAAGCAACCGTTCTAAAGCGTAAAATTTTGACTCTTTTTTGCTCTTTTATAGAATTTATACTTCTCCACTCAATAAGCGAGCTTTCATCAAAATGCTTCATCACTTTAGCACAAGCATCGCTACACTCTAGACAATTTATACATTCAAGCTGCATACCTTTTCTTATATCAATGTGTGTTGGGCATACTCTTACGCACGCCTCGCAGCCAGTACACAGCGCGACCTCTTCTTTTGGCTTTTTAAATTTCTCTTTTCCGTTATAGATTACGCCGCCTCTTTTTTGGTTGTAAATAACTTGGATCGTATCGTTATCAAACATCACTGATTGCACCCTAGCGTAAGGACAGACATAAATACAAAAATTTTCTTTTAAAATGATGACATCATAAACTAACCAAATAGCGATAACAAGCCAAAATGCAAGCAAAACTCCGTGCTCACTTGGCTCTTTTAAATAAGCAAAAAAATCAAGCGGTGGCACAAAATACCATAAAAAATTCGCCGAAATAATAAGAGCTAAAATACACCAAATTCCAACTGCTAAAGCACGCTTTAAAATTTGTCCTTTTGGCTCATTTTGTTTATTTTGGATATTTTTTCTGATCTTTAAAATTTTAGTTTGCAAAAGATCACGAAATATTGTTCTAAAAATAGTTTGCGGACAGCTCCAACCGCACCAAACGCGCCCTGCAAGTGTCGTTAGAAAAAATATGCTTAAGAACAAAATGATAAATAAAAATGGCAATAAATAAAGCTCTTGCATATCAAATTTTGTAAAAAAGAGATCAACTCTACTTTTATCAAAACTTAGCAAAAATAGCTGCGCATCATTTACTCTGATAAATGGCAAAACAAAGACAAATAGCGTAATACAGGCGAAAAAAATGTAACGCCTCTTGGCGTAGCTAAGATGAAAATCCTTTGACATAATAAGCCTTTTTTGAAATTTTATGATTATAAAGCTTATGGCATTAAAAGAGTTTTAAAAAAAAATAGTTAAAAGCTTAAATTTATGAAAATTAAACTATACTCACGGCTTATTTTAATCTGAAAGGTGGTGAGGACGTTGCCTGGTATTAAGGTACATCCTAACGAGTCATTTGACGAGGGTTACAGAAAGTTTAAAAAACAAACTGACCGTAACTTAGTAGTAACTGAAGCAAGAGCTAGACGCTTCTTTGAGCCTAAAACTGAGATCCGCAAGAAACAAAAAATTGCAGCTCGTAAGAAAATGCTTAAACGTCTTTATATGCTTAGACGCTACGAGTCAAGACTCTAAAACAAAGACAAAGAGGGCTTTGCTCTCTTTGTTTAACTCTTCTTTTAGCCTTATTTTTTTATAATCAAAGCAAATTTTTTATTTTATTTTAAACGGAAATTCGATGCAAAAGCTAGCTATAAACGAAGCTGCAGAAATTTTAGGCATAACAAAAGAAGCAGTCTATAATAGAATCCGCCGTGGTTCGATAAATACAGTCATTGAAAATGGCATAAAATTTGTCATCCTTGATGAGAAACCAAGTAGCGAAAAAGCCACAAAATCCGCTCCAAAAAGTACAAAAACCAAATCCCAAAATGATGAGTTTGTAAATTATTTGCTAAATGAGTTAAGCGAACTAAAGAGCTTAAATTTAAACTTACAGGCTGATAAAGATAGGCTTTTTAAAGAAAAAGAGCAGATGTTAATCGAGCGAAAAAATGAAATTTTGCAAATTTATAAAGATAGAGATGAGAAGCTCATGCAGTTTCTAAATGCTATGCAAAGGCCGCTTTTAGCACAAAAAAATGACGATATGTCAAATAATGAAGCGATAGAGGCTGAGATAGAAAATGAATCAAAATGGATAAATTTAAGTGAATTTTTAAAGGAGCTAAATCTAAAGCCAAAGGCAACGAAAAAAGCCAGTGAAAAGATAATAAAAGCGATACACCACTCAAAATTTATAAAATTTAAACGAGGTGTGATACTTGTTAGAAGACATAAAAATTTAAAAGAGTTGATAGGAGAGATATGAAACACATTAAAAAGATAGCTACTTATGCTGCGGTGGGCGGTTTTGGTGCGATCGTTATGGCTGGCCTTGCTGGTTGTGGCAGTAACAATGGCGGTGATGAAAACGCACTAAATGAAGTTGCGCAAAAAAATGGTGCTTTTGTCATCATCGAAGAGAGCGCACCTGGAGTTTATAAAATTTTAGAAGAGTATCCAAGCACTGAAACTAGAGTTGTGTTAAAAGATATAAACGGCACTGAGCGTGTGCTAAGTAAAGACGAGATCGATAAACTCCTAGCTCAAGCAAACGCAAATATTGACAATGGTACTTCAAATTTGACAAAGGCTAGCGACGCACAGCTAAGTAGTGGCGGTCTAAGCCTTGGTGAGACCATACTTGCCTCTGCTGCTGGCGCGATACTTGGTAGCTGGATAGGTAGCAAGCTTTTTGGAAATCAAAATTTCCAAGCTACTCGTCAAAATTCTTACAAAAATCCAAGCGCATACACAAGAAGCGTTGATAGCTTTAATAAGCAAAAAGCAGCAAATTCTGCTGCAAGAAGCAGTGGTGGCAAGAGCGGATTTTTCGGTGGTGGCTCAAAATCAAGCTCTAGCTCATCAAGCTTTGGAGGCTGAAAAATGATAAATTTAAGAAAAATCACTCCGTTAAATAACGAATTTATGGAGAAAATCGGCTTTGCATGGCATACAGATAACGATAACAGCTCATATATCGCAGATGAGATCGTGCAGGTAAAAGCAAGTGAAGCGGATGCTTACTACGAAGCGGCAAATGAGCTATACGATATGTACGTAAATGCTGCTCAGCACGTCATTGACAACAACCTTTTTCACGAGATAGGCATACCATTTAATCTCGTTGATAGCATCAAAAAAAGCTGGGAAAATGACGTTCACTGGCACCTTTATAGTAGATTTGATCTTGCAGGCGGGCTTGATGGTAAGCCGATAAAACTGATCGAATTTAACGCAGACACGCCAACGGCAGTCTTTGAGACAGCGATCATCCAGTGGGCGATGCTAAAACTAAATCATATGGATGAAGCAGAGCAGTTTAATAACCTTTACGAAGCTCTAAAACAAAATTTTAAACGTCTTATCACGCTTGGCGACGATAATGTAAATTTTGAGGATGTTTACGAGGGCTGGGGGATACTCTTTAGCTCAATTGCTGGCAGTATCGAGGACGAGCAAACCGTAAAACTACTGCAATACATCGCAAAAGAGGCTGGCTTTAAAACAGACTTTGCCTACGTTGATGAGGTTGTTTTTAACGATAACGAGGGCATTTTTAAAGGCGATGAAAATTTCGAATACTGGTTTAAGCTTGTACCTTGGGAGAGCATAGCTATCGATGAAGGCGAACTAGCTCTAATACTTTCAAATATCATCAAAAACCAAAAAGCCATCATCATAAATCCAGCCTACACGCTACTTTTCCAAAGCAAGGGAATTTTAAAAATTCTTTGGGATCTTTATCCAAATCATCCACTCTTACTTGAGACCTCAAACGAGCCGCTAAAGGGCAAAAAATATGTGAAAAAGCCGGTATTTGGTAGAGAGGGCGCAAACGTCTCGATACACGATGAAAACGGCGCACAAATAACAAGTAATGACGGCGAATACGACTCAAACAAAGCCATCTATCAAGAATTTTACGAGTTTAATCAAGATGAAAGAGGCGATAACTATCAAGCAGGCGTATTTTACGCTTATGAAGCGTGTGCGCTTGGATATAGAAAGGGCGGCAAAATTTTAGATAACTACTCTAAATTTGTAGGACATTTCATTAAGGACTAAAGATGAAGATCGTTTGTTTAGACGCGGCAACGCTGGGAGAAAACGTAGATCTTAGTGTTTTTAAGAAATTTGGCGAGTTTATCAGCTACCAAAAAACAAAAAGCGAAGAGGTCGTGCCTCGTCTAAAGGGCGTTGATGTCGTCATCACAAACAAAGTCATCATCGACAAAGCCGTGATGGACGCGCTAAATTTAAAGCTTGTCTGCATAAGCGCAACTGGGATGAATAATGTTGATCTAGAGCATGCAAAAGCTAAAAACATAGCTGTTAAAAACGTTGCTGGCTACTCAACCGCAAGCGTCGTGCAGCACACATTTGCGATGCTTTTTGAGCTAACAAATCGCATCAAATTTTATGATCGCTACGTAAAAAGTGGCGAGTGGGTGAAGAGTGAAATTTTTACCTATCTTGGCGCAGACATAAGCGAGATCGCCGGCAAAGAATTTGGCATCATCGGACTTGGCGAGATAGGTCGTGGCGTGGCAGCAGCGGCACGTGCATTTGGCGCAAACGTGAGCTACTACTCGACAAGCGGAGCAAATAAAAATAGCGAGTTTGCGCAAAAAAACCTGGACGAGCTACTAAGAAGCAGCGACATCATCAGCATCCACGCACCGCTAAATGAAAAGACTAGAAATTTACTGGGCGCAGACGAGATAAATTTGCTAAAAGATGATGCGATAGTGCTAAATTTAGGACGCGGCGGCATAGTGGATGAAGCGGCGATGGCAAGGGCGATAGATGAGAGAAATTTACGCTTTGGTACCGACGTTTTAGAAAGCGAACCGATGAGCGAAAATAGCCCATTTTTAAATGTAAAAAACAAAGAAAATCTACTAATCACGCCACACGTGGCATGGGGCAGCTTGGAGGCTAGAAAGACGCTCATCACAAAGATCGTCGCAAACATCGAAAATTTCATCAATGAGAGCAGATAATGGGCTATGATATAAGCTATCACGCCATTAGCGAAGATGAAATTTCAAAGTGGTATTTTGAGGCACTTGAGCTTGCAAGGGCTGGTAAATTTGACGAGATTTTAGCACTTGCTAGCAAGGCTGGCGTAGAGGAATTTTACGCCCAAAAGTACAAAGATACACTAAGCGCTGCGTTGCAGTATAAAAACGATGAAATTTTTAACAAAACTCACGGCTTTTGTATCGCCGTCACGCAAGGATTTTTTAGAAAGTATTTCTACACTCGGGGCACAGCGCTAAGCTCTTTGGCGCAGCAAAACGAGAAATTTAAAAACTACATCAGCAACTGGCGAGAAATTTTACCAAGTGAGTTTTTGGATAAATTTAGTGGCGAAATTTATAATGAGATCACCGAAAACTACTGTTGTGGCGCTTATGCAAACGCTAAAAACGTAGCTAAACTAAAGGCTGACTATGAAGCAGGTGGCGAGATAAAAGAGGCGATTGATGGCTTTTACACTCAAAATTTACCTGCATTTTTAGATGCTCTAAACTACGCATACGAGCTAAAAATAGGCCTGCTTGAGGCCACTGAGGTCGTGGAGCCAAATCCGCTTGATCTAAACAAATCAAACTCATATTCAAACCTCTTTAACTGCGATCCAAAAGGTGCTATCATCTACGCACAGACCGCAGTGCAGCAGATTGGCGAGGCTATAAATCAAGAAGAGACTGGTAAAAAGTCGATTTTTGAAAAGATCAAAGGGCTATTTAAATAAATTTGAAAGGATAAAAATGGCAACTGAGCATAGTTTTGATATAAGTGCCGAGGTCGATATGATGGAGGTTAAAAATGCTCTTGAGACAGCAAAAAAAGAGATCGCGGCAAGGTATGATTTTAAAGGGCTTGCAGCTGAAGTCGAGCTAAACGAAAAGGAGAAATTTATCACGCTTCTTAGCTCAAGCGACAACAAGATCGACGCGCTAAAAGACATCGTGATCTCAAAGCTCATCAAGCGAAACATCCCACCGGTAGCAATCACAGAGACAAAAAGAGAGCCAGCAAGCGGCGGAAATTTAAAGGCGACACTAAAGCTAAACGATACGCTTGACGGTGAAAACTCAAAAAAGATCACCAAAGAGATCAAAGACTCAAAGATCAAGGTAAGCGTGCAGATCAGGGGCGAAGAGATCAGAGTGACAAGCAAAAGTATAGATGACTTACAGGAGTGTATAAAGCTGGTTAGGGGGTTAAATTTAGAACTTCCAATAAGCTTTAAAAATCTAAAATAACAGCTTCTCGTGAGTGTCTTTAAATGAGCTAGAAAAATTCTCGCTCCGTAGGCTATATGCCTAGCGCACGCTTAGTTTTTCGTCGCAACATTTAAATCCATCTCACGATATTTTTGTTTAAATTTGAAATTGGTAGGCTAAATTTTGAAATCATTACGTAATTTTTGGATTTAAAATTTGTCGGATTTATGAGTGAAATTTATCTTATCATTTTGCATTCAAATTTGATCTATCTAAAATGAAAAATAAGGACAAAAAATGAGCTTTTTTAAGAAAATTCTCGGTAAACAAATCGATCTTGGCAAGCAAATGCCAATCTATTTTGTAAGTAGCGACGAAGACTATATGCAGCGTGCGTTTGAGCAAGCTCGTGAGAGCTTTAGATATTTTTGGCGTGAGGTCTACTGGGAGCGCCGCAGGATCGTACCTATGCTTGATTATGCGATGGTAAAAATTTGCTTCTTAGATGTCGTAAATGGCGAAGAAGTCGGTGAACACATGTGGATAGACGATGTGGAATTTGACGGCGAAACGATATATGGCACGCTCGTAAATGAGCCAGATAGCGTGCAAAACGTGAAATTAGGCGACCAAATAAGTGCAAAGATAGACGAGATGAGTGACTGGCTCTTTTCGATAGATGGACGCGCATACGGCGGATTTAGCGTGCAGGCGATGCGCTCACGCATGCAAAAGAAAGAGCTAAAAGAGCACGATAAAGAGTGGGGACTTGATTTTGGCGATTTTAACGATATTTTGGTAGTTTATGAGCAAAAAGAGCATCCTGAAAATTTGATAGAGCATCCAATGAGCAAAAATACATATGAGCAAGTAAAGCAATATATAAAAGAGCACCCAAATATGGTCACTGATGCTGATGAGTTTGGCTATACACAGCTTCACAACGAGGCGATCGCTGGAAATTTAAATCTTGTAAATCTCTTGCTAGAAAACGGCGCTGATAAAAATACCCGCACAAAAAGTGGCAAAACGGCGGCTGAATTTGCTGAGAATTTGGGCTGGAGCGAAATCGAGAAAGTGCTTAAATAGCAAGTTTTTATAAATTTTTAGGATTTAAATTTGAGTTATCAAGACATTTTAAATAAAAAAGATGAGAGTATTAAAAATTCTATAAACTTTATAAATTTCATTAAGAAAAAGTTTTCAAATGCTCATATAGCAAGCAGTAAACAAGGCAAGCTCATAGCTCTTTTAAATGAGGAGTGTGAGACTTATCTTGAATTAAATAGAACAAATTTTATTGAAATTTCAAAAAAACTTAGCGAATTAAAAAAGCAAATTTGTTTTGTGATTTTGGATGTAAAGGATGAGATTGCAAAAGATTTTGATGAGAAAAACTATGAAATTTATATAGGTGCAAGCTGCAAGGAACCAGAATATCTTGAAAAAATTAAAAATTATTTACTAAATAACACTTATTTTGAGAGTAGACTTAGCGAATATTCGGCAAATTTAAAGACTAATTTTATAAAAAATTGCGTGGCAAATTTCTTTAAATATTCAAATTTTATCGTGCCAATCGCTAGTATCTTTTGCTACTTTTTATATTTTGGCTTTGAAGTAAAATATTTCCCGATTTTAGACAGCTCAGAGATGATATTTACAGGTATTTTGCTATTTTGTGCGACTGCATTTATCACGGTTTTTGAGATCGGTATCTTAGTTTTCGTCTCGAACCTTTATCAAAATGATAATAAAAAATACAAATTTAAAAAGCCAAAATTTCTCTTTTTCTATAGCTCAAATTTCATATATTTTTTGACATCCATATCATTTTTCATTTTTGCTTTTATAGCTCATAGGCTTTCTTGTAATTTGCTAATGATACTATCGCTATTTCCACTCTCTTATATCTGTGTAAATTTAGCGGTTTTCTTTAAGGATAGATCAAATTTTGTTATATATTTCTTGACTATTATAATGCTTATTTTATTTATCGCATCGATTGTTATTTCAAATAGCATTAGTGGATTTTTGGCACTTTGGATATTATTTTGCTCTTTTATGCTCTCATTCATTCTTGGAATAGCTAGCATAAAAGAGACGAAAGATTTTACTATTATTTTTTATTCGGCGCTCATTTTCATGATCATTTCAAATTCTCTTTTATTTATAAAATACACAGCAAAAACACTTGCTATACGAAATATTGATTATAAATTTTTGCTTATTGACAAAAGCGCTTTAAAAGCTTTGCCAAGCTCGTTTTGCGAGGCAAAAGGTAAAGGTCAAACTTCTTGCGAGATAGATGAAAAGGCAGTTAAAATTTATAATGTAAAGTCGCTTTGTAATATTGGTAAATTTTATTATCTGCAGACGAAAGATGGAGTAAAATTTGAGCTTGATGCAAGCAAAATTATCTCAAGAGCCAAGGAGTAATTTCCTTAAGCTTTGGGACTAAAATTTGATCGATACGTGAAATTTACAAATTTAAAATAGGCCAAATTTATCTAGCTAAGCTAAAAATTTCTTTAGCACAAGGCTAAATTTATTAAAAGTTAGCTATCCTAACACATAAATTTAAAACCAAACTTATTTAAGGTGATTAGTTATGATATTTAAAAATATTGTCGAGAATTTTGCCGTAAATTACGCTCATAATTCTATTCAAAGATCACTATACAACGAATTTAATATAGACATTTTAACCACAACCTACACCAAAACTCCCAAAAAAGACAAAAAGTATATGCTCTACGCACATATACCATTTTGTCACACATTCTGTCCATATTGCTCGTTTCATAAGTACCACTATGAGCAAGAGCTTGCAAAAGCTTACTTTGAAAATTTACGTGAGGAGATGAGGCAGGTTAAAGAGGCTGGATTTGACTTTGATTCACTTTATGTTGGTGGTGGCACAACGCTTATAAATGAGCCGGAGCTTGAAAAGACGCTTAAGCTTGCAAAAGAGCTTTTTAGTATAGATGAAATTTCAGCAGAAAGCGATCCAAATCACATTTCACCCGAGAGTTTAGCTAGATTTGATGGATTAATTGATCGCTTAAGCGTTGGCGTACAAAGCTTTGATGATGAAACGTTAAAGAGAGTTGGCAGATACGAAAAATTTGGCTCAGCCAAGGAGGTAAAAAGAAAAATTGGGCTCGCTCTTGGAAAGATTCCAGTCATTAGCCTGGATCTCATCTTTAACCTGCCAAATCAAACAAAAGAACAGCTCATAAACGACATAAATACTGCAAAATCGATCTCTCCACAACAAATCACCTTCTATCCACTTATGAAATCAGAGCTAACAAGAGAGAATATAGCTCGCTCGCTTGGTGTTTCAAACGTAGATAATGAGCGTGAATTCTATGAGATAATCACTGAAGAATTTAGCAAAAGTAACTACAAACAAAGCAATGCTTGGGCATTTTCAAACGAAAAAAGTGCTGACCTTCGCGACGAATATGTTGGCTCAAATTTAGAGTATCTTGGCGTTGGTAGCGGAGCATTTAGTTTTCTTAATGGCGAGCTTGTAATAAACGCGTTTAATCTACTTGAATACGGCAAAAGGATAAAAAATAGACAAAGCCCAGTTATCGCAAAATGTGGTTTTAGCAAGAAAGAGAGACTTAAATACACGTTTTTAACAAGGCTTTTTGATGGCGGAGTTGATATTAAAAGATATAACGATGAAAATAGCACAACCATTAACAAAGCCTTATTTATGGAGCTTAGCTTGCTTAAGCTTGTAAATGCGGTATATGAAGAAAATGGTATTATTAAGCCGACATTTTTTGGCAAATATATCTGCATCGTGCTTATGCGTGATTTTTACGCTGGTATGGACAAAGTTCGTGCGATATTTAAAGATGACGCGAAGATAAAACGAAGCAAGGTGCTTCGCATAATGAGCGAAAATACTGAACAAAAGTATGAGCCAAATATCATTCAGCCACGAGCTGCGATGTAATGCTTGCAAATTTAATCAAAAAAAATATCTACCAAATTTCTAAAATAGTGTTATTAACGCTCGTATTTAGCGGACTTGGTGTCTGGACCCTTTCATTTATAAATAATGAGCTTGTAAGTTTAAAAGAATTTGATCCGATTCTTGCAATTAAATTTATAGCAGTCTTACTTTTATTTTTTATAAGCGCCATTGCCGCAAATATATCGCTTACAAATTTTGGACATAAATTTATCTACGAGCTAAGATATCAAAGTGTAAAGCAAATTTTAGATACGCCAAATAGCGTGATAAATGAGATCGGCAAGGCAAAGATCATAGCTAGTCTAAATAATGACATAAAAACGATCACATTTGCCTTTATGAGCGCTACTGGCTTTATACAAAGCTTAGTTTTTATCGTCTGTGCTAGCATTTATCTTTGTGTAATCGCTCCAAAAATTTTTATCTTTTTATCCATTTGGATCGGTGCGACTCTTTTTATAAATACGCTTTTTATGAAAAAAATTCATCTTTATTTTAAGCATTCCAGAGTTCAAGATGACGCATTGCAAAAGCACTACGACGATATCGTAGAGGGGCATAGAGAGCTTAGTTTAAATAGAGCAAGGGCAAGTGTCTGCTTTGATGAGTTAAATTTTACAGGCGATAAAAAACGCCAAAATATGGTAAAGGCCGATATTTATCACGCATTAAGCGATAATTTTACAAACATTATGCTGCTTGGCTCAGTAGGACTTTGTGTATTTTTGTGCGTGGCATTTGACTGGGCGAGCCTGCAAACGGCACTAAGCATTAGCTTAACGATACTATTTTTAAGAGGCTCATTTATGAGCATGGTTGGCTCCATACCAGCCGCACTTAGCGCAAAAGTGAGTTTAGAAAAGATCATGAGTTTAAATCTAAATAAATTTAAGGAAGGCTTTAAATTTGATGACAGTCTAAGCGATAATTGGCAAAGCATAAAACTAAAAGATATAAATTTCAACTACACTCACGGCAAATTTTACCTAAAAGACGTAAATTTAGAGATCAAACGCGGTGAGATAACGTTTATCATCGGTAAAAATGGCAGTGGCAAAAGTACGCTTATAAATTTACTTTGCGGGCTAATGCGCCCAAGTAGTGGTGAAATTTACCTTGATAGCATAAAGATAGATGAAGGAAATTTACAAAGCTATCAGGCAAAGATTAGCGCTATTTTTGCTGATTTTTATCTATTTTCGCAAACGCTCTCTCATAATGGCTTTGCTAGCCAAAACGAAATAGACGAGCTTTTAGCCTTGCTTGAGATCGACAAAAAAGTAAGTGTCATAGATAATAAGCTTAGCACCACGCAACTCTCAACTGGCCAGCGAAAGCGTCTAAGTCTTTTAATAGCCATCTTAGAGCACCGCTCTATCCTTATCCTAGATGAATGGGCAGCCGATCAAGATCCACTCTTTAAGCGAAAATTTTATAAAGAAATTTTGCCATTTTTACAAAGTAAGGGCATAAGCATAATCGCTGTTAGCCACGATGATAGCTATTTTGATGTAGCAACTAGGATTATCTTGGTAAAAGATGGCTTTGTGCGTGAGCTAGACGAGAGCGAGCGAATAAGTGCTGCAAAAGATGCAGTTGAGAAGATAAAATAGGAGTAATTTTTACACAAAAGCACAATACTCACCCTACTCTTAAGCCGTTTCAAGCTCAAATAAATTTAAATTTAGTAGAATCTTAAAAATTAAAAAAGGCAAAGTATGTCACATTCAGAGCTTGAAAGTACCTATTTTGGTGCATTTATCATACTTTTACTAGCGACTTGTTCATTTTGTTTAATAACATTCTTATCTTCAAAAATAAGCAAAAAACTAGCCAACCGCAATACACAGCGTCTAAAACTTGGCTTTTACGAGTGCGGACCGACAACCGTAAAACAGCCAAATAAGATAAATATCCACTACTTTTTTTATGGAATTTTATTTATTTTGTTTGATGTTGAAGTCATTTTTATGTATCCATGGGCGGTGGATTTTAGGCTACTTGGAATTTTTGGACTAATCGAAATGTTGCTTTTTGTGGCGATTTTACTTATCGGCTTTGCTTATGCTTGGCAAAAAGGAGTCTTTAAATGGCAAAGCATCAGATAAATTACGCTGCAAATGGTGGCTTGCCAGTCGTTTTAACAACCGTTGATAAGCTAGTTCAATGGGGCAGGAGCAACTCGCTTTGGGCACTTAGCTACGGGCTTGCTTGCTGTGCGATCGAGATGATGGCAAGTGGCGCTAGCAGATATGACTTTGATAGATTTGGCACCATTTTTAGGGCTAGTCCAAGACACTCAGAGGTGATGATTATAGCTGGCACGCTAACTAAAAAACACGCTGAATTTACAAGGCGTCTTTATGATCAGATGCCTGAGCCAAAATGGGTCATCTCGATGGGTAGCTGTGCAAACACTGGTGGCATGTTTAATACCTACTCTACCGTTCAAGGTGTGGATAGAATAATACCAGTTGATATCTATATCCCAGGCTGTGCTCCTCGCCCAGAGACACTTCAGTATGCACTTATGATGCTTCAAAAAAAGATAAGAAAGCAAAGTGCATTTAGGGCGCAAAAGTCAAGGAAGCTTGAGATATGAGAGAGTATAAGCCAAAAAACGACCTGCAAAAAAAGCAATACTATAAAGAAAAATTTTTCATTCCGCAAGAGAGTTTAAAAAACAAAGTAAGTGGCAGTAATTTTGAAAGTGAAATAGAAATTTTAGAACAAGGCGGTGTAGAAATTCTATCTAGCTATATAGAGTTTGATCAGCTTGTTATATATGTAAATTCTAGTGAAAACTACAAAACACTTGAGGTGCTAAAAAGCTTTGGTTACGAACAGCTTAGCGAGCTCGCAGCGCTTGATTTCATAAATCAAAAAGATGGATACGAAGTCTTTTATCAGCTTCTTAGCATGAGTAAAAATAGACGCGCTCGTGTAAAATGCTTTGTAAAAAAAGATGAAATGCTAAAAAGCGTTTGCGAGCTTTATAAAAGCGCGAACTGGGCTGAGCGCGAGATGTATGATCTAAGCGGCGTTCTCATTAAAGATCATCCAAATTTAAAGCGCCTCATCATGCCTGATGACTGGCACTCGCACCCGCTCTTAAAGAGCTATCCGCTAACTGGCGACGAGGCTGCCAAATGGTACGAGGTGGATAAAATTTTTGGGCGTGAATTTAGAGAGCAAATTGGCGAAGAGAACCGCGATCCAGCTTATATTGAAGAGAAAGATACCTTTGGATTTTCAAGAGTATTTAACGAAGAGTACGAGTATCAAGAAGATGGTGGCGTAAAATTTGTCAAAAAGGCTAAATTTAGTCAGAGCCAAATAGTAAAGGAAAGACCTTGAGCCAGTCACCAAACCGCTTAAAACCATTTTTTGAAAATTTAGAATTTGAGCAAAATGACGGCAAGATGATACTAAATTTTGGCCCACAGCACCCAAGCGCACATGGTCAGTTAAAGCTTGTGCTTGAGCTTGATGGCGAAAAGGTCGTAAGAGCCTTACCAGAGGTTGGCTTCATGCACCGAGGCGTTGAAAAGATGGCTGAAAATATGACCTATCAGGAATTTATCCCAGTGACTGACAGGGTTGATTACATCGCATCAAGTGCGAATAACTACGCATTTTGCGCGGCTGTGGAGAAGCTTTGCGGTATCGAAGTTCCTCGCCGTGCGCAGATCATTAGAGTGATGCTTTTGGAGCTAAACCGCATCAGTTCGCACCTTTTATTTTTAGCTACGCATGCCCTTGACGTGGGGGCGATGAGCGTCTTTTTATACGCATTTAGAGAGCGTGAATACGTCCTTGATCTAATAGAAAAATACTGCGGCGCAAGACTAACTCATAGCTCGATAAGGATCGGTGGCGTGCCGCTTGATCTGCCTGATGGCTGGTGCGAGGAGCTGCTTAAATTTTGTGAAAAATTTCCAAGCGACATCACGCTTTATGAAGATCTGCTAAGTGAAAATAGAATTTGGCAAGCAAGGCTAATAGACGTGGGCGTAGTTAGCAAAGAGCTAGCTCTTAGTAGCGGCTGCTCTGGCGTCATGCTAAGAGCAAGTGGCATCGCGCGCGACATCAGAAAAGAAGAGCCATATCTCATCTACGACGAGCTAGAATTTGACGTGCCTTATGCGACACACGGTGACTGCTACGCAAGGTATCTGCTTTACATGAAAGAGATGCGCGAGTGCGTGAAAATTTTAAAGCAGTGCGTTAGCAAGTATCAGACAAGTAGCCCTGCTATCATCGCCGACGCGCCAGAGTATGTTAGCGCTTCAAAAGAGCAGATAATGAGCCAAAACTACTCATTAATGCAGCATTTTGTGCTGATAACTCAGGGATTAAAGCCACCAAAGGGTGAAATTTACTTTGCTAGTGAGTCGCCAAAGGGCGAGCTTGGAATTTATATAAACTCAGACGGTAGCGCAAGCCCGTACCGCCTAAAAATTCGCACGCCAAGCTTTTGGCACTGCGCTATTTATGAAGATTTATTAGTAGGCCAGTACGTTGCTGACGTCGCTACGATAATTGGTAGCACAAATATCATCTTAGGCGAGGTCGATAGATGAGAAGGGTAGATCTTAGGCACTTAAAGAGTGAGTTTTTGAGCGCTCTTGGACAGCAGATAAAGGCTAGCGAGCCTGGCGAAGTGATTATATTTTTATTTGAGATAGGTGATTTTAGTGGCGTGACAAAGGCTGTAAATTTAGCTTATAATCTAAACTGCGAAGTGATGAACTCGCTTAAATTTAACCAAGTTGATTGGGTATTAACTATAAAAAAGGGCAAGATATGAAATTTAATGATTTAATAGCAGGCAAAAGCCTAAGTATCGCAAATTTACTAAGTTTAAGCGATAAAAATTTAGCAAAAAAGATAAAAGAGCATGAGTTTAAGTACATCTCTTGCATCGAGGATAGCGAGCTTGGTGGCGAAAATTTAATCCGCTGCGAAATAGGCTCAATAAGCTACGTCTTGGCTCTTCTTTGCAAATACGCAAATTTATCTTGCGATGAGTTTTTTAGCGAGCTTGATGATGGGCTAATAAGTGGCGAGTGCAATGTTGGTGAAGAGGAATTTGAAGAGCTAGGCGAGTGGATAAAGGATGTTAAAAACATCGTTATTGATGATTCATTTTTTACCCATCCAGACAAAGATGCGATCTTTTGGCTACTTGAAATTTTAGGCAAAAATGTCGTTTTAGCTGGTGGTTGCAAGAAAGAATTTAATGATTATCACAAAACAGACGAGCTAAAAGAGCTTGAAAATTTTGACGGAGCGGTCGTCTATCTAAACAAAAACGCAAGCGATGAGATCGTAGGAGGCATGCAATTTGGTATCGTAGCAAAGGCAAAAGATGGCGATATGCTAGAGCTTAAAGCAAAAGATTTTAGCGTGAGGGCAAAATTTAAACTAGACCATTCGTTAAAAGGCACAGTTGCGATATTTGGCGCAAAAGAGTTTGATGGATACGCATTTAAACAAGTAGTAGTTAGTAAATGAAAATAAGCATAAATGATCAAATTTTAGAAGCAGATGAGGGCGAGAGCATCCTAAATATTGCAAGGACAAATGGAATTTATATCCCAGCTCTTTGTTATCTTAGCGGCTGCTCACCAACTCTTGCTTGTAGGCTTTGCATGGTCGAGGCAAATGGCAAAGTAGTTTATAGCTGTAATGCCAAAGCAAAAGAGGATATGCAAATTTATACAAACACGCCAGAAATCGCTGCCGAGCGAAATGCGATCATGCAGACTTACTGTGTAAATCATCCGATTCAATGTGGCGTTTGTGACAAAAGTGGCGAATGTGAACTACAAAATTTAACCACGCATCTAAAGGTAAATGAACAAAAATTTGCCATCGCTGACACGCACAAACCGCATAAAAAATGGGGGCTAATCAACTACGATCCAGCTCTTTGCATAGTCTGCGAAAGATGTGTCACTGTTTGCAAAGATAGGATCGGTGAGAGTGCGCTAAAGACCGTACCAAGGGGCGTTGAAGTGCCAAAAGAGCTAAAAGAGAGTATGCCAAAAGATGCCTACGCAGTTTTTAGTAAGATGCAAAAAAGCTTAATAGGTCCAAGCGTGGGCGAGAGTCTTGACTGCTCATTTTGCGGCGAGTGTATCAGCGTTTGTCCTACTGGAGCACTTATTAGTTCGCATTTTCAATATAGCACAAATATCTGGGAGCTAAACCCTATCCCAGCAGCAAATCCACATCAAAGCGACTGCGAGCTAATTTACTATGATGTAAAAGAAAAGAGTACTAGCGATAGAAGTAAGCAAATTTACCGCGTCAGCAATGATTTTACATTTGGTGAGGTAAGTGGAGCAGCTAGGTTTGGCTATGACTTTCACAACGAGCTTGCCTGTAAAAATGAAGAAAAATTTGAAGAGATTGTTTTAAATATTAAAAATGGTGCGATCAAAAATATAAAATTTAATAGCTTCATCACGAACGAGGAGGCACTTATTTTAGAGTGTTTAAGAGAGAAATTTGATCTAAATCTAATAAACAATGAGGCGCTAAATTATCAAAAATTTTTAAATAAATTTAGCGAATTTAGTGGGCTTAGCTCATATAACGCAGACTATGAAGATATTAAAAATAGCGATTTTATCATCACTGCTGGTAGTTTCTTAAGACACGAAAGCGCAGTGACAAGCTTTAAGTTAAATAACGCTTTAAAAATGAATAAGGCAGCTGGAATTTACTTTCATCACATAGCCGATGAGATCGTTAAAAAATATTCTAAAAATTTTATCTATGTAACGCATGAAGCTGGAAAATTAGAGCAAATTTTACTTTTTATACTTAAAAACTGGGGTGAAAATTTACCTAGCGCACTTACATCAAAACTGACAAATTTTGATGAAAATTTTGGCTTAGATATACCGGCTTTAAGCGAGGGCAAAAGCAAATTTACGCTCATTTTAGGAAGCGATTTTTACACGGATGAAAATGCGAATTTACTAGCAGCACTTACTGGAGTGATCGCAAGAGCTACACCTTTTCGTGTGATGCTCATACCTCCTTGCACAAACTCACTTGGCGTTGCTAAAATTTGCACTCTTACAAGCGAGAAAAAGCCTGGCAAGACGCTTGGCTATAACGAAAATGGTGATTATAAATTTAGTATTTTTGAAGGCGATATCGATGCTAGCGCGCTAAATCAGCAAGAAGGCACATTTACAAGCATAAATAACGCCCTAGTACCAACAAATGTGGCGATACCGCACAAAGGTTATTTTCTAAACGATATCGCAAACGCGCTTGGGTTAATGGCTAAAAATACGATTGATTACACGCCAAATTTACCAAAAGAAAAGGGTTATAAAGGCATTAAATTTGATGATTTAGAAAATTTTTATGCAAATGATGGCACAAGTCACAGAGGTTATAAACTAGAAATTTCAAATTTCACACCAAATGATGATATAGAGCCACTTTTAAAAGATAGCAAGAGCATAAATTTAAAAGACGACGAAGCACTTATAAGTCTTGCAAATCCTATAAATTTGCCATCATTTTTTGCAAACTATGCCACACAAACAGCCAAAAGAGCGAAGCTTTATGCAAGTAGCGAATTTATGGCTAAATTTGAAATTTCACAAAATGAAGCAATTATTTTAGAAAAAGATGAGCGTAAGCTTGCCATTTGCGTGGAGCTTGACAGCGAGCTTGGCGGAGTCGCTGCATATTTAGGTGATTATGACGACAAACTTGATGTGGGCGTTATATTTAATGGCAAAAGCTACGCCGCAGTTAAAATCATAAAGGCAAAAGATGAGTGAAACACTATTTTTTGTGCTAAGTACTATCGTTAAAGCTGTGGTCATCTTAGCCGTCATGGCAAGCCTTGCAGGGCTTGCAACTTATGCTGAGAGAAAGGTATTAGCCTACATGCAGCGCCGCGTGGGGCCTGATATGGTAGGGCCAGCTGGAATTTTACAGATAGTAGCTGACATGATAAAACTCTTTACAAAAGAGGACATCGTACCAGCAAATACGAATAAATTTATCTTTTTAATAGCTCCACTAATATCAGCCATCGCCGCATTTGCAGCGCTTGCACCTGTGCCGTTTTTGCCTGAGTTTGAAATTTTTGGACATACATTACGTCCGATTCTCTCAGATATTAATGTTGGTATTTTATACATCGCTGGTGTTGCTTCGGTTTGCGTCTTCTCTCCGCTTGCAGCAGGTCTTGCTAGCTATAATAAATTTGCATTAATTAGTGCAGCTCGCGCAGTAGTCTCACTTCTTAGTTTTGAAATAGTAGCTGGCATGGCTCTTTTAAGCGTCGTAATGGTAACTAGCTCACTCTCACTTGTGGATATAAACAACTATCAAAAAGGAATTTTTGGCTGGCTTATATTTAAGCAGCCCCTTGCCTTTTTGCTCTTTTTAATAGCAAGCTTTGTGGAGTGCAATAGAACGCCATTTTGCTTAACAGAAAACGAAACAGAGATAGTGGCAGGTTATGGCACCGAGTATAGCGGCATGAGATGGGCGATGTTTTTCATCGGCGAGTACACAAATATGATCGCTGCTAGCATCATCATTACGATTTTATTTTTAGGTGGATTTAACGAATTTTTATTTATCCCAGGTGCTTTGATGATCATCTTAAAATCAAGCATTGTCTTTTTCTTTTTTCTTTGGGTAAGGGCTTCATGGGCACATTTAAGAGTTGATCAGTTAAGTGCATTTTGCTGGAAAATTTTACTTCCGCTTGGAATTTTAAATATCGTAATCACTGGCTTTATGCTACTAATCTAAGGCGAAAAATGAGTGAGAAAAAATATATTTTAATAGATGAAAAGTTAAAGCCAAAGAGTGCGTTTGATAAATTTAAGTACTTCATCTCTGTCACATTTAAGCCTGATCTTTTGATCGGACTAAAAGTCACGATAAAGCAGATGCTCTTTAGCAAGTCACATACTTTAAAATACCCTATGCAAAAGATGCAGCTAAACGCCAGATATAGAGGTATTCACAAGCTTTTAAAATTTGTTGAAAGTGAAAATGAACGTTGCATTGGATGCGGGCTATGTGAGAAAATTTGCGTTAGCAACTGTATTTCGATGAAGACTTCACTTGGCGAAGATGGGCGCAAAAAGGTCGCAAGCTACTCGATAAATTTAAGTAGATGCGTCTATTGTGGATTTTGCGCTGATGTTTGTCCTGAGCTTGCGATAGTCTGCGGGCAAGAGTACGAAGTTGCTAGCGAGAGCAGGATTATATTTGGCACAAAAGATGAATTTTTGACAAAGGATAAATTTTTAAAAGATCAAAGCGAGTTTGAAGGCTATGGCGCACTTCCTAAAAATGCTGATAACTTAATTAAAAAGACGCCAAATGCATTTATAAGCGAAAATGAAAATGAGACAAAAAGTGATGAGTAGTATAAATTTTAAAAGGGTAAAAGATGTATGAGAGCTTTGCATTTTATCTTTTTAGCGTCTTGGTTTTAGTTAGCTTTTCTTTTAGTGTATTTTGTAAAAATGCACTAAATGCAGTCTCTGCGCTAGCTACTGGCATGGTCTTTATCTCGGCTATATTTTTCTTACTTGGAGCGGAATTTCTAGGCGTAGTGCAGATAATAGTCTACACAGGTGCTGTGGTCGTTTTATATGCATTTGCGATGATGTTTTTTGATAGCAGTAAAGAATGTGAGCCAAAAAGTAACAAAAAAGCAAAGATCACCATCTATCTTTTAAGTAGCTTTATAGCGCTTCTTTTGATATTTATATTTTTAGCTCCTATTTATGGTGCAAAATTTGATGGATTAAGTCCCATTTCTAGCGAGCTTGGCAATATCGAGGCTATTGGAATTTTACTTTTTAGCAAGTATTTGATCGCTTTTGAGATGTGTGCTGTAATGCTTCTTGTAGCAATGGTTGCTGGCATTATCTTGATACATAAAGACCTAAATACTCAAAATACGCTAGAGGAGATGCTATGATAGGGCTTACTCACTACCTCATCCTTGCAAGTCTGGTCTTTGTCATAGGGCTAATTGGCATAATGCGAAGAAGAAATTTGATCATGCTATTTTTCTCAAGTGAAATTTTACTAAACTCGGCAAATATCGCACTTGCTGCCATTTCAAAATACCACTTTGATCTAACCGGGCAAATAGTTGCATTTTTTATAGTTGCTATCGCTGCTAGCGAGGTCGCCGTGGGACTAGGTCTGCTTGTGCTTTGGTATAAAAAGACTGGCAGCATCAGTTTAGATTCGATGACAAATATGAAAGGCTAAGAGATGATTTTATTTTGTATTTCGCTATTTTTCCCGCTTCTTAGCTTTATCATTTCTGGACTTTTTTCACATAATAGTAAAAATTTTTTACTTGGTATCTTTTGCTCACTTTTAATGATAATTAGCACAACCGCCTCACTCATGCTAGCAGCCAGTCTTGGCATAGATGAGCCGCTAAATTTATCACTAAAAGAATTTATAAATTTTGGCGGTCTGGATTTAAATTTTGGCTTCTATCTTGACGCCATTAGCCTTGTTATGCTTAGCACTGTTGGCGTGGTCGCAAGTATCGTGCATATATACTCGGTTGGCTATATGAAAGATGATGCAAGCTTTAACCGCTTTTTTAGCTACTTAGGGCTCTTTGTCTTTTGTATGAACGTCCTTGTCTCAAGCGATAACTTTATAGGGCTCTTTATCGGCTGGGAGGGTGTTGGACTTTGCTCGTGGCTACTCATTGGCTTTTGGTATAAAAGAGCTAGTGCAAATATCGCTGCAAACGAAGCCTTTATAATGAATAGAGTTGCTGACCTCGCGATGCTTGTTGGCATCTTTTATATATTTTATAGCTTTGGCTCACTTAAATTTAGCGATGTTTTTAACGCCAGAAGCGACCTTTCTGGGCTAAATTTAGGCATCATCGCCACACTTCTTTTCATAGGCGCCATGGGTAAAAGCGCGCAGTTTCCATTTCACACATGGCTTGCAAACGCCATGGAGGGACCAACGCCGGTTTCTGCGCTCATCCACGCTGCGACCATGGTAACAGCTGGCGTCTATCTAGTCATACGCGCAAATTTCATCTTTGCAAATGTGCCTGAAGTATCGCACTTTATCGCCTGCCTTGGCGCATTTGTAGCGATATTTGCCGCAAGCATCGCACTTGTGCATAACGACCTTAAAAAGATAGTCGCTTACTCGACGCTTTCGCAGCTTGGATATATGTTTGTAGCAGCTGGTCTTGGGGCATACAAGATCGCACTTTTTCACCTTGTTACGCACGCATTTTTCAAGTCTTTGCTCTTTTTGTGCGCTGGCAACGTCATGCACGCGATGAATGACGAGCTAAATATCAAAAAAATGGGTGGGCTTTATAAATTTATGAAGCCAACTGCACTTCTTTCTATCATCGCAAGCTGCGCACTGGCTGGTTTTTATCCATTTGCTGGCTTTTTTTCAAAAGATAAAATTTTAGAGGTTGCCTTTAGTGAAGATCAAATTTTGTGGGCCGTCTTGCTATTTGGTGCAGTGCTTACAGCATTTTATAGCTTTAGGCTTGTCATGCTTGTCTTTTTTGCAAGGCCAAAGAGTGAGGAGCACACACATGAAGCCAAAAACTACATGCTTGTTGGTATGAGCGTGCTTGGCGTTCTCTCAGTTATCAGCGGCTTTTTCTGGAGTAACTTTAGCGAGTTTTTGGGTGCTAGCCTTGGGGATTTTAAACTAAATTTATCTCACAGCAGTGAAATTTTCTTACTCATTTTAACGCTTAGTTTAGTGCTTGCAAGCGCTGGCTTTGCAGTCTTTGCCTATAAAAAAGAAATTTTTAAAGAGAGCATTTGCGAAAGTAAAATTTACAAAATTTTGCAAAATGCCTACTTTATACCAAAATTTTATGAGAAATTTTTTATAAATGGCTACGCTTTAATCTCTAAAATTTGTAAGAAATTTGATGAGATGATAGTTGATAGAAGTGTTGATTTTGTAGCACTTTTGGTTACTAAATTTGCATATCTTGCAAACAAAATGCAAAGCGGAGATCTTAGCATCATGCTTAGATTTATGGTCGCAGGATTTGCCTTGCTTTTAAGCTTTATATTTTTATTAAACGGAGCCAAATAATGCTAAGTGTCATCATATTTTTCCCAGCCATAAGCGCAATACTTGGCTTTTTGATAGAAAATAAAAGCATCAAATTTTATGGAGCAAGCATCGCTCTTATCGAGCTTTTGCTTGCCATTTTTATCTGTGTAAATGTCGATTTTCAGGGTTATGACTTTGTTTTAACGTATCAAGTCTCGCTCATACCAAGCCTAAATATCAGCTACTTTGTCGGCATCGACACCATCTCGCTTGTGCTTATAGTCCTTAGCGCGTTTATGAGCTTCATCTCTATCGCCGCACTTAGCGATGATGGAAATTTAAAGCACCTTGTTATTAGTGTGCTATTTTTAGAGAGCACGATGATGGGCGTCTTTAGCGCGCTTGATATGATCTTGTTTTACAGCTTTTGGGAGCTTAGCCTCATACCGCTTCTTTACATCATCGGCGCATTTGGTAGTAAAAATAGAATTTACGCTGCGATTAAATTTTTCATCTACACATTTTTAGGCTCTGTCTTTATGCTAGTGGCGATAATCTTTATCGGATATCTGTGCTATCAAAAAAGCGGCGTCTTTAGCTTTAACTTGCTTGATTGGTACAAGCTTGGCATCGGAGAAAATGCTCAAATTTGGCTATTTTTAGCGTTTTTCTTTGCTTTTGGTGTGAAAACTCCGCTATTTCCATTTCACACATGGCTACCTTACGCGCACGGACAGGCTCCGACTATCGGCTCGGTACTGCTTGCTAGCGTGCTTTTAAAGATGGGCACTTACGGCTTTGTGAGATTTTCACTACCGCTTTTTCCAGACGCAAGCCTACTTTTAAGCGGCTTTGTCTGCGTCATAGCCATCATTATGATCATCTACGCAGCCCTCGTTGCCTACGCACAAAGCGATATGAAACAAGTGATCGCTTATAGCTCCATTTCACACATGGGTGTCATCATGCTTGGCATATTTTCACTAAATTTAATAGGCCTTGGTGGCTCGATATTTTTGATGATAAGCCACGGCATCGTAAGTGGCGCGCTATTTTTGTTAGTTGGTGTCATCTACGAGAGGGCTCACACAAAAGAAATTTGCGAATTTGGCGGCCTTGCTAAGGTTATGCCAAAGTATGCACTCATATTTTTTATAGCAACGCTTGCTAGCATTGGTTTGCCGCTAACCATTGGCTTTGTGGGCGAGTTTTTGAGCCTTCTTGGCATCTTTAAGCTAAATAAACTCTTTGCGCTACTTGGTGGCTTTAGTATCATTGTGGGCGCTATTTATATGCTAGTGCTTTATAAAAGGGTCTTTTTTGGCGAGTGCAAAGAGAAAAATTTAAGCCTTAAGGATCTAAATTTTAAAGAGTTAGCCGCTCTTGTGTCACTTTGCTTGCTTATCATCACTCTTGGTGTTGCTCCAAATTTAATCCTAAAGCCGCTTGAGCCAAGCGTGCAAAATATCATAAGCAAAATGCAAACTAGAGCTGTAAATAGCGACACAAAGGATAAGATTTTATCTTTAAATGGCGGGAGCAAACTATGAACGAAATAGCCTTTTTAGACCTTAAAGAAATTTCTTTATCTTCGGTTGCTCCGATGCTTAGCATGATGGTTTTTGCACTTTTTATCCTCATAGTTGGAGCGATAAAAAAGGATCTTTCAAGAAATTTCTACTGCGTATTTTGTATCATCGCAATATTTGTAAATTTGGGCCTAATACTTGATTTTAACGGTCTTAGCCTTAGCTTTTGGGATATGCTTTTAGTCGATGGCGTTTCGGTCATCTCTCAAGTCATCATCCTAATCGCCTCAGCCCTTTTTATCCCGCTCGCACTTAGCACAAAAGAGTATTTTGAGTATAAAATTTATGAGTATTACGCGCTATTTTTGTTTATGATTGCTGGATTTTTGTTTATGGTGAGCTCAAATAACCTACTCATCATCTTTTTAGGCCTTGAGATCAGCTCACTTTGCCTCTATACGCTAATCGCTCTTCACAACAAGGCAAAAAGCGTCGAGGCTGCTATAAAATACTTTGCGATGGGATCGCTCTCAGCTGGCTTTTTTGCGATGGCAATAGCGATGTTTTATTTGGCCACAAATTCTATCGATATCATGCGAATTGGCGTAGTGATAAAAGATCTTAGCCTAAATCAAAATTTGATCATTTTATTAGGCTGTGTTTTCATCGCCTCAGCCATTGGTTTTAAGCTCTCACTCATACCATTTCACACATGGATACCAGACGTTTATGAGGGCTCAAATGCCCCGCTAGCAGGCTATATGTCGATCGTACCAAAGGTGGCAGCGTTTATCGTTGCGTTAAGAATTTTTGCGATGCTTGAGGGCTCACAAATTTTGTGGATAAAAGATATGCTCTACATCATCGCCGTGCTTACGATGAGCCTTGCGAACATCATGGCACTAGTGCAAAAAGACGTCAAAAGGATGCTAGCTTTCAGCTCGATAGCTCACGCTGGTGTCGTGCTTTGCGCGCTTGTGGCAAATTCTCACGAGGCAAATGTCGCCTTATTTTTTTACTGGATCATGTTTTTGTTTGCAAATTTGGGCGCATTTTCTATGCTCTGGGTGGCAAGGTGCGACGATATAGTCTGCTGGGATAAGCGCTTTAAGCATCCATTTGAGAAATTTTCAGGACTTATAAAAATTTTACCAAGTTACGCTGTGATAATGGGAATTTTTATGATCGCCCTTGCTGGCATTCCGCCTTTTAGCGTCTTTTGGGGCAAGATGGTGCTTATCTCATCGCTCATAAAGTCTGATTACGTAGTACTTAGCGTTATAATCATGATAAATTCTGCCATTGCGATTTATTACTATTTAAAGCTAATTGTCTTTATGTTTTTAAAAGAGCCGATCGTAAAAGATAAAAATCTCTACACCGCAAATATCTCGATGGCGCTAAAAGTAATTGTTGGCATTGCGGTAGCTGGAACGGCCTTTTCGTTTTTATTTTCTGGAGCGATTTTGGAATTTATTGAGCATTTTGTCTTTGCTTCAGGATTTTAGAAAATTTAACTATAATTGCGGCATGAAAAAGCTCTTAATTATTTTATTTTTTCCGCTTTATCTAACCGCTTTTAATCTTAGCCTAAATAGCGGCGCAAATGGTGATAAACCTTATAGCGTTCTTCAGCTAAGTGATGAGCAAGAATTTGAATGCGTGGAGCAAATTTTAGCTTACGACACCAAACGCTATGTCTGCATGCTTGATGATGAAATTTTGCCCAAAATTGAAGATACGACACTACCATTAATGGATATAAAATATAAAAAGCAAGATGGCAAGCTTTTTATCGTCATAATGCCAAAAGCACCGTCAAAACTACTAAATATAAAAACTGAGCTTTATAATAGTCAAAACGTACAAGATAGCCCAAAAACAACCATTTCAAAACACTTTAGCATAATTATAGATACTTCGCTCAGTGAAAATAGCAAGAGAAAGTCTGGGCTAAATTTTAAACCTGATTTTAAAGATATGCTAAATCCTAGTATCGGAGCGCTTGATCTTAACAAAGCCCCTATTGCTGGGCTTGATAGTAATGACATTGATATCTACATAAGTATAAAAAGAGCTTATGAAAAGGGTGCTTATGAAAATGTAGTAAAAGATACTCAAACAGCGATAAAAAGGCATCCAAATAGCCTTTTTTCAAGTGAATTTTTACTATTTCGTCTAAGGGCTCTTGATAAAATTTTTGAGACAAAAAATGAGTTTGAAGAGATCGAGCCAAAAGATATCGTAAGTGAAGGTAGGGCTTGGATTAGAAAATTCCCATCTGATGAAAACTATCCAGAGGTGCTCTACCTAATCGCTAGAGCCTACCTAAAAGATAGCATTGCAAGTGATGCAAAATATATGCTTGATATCTTAAACGAAGAGCATGCAAACTCAAAATTTACAAAACTTGCAGCACTTGATTATGCTGATTATCTCTACAAAATAGGCAGACAAAAGGAGGCGCTAAAAGACTATGAAAAAGTGCTTTACTCTACAAACGACATTGACCTTGCAAGTAGAGCAGCACTAAGTCTAGCTGATGCAAATATCGATAAAGAAAAATTTGATGAAGCAAAGAAATTTATACTAAAAATCGCAAATGCGAATGAAAAATTTTTTATGAACAACCCAACAAAGTCGATGAATCTTGCAACTACATTTGCAAGTAAAGATATGCCTGATGTGGCTGCTAAAATTTATGAAATCTTGATAAATAATAGCGATAGAACGAAAGATTTTTATGAAGTTGCTTTAAAAAATTTAGCACTCAATCTAGCCAAAACAAAAGATGAGAAAAAAGCATACGAATACTTAAATAGATATGAGACAGAGTTTAAATATGGTGATTATATCGATGAGGTGACTAAAGCAAAAGATGGGTTATTTTTTGAAGAAAAGGATAAAAATGCTACTGCACTTCATGCTAGACATAAAGAGCTAATTGAAAAATATGCCGGGACAAATATTAGTCAAAAGGCTTTGATAAGCGAGCTTGAGCTGGATATTAAAGAGCGTAAATTCTCCGATGCACTATCTTACAAAACCATGGCAAAAGATGGAAATTTAAGTAAGGCAATGGAGCTGATAAATGAGGCTGCGCTAGAGCTTACAAAAGAGTATTTTATAAAAGATGATTGCACGGCTGTTATAAATTTACTTGAAAACTACGATATAAATAAAATCTCATTACCGCAATTTAAGCTCTTTAATTGCTATTACAGAACGGCCCGCTACAACGATGCACTTGAGCTCGCGAAAACTCATGCAAAAGATGAAAATTTAGAAGATAGGGTCGAGTGGCTGGTAAATTTGAGCAAAATTTTATATAAAAATAAAGACTACGAGCATGCGATCATTGCCGCAAATGACGCACTTTCACTTGGCTCATCAGTCGAATACTCAGATCCAATACCATCTCTTTTTGATAGGTTTTACTCATTGCTTGCATTAAAACGCTTTACGGAGGCGATCTCAACCATTAGCGCTATCGAGCAGCTAAGAGGCCAAGACTTTAAGATTATCGAAGCATATACGGCCATAAGTGACTATGCGATGAAAAGTAATGACTATGCCATAGCTACAACATATGCCAAAAAAGCTCTTGAGCTACAAACAAAAGCCAAAATAAATACATTTTCGCCAAAGATAAATTTTAACTACTCAGAAGCATTATTAAAGACAGATAACCTAGGTGAGGCACTTGATGAGGCGAAATTTATACTAAACATGAAGCTTGAACCAAAAGACCGCTTACATGCTTTAAATTTGATAAGCGAAATTTATATAAGGCAAAAGCAGTTTAAGTTAGCTAGGCCTTATTTAAACGAGTGCTCTGACTCAAATTTTGTAAGCCCGTATAAAGATGCTTGCAAAGCTAAGCTTGATATGATAGGCAAAAACTAAATAAAAAGAAATAGCTTGTTTGCTAAGTTTTATATTTGAGCTTAAATTTTAACCTTTATTTTTGCTATTTAAGTTGAGCTTTCTTCAATTACGTATTTAATTTTTTATATTGCCATCAAATGCTCTTTATATTATAAAAGAGCTATATTTTATCGTAAGCTTTAATATATTTTTACGCATGGATCCTGGCTGGTATGATCTTAAAAATTTTAAGCACCTTTCTCACAAACAAGAGAATTGGCCATTTTATTACCAAATATAGCTGTTTTATGTTTTATAAGCTTAAAAATTAAAAATGCTTATAAGTTTTTTGTCCAATAGATCAAAGCAAAAATAATTTGCAATGCTCTGTAATCATGTTTCTATGATGTACTTTTATTATATTTATAAAGATTTTTTAGCTTACTACAAGCTAACTTCTAGAATTTATCGCTTAATACACACTCATTAAGCACAATATTATAAAAATTGATTTTTACGTTTTTAGTATCAATTTACCAAGCAAATAAGTATACATTTTTAAGAAATTTCTATAAAAATTCTGCGTAACAAATTAAAAAATAAAAAGGATTAGAAAAATGGTGACCCATACGAGACTCGAACTCGTGTTACCAACGTGAGAGGCTGGTGTCCTAACCGCTAGACGAATGGGCCAAAATGGATGGTGCCCCGTGTAGGCCTCGAACCTACGACCCCATCATTAAGAGTGATATGCTCTACCAACTGAGCTAACGA
>CAUSCE010000006.1:0-91364 GCA_963530215.1 uncultured Campylobacter sp.
ATCTTAAAAAGCTTTTCCTTATCATTTACTGCGTTAAAAATTTGAAGGAGGGTTATATCTTTTGGCTCTTTTGCAAGACTCACACCACCAACTCCAGCTACGACATTCACAAGTCCTGCAGCCTTTAGAGCACCAAGCAGACGCCTAACTATGACAGGATTTGTGTTTATACTACCCGCTATAAATTCGCTCGTGACTTTCTCATCTTTGAAAAAGCAAGCTGCTAAAATTACATGGATCGCTGTTGAAAATTTAATACCAACTTGCATGATCGTCCTTGAAATTTTTTCTGATTATACTTTAAATTTTTACTAAAACCAGTTTATTTTCAGTTTAGATTTGACAAGCCGACTTTTTGTGCCAGCTATGTCAAATCTATAATTTTTATGCTCGCTCGCCAACTGCTGTGAAGCGTTTTTGTATAAATTTTTTATTTTTTAGCTCGTCTATGATTGCAAGCGCAAGGTCTGCGTAGCTTATGTAGCTCTCATTTTTTGAGTTTAGTATGAGACCGTCCCCGCCAAGCACGTATTTGCCAGTGCGAGCGCCATTTGCGTCGTAGTCGCCTGCTGGGCTTACGTATGTCCAAAGCACATTTGTGCTACCTTTTAGCTCAAAATATGACTCCGCCGTAGCCTTTGCCACGCCCATATATGCTGCTGGAAAGTCTGGCGTATCCATGAGCATAGTGCCGTTGCTATCAACAAATAACGTACCAGCGCCAAGAGCTACGATGAGCCTTGTGCTAGTGCCTTCTAGTAAATTTACTAGGTGGGCGACCACTTTTTTGTGAAGTGGGAAAGTCTCTTCGCTCCATGCTGCAAATGCGCTGATAACCGCGTCAAAGCCAGCTAGATCGGCCTTTGTAAGCTCGAAAATATCTTTGTAAATGACCTTTACGCCCCCATTTTTATACTCTTTGTTTCTAACGATCGCCGAGTTTTGAAGCCATTTTTAGATAAATTTACGCCGCTTTTGCCGTTTGTGCCTAAGATTGTTATTTAAATTTTGCTTTTTAAATTTAGAGCCAGCTTGGCTTTACGTCATCAACTATCACGCCGTCAGTCATTGTGTATTGCTCTAGGCTACCGCGTTTTGTCTGGATGCAGATCATTTTGATGCCGTTTTTGCCAGCTTTAAAGCACCTTTTGCCATCTGGATCTATGCGCACTGCGTCGCCTTTGCTTACTTTTATCACTTCGCCGTCGATGAAGAGCTCGCCATCGCCATCAGTGATGATGTAAAGCTCCTCATTTTGCTTGTGCGCGTGGACAAATGGCACGCTCACATTTGCCGCAAATTCGTTTATAGATACTTCACAGCCAGTTAAATTTAAAGCCTCTTTTAGCTCGACTCTTGGCTCGTTTGCGACCTTTGCAACTTGATAATTTTTCATTTTATTCTCCTTATTTTTTGTTGTAATCTTTTTACTTACAACTGATGAGCGAAGTATAGTGATTTTTTGTTGTAATGTCAATAGTTACAACAAAAATTTTTCAAAATTTATAAATTTTGGCTAGAATTCACGAAAATTTAGGAGTAAATTTGCAAAATAACGCCTTTAAAACGCTAAAGAGCATAGCGACCGAGCATAACAAAAAGCTCATTTTGACCTTTGCTTTGGTGCTAGCAGAGAACGGACTTTTTCTAGCTTATCCGATATTTGCGGGCTTTGCGATCAACGCAATCATGCAAGGAAACACGTTAAATGCCCTTATTTACGCACTTTTTGTGCTCATAGCGTGGCTTGTAGGAGCCATTAGGCGCCGCGTGGATACGCAAGTTTTTGCAAATATCTACGCAAAGCTTGCTGTAAATGTCATCATGAATGAAAAACAAAATGCAAAAGACGACTCCGCCATCATCGCTAGAGTAGCGCTCTCGCGAGAGTTTGTAAATTTCTTTGAGACGCATTTTCCTATGTTTTTTACATCGGTTATTTCGATCATCGGCTCAGCGTTTATGCTCATCTTTGTCGAGCCAAAGGTCGCTGTGGCGTGCTTTGTAGTGATGACCTTTTTTCTTATATTTTTACCAAGATATATCAAGAAAAATGACGACCTTTATCTTCGCTTAAATGACCGCCTAGAAAAAGAGGCAAAGGTGATAGGTGTTTTTAATAAAAGCACGCTAAATAGGCACTATGATGTCGTTTCTAAATTTCGTATAGCGATCTCAAATAGGGAGGCGATGAGCTATTTTATCATCGGCATTAGCGCTTCGCTGCTCTTTTTGGTGGCGATAATAGTGCTAAGCTCGCAGCAGACAAATGCCGGCCACATCTACTCTGTGATGACCTATATATGGAATTTCGTCATCAGCCTTGACGACTCGCCAAAGCTCATCGAGGAATTTTCAAATTTAAAAGATATCGGCAAGAGGATCGACGCCGAAAAGAAGGATAATGATGCACAACAAGAGCGTTCTTAGAAATTCGTTTTTTCTAATTTTCACGTTTATGATAGTTGAGGCCATTTTTGGCTTTGTTTCAAACTCGCTTGCGCTTATTAGCGACGCATTTCACATGCTCTCAGACGCTGCGGCTCTCTTTTTGTCGCTGGTTGCTTTTAAGATCGCAGAAAAAAGGGCAAATTTACAAAAGACCTTTGGCTACAAAAGGGTCGAGATCATCGCCGCTTTCATAAACGCCATCGCTCTTATCGCGCTTGCTATCTTTGTCATAGTCGAAGCTATCATTAGGCTTTTTAGCGAGCCAGAGATAGAGGCTGAAACAATGCTTTTTGTTAGCATTTTGGGGCTTGTGGTAAATTTAGTCGTAGCTATTTATATGCATAAAAGCGCTGATACAAAAGAAAATTTAAACATGAAAGGTGCATATTTGCACGTGCTTGGCGACACGCTTGGCTCAGTTGGTGCCATCATCGCAGCGCTTCTTGTGATGAAATTTAACTTCACGCAGGCCGATAGTATCGCAAGTATCTTTGTCTCGCTACTCATCATAAAAAGCGGCGCTAGCTTGCTAAAAGATAGCTTTAATATCCTGATCGAAGCCGTGCCACTTAAGCTTGATACGGATGAAATCTTAGGCGTTATAAATGGCGTAGATGGCGTTAAAATCGTGCATGACCTGCATATCTGGGCGATAAATGCTGGCACAAATGCGCTCATAGCCCACGTGGTGGTGGATGATGCGCTAAGCGTGGCTGAAATTTCAAAGATGATAAAGCGAATCGAACACGAGCTTTCTCACGCAGGCATCGGTCACGTCACGCTTCAGTTTGAAAGTGAGAACCTTGGACATAAAGACGATCTCATCTGCGAGTTAAATGACGATGAAGGACATGAGCACTTTGGACATTGTCATTAAGATTTTTAAGAATAGAGCCAAGCTCTAGTGACGGGCTTATGATAAAAATATATTTATTGGCATTTAAATCAACTTTAGGCAAAATAAAGCCCAAAATTTAGTAAAAAGTAAAGCTTATATGAAAAACATCAGAAATTTTAGCATCATCGCTCATATCGACCACGGCAAAAGCACGCTTGCTGACCGCCTCATACAGGAGTGTGGCGCCGTCAGTGACCGTGAGATGAGCAGTCAGATCATGGATACAATGGATATCGAAAAAGAGCGTGGCATCACGATAAAAGCCCAGTCTGTGCGCCTAAACTACGCACTAAATGGCGAAAATTTTGTTCTAAATTTGATAGACACTCCGGGTCACGTCGACTTTAGCTACGAGGTGAGCCGCTCTTTGGCTAGTTGTGAGGGCGCACTGCTAGTCGTGGATGCTAGCCAGGGAGTGGAGGCACAAACCATTGCAAACGTCTATATCGCACTTGAAAATAACCTAGAGATCATCCCAGTCATCAATAAGATCGACCTACCTGCGGCTGATCCTGCTAGAGTAAAGGACGAGATCGAGCATATCATCGGTCTTGACTGCTCTGGAGCGATTGAGGTGAGCGCAAAAAGCGGCATCGGCATAAAAGAGCTGCTTGAAGCGATTATCACGAGGATCCCTGCGCCAAATGGTGATGCAAACAAGCCCACAAAGGCACTTATTTATGATAGCTGGTTTGACAACTATCTTGGCGCACTTGCTCTTGTACGTGTATACGACGGCACTATCTCAAAAAATGATGAAATTTTAGTCATGGGAACAGGCAAAAAGCACATCGTGCTCGATCTCATGTATCCAAATCCTATCGCTCCTACAAAGACAAAGAGTCTTTCTGCTGGCGAAGTAGGCATCGTTGTACTCGGACTTAAAAATGTTAGTGACGTCCAGGTGGGCGATACGATTACGCAGGCTAGAAATCCATTAAAAGAGCCAGTAGGTGGCTTTGAGAGGGCTAAGCCGTTTGTCTTTGCGGGACTTTATCCGATAGAAACTGATAAATTTGAAGATCTGCGTGACGCGCTGGATAAGCTAAAGCTAAATGACAGCTCCATTAGCTACGAGCCAGAGACCTCGGTCGCACTTGGATTTGGCTTTAGGGTTGGCTTTTTAGGTCTTCTTCATATGGAGGTCGTCAAAGAGAGGCTGGAGCGCGAGTTTGACCTAGATCTCATCGCTACAGCGCCGACTGTGACTTATGAAGTCATCCAAACTGATGGGCTAAATTTAAAAATTCAAAACCCAAGCCAGTTGCCGCCTGTAAATAAAATAGACTCGATCCTTGAGCCATACGTAAAGGCGACTATCATCACGCCAAGCGAGTTTTTGGGCAACATCATCACGCTTTTAAACAACCGCCGTGGCATACAAACAAAGATGGACTACATCACGACTGATCGTGTTTTGCTTGAGTATGACATACCGATGAACGAGATCGTGATGGACTTTTACGACAAACTAAAATCAAGCACCAAAGGCTACGCGAGTTTTGACTACGAGCCTAGCGACTACCGCGTGGGCGATCTAGTAAAGCTTGATGTAAAAGTGGCTGGCGAGACGGTCGATGCGCTCTCTATCATCGTGCCTGAGAGTAAGGCGCAGACAAAGGGCAGGGACTTTGTAAAGGCGATGAAAGAGATCGTGCCACGTCAGCTCTTTGAAGTGGCGATACAAGCTAGCATCGGTAATAAAATAATCGCCCGAGAAACCGTAAAATCAATGGGTAAAAACGTCACAGCCAAGTGCTACGGCGGCGACATTACTCGTAAGAGGAAGTTGCTTGAGAAGCAAAAAGAGGGTAAAAAGCGTATGAAAGCTATTGGAAAGGTGAATTTGCCGCAGGAGGCGTTTTTATCCGTCTTAAAAATAGACTAATGCGTTGTCTCGCTTTGCCATACTTCGTTGTGTTTAAAATTTACTCGGTCATTACCTATCATGGTAACTCCCGTCGTAAATTTTACCCACGCCTCGTCTGACTTTGCGATACTGCCGCAGCAAGGATCTTATTTTGGCAAATAGGTTTTTGATTAAAATTTAAGTGCTAAATTTACAAAAAAGGAAGCATATGCCATTTGTAAAAATTTGTGTGACAAAAGAGGGTGATAGCCCAAGTGTGGAGCAAAAAGAGAAGATGATAAGCGGAGTTACAAAGCTAATAAGCGAAATTTTAGGTAGAAGCGCTCAAAATACTGTTGTTATCATTGACGAGATAGACACTAATAATTACGGTATAGCAGGAGAGAGTGTGAGAAATCTTCGTAAAAAACAAAACGAGCAAAAGGAAGTGAAATGCTAAGAGCGACATTATTAGCAGTTTTTGCAGCTGTCTTTCTAGCTGGCTGCATGGCTAAAGCCAGCCTTTGCCTCTCATGTGAGGGTATAGACGGCATGCAAAGTGCGAGCATAAACAGCGAAGATAAGATGTATTTTGAAGAGGTTATGAGGATACCGGCTGATTGCAGTGCTTGCAAAGGCAGGGGCGATGGTCTTTTTATAAATGGTGTTAAATACAAAAGTGATGTAGCAATAAATTGCTGCTTGGAAAAAAATATGATCGATACTAATGTTGGATTAAAAAAGGTTTATTTCCACAGGATCGTCGATGCTAGAAGTAGCGCTAAATCGATATATTACACAGGTGTTGAAGGAAATACTGCAGTTTTTAACTCAAACCCACGCCTTGAAGTGCTTTTTTACATGTTTTTGCAGCGTGAGTTAAATTCTCGCGGAATCGTTGTTGTCGATACTCAAACATCGCCTTATACATATAGGCTTGATTTTAGATTTGACGAACTTAGAGGAAGCTACTCTGGAAGTTCAGAAATTTTAAATGGACATCTAAATGGGCTTCTTGTACTTTCAAATATAAATTTCAAAAAAACATTACCTATCTCGACTAGGCACCATGTGGAGAAGCTAGAGGCTTCAGAGTCTGGTCAGTTTGACTTTTTTATCGCACTTTTAGTTAAACAAGCCGCAATAAAAGTAGCCGATGAGATCACTAAACTTTAAAAGGAAAAATGATGAATAAATTTAATTTTTTAGCTATTTTTGGACTTTTTGTTTTATTTTTAACTGGTTGTGCGCCAAGCCAAAGTGTTGTCGCATTTGATCCATATAAGGCTGCTGCGAGCCAGCAAAATAGCGGTTTTGAGGCCTATATAAGCGCGGTGCATGACAACCGCAAAAACAAAAGTACCATCGCTACGATCACTGATAGCAAAGGCACAGTAAAAGAATATGTCGTGCTTCAAAACGATCTTGCTACTTATTTTAGCGATTCGCTCAAAAAAGAGCTTATGGCGCGCGGTGCAAATGTAAATGGCATGGGTGGCGTTGTAGTTGAAATTTTTATCAACGAATTTGAAGCAAATATGAGCGGATACGGCACTGATAATACAAAAGGTAATATTAAGATTACACTTAAGATCCAAAAAGGCGATCAAAGTATCGTTAAAAATATCTCAAATAATCAAACCAAATTTGAGTTGATTCGCACAGGTGGAGCATTTAAATCATTTTTGACTGAAATAATAAATGATGCCATCAAACGCACTGCAATTGCTATTTTAAATAGCTAATGTTTTGTGCGTTTTGCAAGAGCTTTACGCTAAATACATTTTGTAAAATTTGCTCACAAATTTTAAGCGAGCCAAGCCCGACAGTAAGAGAACTAGAGGGCTTTAAAATTTATAGCTTTTACGGCTACTCTGAAATAAAAGAACTCATCCACTCTAAGCACCAAATGTACGGATATTTTATATATAAAAACTTAGCTAAATTTGCATTTAATCAATTTGCTAAAAGCTTTAGCTTGCCGGAGAAAGTCTATGCTTTGCCGATAGATGATAGAGTGCATCATGGCTACTCGCACACGGCTATTTTGGCAAATGCACTAAGGGCTAAAAATCTAAAGCCCATATTCCATGCACTGCAGGCAACCAGCAATATTAGCTATAGTGGCAAGGATTTACAATTTAGGCAAAATAACCCAAGAAATTTTAAAATCCTAAAAAAGATCACTGCGCCAGTTATTTTGGTAGATGATATCGTAACCACTGGCACAACGATACTTGAGGCTAAAAACACTCTAGAAAAAGCTGGCGTAAAAGTACTTTTTGCTCTAGTTTTGGCTGACGCTAAATATTAAATTTAAATTTTTTCTTAAGTCTCTTTGGGCAGAAATTTACATAGTTCCAGCAGTAATCTACTTCGTTAGCAGCAAGAGCATGCAAAAGCGATAAAATTATAAATAAAGCATAGTGCCAAGGCGAATCATATTTGATCCACATTTTATTGCTAGCTCGAAGTCACTACTCATACCCATCGAGCAGATAGTCGCACCTTTTGGCTTTAGGCTATCAAAAATTTTATAAGTTAGCTCAAAGCTCTTTTGAATCTCTTTTAGCTCATCCACATGCGCTCCGATACTCATCACGCCTTTTAGATTTATATTTTTGCACTTACTTTGGATGCGCTCATAAATTTCTGCCGCATTTGCTACGCTTACACCTTGCTTTGTATCTTCATCAGCTGAGTTTATCTGAAGCAAAGTATCTAGCTTGTAGCTAAGCCTTTTATCGACCTCTACAGCTCTTTCAAAGCTATCACAGCTTTGCCAAAGTGTGGGCTTTAGGCTTACCATTTGATTTATTTTGTTATTTTGCAATCGGCCGATCATATGCCATTTTATATCAGTAAAATTTTGCAGTTCTAGCTCTTTTTTGGCTAGCTCTTGGACTCTATTTTCGCCAAAATTTCTTTGCCCTTGCGCATAAAACTCTCTTACTTCAGCACTTGTGACATTTTTGCTAACGGCGATTAGCGTCACGTCTTTGCTTAAATTTTCGATCTTTTCAAGTAGCTCTTTTAAAACTATCATCATAAACCTCCACTTAATCTCATAATGTCATTAAATGTCGCGAGCACCATGATGCCAAGCAGTAGCACCCAACCGCAGTAGGTAAGCGTAACAAGCACTCGCTCATTTACCTCGCGTCTAAAAATTAGCTCATATAGGTTAAAAAGTATGTGGCCACCATCAAGTGCAGGGATTGGGAATAAATTTAGGACACCTAAATTTACTGAGATTAAAGCGACGATCGTCAAAAGTACGCCAAGACTTATTTTTGCGGCTTTTGAAGTGACATCAGCGATCTGTACGATGCCACCGACCTCTTTTAGCGGCACAGCTCCACTTACTAGTTTGGTAAAGCTTTTAAAGATTAGTTTTGATGCCTCGATCGTCTCACTAAAGGCAAAATTTATGCCTGCAAGACCAGTGTGGTAAATTTTTATCACTTCGCCATTTGGAGAGATCCCGATCAATGGGCGCTGTACCTTTTCATTAAATAGATTTATCGTCTCGCCTATCTTTGGTGTTAAATTTATAGTCATTTGCGAGCCGTTGCGATCTACCAAAATGGTGCTTGGCTCTAATTTCACATTTTTACTGATCTCGTCCCACTCGTTTATTTTTACTCCATTTATTGCTAAAATTTTATCATTTTTAGCTAGTCCAGCACTCGCAGCTGCCGAGCCTTCAGCTATGTGGCCGATACTTGGCGCAAGTCTTTCAACTCCGATAAATCCAAGGAAAATGTATATAAAAAACGCCAAGATAAAGTTAAAAAATGGCCCAGCAAAGAGGATGTAGATGCGTTTTATCGGACTTAGCACGTTGTAGCTGTCAGCGTCGTAGTTTTTGGCCTTTGGGTCGGTGTCATCTTGACCTTTTAGCTGCACATATCCGCCAAGCGGGATCGCGCTTAGGCAGTAGTCGGTGCCGCCAACGTTTTTGGTGTAAATTTTCTCGCCAAAGCCGATGCTAAAGGTATTTACTTTGACGCCAAGCGTCCTTGCTGCCAAAAAGTGACCAAGCTCGTGAAAAAATATGAGAAATTTAATGGCTAAAATGGTCACTAAAAAATAAAACGAATACGCATAAAGCCCAAGACAAAGTAGGGCTAGCGTGAAGAAAATACCTTTCAAAACTTACCTTTTTTTGAAAAATTGATGACATTTTAGCCAAAATTTATAAATTTACTCTCAAACGGCATTTAGCTAAAAATTTCTTTTAGCCAAGATGTGACTTTACCTTTATTTAGACCTTTGCTTGCGCTTATATTGGTCATGTCTTTGTTGTCTACGTCAAAATTTATATGAAAATAGGACTTCATTTGGGCGATAAATGGCTTTAGATTTAAAATATCAGGGCGGAGCAAAGCATTACTTGGTAACTCTTGCAAAAAGCTCATGCCGTCATCGTTAAAATTTATTCTAGCCCTTGGCACAGCGTCGTTTCTAAGCTCTATCTCAAATGTATGGTCATTTATAAAAGGGGCAAAAAAGCGAATTTCTAAGTGAAATTTACCGGCTAGCTCATCATCACTTAGTCCTTGGTTGCTAAACCAGTAGCCAAAATTTACAGCATTTAGCGAGATGTCAAAATCATAAGGATCAGCAGGGCTCACGCCTATACGGCGCAAAAGCTCATATATGGGTAGTTTTGCTTGCAAGCCATTATAATAGTCATAAAGCTTGGCAAGTAGCGGATGTGTGTGGCCAGCTTTCTCTTGCAAGCGTAAAATTTCAAAGATATATCTATGAGCAAACGAGCGGTGTGATACCGAGCGAGTAGCTTGCATATTTAGATAGTCTAAAATTTCTGGGCTTTTTGAAAAGCTCATCGCACTCCAAATGCCACGCAAAGTCTCTACGTCGTTATCAAACGTATTAAATTTATCTGCATGGGTTTTGTCGTATTCTAAAGCGCAGCTTAATAAAAATTCATTTAGCTCAGGACTGATCACAGCGCCAATTTTTTCTAAATTTTTAGCATCGTGATAGAAATTTGTGTTGATGATCTTTTGATTTAGTTTTTTTGTTTGTTTTTGTAGCGCTGGCTCTAAATTTGCAGTGCGTTCTAAAATAATCTCTTGCAGGTCGTAGCTCAAATTTAACTCTTTTTCATCGCTTTTACATAGGCAAAGATGTATTCAAATCCAGAATAAAGCGTAAGCGCAACAGCTATCCATAGCAAAAGCTCGCCACCAGGCCAGCTCATCAGTAAAAATCCAACCGCAAACATCTGCGAAACGGTCTTTACCTTGCCAGCCATCGAAGCTGCGACTTCGACGCCATCACTTGCCATCACGACACGAAAGCCAGTTATAAAAAACTCTCTTACCAAGATGAGATAAATAGCCCAAGCGCTCGCTCTGCCAAGCATCATGAGACCCAAAAATGCAGCAAGAATTAGCATCTTATCAGCTAGTGGGTCAAGGATGGCGCCAAGTTTGGTCTTTTGATCCCAGCTTCTGGCTATATAGCCGTCAAAAAAGTCGGTCACCGAGGCGATCACAAAGATGAGGGCTGCGAAGTAGTTTATCCAGCTTATATGAATTTGCGTAAAAATTTCTGGCGCATTTACGAGCATAAAAAACATAAGCGGAGCTAGCAATATCCTAAAAAATGCCAACGCATTTGGTAAATTTAAACTCACAAATATGCCTTTATGCTTAGAAATTTCACTCTCATTTAAAAGTCGTGCCGCCATCTATTATAAATGTATGTCCAGTCACCCAGCTAGCCTTAGACGAGCATAAAAATAGACATGCTCCAGCTAGATCAGTCGGCTGTCCCATGCGGTTTAGCGGGCTAAGCTTTGCTGTCATATCGCGCACCTCTTCGTAGTTAGTAAAGGCTCTTAGTGCGTCTGTCTCGATAGGGCCGCCGCTTACGACATTTACGCGGATATTTTTCTCGCCAAGCTCGGTCGCAGCGTATCTTGCCATGGCTTCAACGGCTGCTTTTGCTGTGCCGTGACCTGCATAGTTTTCGATATATACTAAATTTCCAGTCGATGATAGGCTAATGATACTACCACCACCCACTTTTTCCATGCGTTTTGCAGCTTCTTGAGTGCCTACAACAAAGGCATTTACGGTTGCTGTAAAGATATTGTTTATGCCTCTTGGTTTTAGCTTCATAAATTTAGTGTATCCACCAGCTACTGCGCGACCTGAGATGATAGCATTTGAGATGAAAAAATCAATCCTATCAAAATCCTCGTCTATCTTTAAAAATAGCTCTTTATAAGTCTCTGGCTCGAGGATATTTAGTGCATATGCTCTTGCTTTTATCTTATAAGTAGCTTCAAGCTCTCTCGCTTGCTCTTTTGCAAGCTCTTCGTTTGAGTTGTAGGTAAATGCTATATTTACGCCAGTTTTTGCAAATTCTTCGACTATGGCTCTGCCGATACCTCTAGTGCCGCCGCTAATAACTAGCGTTTTACCTTTAAATTCATTTAGTGTGTCCTTCATTAAAAACCCTTTATTTCGTAATTTTTTATTACTTCTTCTATCTTTTTGAAATTTTCTTTACTTGGTTTGCAAAGTGGCAAGCGGTACTCCAAAGAGTCGATTAGTCCAGCTAGATACATCGCTGCTTTGATCGGTATCGGATTGCTTTCGCAAAAGAGCGTTTTATTTATCGTATATAGATTGTCGTTTATTAGTTTTGCTTTTTTGTACTCTTCGTTCATCGCAAGGTGCGTAAGCTGTGAAATTTGATCTGGCAAGAGGTTTGCAGTAACCGAGATAACGCCTTTGCCGCCATTTGATATGATAGGATAGTTGATCGCATCTTCACCGCTAATGACTACTAAATTTGGCTCGTGAGCTAGTAGATCTACGCATCTATCGATACTGCCTGTAGCCTCTTTAATGCCATAGATATTTTTGCACTCTTTAAAAAGCCTAAAAACGGTCGCTGGCAAGATATCCACTCCAACTCTGCCAGGGACATTGTAAAGAAGCACAGGGATTTCAATGCTATTTGCGATAGCTTTGTAGTGCTCGTAAAGTCCTTCTTGGGTTGGTTTGTTGTAGTAAGGCGCAACTGAAAGGATACCATCAGCACCATGAGCTTGAGCAAATTTAGCGATATCAATAGCTTCGTGAGTCGCGTTACTGCCAGCGCCAGCTAGTACTTTTACGTTTGTACCTTTACATGCATCTACGGCTATTTCGATACAAATTCTATGCTCATCATGCGTTAGTGTTGCACTCTCACCAGTAGTTCCAACTGGCACAACGACATCTATGCCGTGTTTTATCTGTCTTTTTATTAGCTTTTCAAAACTGACTTCATCTACTTTTTGATTTTTAAATGGCGTAATGAGTGCGGTCATCGCACCTTGAAGCGAATTTTCCACGTTTATTCCTTTTTTAATATTATTGTTGTGCTGGTTTTTTCATTAAAATATCTATTTGCTATCTCTTTTAAAAGCTTGGCATCTATCTTATCGATATTTTTTTCAAGCTCGTAAAGTGGCTTTATATCGCCTCTAGCAAGGTATGAGCCATATAAATTTGCAACCTTGCTTGCACTCTCAAATGAGTATATAAAATCAGTTTTTATCAAATTTTTAACTCTTAAAACATCATCTTTGTCGATTGGTTTATTTTTTAAATCATCTATGATCTTTAAAATTTCAGCCTCAACCACACTTGCTTCGACATCTGGGTTGCAAACTGCTAAAAATATAAATAAATTTTCATCAACGCAGCTCATATTATAAGCATAAATTTGATTTACGAGCATTAGCTCATCGATTAGACGTTGCTGTAAAATAGAGCTTTTGCCAGTGGCTAGATATTCGCTTATCGCATTTAGCCCTACTTGATCAGTGTGTTTAAAATTTGGAATTTTGTAAGCGATAGCTAGCATTTGTGTTTGGCTATCTTTATAGATAATGGCTCTTCTGGCTCCATCTTGCTCAGGTTCTTTGCAGTGAGTTTTTGGGATAGCTCTTTTGTTTTTTATGTCGCTAAAATTTTTCTTAGCTAGCTTAAATGCCTCATCCTTGCCGATGTCGCCACTTATCATCAAAATCGCATTTTTTGGCTGATAAAAAGTAGCGTGAAATTCTTTTATGTCGGAGATATTCCAGTTTTCGATATCTTTTATAAAGCCTATCGGTGTCCAGTGATATGGATGATAGATAAATGCGTGGTTGTAGAGTCTAAAGTATAGATAACCCATAGGGTTGTTGTCTGTTCGCCACCTGCGCTCTTCATGCACCACGTCTCGCTCTGGCTGAAATTCTTTATCTTTTAGGCTTAAATTTTTCATAAGCTCAGCAAAAAGCCCAAGCGTTTTGTCTAAATTTTCATTTGACGCTTTTATAAAGTAGTGGGTATAGTCAAAGCCTGTACTTGCGTTATTTACGCCGCCAAAGCCTTTTACGATCTCATCAAACTCCCCGGCTCGTAAATTTTTGGTTGATTTGAAATTTAGATGCTCTAACATGTGAGCGATGCCGCTTTTGCCCATCACTTCGTTTCTTGATCCAACTTTATAAAAGACATCGACGCTTATCACTTTTGAGCCTGGATTTACTGGTACGTGATAAATTTCTAGTCCGTTTTCTAGTTTTGCTTTATTAAATTTTATCAATCTTTTGCCTTTTATTTTTTAACATCTATGCCGACCGCTTCGCTAATAGAGGCAAAGCCATCCCTTTTTAAAAGCTCTAAAATTTCTAAATTTATATCTCTTGCGATCATTGGCCCTTTAAAGATAAAGCTTGTAAAAATTTGCACTAAATTTGCTCCCATTTTTATGCGTTCATACGCCTCTGCACCGCTATCTATGCCGCCGCATGCGATAAGTGTCGTCTTACCATAAAGCTCGTCTGCCACGGCTTTAAAGATATCTTTTGACTTTTGAGCGATAACCTTGCCGCTTAGTCCGCCAAAATCTTTTAAATTTGATGAGTGAGAGAGCGAGTAATCAACACTTGTATTTGAGATAAGCACGCCGCTAGCGCCGTTTTCTACCGCGCAGCTACAAAGCTTGATCGCATCTTCGTGGCTCATATCTGGAGCAATTTTAAAGATGATCGGCCTTTTAGTAAGCGGCAAAATAACGTTAAAAAGCTCTTTTATGAAGCTCTCATCTTGAAGTGCTCTTAAATTTGGTGTATTTGGTGATGAGACATTTATGACAAAAGCGTCGCAAATTTCACTAAATTCTCTTACTAAAATTTCATAGTCTTTTATCGCATCTTCATTTGGTATGACCTTGTTTTTGCCGATATTTGCCCAGATAGGTAAAGTATAAGGATAAAGTTTTTTGACTCTATTTTTAATAGCCTCACAGCCTTCGTTGTTAAAGCCCATCGCGTTTTGGATACTCTCTTCGTCTATGAGCCTAAAAAGTCTTGGCTTGTCGTTTCCAGGTTGAGGTTTTGGAGTAAATGTGCCAAATTCTAAATACCCAAAGCCAAGAGCTGTTAGTGCCTCAAACATCGTGGCGTTTTTATCAAAGCCTCCAGCTATACCAACTGGGTTGTGGTAGGTGCTTGAGAATAAATTTTGTTTTAGCGCATTGTCATTGACCACGCACTTATTTGCTACAAAGCTTAATGATCCTGGAAAAATTTTATTTGCTCCGATCATTGCAAGTTCTGCGATTTTATGGGCAGTTTCAGGATCGAATTTAAAAAATATAGATTTTAAAGTTTCGTAGTTTAAGCTCATTTTAACCTCTTTAAAATGCCTAAAAATTTGTGCAAATCTTAGCAAAAATCGCCTTAAACTAAGGCTTTGCCTTTAAGTTTTGCATAAATTTCATTTCTCTTGCTAAGTTCTTCATCACTTCCGGTATCAACTATCCTTCCGTTGCTTAAAACTGCGATCTTGTCAGCACTTTCAACCGTACTTAGACGGTGAGCTATGACAAAGATGATCTTTTTAGTTCTGAGGTTGTTTATAGCCTTTGTGATCTCTTTTTCACTCTCATTATCAAGTGCTGAGGTAGCCTCGTCGAAGATGAGGATTTGTGGGTTTTGATAAAGTGCTCTAGCGATAGCGATGCGTTGTCTTTGACCGCCTGAAAGGTTTGTGCCAAATTCATTTAAGATAGAGTGGATACCATCATCTAGTTTGCTTACAAACTCATAAGCATTTGCCATTTTTAGTGCATTTATCACGGCATCTTCGTTAAATTCTCTGCCGTAAGCCACATTTTTAGCGATTGTATCGTTAAAGATATAGACACGCTGCGTTACAAGGCCGATATTTTGGCGAAGTGAGTGGATTTTGATATCTTTTAAATTTGTCTCATTTATTAAAATTTCTCCGCTATTTACGTCGTAAAATCTCATAAGCAGATTCATGAGCGAGGTTTTTCCGCCACCACTTGAGCCAACAAGAGCTATAAATTCTGACTCACGAGCCTCCAAATTTATACCTTTTAAGACCTCTTTGTCACCGTAGTTTAGGCAGACATTGTTAAATTTGATAAGTCTTATCTCTTCGTTTAGTTCTTTCTCACCATCTTTTATATCGCTTACTTTATCCATCAAGAAAAATGTTCTCTCGCTCGCAGCGATCGCGTCTTGCATTTTGTTGTATATATTTACGATGCGTTTTAGTGGAGTGTAGAGCATAAAAAGTGCAGTTAAAAATGAAAAGAAAGCACCCATATTTATATTTCCGTCGATAACGTCCTTGCCTCCTACGATAATAACGGCTGCAACACCAATAGAGCCTATCGTCTCCATAAGTGGACTTACTAATTGCTCAATTTTTACAGTTTTAAGATTTAGTTTAAAAAATTTATTATTTTCATCAATAAAACGTGAGTGCTCGTATTTTTGAGCGTTATTTGCTTTAATTATCTCGATATTTGTAAAAATTTCACTCAAGGCTGAAGTGATATCGGATGTCTTTTCTTGCGACTGCTTTGAAATTTTTTTCATCTTCTTTGCAAGGCGCGAGATCGGATAAATGGCTACTGGCATGACCACAAGTGCAAAAAACGCCAATTTAGGGCTTTGATATATGACTACACAAAGCAGGCCTATGATAGTTACAAGCTCTCTAATAAGCTCAGGTATGAAACTTGAAACAATAGATCTTATGCGCTCTATGTCGTTCGTGGTTCTGCTTATTAGCTCGCCTGTTCTAAAGGTGTTGAAAAAGTCCATATCTAAATTTATGAGGTGTCCGACTAGCTTTTCACGAAATCTTCTAATTGTATCTTGCCCAATATATGCCGTAAAATAAGCCTGCATAAATGTACCTATATTTTTTAACACATAAATGGCAATAATCGCACATGGCAGCATATAAAGCAATGTTTCATTTTTTTCAACAAAAATTTTATTAAGTACTGGCTCTACTAGATATGCACTGACTGCTGTTCCGCCACTTGCTAGAGCCATGCCGATGAAGGCTAGAATGAAGTGTGGGATGTAGTCTTTAAAATATGGTCCAAAGCGCTTTAGCACATCTTTTAAGCCAAAGTTATTCATTATTTCTCTCCCAAACTGCGCCATTTGACGTATCCATGATAGAGATGTTTATCTTTGCTAGCTCATCTCTTATCTCATCAGCCCTTGCAAAATTTCTCTCTTTTTTAGCTACCGCGCGCTCATCAAGAAGTTTTTGGATATGCTCTTTTTGCTCGTCACTTACGCCAAACTGAAAATACTCAACATAATTTGTGCTAGCAATGCCCAAAATTTCACTTATAAGCTCCAAATTTGCCACTACTTCGGCCTTATAGACTTTATCTTTTGGGCTATTATCAAGCCTTTCGTTTGCTGTTTTTACAAACTCATCAACACTTGCAAGCGCCTTTGAAGCGTTCAGGTCATCACTTAGTGCCTCAAGAAGTTCATTTTTAAAGCTCTCATTTATTGCACCTGCTTGCACGCCATCAACTCTTTTTTTAAGGCGGTAAATTTTATCAAGTCTCTTTTTTGAAGCTACCAAGTCTTCATCTGAATAATTAAAATGAGCCCTGTAATGGCTTGTAAGCAGATAAAATCTAAGTACTTCGCCATGAACATTTTTTAGGGCGTCCTTTACGAAAAAGCTGTTATTTAGACTCTTGCTCATCTTTTCGTTATTTACTTTTATGAAGCCGTTATGCATCCAGTATTTGCTCAAATTTTTATGATAGGCGCATCTGCACTGGCTTGCTTCGTTTTCGTGGTGCGGAAAGAGCAGGTCGATGCCACCAGCATGGATATCGATCTCAAATTTATCATTTTCTTTGTCACTTAGAAATTCTCTTATCATAGCCACACATTCGGTGTGCCAGCCAGGGCGACCCTTGCCAAATGGGCTCTCGTACCATTTCTCATCAAATTTCCAAAGCACAAAGTCTTTTTCATCTCTTTTCTCGCCAAAACTTGCCACTCTGGCGATGAGATCGGTGTTATTGTCCTTACCGCTAATGCTAAAATATCCGCTATCTTTGCTCGTATCAAAGTAAATTCCATCGCTCGTCTTATACGCCACGCCCCTATCCATAAGCACCTTGATGTAGCTAATGATCGCCTCCAAGCACTGCGTAGCCTTTGGTTTAAAGTCTGGATCAAGCACGTTTAAAGCACACATATCGCTCTCATAGTGCGCTATATATTTGTTCGTGATCTCCTCTAATCTTTGACCAGTTTGCGCCATTTTATTTAAAATTTTATCGTCGATGTCGGTGTAGTTTCTTGCAAATTTGACCTTGTAGCCAAGCGCTTTTAAAACCCTTCTTAAAAGATCAAAGCTAACGGCTGACTTTGCGTGTCCCAAATGCGCGTCGTCATAGACCGTTGGACCGCACAGATAGATGCTAACTTCACCTTCTCTTATCGGACTAAACTCAACCTTTTCTCTTTTAGAAGTATCAAAAATTCGCATTAAATATATCCTTTAAAAATGTTAAACCAAAATAGAGCAAAACCGCCAAAATAGCGATGGCGGCTATAAATTTAGGCTCGATTATAGCTAAAAATCGCTTAGCTCCAAAGGCTCTTATGTATAAAATAAGCTGTAAAAATCCCCCAAGCGAGCTTGCAAATGCAAGACCAGCTGCTCCAAATTTCTGCATTAAAATGACAGCTAGGATCAAATTTATCACAAGGCAGATGATAGAGATTTTGGCTGCCACTTTTTGCTTCAAATTTGCATAGAGCCAAAGTGAGAAAATTTTAGCTAGACCAAATGGTGTAAGCCCCACCAAATAGGCGCTTAGCACCTTGGCGCACTCAATTGTGTTGGCCCTTACGAAATTTCCTCTCTCAAACAAGAGCCAGATGATAAACTCACTCATCACTACGCCTATGATCGTGGCTGCTAGCAGAGCGCAAAGGAGCAGATAAAAGCTCTTTTTTGTCCAAACTAGAGCATTTGCCTCATCTTTTTGCTTTAAAAGCCTAGTGATCTTCGGAAAGAGTGCTTGAGAGAGTGCGATCGCAAAGATAGCAAGTGGAAGCTGAAAAATTCTATTTGCATAAAAAAGGTAGCTTATCGAGCCACTTACCAAAAAGCTAGCTAGCCAAGTGTCCATAAATGCGCTTATTTGCATCGCACTTGAGCCAAGTAGGCCGTGATAAAAATTTATAAAAAAGCCTTTGCTCTGCGCTCTTTTGCCCTTAAAATATCCTCTTAAACCGCCCCAGAAAATTTTATTTAAGGCGTTAAATTTCATAGTAATTAGATGCACCAAAACTTGCAAAATGCCGCCTGCAACGACGCCAAAACTAAGATAAAATGCGACCACGCTTTCACTCTTGCCACGAGCCAAAAGTAGCGATGCGATCATGGCTAAATTTAGCAGTGCAGTAGAAAACGCAGTCGTGGCAAAGTGCCCTTTATACTGAAGCAGCGCACCAATGAAAGTAACGATATAAACAAGGGCTAGATAGTAGAAATTTATACGCACAAGCGGCACTGCATCGGTGATATTTTGCTCGCTTAAGCCGCTTGCGATGATCTTTATAAAGTAGGGCGTAAATAAATTTACAAAAAGCGTCAAAACGCCTATGAAAAGTAGAAATTTGATAAAAATTTCAGCCTGAAAGATCGCTTTTTTCTTGCTATTTGTAAAATTTGGTAAAAAGGCTTGAGTAAAGGCGCCCTCACCAAAGATGCGCCGAAATAAATTTGGTATTTTAAAAGCGATAAAAAAAAGATCGCTAAATATGCCAGCTCCAAGGATAGAAGCTGTTAAAAGGTCTCTTATAAGTCCAAGAATTCTTGAAACCATAATGCCAACTGAGTTTGAAAAAAAGCCTTTTATAAACATCGCTCACCTAAATTAAATTTGAAAACGCAATAGTAACAAAAGATGCTTTAAAGCTTACATAACCCAAATTTAATAAAATTTTGGCGATAATAAGAGCCAAATTTTATGTGAAATGGATCAATTTTGAGCGAGAACGTGCAAGAAAACGAGAGATTTTTACCGCCAACGCAAATTCAAACTTCAACGCCTTATATATCGCTTAAAGAGCTAAGCAAGCAACACAGCGTACCGGTAGAATTTATAGATTTTAAAATTTTAGATATTTTGACTTATTATAAAAATAAAGATAATGAAGAGCCAGTTTTTGTCCCTGAAGAAAATTTAGACTTTTTTGATGATAATGCATTTTATCTTGAAGAGACACTAGAGATCGAGCAGGTCTATGACGTGGAATTTTTTGATGTTAGGCTAAATGCTGTGCCAAAGCTTCCAAAGATAGAAATCGGTGTAAATTCAACAGTTACAAAAGTAGTCGCAAAGGTAAAAGCCACAAAAGATTGTGAATACGAACAGCATTACGAAGATAAACTTTTTGAATATATTGCCAAACAGCTTATGAAAGCTCAAATTTTAATAGGTATAAGGATCGGCAAACTAAAAGATGAGCTAAAACAAATCGCCTCGGTTGTGCATGTAAAGGGCGAACTTGATAAAGATTACATGATAAATATAACACAAGGTATAAATCCAAAAAAATCTACCGATGCAAAGATACTTTACTACTACAAAGATAAACTTGATGCGATAAAAGAAGAAGATAAGGTTGATTACGCTGATAGAGGTTTTGTTTTTGGCGTGGCACAAGATGAAGTGATAATGGAAGAGAAAAAGTCTCACGAAGGGCAAAATGGCCGTGATGCGAGAGGTAAATTATTAGCAGTAGAAAAGCCAAAAGAAGATACTGGCAAAGAGATAAGTATAAGCGAAAATATAGAGAGAGTAGAAAATGACGATAGCATAATATATATCGCTAAAAAATCAGGATATGTAGTTGAGAAAAATGGCTCATTTGACATCGAAGAGCGTATAGAGATAAATGAAGCAAATTTTAAAACAACTGGCTCTATTCAAGCAGGTACTGATACAAATGTGACTTTGGTGGTTAGGGAAACTGATACTATAAAAGATGCCATCGGCACTGGCATCATCGTGGAGGCTGACGAGATCGAGGTAAAAGGAAACGTCGGTGCAAATGCGATGGTTAAAGCAAATGAAGTAATAATCGGCGGTCAAACACACCAAAAGGCTAAAATTTATGCAAAGAATGCAAAAATTTCTATCCATATCGGTAAGGTTGAAGCTGAAAATGTCGAGATAGATAGGCTAGAAGGCGGAAACGTCGTAGCAAAAAGAGTTAAGATAAATAGCGTCGTTGGTGGCTCTATAACCGCTCAAAATATCCAAATAAATACGCTTGGCTCAAACTGCACTATCACAGCTTCACACTTAATAGACGTAAGATATCTAAGAGGCACTGACAATAAATTTATAATCGATACTAGCAAAATGCCTGAAAGTGCTGAGGCTACGCAAGAGCAATTAAATAAGATCGAAAATACAAAAGCAGAGCTTGCTTCGCTTCTAAAAAATATTGAAACAAAGAAAAATGTCATAAATGAAAATAAAGACTCGATTTATACCATAAAAGCAAAGGTAGAAGAGCTCTCAAAGGCTAAAGTTATACCGCCAGTTACCTTTATGAAAAAGCTAAAAGAGTATCAAGGTCTAGTCAATGAATACAACACTTTGCTAAAAATTTTTAAAGATAAAAAAGAGTTGCTAGCTACTCTAAAAGATGAGCTTGAGATCATGCAAAATGGAATATTTTCTGCAAAAGTGATAAATAGAGGCAACTGGGTTGAACTAAATGAGATTAGATTTGTTATCGTTGATCCTCCACAAAATGTCACTTATATCTCAAAGCAAAATGAAACCGCTCATGCCATTACTTTAGAGAAGATTGGCGATGGCGATGAGGCTGAGTATAAGATCAAAAAATCAAATAAATTAGAAGACTACACAGATACAAATTTTTAAGAATAAAAGGTTAAATGATGATAAAAGCGATCGAAGGTGTCGTCAGCAGAAAAGATCCAGCATTTGTGATACTTAAGACAAACAGCGGCGTAAGCTATGGAATTTTTATCTCACTTTTTTGCTCAGCCAAGCTTAGCAAGGGCGAAAAAGTCGAGCTTACCATAACGCAGATCATAAGAGAGGACGCAAATTTACTTTACGGCTTTTTGGATGCAAATGAGCAAAAGATGTTTGAGATGCTTATAAAGCTAAATGGCATCGGAGCTAGCACGGCTATGGCAGTTTGCTCAAGTCTTAGCTCGCAAGCATTTACAAATGCCATAATAAGCGGCGATGCGGATACTTTTAAAAGCGTGCCAGGTATCGGACCAAAGACCGCTAGACGCATCATAGCTGAGCTAAGCGACGCAAAACTAATAAGTGATGAGAGCGTGCCAAGCTATCAAAATGAGGCACTTTTGGCACTTGAAGCGCTTGGCTTTAAGCGTGAGAAGATAGTAAAAATTTTGCCTGAGTGCAAGAGTGAAAATACGAGTGATCTTATAAAAGAAGCATTAAAGAAATTAGGATAAGGATTAAAAAGATGAATTTAGGTGTGATATTTGGAGCAAAGAGCTATGAACATGAGATAAGCATAGTTAGTGCAATAGTTTTAAAAAATGTCCTAAAACAAGAGCTAAAATTTATATTTTGCGACGCAAATAGAGATTTTTATCTTATCGAAGAGAAAGATATGAGAGCAAATTTCTTTAGCTCTGGCAAGTACAAAAATTCAAAAAAGCTCATTTTGTCTAAAGGTGGATTTTTCATACACTCTCTTTTTGGCAATAAAAAAGTAGAGTGCGATGTCATTATAAATTTGATTCACGGCATGGACGGCGAAGATGGCAAGATAGCAGCACTTTTTGACTTTTACGGCATAAAATATATAGGTCCAAGGCTTGAAGTAAGTGCGCTTAGCTACAATAAAGAGCTTACTAAATTTCTAGCGCAAAAGGCTGGTGTAAAGGCGCTTGACTATGAGATGCTAACTCGTCAAAGTGAGCCAAAATTTCACTATCCTATTATCTTAAAGCCAGCAAGACTTGGAAGTAGCATCGGCGTAAATATAGTGCATGACGCCAGCGAGCTAGCTTATGCAAAAGACGTAGCATTTGAGTTTGATAAGGATGTGCTTGTCGAGCCTTTTATAAAGGGAGTAAAAGAGTACAACCTTGCAGGCTGTAAGATAGATGGGAAGATAAAATTTTCTATCATCGAAGAGCCAAAAAAGAAAGAATTTCTTGACTACGAGCAAAAATATCTTAGCTTTTCAAATGAAAACAAGGTAAAAGAGGCTGAAATTTCTGAGGAGCTAAAACAAAAGCTTAAATTTAACTTTTCAAAAATTTATGATTGTGGATTTGACGGAGCGATCATTAGATGCGACTTTTTTGTGATAGATGATGAGGTCTATCTAAATGAGATAAATCCAAATCCAGGAAGCCTTGCAAACTATCTATTTGAGGATTTTGAGAGCACTTTAAACGCTCTTGCAAACTCACTTCCAAGAGAGCGTAATATAAAGATCGATTATAGCTTTATAAACTCGATCACTTCAGTAAAAGGTCGCGGGAAAATTTAGACCATTTAGTAGATTATAAAGTAGTTTGTGATATTTTACGTAAAATTTTACACAAAGAGCGACAATGGTAACTTTTACAAAAGATGAAATTTATACAGCAACTGAAGTGGTTAGAAATTTTAGTTCAGTGCTCTCTCGTGTGGGAGCTAATGAGTTAAAAAGAGCGGTCATTGTTAAAAATAATAAATTTGAAGCAGTGCTTTTGAATATGGAAGAGTATGAGCGCCTTTGCGAAGCAGTGAGCGTGCTTGAGAGCATTTATACTGCAAAAAAAAGAGAGAACGATGGCGAGTAGGGCGGTAAAATACGGCTCAAATGAGTATGATATCAGCTACGAAGTAGTAAATCCAAAATGCAAAAAAATAGTGCTTTTCTTGCACGGCTGGGGTGCTAATAAAGAGATAATGAAAAAGGCTTTTGGGCACTATCTAAACGAGCTTTGCCATGTCTATATCGACATGCCAGGCTTTGGTAAAAGCTCCATTATTGATCCGTTAAAAACAAGTGATTACGCAAAAATCGTTGAAATTTTCTGTGATGAGCTTGGCATAAAGCCAGATATCATCGTAGGACATAGCTTTGGTGGCAAGGTTACAACGCTTCTAAAACCACCATATCTTGTGCTTTTGAGCTCAGCTGGCATAATTGTCAAAAAACCATTTATCGTGCGCACAAAGATCGCTATTTTTAAAATTTTTAAGCTTTTTGGATTTGGAAAATTTTATAAATTCTTTGCTACAAAAGATGTAAGCGGTATGAGTAGAGTGATGTATGAGACCCTAAAAAACGTCGTTGATGAGGATTTTACGAAGCATTTTGCCAGCTTTAGTGGTAAGGCTTTAATATTTTGGGGCGAAAATGACAAAGCAACGCCTATAACAAGCGGAGAGAGCATACATAAGCTCATAAAAAATAGCTCATTTTTCCCGCTTAGTGGCGATCACTTCTTCTTTTTACTTCACGCTAAATTTATAAGTGACGAGATAGAAAAAGGGATAAATTTTGAGCCAAATGAAGCAAAAAATGTTGTGCTTGACGATGAGAGTGGGATCGAGGAGATAAGATGAGTATATTTTTAAATATAAGCACAGTTTTATTTATCTTTGCGCTCGCTTTTTATGTGATTACTTGCTTTCAGTGGTTTTCATATAGGCCTGAGCGTGTGCTCTTTCACTTCACGAAGCCCGCTTGGCACGTCTTTTTCTTTATCGTGCCGTTGGTGCTATTTTATACGACTGGCAAGTGGTTTTTTATCTATTTTTACTTTGCGCTTTTGCCAGCTCTTTATCTTTGGCACAAAAAACTTGATAAAAAGTTAGTAATTACTGGCAGGATCAAGCACTTTTTTGTGATCCTTGCTTGTGCTATTATCTTAAACTATGCTTTAAATTTCATCATCCACAAGGTGTTTTTGGCTCCTATGCCACTTTTTGTCTTGGTTGTGAGCCTATTTTTTAGTGAAATTTTAGAAAAGATAAAATTTCAAGGATTTAAAAACAAGGCACTTAAAAAACTTGGCGCAAATAAAGATCTAAAAATCATCTTGATCACCGCAAGCTACGGCAAAACTAGTATCAAAAATTTCTTATTTGAAATTTTAAAAGATAGCTTTGTCTGCTACAAAACGCCTCGCAGTGTAAATACAATGGCTGGCATAATTAAAGATATCAATGAAAATTTAAGCGAGCAAACGCAAATTTACATCGCAGAAGCAGGCGCTAGGCTAAGGGGTGACATTTTAGAGATCACAAAATTTCTAAACCCACAAATCGTCATCGTTGGCGAGACCGGCGCGCAACACATTGAGTATTTTAAAACGCTTGATAATATCCGAGCCACCAAGCTAGAAGCACTTCAAAGTGAGCGTTTGCAAATGGCATTTTTACATAGTTCGACAAAGAAAGAACCAAGCCAAAATTTAGAAATTTACGATGAGAGCCTAAAAGATATAAACGCAAATTTAGATGGAATTTCGTTCACGCTTGGTGACAAGAGCTACGCTTCACCGCTACTTGGAAAATTTAATGCTACAAATTTAGCCGTTTGCATCAAGGTGGCAAAATACCTAAAAATGAGCGATGAGGCGGTAGATAGAGCGCTATCTAAGATGAAAAGCGTCGAGCACCGCTTAAGCAAGATCGAGGCTGGTGGCAAGCTGATAATTGATGATAGCTTTAATGGAAATTTTTCAGGTATGAGTGCAAGCTACGAGCTTGTAAGCACCTACGCTGGCAGAAAAGTGCTGCTAACGCCTGGTATCGTCGAGAGCGATGTGGAGCAAAATGCAAATTTAGCTAAGATCATCAACGAAATTTTTGATCTTGTCATTATCACAAGCTCGCTAAACGCCGAAGTTTTACTAAAGTACATCATAAAGCCAAAGATCATCATCTTAAAGGATAAAAATAAAATGCAAGAAATTCTAGCTCAAAATACGCGTGCTGGCGATCTCATACTATTTTCAAACGACGCACCGAGCTTTATATGAAAAAGATAGTTTTTTTAATCCTGGCTTTAAATTTAGCATTTAGCTTTGATATTGATGATTATGACAGAGGTATTGAGACGCTAAATGCCGGAGATTACGCAACTGCGTATGAAATTTTCTATGATGGCTGTGAGCAAAAAGATGTGCTTTCGTGCGAAGCTTTGGGCGATATGTTTGTAAATGAAGAGATAAATGAGCAAATGGATGGAGATCTAAAAAAGCACTCAAATATCGAGCTTGGCGTGAGTTATTATATGAAAAGCTGCGACCTTGGCTACCAAAATGCTTGTGATGATGTGATGAGCTTAAGGGATGATTTAAACATAAGCCTACCAGTTGGTGTTTATGAAAACGCCAAAGCAAGGTACGATGAGATAAGACAAGAAGACGAAAAAGAAGAAGCCTTAAGCGAGCAAAATGCGACTTTGCAAAAATAAATTCTCTAGTTTTAGACTAGATTTACTTTTAGCGTATGCTCTTTTAGGCTTGCTGGAATTTTGCCATTTTCAAGCTCGATCAGTTCGCTAACTCTTAAAATATAAAAATCCTGCAAACTTCTGTTTACAAATTTTTCAAGCTTTTTTGAAAGCGTGTCAAACATATAAAACTCAGCCTCATTGCTAGCTAGTAAAAAATCAGCCCCGCTATCAAACGCATTAAAGATAGTCTTGCTTGCAAGTGCAAATGCAAGCTTTTCGTTTACTTTTAAAAGTTCAAATCCACAAGGAAATTTGATATTTAGATTTATAAAATTTGCCCTAAATTTATCTAAATTTTCAGGGATTTTATCGCTTATGGCTATTTTAAACTCTTTAAATTTATCCAAGCTCTTTATCTTTTCAAGCTCATTTTTTTGGGTTTCATTCTCTTTTATTCCTAAAATTTCTTTAAAAAACCTAATCGCTTCGTTATAAATTTCGCTTCCGCTAAAGATAAAATCATCAATCTTGCAAGCTATTAAAATACCATTTTCATTGTTGATAAGCCTCATAATCTCATCATTTTTTTCTTTTTTATAAAGATGGTGAGCCAGTATGATAGCAGCTGCACCTATAAAATTTGGCTCATATTCTCTCACAAAATCAGCATAAAAATATAACTTTAAGTTTGCATAAAATTCTTTGTCTGCTTGATCGCAAAATTTCTCAAATGGCTTAAATTTCTCCCAAAAGTCATCATCATTTATCTCAAGATCTAAAACCGCTCGTTTTTCATCAAGTGGCGAAATCACAAGCTCGTCTGCAAATTTCTCATATAAATTCTCTAATGGTTCAGCAGTGCTCACTACGACGTCATTTACTTTCACAAAGCCAGTTGTTGGCTGAAAATACGGATCAATTTTTTTAACATGCAAAAATAGCTCGTCAAGGTTTGCGTAATCTAAAATTTCTAAAAAATATGGTTTAAAATACGACAAAATATCCTTTTTTGCATTAAATCTAAAAATTTCTATTTTTTGCATTTGGCTCCTTTTTTGGCTTATTTTATCCTAAAATTAAAAGGAGTTTCATTATAATGGCCCGATGGATAAAGAAAATTTTACGATTGAATGCTTTGGTAACGCTTATATTGGCGATGATGCGGCTGTGCTTGGCAAGCAGGTCTTTAGCAAGGATATTTTTGCTGAAAATTCGCACTTTAAGCATGGCTGGCTAAGCCTTGAAGAGATCGGCTATAAGGCGATGATCGTAAATTTTTCAGATACGATCGTGATGAATGCTAGGCCAAAATTTGCGCTTCTTGGACTTAGCTTGCCAAAGAATTTTTTGCCGCAGCAAATCAAAGAGCTAAGCGTAGGCATAAACAGAGCTTGCGAGGAGTTTGGCGTAAAGATAATCGGTGGCGATACGATAAGTAGCAAAATTTTAAATATAAGCGTTAGTGTAATTGGTGAGCTAAATGGTAAAGCTGTGCTTAGAAAAAATGCAAGATACGGCGATCTGGTAGCTTTTACTGGCGAGCTTGGAGGTAGTAAAAAGGGGCTAAATTCGCTTCTGAGACTAGCTAAAATTTCAAAAAACTCACGATTTAAAAAGCCTATTTTAAGAGATAAATTTTTTTACAAAGCAGCTCATTTTATAAACTCTGCCATGGACATCTCAGATGGGCTAAATGCCGATCTTGCTAAGCTTTTAAAGGCTAGCAAAAAGGGTGCTAAATTTACAAAAAAACTAAGTAAATTTGAGCTTAGTAGCGGCGAAGAGTATGAAATTTTATTTACTTTTGGTCCTAAAAATTTAAACGCTATCAAAAGGATCGCCGCAAAAACACGGACAAAGATTAGCGTCTTTGCAAAAATTTCAAATAAAAGGTTAAAACAAAATGCAAGAAACCACCACTTTTAAGCCACTTTATGCACTCACTCATGCGCCTATAGAGGCTTACTTTTCTAAAAATTCAGATGATTTTGTCGTGCGCGAGATACCACTTTACGAATTTAGTGGGGATGGCGAGCACTTGATCGTTGAAATTTCTAAAAAAGATATGACGACACAAGAGGCCTTGCATGTCTTAAGCGAGGTTACAGGAGCTAAGATGCGCGACTTTGGCTATGCTGGGCTAAAAGACAAACAGGGTATGACGACACAGTTTATCTCGATGCCTCGTAAATTTGAGAGCACGCTTGCAAACTTTAGCCACGAAAAGATGAAAATTTTAAGCCTAAATGCGCATAAAAATAAGCTTCGTATCGGACATCTAAAGGGAAATAGCTTTTTCATTCGCTTAAAAAAAGTACTACCAAGTAATGCCAAAAAGCTAGAGCAAGCATTTGTTAGTATTGATAAAATGGGCTATGCAAACTACTTTGGCTATCAGCGTTTTGGTAAATTTGGCGACAACGCTGAAACTGGACTGGAGATACTTAAAAATGGGACGATAAACGGCAAAAAGAGCAAAAATCCAAAGCTAAACGACTTTTTGATCTCGGCATATCAAAGCGATCTTTTTAACCGCTGGCTTAGCAAGCGCGTGGAGATTTCGAGATTCGCGCAGGACTTTAGCCTTGCTGAGCTAGCTCAAATTTACCCTTATCTTGACGGCGCGATTTTGAAAAATTTAAAATCGCAAAAGAGATTTTTTAAGCTGATAGAGGGCGAAGTTTTGGGTCACTATCCGCACGGCAAGTGCTTTTTGTGTGAGGATTTGGACGCGGAGGGTGCGCGCTTTGACGCTAGAGATATCACTAGCTGTGGGCTGATCGCGGGCGCAAAGGCGTATGAGTCGCAGGGCGCGGCTAGGGCAGCCGAGGATCAAATTTTTGCGCAGGCAAATGAATATAAAGCTAAAATGACGGGGTCTAGGCGCTTTGCGTGGTGCTACTTGGAGGATACGAGCTACAAATACAACGAGGAAAAAGCGCATTTTACGATAAATTTCACGCTGCAAAAAGGAAGCTACGCGACGGTGGTGTTAGAAGAAATCTTGCACAAAAATATCTTTGAGTAGGGTGGTGGCTCGTTTTACGAACATTTTTAAATGATTTTTGCTTTGCTGCACTTGTAACTGCAAGCAAAGCATAAATTTCGCTCTGCGATAGGCTGTATGCCTTATCTTGAGATAAAATTACTTCTTCTATTTAGCTACGAGCATAGCGATGTGGAAAACATTTAAAACCATCTCGCAAGACTTTGCCTTAACTTTCAAGTTTAAATTTTTGTAAATCAAAATCTGCCTCGCCTAATGCTCTTTAAAAGCTGTGAGCCAAGCGGTACAAAAATACTTTACTTTATTGTTTTAAATTTAAATTTGTGGCTAAATTTATCAAATTTTTGCACCAAGATCCTTATCCTAAAATCGCTAAATTTTACCCGTAAAGCAAGATACGCTGGCGACGCGAAACACAAGTGTTTCTAAGCTCGTTTGGATATAATGGGTTTGCAAATTTATATTTTAAAAGGATTAAAAATGGCAAATATTTTTCTTTGCTCTTATTTCGCGGAGGTTGCGAGCAAGATTAATGAAGTGGTAAATTTTCAAGGCAAAGATATTGTTTTTATAGATACTGCGGCCAAATTTGAAGAGGTAAATTTCTACGTCGGCGAAGCGGTGGAAATTTTAGAAAATTTTGGTGCGAAGCTAAGACGCCTTGACGTCTCTTGCGCCAAGGATTCGGTAGCGCTAGTATCTAGCCAAGATGAGCCATCTTGTGAAGATGAAATTTTATCTGCCATTAGTCAGTGTGATATCATTTACGTTAGCGGTGGAAATACATTTTATCTTCTTAGTGAGTTACGAAAGTCGCATGCTGCACAAGCCATCAAAGATGCAGTTCAAGCAGGGAAAATTTATATTGGCGAGTCAGCAGGTGCGGTCGTAGCGGCACCAGATACGAGATATGCTACGCTTATGGATGAAAATAGCGTAAACGTGAGTGATTTTACAGGCTTAAATTTGGTGGATTTTTTCATAGTGCCACACTTTGGTTGCGAACCTTTTATAGAAGCTACACGCGAGACAATGAAAAAATTTGGCAATTCTTGTGATTTGCGTCCTATAAATAATGCAGAATTTATCGCACTTTAATATAAAAATACAGCTATTTGACGAGTAAAAATTTATATAAAACGTAAGCTAGACTTTTGCTCAAAGGGTTGTCTATAAAGTCGCTTTTTGTATGTAAAATCATATGGTTTAGAAGAAGTAAGTGTAGTTGCAATAAAAACTAAAGCTAGAAATTTAAGCCAAAGCCGCTATAATTTCGCTCTGGCACGGTAAGCGATCGCTTTTGATTTTTGCAAAAGAGGAAAGTCCGAGCTGCGATAAGACAAGGTTCCATCTAACGGATGGCTAGGGAAACCTAAGGGATAGTGTAACAGAAAGTAGACTTCCGCTTCGGCGGTAAAGGTGAAACGGCGGAGTAAGAGCCCACCGGCACGCTTGGTAACTTGCGTGGCCATATAAACCCAACCTGCAGCAAGAAGGGATGGTTTTGGTCTTATATTAAAACCCTTCGCTAGAGCTTGTTTGTAAAAGCAAGCGTAGATAAATGATCGCTCAAGACAGAACTCGGCTTAACGCCGTGCCTTTAAATTTATAAAAATTGATTAGTTTGTTACGTATTTTTGAGCTTTTTGTAGTTTTATAAGCTCATTTTGGATGTGCGAAGACTTGCTTTTTAAAAGCTCTATTGCGCCGCCAATTAGTGCTTGTGCTTCTTGTGCTAGAGCTAGGTTCGTAAACATATCCTCACTAAAATTTTGTGATAAAGCAGCTATCTTGCTCGTGTCTTCGTTTATCAATGCTAATTTAAATTCATTGATCCAACTATTCACCTGAAGTTACCTCTCTCCATGCTTCAGATAGTTGCTTTACGACATTGGTTACTTCGTTTAAAGCCGCGACATCGTTTTGTATATTTGCCATAGCAAGAAGTTGCATCTGTCTTGTATAAAGGCCGCTAAGATAGTGAGCTACATCGCCTTGAGAATAATCAAGCGAATTTAAAAGCTCAACAAAAATAGCGTTTGTCCTATTAATATAATAAACTTTTTTCTCTATATCTCCAGCTTCTATCGCCTTTTTTGTACGAAATATAAATTTTAAAATTCCGTCATAAAGCATTTCTATTAATTTAGTTGGGGACTCAATGCCCCCAAAACTAGACTGTGCGTATGCACTATATGCACTTTGATTCATCTTTTTCTCTTATTTTCTGCTATTTATCTCTGCATCGATCATTGATTTTAGTGTTGAGAACTGATTTTCTAAACTTGCTATGATAGCGTTATACTTGATAAAACGCTCTTGCATTGTTGTGTATTTCTCATCTAAAAGCTTTTGTGTGCTCTCTTTGTTTTTTGTGATCGACTCATTTTCATCTTTTAATTGATTTTGCATAGCAACCATCGTACCACTTTTGCCAACGACACCATCAAGCATTTTAGCTAGCTTTGTAAATAGCCCATCTGTCTTTTTGGTTACTGGATTTATAGTAGCTTCATTCATACCTAGAGCTGTTAAGGCTGAATTTTTACCTTTTACTTCGATATTTTCACCATCGCTTCTTTTTAAGACGATTCTTTTGCCACTTTTATCAAGACTAGCTGTAACTCCAGTTATACCAGCGTCATTTATAGCTTGTTGAAGTTTTAGTGCGTTCTCTTCGGCTGTGGCTGTGGCAGTAGTTGAGAATGTAACTGACTTGCCGTTTATCGTAAGATCACCAGCTTTTATGTCTAATGCCCCAGCACTAACAGTCGATGCTCCCATATAGCTTATTGGCTCGATCTTGCTTGATCCCATGAAAAATTTCTGAATCTCTTCTGGATCTTTGCTAAGAGCTGCATTTAGCTTATTTAGATCAAGCTGAAGCTGTCCGTCTTTATCAGGTACTATGCCATATTTGCTTAATGCTTTGCCTTCGCTATCTTGTCCATTTACAAGACGACCAATGTTTGATCTTAAGCTTGAAATTTCGCTAACGCCTTGGAAAGTGCCAGCTCCCTTTTCCTCGTCATATTTTGTAGCTATGCCAAGGTTCATGGTCATTAGGTTGTAGTCTTTGATAAATTCTTCAACCGCTTTTATTATCTCTTTTGTATCCTGAGAGACGCTTACGTTTGTTTTACCAGTTTCATTTAATGTAATAGAAATTCCCGGTCTTAAGTCGTTGAAGGTATTTTTGCTTCTTTTTACATTTACTCCGTTATATGTAAATTCCGCATCTTGTGCCTTTAAAATTCTATTCTTTTCAAAATTTGATGTCATCTTTGGTGTGCCATCAGGATTTGTCAGTAGAGTGCCATTTGCATCTTTATCTTGAAACTGCGTACTATCCCAGCCAAGCTTATCTAAAACACCAGCCGTATCATTTGAAAATTTAATAGTCTGCGTAGCACCAGTGTTACCTGATTGAAGCATGATTTGATTTGGCTTATCTCCGCCAACATTTAAAATTCTAGCTTGCAATTTACCACGACTAATATCATTTATCTTGTCTACAATATCTTGATATGTGGTTGATCTAGTTACGCTAATAGAAAATTTTTGTCCATCTATCTCAACATCAAAAGAGCCGTTGTTTGTCGCACCTACTAAGCTTGAAGCGTTTTTGAAATTTGAGCTTTGAAATGTATCTTTTTGAGCAAGTTTTTGCACATCGATATTAAAATTTTGCACGCTAACACCATTTGCCGCTGAGGCTGTTACACTTTTGCCAGCATTATTTGTAGTTCTTTTTAGATAAAGTGCCTCTCCGCCAAGTGTTTTGCCACTTACGTTTACGTTGCTAACTAGAGTTTTTAGCGCTGCAAGGTCTTTTTGCTTTAGGTCATTTCTTTCTAGCCTTTTTGTTAAAGGCTTGATCTGTCCTGCCTCATCTGCTTCTTTTAATTTCTTGATAAGATCATCATTTAGCCCGCTATTTTTTGTACCGATGCCTAAATTTGTTACGTTACCTACTGCCATTTTTAACTCTCCTTGTCAAAAAGTATTCCGATACTTTCTTTGAAATACTCGCTTATTCTTATAGCTTCTTTGCTTGGAAGTTGTGTTATCTCTTCGCCAGTTTTAGCATCTTTTACTTGCACGACCATTAAATTTAGCTTCTCATTGTAAGCAAATCTTACATTAGTATCGAGCTGCTGCATTTGATAGTTCAGTCTGTCAGTGACCTCTCTTGTTCTTTTGGCAAGCTCTTCGTTGCTAAGTCCGTCTAGCTCGTTAATGTCTTTTGTTTCGTTATTTTTATCAGCACTTAATTTAACATCAGAATGCTCGATAGGTCTGCTGTCTATTTGACGTTGAGCGGATGTGCTCATGCTCGTATCTAGTACCTGATTTGCTGCTGCCTTAAAGATTTCCATAGTTTTACTCCTTAAAACTTACGTTAGCTTCTACATCGGTAAAATTTTAAAATCCTTTAGTGTTTATATAAATTTTTGATTATTTAGGCTAAAATCGAGCAAAAATTTATAGGAAGAGATATGAAAATTTCATTTGAGTGCGAGTGTATTTTACTTCAAAAGACACTACTGCTTTTTTGTGGAAATTTAGCTGCTCATCATAAGGATTGTGATTTTGTAGTGAGCGACCGCGAGATCGCGACAAAAAAACCACTATTTATAATAGGTAAAAATGCTCATCTTTCTCATCCTTTTACCAAAATGGCACTTCTTGATACACTTGAAGAATTTTACTCAGCTATGCAAATTTCAAAAGCAAATGAGCTAAATGAAGCTAAAAATGAAAAGGGCTTAGAAGAGAAAATTTCACTTTTGATAGATAAATTTAAAGCCGACCTGCTAGAAATTTTAAGGGCAAATCAGTGAAACTCTATACCAAAATTTCAAGTGGTAAATTTAAAGGTAAAAGGCTTGAATTGCCAAGTCTAAGCACGACTAGAAGTACAAAAAGCATCGTAAAAGAGTCTTTTTTTAACGTGATTAGAGATGAAATTTACTCACTTACGTTTATAGAGGGCTTTGGTGGAAGTGGAGTGATGGCAAGCGAGGCCGTTAGTAACGGAGCAAGTGGGGCTATCGCTATCGAAAAAGATAGAGCCGCTTTTAAGATCACGCAAAGCAACCTTGCAAGCCTAGAATGCTCAAATTTAAAAGCGATAAATGGCGATACTTTTTCTGTCTTGCCCGATATTATAAATTCTCAAAGTGGCAAGGTCTTGCTCTACCTTGATCCGCCATTTGACATAAGAGCTGGCTTTGATGATATCTACGAAAAACTTGTAAATTTAATCTTGCAGCTAAAAAAAGAGAAAATTTATATGATAGTTTTTGAGCACAACAGTGATTTTAAATTTAGCGATGAAATTTCTACATATAAGCTTGTAAAATTTAAAAAATTTGGAGCTACTTCGCTCTCTTATTTTCAATAAAAATTTATAGTAAAATTTGGAACATCTTTTGCTTTAAAAACCTAAAATAGCTAAATTTTAGGAAAAAATATGAAAAAATTTTTATCTTTTGTAGCAGCTTCAGTGATAGCTACTTCAGCCTTTGCTACGCAGATAAAAGAGCTTGCAAGCATAGTTGGCGTAAGAGATAATCAGCTAATAGGCTACGGCCTAGTTGTCGGATTAAACGGTACAGGTGATGGCTCAACGTCAAAATTTACGATCCAGTCTTTATCAAACATGCTTCAAGGTGTAAACGTAAAGATAAACCCAGATGATATCAAGTCAAAAAACGCAGCTGCTGTTATGGTAACAGCTAAGCTTCCTGCATTTGCAAGACATGGCGATAAGCTTGATGTCGTGATCTCATCTATCGGCGATGCAAAAAGCTTGCAAGGTGGTACGCTTCTCATGACGCCACTAAAAGGCGTTGATGGTGATATTTACGCTTTGGCTCAGGGTGCTTTAAGTATCGGTGGCAAAAGCATGGGTAGAACAGGTGGCAACCACCCAACCGTTGGCTCTATTCTAAATGGAGCTTTGGTTGAGCGAGAAGTGACTTATGATATTTACAATCAAGATAGCATAAGACTAAGCCTAAAAGATACAAATTTTAAAACCGCTCTTGATATCCAAAATGCTATAAATGCAAATATCTCTGATGATGCCGCAAAGGCGATCGATCCAAGAACGGTTATCGTTAAAAAACCAGATGATGTTAGTATTATCGAGCTTGCAAGTGCTGTGCTTGATCTTGATGTGGAGTATAAGCCAGATGAAAAGATAGTGGTTGATGAAAGAACTGGCACAATAGTAAGTGGCATAAATGCCGTAGTTAGCCCAGTTGTCTTAACGCATGGTGCAATCACAATAAAAATAGAGCCAAATAGCTACGATGAAGCAGCACAAAATGATGTAAATATAGGAAGCGATACGTCGGTCGCACCTAGTCAAAATTTACTTAAAATTTCAGGCGAAAAAACAACCGTTGCAAACGTAACAAGAGCTTTAAATAAGCTTGGGGCAACACCAAGTGATATCATATCAATACTTGAAAATTTAAAGCGAGTTGGTGCGATACAAGTTGATTTGGAGATAATATAATGCAAATTGACAACACATTAGCACTAAATTCATACAATGAAATTTCGGCAAATAAGATAAAAAATGCAAATGCAAAACAAGATGCACTTTTAAAAGAGCAAACTGATGCATTTGAGGCATATATGGTAAAGGCTGTGCTTGATATTGCTTTAAAAGAAGATGAGCACAACTCGCTATATCCAAAGGCTGCTGGTAGCGATATTTATAGGTCGATGTATAACGATGCGATGAGTAAAGCGTTGAGCGGAAATCTTGGTTTTTCAGAACTTTTGTACGATTTTTTAAAGAGAGACTCTTAAGTAAATTTATATTCTGCCGATGTAGTGATATAAACATTTTATTTTAAGAGGTATGAATATGATAAGGCCTTTGAACCAAAGACCAAATTTTCAGGCAAATGTGCTAAATAAAAATAGCGATGCCAAGGTCGAAACCCAGAGTAAAGAAGTAAGAACAAACGAAAACACAAAGCTAAAAGAGATAGCTGACGCCATAGCAAATGGCACTTATCAAGTTGACATCTCAAAAACGGCTAGGGCTGTGGCTGATGCGTTGCTGTAATTAAGGAATTTAAATGATAAAAAAGCTTTTGGACGAGGCTATAGGCGAGCTTGATGAGCTTATAAATTTAACCATACAAGATATCGCAAATATAAAAGAGGCTAAGCACTCAAGCGTTGATGAGAGTGTAAAGAAAAAAAATGCCTTAGTTCGTGCATTTGAAGATACAAAAAGAGCACTAGATAAAGAGCTTTTAAAGGTATCAAAAGAGAGCGGTACGACTACACTTGCTAGTATTTTAGACGATGAAGTGAAGTCAAAGCTTGTGCTTATGCGTTCAAAGCTTGAAAATTTACATAAAGTTAATAAAGAATATGCAAGACATGTTGTTGCCGTTAAAGAATTTTTTGACTCACTTAATGAAAAAATTTTTGGAACTAAAACAAGTGAATACGGCCAAGATGGAAATAGCATAGATAATAATTTTTATAAATCAAGGGTTTAAAAAATGGCTAATATTTTTATGTCATTAGGCACGGGTGTTTCAGGACTAAATGCGGCCCAGCTTCAAATAAGTACAACCGGAAATAATATCGCAAACGCCGATAGCAACTACTATACAAGGCAGCGTGTTGTCCAATCCGCATCTCCAGCGATGAATACAGTTCCTGGCGGAGTTGGCACAGGCACACAAGTAGATACTATAACAAGACTTCATGATGAGTTTGCCTACTCAAGACTAAAATACTCATCGTCAAATTTAGAAAATACAGCCTATAAACAAAGAATTTTGCAAGAAGCTACAAAATATTTTCCTGATCTAAAAGATAATGGAATGGTGAAGGATATTCAGGAGTATTTTTCCGCGTGGAATAACTTTGCTTCAAACCCTAATGCTGGTGCTCAGAAAGTAAATTTGATAAATAAAGCAAGTGTATTGACCGCAAGTATCAACCGCTCGTCAAAGATGCTTTATGATATGCATGAAAAGATTGATGAAACGATAAAAATAAATATAAAAGAGATAAATTCGCTAGGCAGACAAATAGCAAATATTAATAAGCAAATCCAAAGAATAGAATCAGGCGCGGACGCTGGTATAAAAATAAATGCAAATGATCTTCGTGATAAACGTGATGAGCTTGAGCTTGCGATGTCAAAGCTGGTAAATACAGCAGTTTATAAAAGCGATCTAAAGAGCAATTCTAGGGTAGATACAGGAATAACAGATCAAGGCAGGTATTATAATCTAAATATCGGCGGTGTAAGTATCGTTGATGGTGTAAATTTTCATGAAATTTCTATGAGTTCAACTGAAAGTGGAAGATATACAAAAATTTATTATGAGAGAGAAGATGGCAGAAGAATCCCAATGGAAGAAAAGATTACAGGCGGTAAAATCGGAGCTGCACTTGATCTTAGGGGCCGAAACTACGAGCCAGATAATGATAAATTTAGTGATGGAACGATCCAAAAATACATTGATAATCTAAATACATTTAGTAAAACCTTGATAACAAGTACAAATAATATCTATGCCGAATCCGCAGTTGAAATTTCTAACTCAGATCCGATAAGTTATTTAGAAGGCGATAAGACGCTGATGAATCATGATAATAGTATAAGAAACGGAAGTTTTGAAGCTATTGTTTATGATAACAAAGGCAATGTCGTGGCCAGAAAAACTATAAATGTAAATGGCACGACGACAATGAATGATACAAGATATGGCAACTCTATCGTCAAAGACTTTAACTCAAACTCAGATGACAATAAAGATAATAATATGCTAAATGACGTTGATGACTTTTTTGAGGCGTCATATTTTTATGATAAAAATACTAAAAAAGGCACATTTTCTCTCATTCCAAAACAAGCTCAAGGGCTTTATAGTATATCGATAGTCGATCACGGCACAAATTTCCCAGGCGCTGTTGGCATAAATAGATTTTTTTCAGGTACTGACTCAAATAGTATCGGCATAAATCAAAATTTTACCCAAGACCACACAAAGCTTCGTGCCTACTCAAAGCCAGTTATCGGAAATAATGAAGTTGCAAATAAGATGATCCAACTTCAGTATCAAAAGCAGACCTTTTACTCAAGTGGCATAGCACTTGATAGAGATGAGACAATCGAGGGATATTACCGCTATCTTACGACTGACATGGCGAGTGATACAGAGGCAAATAATACGATCCACGATACAAATACGTCTTTGCAAAAGACAGCTGAAGAGGAATTTCAATCAACAAGTGGCGTAGATACCAATGAAGAGCTTACAAATTTGATCCGCTTTCAAGCTAGTTACGGCGCAGCTGCAAAGATCATCACGACCGTTGATCAGATGCTTGACACGCTTCTTTCACTAAAACAATGAGCAAACTAAAAAGCCTTTTAGACTCGCACGTACTTAGTAAAAATACGAATTTGGGGCTGTTTGAAGCCCCAGATCCACTTCAAGTAGCCACTAAATTTAAAGAGCCAAACGCTGCACTCATTTGTGCGTTATTTGCCTATGGCAACGCAAAAATGATAGTAAAATTTCTAAATTCGCTTGAATTTAGCCTGCTTGATGAGAGTGAGCAAAATATCAAGAAAAATTTATCAAATTTCAAATATCGCTTTCAAAATGAAAACGACGTGAGAGAAATTTTCATCACTCTCTCACGCCTTAAAAAAGAGGGTGACATAGAGAAAATTTTATGCCAAGGTCTTGCAAAAAATGGCGAAATGATAGATGGCGTAAATGAGCTTATCAAATTTATATATAAGCTAAATTCTTACCGCTCTGACGGATATGAGTTTTTCTTTGGTAGGAGTTTTGATAAAGAGCCACAAAGCCCATATAAGCGCTATAATATGTATCTTCGCTGGATGGTGCGAGATAGCGACATCGACCTTGGGCTATTTAAGAATTTACCAAAAGATAAGCTTTTGATGCCACTTGATGTGCATACACATAGAGTTTCTTTAAATTTAGGACTTATAAACAGAAAGAGCTACGATTTCAAAGCAGTCATGGATCTTACAAAAAAACTTAGAGAATTTGACGAGCTAGACCCGATAAAATACGACTTTGCACTTTATAGAATAGGGCAGAGTAAAGAGTTAGAAACTATCATAAAAAATCTCAAAAAATAAAAATTATTGCTAAATTTTTAAATTTAGGGTAGACTTGCCGTACAATTTTATCCACAAGGAGCTTGTATGAAAAAAATCGTTTTACTAAGTGCAGTTTTAGGAACTTTGCTTTTTGCTCACGAAGGTCATCACTTTGATCCAAAGGCTGGTGAACATCTAGTTATACCTGTTAATGAGCTAAGCGAGAAGGGCGATAAGAGTGTCGGCGAAGTAGTAGCTGTTAAGACAAACTACGGCGTTGCATTTTTTCCAAATTTAAAAGGACTTACTGCAGGACTACACGGCTTTCACATCCATGAAAATGCTGACTGTGGTGCGACTGAAAAAGGCCTTGGTATGAAAGCAGGCGGACACTGGGATCCAGCTGGCACAAAGATGCACTCTTTTGCTTGGGATGACAAAGGTCACAAAGGCGATTTGCCAGCACTTTACGTAGATGCTGAGGGCAATGCGAACTATCCAGTGCTAGCCCCAAAGATAAAAAGTCTTGACGAACTAAAAGGTCACTCACTAATGGTTCATGTTGGTGGCGATAATCACAGCGACAACCCAAAAGCACTTGGCGGTGGCGGCGCTAGAATGCTTTGTGGTGTTATTAAGTAATCACTTTAATAAACGAGTCTTTGAGCTAGATCCAAAGGCTCGTTAAAATTTATAAATTTTAAAAATCTCTCATTTCAAATATAAAAATTTTACAAAAAGATAAGTACAAATAAATTACAATCTGCTTTTATTTCAATTATCAAAAGAGCAAAAAATGGAATTTGATCTACTTAGTTATGTCGTTTTTTTTATAGCTGCGTTTTTAGGTGGTTTTATCGATTCTATCGCTGGTGGAGGTGGGCTTATAACGCTTCCAGCTATTATGGCGATGGGCGTGCCACCACACCTTGCACTTGGTACAAATAAGCTTCAAGGTGTCTTTGGTAGCTTTACAGCGACTCTAAATTTCACAAAACGGGGATTAATTAATTATAAAGAGTGCTTTGTAGGTATCATCTTTACTTTTATTGGAGCTATCATCGGAGCGGTGGTTATCCTATTTTTAAATACAAATTTTTTAAAGATAATTATCCCATTTTTACTGATTGCTATTTTTATCTATACGCTTTTTATGCCAAAAGTCGGCGAAAATGATAGAGCTGCAAAGATGAATGAAAAACTATTTTATGTAGTTTTTGGACTAATGCTTGGCTTTTATGATGGTTTTTTTGGTCCAGGAACAGGCTCTTTTTGGACATTTGCGATAGTGGCATTAATTGGGCTAAATTTAAAAAAAGCTGTCGCTCATACGAAACTCTTAAATTTTACTAGCAATATCGTTGCTCTTGGCATTTTTATAGCCGGTGGACAGATGCTTTGGGCTGTTGGACTTTTGATGGCAGTTGGTCAAATTTTAGGCGCATATTTTGGATCAAATCTTGTCATTAAAAAAGAGGTAAAATTTATTAGAACAATGTTTCTAATAGTAGTTGCAGTGACTATTTGTAAATTGATTTTCGATTATTTCAGAGTTTAAAATTAAAAATGTTTTAACAATAATTTTGTTACAATCACGAAAAATTCTAAATCCAAGGTAAATTAATGAAAGATTTGTTTCTATTTTCAAATTTCCTAAATAGCTCCCACGCCTTTATATATGCGTTTCACTTTCTGCTTGTAGCTTTGATTGTTATCATAGTTGCTTATATAGCAAGGAGTAAGATGCAGCTTGTACCAAGAGGTCTTCAAAATATAGTTGAAGCTTATTTGGAGGGCGTTATATCGATGGGAAGAGATACTTTAGGCAGTGAAAAACTAGCTAGGAAATATCTTCCACTTGTTGCAACTATCGGTTTTATCGTATTTTTTTCAAATGTTGTAGGTATTATTCCTGGATTTGAGTCACCAACATCAAGTCTAAATTTAACTCTAGTTTTGGCTTTAGTTGTATTTGTTTATTACAACTTTGAGGGCATTAGAGAAAATGGATTTTTTAAATACTTTGGGCACTTTATGGGGCCGAATAAATTTCTAGCTCCTATTATGTTTCCAGTTGAAGTCATCTCACATCTTTCACGTGTAGTTTCGCTATCATTTCGTCTTTTTGGTAATATCAAGGGAGATGATTTGTTCTTACTAGCGATGCTTACACTTGCACCTTGGTTTGCTCCGCTTCCAGCTTTTGCGCTTCTAACGCTTATGGCTGTTTTGCAAACATTTATTTTCATGATGCTAACTTACGTTTATTTAGCTGGTGCCGTTGCTATTAGTGAGCACGAGCATTAAAATTTAAAGCCATATTTTTATATGGCTTTTTCCTTTTTAAAACTATTTAAATTTTTAAATCACATTCTTTATTTTTCCAGTCAAAACGCTCATTTTTAGATATTTTAAAAGAAAGTATCGCTAAAATACGCCTTAAAAATTTGCATAAATTTAAAGGTAAAAATATGTTCGAAGTTGTTATCGGTTTAGAAGTTCACACTCAGCTTAATACAAAAACTAAAATTTTCTGCTCTTGCTCGACTAGCTTTGGCGACGAGGCAAATACTCACGTTTGTCCGACCTGCTTAGCTTTGCCTGGAGCGCTACCTGTGCTAAACAAAGAAGCTGTCAAAAAGGCGATCAGTTTTGGTACAGCGATAAATGCTAAGATAAATAAAAAATCAGTCTTTAATAGAAAAAATTACTTCTATCCAGACCTTCCAAAGGCATATCAAATTTCACAGTTTGAGATCCCTATAGTAGAAGGTGGCGAGCTAATAATCGATGTAAATGGTACTAAAAAACGCATCGGCGTAACAAGAGCACACCTTGAAGAGGACGCTGGAAAGAACATCCATGAAGAAACCGAGAGTCTGGTTGATCTAAACAGAGCTGGCACGCCACTTCTTGAGATAGTTAGTGAGCCAGATCTTAGAAGCAGTGATGAGGCAGTGGCTTATCTTAAAAAACTACACTCAATCCTTCGCTTTTTAAATATCAGTGACGCAAACATGCAAGAAGGTAGCTTTCGCTGCGACGCAAACGTATCTATCCGTCCAAAAGGCGATACCAAGCTTTATACAAGGGTTGAGATAAAAAACCTAAACTCATTTAAATTTATCCAAAAGGCGATTGACTACGAAGTAGAGCGCCAAAGTGCAGCTTGGGAAGATGGCAAATACGACCAAGAAGTCTATCAAGAGACAAGGCTGTTTGACACGACAAATTTAGTGACAAGATCAATGCGCGGTAAAGAGGATAGCGCAGAGTATAGGTATTTCCCTGACCCTGACTTACTGCCAGTTGAGATATCAGAAGATATGTATGACGAAGCGATAAAAATTCCAGAGCTTGCCGAGCAAAAGGTCGCAAGATATGTTAGCGAGCTAGGCGTAAAAGAGAGTGATGCGCTAAATTTAACCCAAAGCGTTGAGATGGCTAGATATTTTGAAGAGCTGATCGCTGCTGGAATTCAACCAAAGCTTGCTACTACTTGGCTCATAGTCGAGCTTCTTGGCCGCTTAAATAACGGCGTAACGATCGAGACAAGCCCAGTTAATAGTGCTAAAATGATAAATTTACTAAAACGTATAGAAGATGGAACGATAAGCGGCAAGGCTGCAAAAGAGGTTCTAGACTACCTAATGGAAAATGACGCAGACGTCGATAGTGTCATCGAAAAGCTTGGCTTAAAACAAGTGAGTGACGACTCAGCGATCATTGCGATCATAGATCAAATTTTAGCTGCAAACGCTGATAAGGTAGAAGAGTATAAAAACGGCAAAGATAAGATGTTTGGCTTCTTTGTTGGTCAGGTGATGAAAGAGGGCAAGGGTGCCTTTAATCCAGGCAAGGTCAATGAGCTTTTAAAGGCCAAAATAGGCTAAAAAAGGGCTAAAATGAGCATAGCAGTCATCGGAGCTGGCAAGTGGGGCAGTGCGCTATTTCACGCATTTAGTGAGAATAACGAGTGTGTCATCAGCTCAAGAACGCCAAGAGAGATGCCAAATTTTGTAAGCTTGGATGAAGCTTTGGAGTGCGAATACCTAGTCTGCACGATCCCAACGCAAGCTACAAATTTATGGCTAAAGCAAAACTACAAAAACAAAGGTCAAAAGATCTTAGTCGCCAGCAAGGGCATAGATACGGCAAATCTTAAATTTTTAAATGAAATTTATGAAGACTTTGTTGATAGAGAAAATTTGGCCTTTCTTTCAGGGCCGACCTTTGCAAAAGAGATCATGCAGAAGCTTCCTTGCGCTTTAGTGGTAAATTCTAAAAATGAAAATTTAGCTTTAAAATTTGCCTCGTTTTTCCCAAGCTATATGAAAGCATACACCTCTGATGATGTGATCGGCGCTGAGGTGTGTGGGGCGTATAAAAACGTGATCGCTATAGCTGGCGGCATCTGCGACGGACTTGGTCTTGGCAACAACGCAAGGGCAAGTCTCATTTCACGTGGGCTTGTCGAGATGGCTAGATTTGGTAAATTTTTTGGCGCAAAAGACGAGACATTTATGGGGCTAAGCGGTGCAGGGGATCTGTTTTTAACTGCCTCATCGATACTTTCACGCAACTACCGCGTAGGTCTTGGCATCGCAAGGCACGAGAGATTAGAAAAAATTTTAAATGAGCTTGGCGAAGTGGCTGAGGGCGTCGATACTGCAAGGGCTATTAGCAAGATCGCCAAAGAAAAGGGTATATATGTGCCGATCGCTAGCGAGGTTGAAAATATGCTAAATGGCAAAGACGTTTTTGAGAGTGTCAAATCGCTTTTGGGAAGAAGATGAAAGCTTTTAAATTTATACTTTTTGTGGCTATTTTTGCTCTGGGGCTAAACGGCACTGAGGTGAGCTTAAGAGCTAAGGTCTCGCAGATGATAATGGTTGGCTTTAATGGAGCTAGCACAAAGGACGCTGCGTTTCGTGCGATGCTAAGCGACGCTGGATATGAGAGGTTTGGCGGTGTGATGCTACTTGGCAGAAACGTTACTAGTAAAGCCCAGCTAAAAGCTAGCATAAAGGCTATCAAAGAAAAAAGCCCTAAAATTTTCATCGCTATCGACGAAGAGGGCGGCAACGTAAGCCGTATGAAGGATAAGAGCTTTGATGGCCCATATCCTAGCGCATATGAGGTCGCAAGCACGCTTGATATCAAAAGCGCATACGATCTCTACTCAAAAATGGCTATAAATTTAAAAGAGTGCGGCATAAATTTAAATTTCGCCCCAGTGGTTGATCTACACGATGAAAACTCGCCGATCATCGCCGCTAAGCAAAGGACGTTTAGTGAGTATGCGAGCAAGGTGGTGATCTATGCTGATGCCTTTATGGATGCATTTAAGGAGCAGGGCGTCCTAACAACACTTAAGCACTTCCCGGGACACGGCAGCTCAAAAGAGGACTCACATAAAAATAAGAGTGAGGTCACGCTAAGTAAAGATGCGCTTTTGCCATACAAAGACGCCATAAGCACGGGTAGAGCGCAGATCATCATGGTCGGACACCTTTTTGTAAAGGGCATCGACGAGGACAATCCGGCTACACTTTCTAAAAAAATAATAACCGATCTACTGCGAAATGAACTTAAATTTAATGGCGTAGTCATTAGCGATGATATGCTGATGAAAGGCGTTGGCGACGAAGCTTTGGCACAAAAAGTAGTGAAATTTATAAACGCTGGTGGCGATATCTTACTTTTTAGCGAGTTTAAGATAAATAACCAAAGAACAGCCGATCTAGTCACTCAGATCATAGTCGATGCAGTAAACGAAAAAAAGATCAGCAAAGAGCGAATCGATGCTTCATATAAGAGGATAATGGCTCTAAAAGCGAAGCTTTAATGGTTGCTCTGATGAGTTGCAATCCACTTATAAAGAAGTAGAAAATTAGAGTGGAATTTTAAGAGACTTTAAAAAGTACTTTAGACTAGTAAATTTCTAGCAATCTCGTCTTTTTCTAAATCAAAGTATAAAACATTAAGCCACATGTTGCTTTCATATTTAAATTTCATAGCTTTTTGGTCAATGCCACTTATTCTTGGGTATACGAGATAAAGCCTGCCGCATTCGTATTTCTTACCGTAAGCGTAGAGTTGATATAGGTCGGCTTGTGAGATATCGTCTCCCGACTTAACTATCTTCCATTTTGTGTCGGCTATAAATTTATCTTTTAAGAATATATCAGGCCTTAGTCTAAAGTTCTTTGGACTTTCTACAAGGTGTTTTTCTGAGTGTTGTAATATTGTGCCTGAAAAGCTTTTCTTTATAAAATTTCCAACATAGCTTTCAAAAAGTACGTTCACATCAAATAGTAAGGCAAGGGCTAGATCCATCGCCCTTGAGCGGAGTAAAAGAGTTGCTAAGTAAAAAGATCTTGCACCATAAAATAGTTTGCTCGTAGTGTTTTACTTGGTGGTTTATGACAAGCTTCGCAAAGAAATTTTTATAATTGTATCTGCAGCATTTAAACCGACAATAACCTGCGTTTAAAATAATAGTGTTGACATAAAATCAAACTTCTTACTCTCATTTTAAATGCTGTAAAAAACTCAAAAAACATATTTGACAACATATTCAATTTATGTAACAATTTCTTTTTTTTGAAAGGCTATTAACATGAAAAAATGCTATTGTTGTAATAAGAGTTTAAAAGATAGTAATAAATCTGAAGAGCATATAATCCCAAATGTATTTGGAGGAAAATTAAAATCAAAAGATATATTATGCAAAAAGTGTAATGCAATCTTAGGTTCAGATATTGATAAGAGATTTTGCAATAATTTTGAATATTTGAATATTTTGTTAGGCCCAAAAAGAGAAAGAAAAACTAATGGTGGATTCGTTGAGGCTGATGTTAGTGGAACTCGAATAAAATTATTCAATGGTTTTGAATACTCGTCTTCTCCAAAAATATATGAAATTTTTGATGGTAAAAATAAAATTATTAACGGAGAAATAATAACATCTCCGGATAATATAAAAGCACAAAATTTTTTCTTGAAAAATTTTTATGATAAAATCAAAAAAAATAATTATAATGGTTCTATAGAAGATCTTAAAAGTTCAATAGTAAAAACAAAGTATGATAGTGATTATATACATATAGCACCTAACAATGATTTATTAGATGTTTTGTTTGGCTATTTAAAAATTGCTATTGGATTTTGCGCATATCATAACAAAATAGACCTAGTTGATAAAGAATTGATTTCTATTTTTATCGAAAGAGTGCAAAAAAAAGAAAGTATTGAAAAAAAAGAGGTTAGAGATAATTTTTTTAATATATTATCCAAAAAAATATTTTTCATAAATCAAAAATATTTCCATGATGGTAGAATTTGTAACAGAATATCCTTGAGCGGAGATAAAGAAAATAAAAAATTATATATCATTATTGGAATTTATGATGCTTTTCACTTTTTAATAATTCTTAATGATGATTACTGCTTTGATAATTTTCAAGAAAAATATATTTATGATGTTATTAATAATAAAAAAATTGATTATACTTTTCCAAAATACAATACAATATTAGAAGATTATTTAACCTTTGATGATTTATATCAGGCGGTGTTTAAAAATACTGCAAACAATATAAGCTATGTTATGAGCTTTAAAACTATTTCGCTGGACTATTCTTTTATTGGCGATTTATTCTTAAAATTTATAGAATATATTATTAAAACAAATAATAATAAACTAGATGATGTTACATTTAAAGAAAAATTTATTAATGATTTTTCTAAGCTAAGAATAGATAATGAAAAACTTAGATTTTTATCTGATGACTGTTTAAAAAATTTTGCTGAAATTTGCTATAAACAATATAGTGATGTGTATAATAAGTTTATATTACATATTAATTTATGCTATCAAGATTTTATAAAAAATGACAAAACTTTATCTTGTTTTGCTTTGGACAATAATATACTTAGTAAAGATATTATTTTGGAGTTTATACATCGCTTTTTCCAAGATAATATCAAAGATGAGTGGTCTGAATTGTTTGATAAATAGTTTGCCCTTCAAACTCCACATCCACCATATAGCTTTTAATGTTCAGATTGTGCGATGCTGGTTTTATACCAAACTCTACACTATCAAGTCTACTGGAGCCTAAAATTTCAAGCTTTCCGCCAGCTCTTAGCTCCTTGCTAGGAGTGTAGCATTTCCATTTATTTTACTCTTTTGTAGCTCGTTTAGCTTAGTTTTACTCTCCTTAAAGTTTCATTGTCGCTCTTTGGCTCAGGTATGTTTAGCTTATATGTTTGATTTCCACTTCCTATCTTGGTCTGCTTATCTTTGCTGTCGTGCCACTGCACTACTACGGCGGTATAGCTTTTGCGATTTGCCTCAGTGAATATACTCGCTTAGTTCAATACTAAATTTTTAACAAATTCTCATTTTGACTGCATTTGACGTCCGCATATTATCATCTCTAACATCTTTGCTAGTTATTATCACGGTATTATTTGCTACTTTTATTATGAAGCCATAGTTAAAGCACAGCCCATACAAGAAGTCGATATCTCCAACATTATTTTGCAACACACTTTTTATGGATTGATTTTCTCTCAGTCGTCGTAAAAATACTCTTGCAGTAGCGGTAAAATTTTGTTTTTAAAGACGTTTGCAAGCGTTTTTAAGTCTGACACATTTATAAAATAAGCATGCCCTATCGTGTGATCTCTATCATAAAGATACTATATGCGTTCGTTTATCGTTTTTAGCATTTCTCCTACATTGATGCCTTCAATGATTGTTTCATTTAGCGTGTCATATTCTGGCATCATCTCCACAAACTCAAACCTTCTTCTAAGAGCCGTATCCATAAGGGCTATGCTTCTATCTGCTGTATTCATCGTGCCTATTATGTATAAATTTGATGGCACTCCAAATTTTTCTTTTGAGTATGGCAGCTCGACCATTATCTCATCATCTGTCCCTAGCCTTTTTGATAGCTCTATAAGAGTTATGAGCTCACCAAAAATTTTAGAGATATTTCCGCGGTTGATCTCGTCGATAAAGATGGCGTATTTTGGTGTGTTTTCATTAAAAAACTTTTGTCGCTCATATTTTGGCAGATCGCAAAAATCCCTAAGTTTGCCTTTGTAATCACTAAGAAGCAAAGCATTTTCGCAGCATTGATAAAAAATTCCTTTTGATATTTCATAAGTTATATCGCCATCTTCGTTTTCGTCATCAAATACGGGCTTTATGCCCTCAACAAATTCCTCATATCCGTAGCTTTGGTGAAATGTTATAAATTTAAAATTCTCTTTAGTGTAGCTTGTGCCTACTTTTTTATTTTTTATCTCTTTGTATTTTTCATAAAGTTTCATAGCCTTAGGGCACTCATTTTCAAGAGTTTCTTTATCTACTACTCTCCATTCGCTTTTATTATTTTTTTCAAAAATAGAAGGCTCTGTTCTTTTGAATTTTACGTTTTCACAATCTAAACTAGCATGAGCTTGCAGGTCTCTAGAAACAGTTTGTTTTGGATCTTTAGAATTTGCTTTCAATGCACGCATTTTAAACAAATCATGGCTTACTATATCGTTATCGTTTTTAGTATATTTAAGTTTAAGCCAACCGCCATTAGTGTTTGATATAGCTGCATCATACAAGATGGCTGCTGTTACTTGAGACCAAGTGTAAGTTTCTATTTTTAACATTTCATATAGTGCATCAGTGTCATCGCTAGATTTTACATTGAGATTTTGAGTAAATTTACTCATGAGCTTTGAGAGCTTATATGTTTTCCCAGTTCCTGGAGGGTCATATAAAATTTGATTTAGTGAGAAATTTGTTTTGCTTTTTTGTTGTTCATTATCTGTTATCGGCATTGTGTCTCCTTTGCCACTTTTAAATTCTGTATAATAATTTACTGCACGCATATATTTATTAAAAGTTTGTTCGTCTCTACCTGTTTTTATAAATTCTTTTTCTAAGTATTTTTTATCTGCATTGTGATAATCAGAAAATGAATAAATTTTATTATCTTTTAAAAAATTAATGGAGCTTCTTAAATAGGACTGATAGGATTCAGTAGAGCTCTTTATCATTTTTTTATTCTCATCACAATAAATCTTAAAGCCGTCATAGTCTATATCTTCAAACATGCTTCTTCCTTTAAATATAAAATTTATTTGAGTTGATATCACAACCCATCAAATTCTCTCTTTAGCTCATCTCTTAGCTCTTCAGCTCTATCTTCGCCGTTTTTGAAATTTGCCCTTACAAAGCCATCAAGCTCATCCAAGATCGCAAAGAGTTCGCTCTCCCAGCTTAAATTTTCTTTCTTTGATAAAGTTTCCAGTTTTTCTCTTATTTGCTCTAAGGCATCTAATGCTTTATCTTTTTCAGACTCACTATTTAGCGCATCTTCAAATAAAATATCTTGCCTTAAGGAGTTTATTTTTTTAAATATTATGTTGCAAAATTTTGGATATTTCTCAGCATTGTTTAAATTTTCTAAAACCTCTTGTGCAGCCTTTTGATAAGCTGGCACCGCCCCCTCTTCGTCTAGCTTTCTGGTTAGTTTTTGTATCTGAAAATATAAAATAAGTGCCGCAAAAAACGCAAGCAGCAAATAAATCGTCACATTATTCATTTTTACTCCTTTTTCTAAATTTATCTATGCTAATTATCGCAAGTGCCAGCCAGATCATACAAAACGAGATGACCTTGTAGCCGTCCAAATTTTCGCCGTAAATGAAGACCGCACAAAGGATCGCGATGGTCGGCGAGATGTATTGCAAGTAGCCAATCGTTGTTAAATTTATCCTTGTTGCAGCTGCGTTAAAAGCGACAAGTGGCACGATGGTTACGATACTTGAAGCGATCATTAAAAGTGAGTCTTCATTTAGCCCAAAGTGGCTTTTACCTAAAAGTGCTATGTAAAGGACGTAAGCAAGTGCAAATGGAAACATAAAAAATGTCTCTATAAAAAGCCCGTTAAATGCGCTAATCTTTGCCATCTTTCTAACTGCTGCGTAAAATCCAAATGAAAGCGGCAAGATAATGGAAACTAATGGCAATCCGCCTTGGGCATAAATTTGTACGCTAATGGCTAAAACGACTATACAAATGGCTAAAATTCCGCTTTTATTTAGCCTTTCTTTGAAGATGATAACGCCAAGGAGCATGCTTATTAGTGGATTTATAAAATAGCCCAAGCTTGTGTCCAAAATTTTGCCATTGCTAACCGCATATACATAAACGCCCCAGTTTGTGGTGATAAATATGCCACTCAAAAATAGGATTTTTAGCGAACGAATATCTTTAAGTAAAGCAAAAATTTCTCCCATTTTGCCACTAAAATAAAGCACTGCCGCCATCAAGAAAAATGACCAGATGATCCTGTGGGCTAAAATTTCATAAGCATTGACATCTTTACTAAATAGGTTGAAATAAACCGCCAAAAACCCCCACATAAAAAAGGCGCTAAGCGCGAGAATAACGCCTTTTTGGCTCTCATTTAGTCTTGGTATTTTTGTCGCCTTTTATAGAATTTATACTATCTATCATCAAAAGCGTGACAGAGATGGCTAGGCAGATCATTAAAAAGTATGAGCTTTTCTCCAGTCTCTCGCCGATGGCAAATGAGACAAAAAGCATCATTATAGGCTCAAAATATGTAAGCAAACCTAGTACATTTATCGGCACGAGCGTGCTTGAGAGGATCTGGGCGATGAGGGCTATGCCGCTGATAGCACCAAGCAAGATGAGCAGATAGTAGATGTTTGGATTTTGGCTCATTACGTAGTCCATATCGGCTGTGAGCGCAAAATAAAATGAGAATAAAAACATAAAAATTATCTCGATAACAAAGCTTGAGAAATTTGCAAGGTTGTAGTACTTTCTAATGGTAAAATAGACTGGATAAAGGCAAAAAACTACAGCGCTCTCCCACGAGATGCCACCGCTTATGACCGCTGTGCTAAAGACGCCAATGGCAGCGAAAAATATCGATGCTAACTTTATTTTTGAGAGGTGCTCTTTGAAAAATATCCGTCCAAAAAGGACCATGACTATTGGCATGATGAGGTAGCCTATCGAGACTTTTAGCGCTGCGCCGTTACTTGGAGCCCAGAGATAGAGCCACATCTGAAATGAGACGATGAGCGAGGTAGCAAGCAAAACTAGTAAAATTTTAGGTTTTAGCTTTATTTTTAGAAGTAAAAATTTGAAATTTCGCTGCTGTTTTAACAAAAAAATGGCGGCGATGACAAAAGGCATGGCAAAGATCATGCGGTATCCAATAAGAGCTTGCGTGCTGATGGGGTTCATGAGCACTGACATGTAGTAGATGCAGTTAAACAAAACAGATGCCAAAAGCGAATAAAATATGCCTTTTATCATGAAAAAATTCTGCTCCTTTTTGGGTAAATTTAAAGTAGCGATTGTAGGCAAAATATCTTTAATAGCCCATTAATGGCTTTTATTTTTTAAGTTTGCCGTGATATAATCAGCGTCTAATTTAAGGCAAAAAAGATAGGAAAATAAATGACTTGGAACCGCGATAGCTGGAGAGAATTTAATATCTTGCAACAACCAAAATACCCAGATTTAAAAGAGCTTAAAGAGGTCGAAGAAAAATTAAAATCGCTTCCTCCTTTGGTCTTTGCTGGCGAGGCTAGAAGTTTAAAAGAAGAACTTGCAAAAGTTTGTAATGGCGAGGCATTTTTGCTTCAAGGTGGCGACTGCGCTGAGAGCTTTACAAATTTTAATGCAAACAACATCAGAGATATGTTTAAGGTTTTACTTCAAATGGCGATAGTTTTAACCTTTGCTGGTGGCTATCCAGTGGTCAAAGTGGGCCGCGTGGCAGGGCAGTTTGCAAAGCCTAGAAGTAGCGATTTTGAAGAGGTAAATGGCATTAAGCTTCCAAGCTATAGAGGCGACATCATAAATGGCTTTGAATTTGACGAAAAGGCAAGAGTGCCTGATCCAAAACGCATGATCGAGGCGTATTATCAAAGTGCATCTACGATGAACTTACTTAGAGCCTTTTCAAGAGGCGGTTTGGCCGACCTACATCAAGTGCATAAGTGGAATTTAGGCTTTGTTAAAAAGCCAGAGATCGGCGAGAAATACGCAAAACTAGCTGATGAGCTAACAAAGACGCTTTCATTTATGGCAGCTTGTGGCATCACTTCAGCAAATACGCCAGTCATAAATCAAACCGCGGTTTATACATCTCACGAGGCGCTTTTGCTACCTTATGAAGAGGCATTGACTAGGGTTGATAGCCTTAGCGGTGAGTGGTATGACTGCTCGGCTCATATGCTTTGGATAGGTGAGAGAACACGTGGTATAAACGACGCTCACGTACATTTTTTAAGCGGTGTGAAAAATCCTATCGGTGTAAAGATCGGACCAAGTGCAAAGGCTGAAGATGTCGTCGCACTTGCAAATAAGCTAAATCCAGAAAATGAAGCTGGCAGACTAAATGTGATAATCAGAATGGGCGCTGATAAGATAGGCGAAAATTTACCAAAAATTTTAAGAGAGCTAAAGCGAGAAGGGCTAAATATCGTTTATAGTATCGATCCGATGCATGGCAACACTGTAAAAACATCAAATAACTACAAAACCAGAGAATTTGACAAGATAATAAGCGAAGTTAGAAGCTTTTTTGAAATTCACAAAGCTGAGGGCACAAGAGCTGGTGGCGTGCATCTTGAGATGACAGGTCAAGATGTGACTGAGTGCACGGGTGGGGCATTAAACATCACTGAAAGCTCGCTTGAGCAAAGATATGAAACACAATGTGACCCAAGGCTAAATGCTGATCAGGCGCTTGAGCTTGCGTTTTTGATGGCTGATCTAGTTAAAAAAGCTTAAAATTATAAAATTTGGAGAAAAAGATGGTAAATGTTTATGATCTAATCGTTGTTGGTGGCGGACCCTGTGGAATTGCTAGCGTAGTTGAGGCAAAAAGAAATGGCTTAAACAACGTTTTGCTTCTTGAAAAAGGCGATAATCACAGCCAAACTATAAGAAAATTTTATAAAGATAATAAACGCGTAGATAAAGAGTATAAAGGACAAGATAGCACGATACATGGTGTAGTTTCATTTGAGGATGGCACCAAAGAGAGCACACTTGATTATTTTGACAAGCTGCTTGATACTGAAAAGATTGAAGCTTTTTTTAATTCTGAAGTAGAGAGCGTGAAAAAAGATGGAGAAATTTTTAAAGTAACTACCTCAAAAGCCGTCTATGAAGCTAAAAATGTGATGATATCAATTGGCAAAATGGGACGACCAAATAAGCCTGATTATAAAATCCCGCCTTCACTAAACGCGGTTGTAAATTTTAACCTTGATAGCTGTACGAACGGCGAAAAGGTGCTTGTCGTAGGTGGTGGAAACTCAGCAGTTGAGTATGCGATCGAGCTTTGCCAATACAATAAAACCACAATCGCTTATAGAAAAGATAATTTTAGCCGCGTAAATGAGACAAATTTAAGTGCACTTTGGGAGCTAGAAAAGCACGGCAAGATAAAAGTTAGGCTAAATCACGATATAAAAGAGATAGATAACGAATCAGGCAAAGTTAGAGTGCATTACGAAAATGGCAAGATCCGCGTTTATGACAGAGTTGTCTATGCAATAGGCGGCTCAAGTCCGGTTGATTTTTTACAAAAATGTCAGATAAAAATCGATGAAAAAGGCACTCCAATAGTTGATAGTAACTACCAAAGTAGCGTGCCAGGACTTTATGTGGGCGGTGACATCGTACTAAAAAATGGCGGCTCAATAGTCGTTGCTCTAAATCACGCTCATCACGTCATAAAAGACATTTTAAAGGGCAAGGCATAAGCTTGATAAATAAAATTTTACTAGCTATTTTTTGTTTGATAACTGGCTTTTGTCTATCGTTTTTTAAATCTCCAAAAGAAGATGAAGCGCCAAAAGATACTAATCAAACGATTTATTCTATAAATTTTGACAATTTGCCAGAAGAAGAGAGACAAAAATACATCAGTAAAGACGATCTTTACGAATATGGCGGATATATAACTCCAAAAAGCTATATCCAAAATTTTACTGAAACGAACGATCAAAATTTATCAAATGATGTAAACGAACTTCAAGAACAAGTTCGTGAGCTAAGCAAAAAAAATAAAATTTTAGCTACTGATAATGTTGATATCAGCGAGAAAAATTTAGACTTTATAGGCAAAATTTCAGAGATGAAAAAAAATATCGAAAATGAAAAAAATGAGATAGTTGAGAAAAACCAAAAGACACTAGGCGAGCTTGAAGCACAACACTTTGAAAATATACAAACTCTCACAAAACGGCTAAATGAAGCTCAAGCTGATATGATTGAGAGCTCAAAAGCCTATGAAAAAAAGATAGTAGACCTTGAAAATGCGATAAATGAGGCAAAAAATGGTGATGAAAGCAAGGTAAAAGATATCGAAGCAAATTTTGCTAAATTTAAAGAGGCAGCTGAGGCAAATTACACAGCTTTAAAAGAGCAAAATATAGAGCTAAATACGACACTGGCTCAAAAAGACGCGCTAATAAAAGAGTACGAAAATACTCAAAATGAAAAAGATAAAAATGAAAAAAGAGAAATTTTGCTTTTAAAAGAGGAGATCGAGCGAGCAAAAAATGACGCCAAGACACAAAAATTTAGCTATGAAAAAGAGATAAATGCACTAACTGATGGCTTTGAAACGCAAAAAAGCGTTATGGAGGATGAGCTTTCAAAAAAGGCAAATAAGATAATTGATCTTGAGGAGGCTCTTGAGTCAAGCAAGACTGCCTTAAAAGATAGAATTTATGAGCTTGATGAGATAAAGAAAAATTTAAACTCAAAAGATTTGGCAGTTGAAAACTATAATGGTAAAAATTTAGAGCTAAACGCCTCTCTTGCGGCACTTCATAAAAGTTTTAATGATCTAAAAGAAAAAAATCTTAAAAGTGAGCAGGAAAATAAACTCGCAAATGAAAATATAAATTCGCTTAAAAAAGAGCTTGAACGGGTAAATTTGATAAATAAAAAGCTAGAGAAGCAAAATTTAGATGCAAATGCAAGTTTAAGTGAGCTAAATAAAAAACTAAATTTAAGCGAAGAGAGTCTTAAAAATGCACGAGATGAGCTAAAGACGCTTGATACAAAGACAAATAAATTTTTAAAAACTTTGTTTGAGCAAAATCAAACTATCTCTTTGCAGACCCAAAAGCTTGGGTTAAATGACAGCGAGTTGAAAAATTTAAGTGCAAAGATAAACTTAAAAGATGAAAAGATAAAAGAGCTGGAAAATAATCTCACGCAAACAAGCCAAATGCTAGCAGCAAAGCAAAGTGAGCTAGAAGCTCAAAAAAGAACGCTAAAGATCGATATGCAAAACTATGAGATTTTGCGTCAGCAAATAAATATTTTGCAAAAGAAGATAGCTGATACGTCGGCTCTTTTTGCTGATAGCAATAAAAGTGGTGGTAAAAATTTACTAAGCTTACAAAATGAGCTTGAAAGTGCAAAACATAAGTTAAACGAGAACAACAAGACGATTGAGAGGTTAAATTCTAAAATAAATGAACTTAGCTCATCTAGCGTAAAAGGAAGTCCAGTAAATGCCAAGATCATCGAACTTCAAAAAGATATCGAGCAAAATTTAAATAGGCAAGATGAGCTTGAAAACGAAAATGTAAATTTAAAAAATATCTTGCAAGCGACAACTAAGCCAGAGACGCCAACAAAGCTAGTTTTGATCTCTAGCCTTGAGTGTGATGACATGGACGCAAAAGATAAGATTAGCGTGATGTGTAAGAATAGAGTGAGCGAATTTTTGCAAAGATTTAACTCAAACTACCTTTATGAGATAATTCCGATCGTAGATAAGAAAAATTTTGTCATCCCGTCAAATGTGGCTCAAAGCATCAAAAAAGACGATCTTGGCAGGCTAAATAACTATGTAAATTACGGCGTTGGTAAAGAGCGTGCAAAGGCAGCAGCTGAGCTTATAAAAGAGGAATTTGGCGATTTTGCAAGGATCAGCTTTAGCTCCGAAGTGATCGTAAAAGATGTCACGCGTGGCTTTATCATCAAGGTTTATAGATGATCTTGGCTCAGCTAAAAAGTGGCTATCGCTACAACAGCGATACGCTGGTACTTTATGATTTTATAAGCTCAAGTTTGAAAAATTTTTCAGGCAGAATTTTAGACGTTGGCGCAGGGTGCGGGATACTTGGGCTTTTGCTTAAACGTGACTTTAAAAATTCCAGCCTAAGCTTGCTTGATATCTTACAAATAAATGGTGAAATTTCTAAATTTAATGCCAGTAAGAATGGCTTGGAGACAGAAATTATAAATGCTAATTTTGCAGATTTTAAAGATAGTGAGAGATTTGACCTCATCGTATCAAATCCGCCATTTTATCATAAGGGTGCAAAGCAGAGCGAAGATGAGCATATAAAGGCTAGTAGATACACAAGCTCTTTGGGTCTAAAAGACTTTATAAGAGGCGTAAGCATAAATTTAAAACCTCACAAAAGGGCTTTTTTTTGCTATGCACCTGATGATCTTAGTCAGATTGTAGCGTGTCTAAAAGAGTTTAAGCTAAATTTAGTAAGCCTAAAATTTATTCATACAAAGGCTGATAAGCCAGCAAATTTGGCCTTATTTGAGGTAAGAAATAATTCAAACTCAAAGTTAAAAATTTTGTCACCTTTAGTGATGAGTGAAAATGGCTCGCATACAAAAGAGGCGATTGAAATTTTTAAAAAAGCTGATACAAAGAGCGTTGATTATCAGGGGCTAGCGTGAGGGTGCAAGGCTTTAGCTATGAGTTTGATGCCAGCTTTTGCGAGAGCTGTGGCGGCAAGTGTTGCACGGGAGAGAGTGGCTACATCTGGATAAATGAAGAAGAAATTTCAAAATTTTGCACCGCATTTCATATGAGTAAAGATGAGTTTGAAAAGCAGTTTTTAATAAGAGTTGGGCTAAGGTGTAGCATAAAAGAGAAGCCTTATGAAGATGGCTTTGCTTGTGTATTTTTTGATGAAAAAAACAAAAACTGTTCAGTTTATGAGCTAAGGCCACAGCAATGTAGGACTTTTCCGTTTTGGAATTATTTTAAAAAAAATTTAAAGGAGTTAAAAGCAGAATGCATTGGCGTAAAATTTTAGTATTTTTTATGAGCGTATTTTTTAACTCGCAACTACTTTTGGCTGACGATAATAAAAGTATAAATTTACGTCTAATGCAGGCTTTATTGTTTCAAGATAGCGGAGATGTGAATGCTAGCATTCAAGCTTACTCAAATATTTTTAAAGATACAAATCAAAAAGCTTATTTAAAAGAGGCGATCAAACTTGCCTTTGCGACAAAAAATGAAAATTTAGACGCTTTGATAAGTGAAGGCGAAAAAAGCTTAAAAGACGATAGCGATTTTATCCGCATAAAGGTGGCAAATTTAGTAAATCTTTCAAAGCTAAATGAGGCTAAAAGTTTAATGCAAGAGCTTGCTACAAAAGAGCCAAATGCCCAAAATTTACTCATGCTTGGCACTATTTGTATGATGCAAAATGAAACAACGACTGCGCTAAAATACTTTGAAGAGGCTTACTCTCTAAAGCAAGAAGAAGAAAACTTGCTCCGTATCGTTGATATTTTGATAAATCGCATGGATAAGATAAAAGACGCTACAAAATATCTTGAAAAATTTAAAGACGAACAAGGTTGCACGCTAAAGACTTGCGAGCTTTTGGCTGAAATTTACTCCCAGCAAAGAAATTTCCCAAAGGTGATCGAACTCTTTGAGGAGCTCTATGAGCTAAGTCACGACACTTCGTATATTGATAAGATCGTGCAGTTTTTTATATATGATAAAAATTACAAAGCAGCAATTGAAATTTTAAAAAAATATAGCTACAACGATATGGCGCTTATGGATCTTTATGTGGCGACTAGTAATTTTGGTGATGCATACATACTTGCTGTTAAAATTTATAACGATAGCAGGGATTTAAATTTTTTAGCAAAAGCCGCGATTTACGAATACGAGATGAATAAAGATACCTTGAACGAACAAAAAATGGCTGAAATTTTAGATAAATTTGAAGCTAGCGTGCCAAAGCTAGAAAATGATATGTTTTTTAACTATTATGGCTACTTGCTGATAGATCATGACATCGATCCTAGAAAGGGTATAGAGCTTGTGCAAAAGGCACTTGCTATCTCACCTGAGTCGCCTTATTACGAGGATTCGCTAGCGTGGGGATATTTTAAGCTTGGTGAGTGCAAAAAGGCAAAAAGCATTATGCAGCACGCGATGAAAGATGTTGATTTTAGAGCTTCAAAAGAAGCAAAAGAGCATTTGCACCTAATAGAGCGCTGTATAATAAATCTAAACAAAAGGCTTAAAAAATGATACTTGATGAGATCATAAAAAAGACAAAAGATGATCTTGAAAAAAGAAAAGCAGACTTCCCTGAGGAGTGGCTTGGTCGCTCGCTCGCGTACAATCCATACGTGCCAAGAGATGTTTTAAATGCACTTAGAGCAAGTCAAAATGAGCCGATAAAAATCATAGCTGAGATTAAAAAAGCAAGCCCAAGTAAGGGTGTGATAAGAGAGGATTTTGAGCCTATAAAAATAGCTCAGGAATACGAGCCATACGCAAATGCTTTTAGTATCTTAACTGAACCACATTGGTTTAAAGGCAATATCGAGTATATCACTCAAGTTAGGCGCTACGCATCAAGGCCGATCCTTAGAAAAGACTTTATTATTGATAAGTATCAAATTCTTGAAGCTCTTGTTTATGGGGCAGACTTTATCCTACTTATAGCCAAGGCACTAACACAAGGCGAGCTAAAAGAGCTTTTAGACTACGCTCATCATTTAGGGCTTGAAGTTTTGGTTGAAACTCACGACGCGAGTGATGTGAAAAAGGCTATCTTTGCAGGAGCAAATATAATAGGCATAAATCACCGAAATTTAGATGATTTTACGATGGATATGAGCCTTTGTGAGAAGCTCATACCACTTTTGCCAAATGGCAAGATAATAGTCGCTGAAAGCGGTCTTTACCAGCATGAACAGCTTAGAGAGCTAAGTAAAATAGGCGTAGATGCTTTCTTGATAGGAGAGCATTTTATGAGACAAGATGATATAAAAAATGCCGTCAAAAAGATAAAGGAGGGTGAGTAATGCAGCACCTTTGTGCCCCTTGGAGAAGCGAATACTTTAGCGCTAAAAAAGATAGTTGTGTTTTTTGTGACGTTATAAACTCAGATGATGATGATAAAAATGGCGTACTTTTTCGAGCCAAACATTGTTTTGGGATTATGAATTTATATCCGTACTCTCCAGGTCATTTTATGATAATACCAAATCAGCATACCGACAAGATCGAAGAGCTTGATGAGCAGACTTGGTTTGAGATGAGTAAATTTGTAAGGCTTGGTGTTGAAATTTTAAAAAAAGAGCTTTATGCTAATGGCGTAAATATAGGTATGAATTTAGGCAAGGCAGCGGGAGCCGGGATAGCTGAGCATGTGCATTATCACCTTGTACCAAGGTGGAGCGGAGATACAAATTTTATAACCACCATCTCTGATGTGAGAGTAAATGGCACGCCATTTCATCCACTTTTTGAGAAACTAAAAAAGGCATTTAGTGCCGTTATTTGAGCTTGATGTAGAGCAGTGGCTAGAGAAAAGAAGCTCTTTTGAAATTTTAATAGACGCAAGATCGCCACATGAATTTTTATATTCACACATAAAAGATGCCATAAATTTATATGCTTTAAATGACGCAGAACATAAAGAGGTAGGCACGCTCTATAAAAGTGATAGATCCCTAGCAAAGAGCCTTGGCGCAAAATATATCTGCAAAAATTTACAAAATATCATTGATGAGGTTTATAAAAGAGCCAAGGTTGGTTCAGCTATTGGCATCTACTGCGCTAAAGGCGGGCTTAGATCAAATTCTATTGGCTATGTTCTAAGCATGATAGGATATAGAGTTTTTAGGCTTAGTGGTGGCTATAAAGCTTATAGAAATCATGTTTTAGAATTTCTAAATCGACCTTTAAGTACAAAATTTATCACTCTTTTTGGAAATACTGGCTGCTACAAAAGTAAGCTCATAAGGTCTCTAAGCCCGTCAATAGACCTTGAAGCTATGGCAAATCATTTAGGCTCTGTCTTTGGGGCGATAAATGGCGCGCAGCCAAGCCAAAAAAGCTTTGAAGATGCGTTGTTTGAAAAGCTCATAACGCTAAAAGATAAAATTTGCTTTATTGAGGGCGAAAGTAGAAGAATAGGCTCATTAAGCTTGCCAAAGAGCCTTTATGATGCGATGCGTAGTGGCATAAATGTCGAAGTGAGCTCAAGTTTAGAAAAAAGAATTTCTTGTATAGTAGATGACTATAAAAGTGTGGATAAAGCCTTTTTTGACGAATGTATGAAGAAAATTTCGCCATTTATCGATAAAAAAGCTAGAGATGAAGCTGTGGTTAAATTTAATGAAAATGATATTGCTAAAGTAGCTGAAATTTTACTCACAAAATACTACGATAAAGTCTATAAGAAAAATGAAAATATTAATGTTTTTATAAATTCTGATAACTTTGACGAGGCCGTTAAAAAGCTAAATAATATAAAAAATGAAGCAAAATTTTAGGCTTATTTTAATTAAAAAATTAAGCCCAAAATTTATACAAATGAGTTTTAGCTCTTAAAATTTTATAGTCTTTGCTCACTTAAATTTATCAATTTTACTAAAAATAATATGTTTAATTTTATGTAAAATATTTTGTATTATTCTTCTAAATTAGTTAAAAATTTTTCAAGAAAATCAAAGCAATACCTAAAATTCGCTAGAAAGTTAAAATGGATTTAAAATGCTTTGGGATATAATCTGCGATAAATTTATCAAAAGGCTAAAGTGATGATAAAACAGATTTCCGGTTCACAGATGATAAGCGAGGCCTTGCACGAAGAGGGCGTTGAGATAGTTTTTGGCTATCCTGGCGGTGCAGCTTTAAATATCTACGACGAAACATACAAGCAGACTTATTTCAAACACGTTTTGGTTCGCCACGAGCAAGCAGCCGTTCACGCGGCCGATGGATACGCTAGGGTTAGTGGTAAAGTTGGCGTTGCTTTTGTGACAAGTGGCCCTGGCTTTACAAATGCTGTCACTGGCCTTGCAACAGCTTATAGCGACAGCATACCGATCGTGCTTATAAGTGGTCAAGTACCAACATTTATGATCGGCACAGATGCTTTTCAAGAGATTGACGCGGTCGGCATTTCACGCCCCTGTGTTAAGCATAACTTTTTAGTTAATAGCGTTGAAGAGCTACCTCGTATCATAAAAGAAGCCTTTTATATCGCAAGATCAGGCCGCCCAGGACCAGTTCATATCGATATCCCAAAAAATATCACATCAAGACTTGGAGATTTTGTATATCCAAAAGAAATTTCTATTCCAAGTTACAAACCGACCTATAAGGGCAACTCAAAACAGATAAAAAAAGCAGCAGTTGCGATAAATGAAGCTAAAAGGCCGCTTCTATACATCGGAGGCGGTGCGGTCGCATCTGGAGCTAGCGATATCATCCGTAAATTTATGAAAAAAACTGGCATTCCAGCGGTTGAGACACTGATGGCTCTTGGCGTGCTTGATGCAAAAGATGAGCTAAATTTAGGCATGGCAGGCATGCATGGTAGCTACGCTTCAAACATGGCTTTAAGCGAGTGCGACCTTCTTATATCACTTGGAGCTAGGTTTTGTGACAGGATCACTGGCAGGACGGACGAGTTTGCCAAACATGCAAAGATAATTCACATCGACATCGATCCAAGCTCCATCTCAAAGATCATAAACGCTCACTATCCAATCGTTGGTGATCTTACAAACGTGCTAACTGAGCTTTATGAAGAAGTCAATGCAAAGCCTGAAAACTACGCACCTTGGAGAGAAATTTTAGATAGATATTCTAAACTAAATCCACTTGGCTACACAGATAGCGACAAGGTCTTAAAGCCACAATGGGTCATCGAAGAGACCGCGAAGATAGCAGGAGCTGATGCGATAATCTCAACAGACGTCGGTCAGCACCAAATGTGGGTGGCGCAGTTTTATCCGTTTAGCCGAGCAAGACAGCTTGTCACAAGTGGTGGACTTGGCACAATGGGATTTGGCCTCCCTGCAGCGATCGGCGCAAAATGTGCAAAACCAGAAAATCTTGTTATAAATTTTACAGGCGATGGCTCAATACTTATGAATATCCAAGAGTTGATGACAGCTCATGAGATAAATATGCCTGTTATAAACATCATTTTAAACAACAACTTCTTAGGCATGGTTCGTCAGTGGCAGACATTTTTCTATGAAAAACGCTACTCATCGACTGATCTTAGCTTGCAGCCTAATTTTGTAAAGATTGCTGAAGGATTTGGCGGAGTTGGCTTTGTTTGCAAGAGTAAGGATGAGTTTAGAAAGGCTTTAAAAGAAGCGATCGATAGCAAAAAATCAGCGATGATCGATGTTAGGATCGACCGCTTTGAGGATGTGCTTCCTATGGTTCCAGCAGGAGCTGCGATTTATAATATGATATTAAAGAGCAAGGAAGAAAAATGAGTATCAGAAGAACGATTTCGGTTATAGTTTTAAATGAACATGGCGTTTTGGCTAGAATTTCTGGACTTTTTGCAGGCAGGGGCTACAATATCGACACGCTCACAGTTGCTCCAATACCTGAGAGCAACTTCTCAAGGCTAAGTATCGTAACAAGCGGTGACGAGAGAGTTTTAGAGCAGATCGTAAAACAGCTTCACAAGCTCATACCAACGTATAAAGTCATAGAAAGCGGCGAATTCGTCGAAAAAGAGATGGCGCTAGTGAAAATTCCGCTTGGTGAAAATTTTGCCGGTCTTGAGGCGATACTAAAGTCGTACAACGGTATCGTTACAAACACAAATGAAAACTACATCGTTGTCATGGTGGCTGACGATGCGAGTAGGATCGAGAGCTTTTTAAAATCAATAAAGAAATTTAACCCAGTTGACGTCGTACGCGGCGGATCTGTGATAATGGATATATGATGAAACTAAGTGAAATAGCCTTAAAAGTAAATGCTACTTTTAGTGGAGAAGATATAGAAATTTTTGCTCTAAATTCTTTAAAAAATGCAAATAAAGCTGAGCTAACATATTGTGACGGCGAGAAAAATGCAAAATTTATAAGTACGTCAAATGCTGGAGCCATATTGGTGACAAAATCGCTTTTAGGCTTGGTGCCAGCTGGCATGGTCGCACTTGTGTGTGATAACCCACACCTTGCATTTGCCTTGCTTAGCAAAGATTATGCTAAGCCGCTTTTTTGTGAGCCAAAGCCATCAAATATCGCCAAGAGTGCAAAGATAATGCCAAATGTCTACATAGGCTCAAATGTGAGCATTGGTGAAAATACGATAGTCATGGCTGGAGCATTTTTGGGCGATAATGTGACTATCGGCAAAAACTGCATCATCCACCCAAACGTAGTCATTTATAACGACTGCGTCATCGGTAACGAGTGTCATCTGCTGGCAAACTGTGTGATCGGAAGCGATGGCTTTGGTTATGCACATACAAAAACTGGCGAGCATGTAAAAATTTATCATAATGGCAATGTTGTTTTAGGCGATTATGTCGAGATCGGTGCTTGCACGACGATAGATCGTGGTGTTTTTGAAAGCACAGTGATCGCAAACTACACAAAGATAGATAATCTCGTTCAAATAGGCCATAACTGCGAGCTTGGAAATGGCTGCCTAATCGTCTCACAAACTGGCCTTGCTGGCTCAACAGTGCTAGGCAGAAACGTTGTAATGGGCGGACAAAGCGGCTCAGCTGGTCATGTAAAAGTGGGTGACTTCGCGCAGATCGCTGCACGTGGAGGCGTTAGCAAAGACCTACCTGGCGGCAAAAAATATGCTGGAGCTTATCCGATAATGGAGCTTTCAGATCAGTTTAAACTCCAAGCAAAAATTTTGAGATTTTTTAAGAAAAATTGATTGCAAGCTTTTGCGAGCTTAAAATCGCAAAAGCTTTTTATCTCGTAGCCTAAAAATGCTAATTCTATTTTAAAACGAGCTAGACTTAAAATTTATATGTTGAGTTTGGCAAAATACAAATTGGCTATTTTATTTTAAATTTCTATTTATTTGGCTTTGTTCTCTTTTATTACTCTAGCCGTTTCTATTGCTATTTCTAGCTCTTCGTTAGTTGGGATGATGAGCGTTTTTATTTTGGCATCTTTATCGTCTATGCACCTTTCACCTCTCTCGTTTGAGAAATTTAGATCGTGATTTATATGGATGCCAAGATGCTTTAGATCGTCACAAATTTTTTGTCTTGTATTTGGCGCATTTTCGCCGATACCGCCGGTAAATATAAGCGCATCTACGCGTCCCAAAATAGCATAATACGAACCTATATATTTTTTAACTCGGTAGCAAAACATATCAAACGCAAGCCTTGCACGCTCGTCATTTTCCATTTTAGCTACGACATCTCTCATATCGCTTGAGCCACAAATTCCAAAAAGTCCGCTTTTTTTGTTTAAAAAGTTATCGATCTCATTCCATTTTAAAACACCGATATTTAGCAAGTAGATGACCACCGCTGGGTCCATATCGCCACTTCTTGTGCCCATTATGAGCCCTTCAAGTGGACTAAGTCCCATCGAGGTGTCGATACTTTTGCCATTTTGCACAGCACAAGCTGAGGCGCCATTTCCTAGATGAAGTGAGATGGCATTAAATTTATTAAATTCTATGCCAAGCATTTTGGCCGCTTGCTTGCAAACGTATCTATGTGAAGTGCCGTGAAAGCCGTATTTTCTTATATGATGAGTCTTGCAAACGTCGTATGGTAGGGCATAGCGGTAGGCGTACTCTGGCATGCTTTGATGAAATACCGTGTCAAAAACGACCACGTGAGGCACATTTTTGCTCTCTTTCATTGCGTTTTTAATGCCAGCAAGGTGCCCTGGGTTATGAAGAGGGGCAAGTGGGCTTATCTCCTCGATCTTTTTGATGACGCTTTCATCAACGATCATTGAGCTAAAAAAGCTCTCGCCCCCGTGAACTATCCTATGTCCGATACCATCAAGCTCGCTTAGATCGTGCAATGTGTGTGATGTAACAAAGAGCTCGTTCATCGCCTCAAGTCCGTCATGGTGGTCTTTTATGAAGCGTTTTATCTCGTAGGTTTCGCCATTTGCTTTTAGTACCGCTCTTGAGCTGGAGCTACCGATTTGCTCGACTAGACCGCTTGCTAGACTGGTTTTTGTATCCATTGCAAAAAGTTGAAATTTTATTGAGCTACTACCCGAGTTTAAAACCAAAATTCTCATATTATTCTCCTGCTTGTATGGCGCTGATTAAGATAGTATTTACCACGTCTTCAACGAGGCTACCGCGGCTTAGGTCATTAACTGGCTTTTTTAGCCCTTGAAGTATCGGACCCATGGCTAGAGCGTTTGCGCTTCGCTGAACCGCTTTATAGCAGATGTTTCCGCAGTTTAAATTTGGAAAGATAAAGACATTTGCATGCCCAGCCACATCAGAGTTTGGCATTTTTTTACTAGCCACGCTTAGATCAACTGCCGCATCAAACTGAATGGGCGCTGCGATCTTTAAATTTGCATCAAGCTCGCTCGCCTTTTTGGCAGCTTCTTTTATAAATTCCACATCGGGCCCACTTCCACTCTCAGCCGTAGAGTAGCTTAGCATGGCGATCTTTGGGTTAAGACCAAAGGCGCTTGCCGTTTGAGCGCTGCTTAGCGTTATGCTAGCTAGCTCATCTGCGCTTGGATTTGGAGTGACAGCACAGTCTGCAAAAAGCAAAATTTCTTCTTCAAGCGCCATAAAAAATGCCCCACTTACCACACTTACATTTGGCTTTGTTTTTATGATCTGCAAAGCTGGGCGGATCGTATCAGCCGTGCTCATCGTAGCGCCACTTACCAAGGCATCGGCTAAGCCTTCGTGAATTAGCATAGTAGCAAAGTAAATTTTATCTTTTGCAAGCGCGTTTGCCTTGGCTTCATCAACGCCTTTATGTTTTCTTAGCTCATAAATTTTCTTTGCAAATTCATCTGTCAGCTCATTTTGTTCTGGATTGATCACTTTGGCTTTGCTTAAATTTAGCCCCAAAGCGGCCGCTTTTTTTAAAATTTCATCTTCAAATCCTAGTAAGATGATATTTGCCGCATCTTTTTCTAATACGATGTGGGCCGCTTTTAAAATTCTCTCATCGTCGCTCTCTGGTAAAACGACGGTCTTGTTTGCCGCTTTAGCTCTTTTTAGAAGCAAGCTTTGAAATTTAAATGGTGTGATGATATCTGCTTGATAGTTTAAAATTTTATCAAAATCATCGGTGATTAGAATCTTTGAGTTTGGATTTAGTGCTTTTAGCTCGCTTGCATTTTCATCAAAGACTGGCGTGTTTAAATTTCTTGCTAGCTTTAAATTTAGCTCGCTTTTGCCAAAGACACTAAAGCTCTCACAGCCAAGGACTATGACAAAGTCGCTTTTGGCTTTTAGCTCTTCAAATTTATCTATAAATTTTAGAAAAAACTCTTTTTCGTTTGAATCTATTAAGTTATTTTTATCGTTTTCATCTGGGATTATCTTAAAAATCTCAACTTTTTTGAATTTTGTAGCTATAATTTCTTGCAGATGTGCTAAATTTTTGTCTGTAAAAACGTAACAACTTTTCATTTGCGACCTTTTTAGGAACTTAAATTGCTTAATTCTAGCACAAAGATACTTATTTTAAGGCATTTTTTATGAACTATAAAACGATTTGGCTCGTCTTGTCTGCGGGCATTATTTGCACTGGCTGCACACCAAGCGCTGATCCTCATATCAATATGAAACCCCCAGTTTATGTCGAGCAACTCCCTTCAAAAGATAGTGGAACCGGACAAAGCAATGCCGGTAGCCTCTTTGGTAAGGGTGAAAATCCTCTTTTTTCAGATAGAAAAGCGATGAATGTAAATGATATCGTGACTATCGTTATCTCAGAAAATGCAAGCCAAACTTCAACTGGTAGCAAAAGCACAAATAAAGATAGCACTATCTCACTTGGTGGCGGTGTTTTCACAGCTGGGGCTGCACCGCTTTCAACTGTGGCTGATAATCTAAATAAATACGGTGACATCGGCTTTAAAGCAGGTGGTGGCAATAAATTTACAGGTAGTGGCACGAGCAACAGAAGCGAGAAATTTACCGCAACCATTTCAGCCAGGATCATAAAAATACTAAATAACGGCAATTACTTTATCGAGGGTAGCCGCGAGCTACTTATAAACGGCGAAAAGCAGATCATGCAAGTAAGTGGTGTCATCAGGCCTTACGACATCTCACAAAACAACGAAATCGACTCAAAATATATAGCTGACGCTAAAATTTTATATAAAACAGAAGGCGAGCTAGACAAATCTACCAAAAAACCTTGGGGCACAAGGCTTATGGAAGCTATCTGGCCATTTTAATGCAACTTTAAAAGCCTAAAATTTAATCAATTTGGGCTTTTAAAATTTTATATCTCAAAAATTTCTCTCGCCTTAAATATGCTAAATTTTTAAAAATCATTAAAAATTATAGTTGATATTTACTTTCAGAATAATATGCTTAAAATATTGAAAATTCATCAAAACAAAATAAAATTTCTCAAAATATTATTTTTTATATTTTGAAAATATATCGCAAAAAAAGGGATTTTAAATTTTTTAGTTAAAATTTATTTAATTATAAATATTAATTTTATAAAATAATTTTTTACTTCTTTAAACAAAGATATTATTAACAAAAGTAAAATTTTCAAGCAAAGGAGCTTATATGAATAATGACTTGCGTCAAAAGATAGATAGACGCTTAAGTGAGCTTAGTGCGTTGCCTAAGATGAAAAGCGACTCGAGTATTGCGCAACTTTTAAAAGAGAAGGGCTTTACTAGGCGTGATTTTATGAAGTGGGCTGGTGCGATGACAGCTTTTATGGCTCTACCAAGTGCGATGACACCGATGGTTGCTCGTGCTGCTGAGCTTAGCGATAGGCTTCCTGTGATATGGCTTCATATGGCAGAATGCACAGGCTGTAGCGAGAGCTTACTAAGAACCGATGCTCCAAGTATAGATAGTCTTATATTTGACTACATAAGCCTTGAATACCACGAAACTATTATGGCAGCTTCTGGTTGGCAGGCTGAAGAAAATTTAGAGAGTGCTATTGAAAAATACAAAGGCAGATACATCCTACTAGTTGAGGGTGGTATCCCAACTGGTGCGACTGAAAATTTCTTAACTGTTGGACCTCATGGCACAACAGGTAAAACTCATGCTGTAAATGCTTCAAAAGACGCAGCTGCTATCTTTGCGATCGGCACCTGTTCTAGCTTTGGTGGCATTCAAGCTGCAAGGCCAAATCCATCAAATTCAGTCGGACTTTCAAAGGTAACTGATAAACCAGTCATTAATGTTGCGGGCTGTCCACCAAGTGAGAAAAATATCGTTGGCAATGTGCTTCACTTCTTGCTTTTTGGCACACTTCCAGCGCTTGATGTTTATAATAGACCAAAATGGGCTTATGGTTTAAGAATTCACGATCTTTGCGAAAGACGTGGTCACTTTGACGCTGGCGAGTTTGTCCAAAACTTCGGCGATGAAGGCGCAAAAAATGGCTACTGCTTATATAAAGTAGGCTGTAAAGGTCCATATACATTTAATAACTGCTCACGTGAGAGATTTAACCAACACACATCATGGCCAGTTCAAGCAGGTCACGGCTGTATAGGCTGCTCAGAGCCAGACTTCTGGGATACGATGGGACCATTTGAAGAGCCTATGGCAGATAGACTCTTTGATACTGTTTTAGGTCTTGGGGCTGATAATGTCAGCGATAAAGTTGGCATTGGAATTTTAGCTCTTACTGGCATTGGTATAGCAGCTCACGCTGTTATAGCTTCTATGAGTAAAGATAAAGAATAAGGCGAAAAAATGAGTGAAAAAAGAATAGTAATAGACCCTATAACACGTATCGAGGGACACTTAAGAATAGAAGTTGTCGTAGATGAAAATAATGTCGTAAAAGAGGCTTACTCTGGCTCAACTCTTTGGCGTGGCTTAGAGCAGATCGTAAAAGGCAGAGATCCAAGAGATGCTGGCTTTTTTATGCAAAGAATTTGTGGCGTTTGTACATATTCACACTACCGAGCAGGCATTATCGCAGTTGAAAATGCCCTTGGCATCAAGCCCCCACTAAATGCAGAGCTAACTAGAACGCTTATGAATGCAGCTTTATATCTTCATGATCACATCGTACATTTTTATCAGCTTCATGGCCTTGACTGGGCAGACGTGGTCTCTGCACTAAGCGCAGATGTGCATAAAGCTAGCGAAGAGGCGTTTAAATACACTGATTTGCCATTTGCCACAGGAGCTGACAAGCTAAAAGAGGTAAAAGAGAGGGTTGAAGCCTTTGTTAAAAAGGGCAATCTTGGACCATTTGCCAACGCATACTGGGGACATAGCACATATAAATTTACGCCAGAGCAAAATTTAATCGTCCTCTCACACTACTTAGAGTGCCTTAGAATTCAAAGAACAGCAGCTCAGATGATGGCGATCTTTGGCGCGAAAAACCCACATCCACAAAGCTTAACAGTTGGCGGTGTGACCTGTGTGATGGACCTTATGGATCCAGCTAGAATGGGCGAATATATGAGCAAATTTGCCGAGATCAAAGAATTTGTAGATAGAGCCTACTATCCAGATATCTTGATGGCGGCTAAAGCCTATGGTAATGAGCCAAGCGTTCTAAACGACGTTGGTGTGGCAAATTTACTCTGCTACGATGAGTTTTTGATAGGCAAAAATGATCATCTATTTAAAGGTGGCTATATTTTAAATGGCGATCTTAACAAGGTTTATGATATCGATGAAAATAAAATCACCGAAGAAGCTACTAGGTCTTGGTATAAAAACGACAAAGCGCTTCACCCATATGACGGCGAGACTGAGGCAAACTACACAGGTCTTATTGACGGCGAGAGCATAGACGCCGAGGGCAAACTAGCTCATAGTAAGCTTTTTGATACAAAAGGCAAATATAGTTGGATCAAAGCACCAAGATATGATGGCTTACCTATGCAAGTGGGTCCAATAGCAAGTATCGTTATAAACTACGCTAGAGGCAATGAAAGAGTTAAAAAAGTAGTTGATGAATTTTTAGCAAAGAGTGGCTTGCCATTAAGTGCAGTTTTCTCAACTCTAGGCAGAACCGCTACTCGTATGCTTGAGGCAAAAGTAGTTGCAGAGCATACAATGGATGCATTTAATGCCTTGGTAGAAAATTTAAAATCAGATCAAGAGACTTGCGCAAAATATGTAATCGATAACAAAAAAGAGTACAAAGGAAATTTCCAAGGCAATGCCCCAAGAGGTGCGCTTAGCCACTGGTGCCGCATAAAAGATGGTGTTATCACAAACTGGCAAGCAGTCGTGCCAAGCACTTGGAACGCCTCTCCAAAAGATGCACAAAATCAAATGGGAAGCTACGAAGCGTGCTTAGTTGGTTTAAAGATCGCTGATCTTTCAAAGCCACTTGAGATAATACGAAAAATTCACTCTTACGATCCTTGCATCGCATGTGCTGTGCATGTTATGGATACAAAGGGAAATGATTTGAGTACTTATAAGATAAATCCAAATTTGTAAGGAGAGAATATGTCACATAAAAATGCTGACAGGATCAGCGAATACGAATTCTCCATCGGCGTTAGGCTGACACACTGGATTAGATTTGCAGCGATCACACTTTTAGTTGTGAGTGGCTACTATATCTCATACGTTTTTGTGAGTCCAGAGATCACGAGCGAGCCTACAAATTTTATGCAAGCAAAGTGGCGTATGGCTCACCAGATCGCTGGCTTTGTGCTGATAGCGGCGTTTATCTTTAAATTTTATCTATTTGTCTTTGATAAACATAGTAAAAAAGAGTGGATGAGTGTGATTGATTTTCTAAATCCAAAAATTTGGATCGCACAGATTAAGTATTATCTTTTTATGGGGCCACATCCGCATTTAAGGGGCGTTTATAATCCTTTGCAGTTTGCCTCATACTTTTTCTTTTATCTTATTTTGACTCTTATTTGCCTAAGCGGTCTTGTGCTTTATGTTCATGTTTATCATGAGGGACTTGGCGGAGCGCTTTATGAGCCAGCGAGATTTTTTGAAGAGCTTATGGGCGGACTAGCAAATGTTAGAACGATACATAGAATTTGTATGTGGGTCATTATGATTTTTGTGCCGATTCATGTTTATATGGCGGTATTTAACGCTGTTAAAGGCAAAAATGGAGCGATGGACGCTATCGTTAGTGGCTATAAATTTGTAAAAGAACACTGATGAGAGTGCTGGTTCTTGGTATCGGCAACGTGATGTTTGCCGATGAGGGCATAGGTGCTCATTTTGTAAATTTGATGGCTAAAAACTATAAATTTATAAGTTCTAAAAACGAGCTTACATTAATGGACGGGGGCACTTTAGCCCTCGCTCTAACTCACATCATAAGCGAATTTGACTATCTTATCGTCGTTGATTGCATTAGCGCAAATGGCGCAAGTGTGGGTGATGTTTATTTTTTCGACTTTCTAAACGTACCAAATTTTATCAGCTGGGACGGCTCGGCTCACGAGATAGAGATGCTTCAGACCCTTCATCTAATGGAGCTTGCAGGCGACAGACCGACAACCAAAATCTTAGGTATCGTGCCTAGCCGCATAGAGTCATCAAATTTTAGCCTCTCAGATGAGGTTATAAACGCTTCTACAATTTTAGAAAAAACACTGCTTGATCATTTAAAAGAGCTTGATTTTGAGTGTGAAAAGGTGGCAAATTTTACCCTAAATGATATCGTTGATGAATACGCTAAAAAAGGTTTAAAATGATACTTGCTTTTAAATTTACTTGCCACAAGGACGCTTCGTTTATGGTGCCATTTTTGCGCTTGCTTGCTGGCGATCTAGCTCATAGTATAAAGTGCAAAGAAGATGAAATTTGTCTAAAGGTAAGTGGTAATGCCAGTGAGCTTGAGAGCGTGGCAAATAAAGCAAGCGCGCTCTTGCCATTTAGTCTTTTTATAAAGCACAGTGAGGTCTTGGCTGCAAGTGAGCTTGATGAATATAGCAAGATAAATGAGATAAAATTTGGCGGTCTAACTCCAACTCAAGCGAGTGCCTTTTTGGCTAGCGAAAAGGCTATCTTAAATGAAAGTGGCGTGCTATGTGAGAGTAAATTTGAGGGTGAGATAACGCTTGATAATTTTAATGAAAAGCTCAAAACTTGCCTAAATTTATTAAAAAACGGCAAGGATGTTTGCGTAGAGCAAGATGAAAGTTTATATGAAATTTCTCTTGGCGTAAATTTTGACGCAAATTTCTTGATGCCTGTAAATTTAAAGCAGCTACCAAAAATTTTTATCGCCGATGATAGGTCGCAGATCGCGCTTGCTAGCTTTGAAAAGCCACTTTTGGCACTAAAAACGACAGCCATTTATAGGCAAAACCACGAGGATGCACCGCTATTTTTTGACGTGATGGCACCAAATGACCTTTTTCTTTACGCCCTTTGCGAGCAGCTAAACAAAGAGGACTTTAGCTTTCTAAGCGTTTCTGTAAAAGAGCAAAAAAACGACCTTTCAAGACTAACTCTGCTTGAAAGTAGTGCACTTTTAAGCCCATTTTTCTATACAAAAAACGAGGAATTTGAGCTTAGTAATTTTAGCGATATAGCTTTGGGATTAAAATTTAGCAAATTTAGCGATGATGAAATTTGCCTGCTTTCAAAATCAAGCAAAACACAGCTTCTGTTTTTGCCAAAATTTAGTAGCTTTGAAGAAATTTATGAGCTCATAAAAGCCGAGGAAGGCGGCGAAAGGCTACTTGAAAACTTCAGTAAAGAGCACACCTTGCCAAGCGGTAAATTTAGCTCAAATGCTAGCTTTTTCTCGCTATTTTGCATAGCTGGGCGTATACTTGGCACAAGCAATGACTTTAAAAAAGCAGGGGAGAATTTGCTACTAATGGCAGCTGATTTTAGCGGTCAAAAGGGCGTTAGGATCGATTATAAGATGAAAGATGACTTTGGTTTAGACGGGGTTAAGTTTGTAAAAAGTATCATTTCGTTTGTCCTTGCTGGCGCTGGAGAGAAAAACATCAGCTTTGGTTGTACCGAGTCTTTGGCACATTTTTTGAGCGATTTTAGCTATGAAAAACGAGATAAATTTAATATTAAAAATGTTATTTTAAGCGGGGATTTATTTTATAATAAGGTAGTTAGCAACTTGATAAAAAAGCACCTAAACCCAAATATAAAAACAAATTTTGACCCCGGATTTGGCGTTGAGATCAAGCTTTAGATACGAGATCAAAGGCTTAGTTCAAGGCGTTGGTTTTAGACCTTTTGTCTATACTTTGGCGCATAAATTTAAGCTTGTTGGCGAAATTTACAACGACGATGAGGGCGTGAAGCTAAATTTTAGTGGCGAAGAGGCTGGCTTTTTGGCTTTTGAAAAAGAGCTTTATGAGAAGCTGCCAGCCCTTGCTAGGATCGATGAGCTAAAGAAATTTAAGATAGATAAAATTTATGAAAAGCTTGAGATCATCGCTTCAAAGTCGGCAACCAAACAAGCGCCTATCTTGCCTGATTACGCACTTTGCGATGACTGCTTGCGCGAGTTTTATGACCCCACAAATCCACGCTACAAATACCCTTTTATAAACTGCACCAACTGCGGACCGAGATTTTCTATCATCAAAGCATTGCCCTACGACAGGATAAATACGACGATGAACGAGTTTAAAATGTGTAAATTTTGTGGGGGCGAATACAAAGATCCGCTTAATCGCCGCTATCACGCAGAGCCGATATCTTGCCCAAACTGCGGACCAAAACTCTATCTAAAAGATAAATTTGGCAAAGTCTTGGCTAGCAAAAATGAAGCAGCCAAAGAGGCAGCTAAGCTCATAAACGAGGGCAAAATTTTAGCCATTAAAGGGCTTGGTGGCTTTCATCTAGTCTGCGACGCGACAAATGAAGCCGCAGTTTGCGAGCTAAGAGCTAGAAAACACCGCCCAAACAAACCCTTTGCCCTAATGAGTAAAAATTTAGAAAATGCTAGAGAGATAGCACAAATTTCAGAGGCGGAGGCGAAGCTACTTAGTTCAAATTTAAAGCCGATCGTCTTGCTTGAGGCAAAAAATGGCTCAAATATCGCAAAAAGCGTCGCTCCAAATTTAAACAAGCTTGGTGTCATGCTCGCATTTAGTGGCATACATCTTTTACTATTTGACTATTTAGAACACGATATCATCGCAACTAGCGCGAATATCTCAGGCGAAGTTGTCATAAAAGACGAGAGTGAACTAAGAGAAAAACTAGGTGACGTCATAGACTTTTACCTTGATCACGACCGAGAAATTTACTCGCCAAGTGACGATAGTATCGCATTTTGTGTTGGTGATGAAGTTATTTTTACAAGAACGAGCCGTGGGCTAAATCCAAATTTCATTCATACAAATTTCAAGCAAAAAGGGACATTTTTAGCTCTTGGAGCAGAGCTAAAAAGTTCATTTTGTATATACAAAGACGGACTTTTGATGATTAGCCCATATATCGGCGATCTAAAAAACGTGGCGACTTTTGATAGGTTTAAGGACATTTTCACCCTTTTTGAAACGACTTACAACCTAAAAATCGAGAAGGTCATAGCCGATCTGCATCCAAATTTTTTAAATACAAAATGGGCAAAGGATCAGGGCTTTGAGCTAGTTCATTTGCAGCACCACTACGCGCATTTGCTAAGCGTGATCTTTGAAAATGATCTAGCAGATAAAAAGTACCTTGGCTTTTGCTTTGACGGCACTGGATACGGGGAGGATGGCAAAATTTGGGGTGGCGAGGTCTTTAGGCTAGATAAAAAGAATTACGAGCGAGTTTATCACTTTGATGAATTTAGTCTATTTGGGGGCGAAAACAGCATCAAAAATATCTATCTAATCGCATATTCTATTATTTTAAAATACTCTCTTGAGGACGAAGCTAGTAAATTTTTAGTAAATTTTGATGAAAAAATGCTTGCAAATTTTAAAAAAATGGAGCAAAAAGGATTAAACTTAATAAAGACTAGCTCAGTTGGTAGGATATTTGACGCATTTGGGGCGATTATTTGTGGACTTTTTCACTCGAGTTTTGAGGGCGAGAGTGGTATGAGGCTTGAAGCACTTTATGATAAAAATTTAGATGTGTGTTATAAATTTAGCCTAGATAATGGAGTGATTGGCTTTAAAGAAGCTTTTAAAAGTGCTTTAAAAGATGAGCCAAGAGTGGCTGCAACGGCATTTATAAATGGCTTGGCTGATATTATTTTTGAAATTTCAAAAAAAGAAAAAATGGAAATTTTGCTAAGCGGCGGAGTTTTTCAAAATAAGACTTTACTCGAACTTATTTACAAAAAATTTACTAAAGTAAATTTGAAATTTTATATCAATAAAAAATTCTGTAGCAACGATTCTAACGTAAATTTAGGGCAAATTTATTATTATTTATCCACATTTTCTAATAAGTGATGTATAATGATTATAAACGGTAATCAAACAAGAAAGGAGCAGAAAATGGATAGTGTTATACGTTTTAGTGTTTCTTTACCTAGTCAGTTACTTGACGAACTAGATAAAAAGGTTAGCGAACAAGGCTATGCTTCTAGGAGCGAATTTACGAGAGATTTGATACGTGAAAAGATCGTAAGTGATAGCTGGAAAGACGCTAGCGAGGAGTTGATCGGGGTTTTGACGCTCATTTATATGCATCATCACAACGATTTGGTGAATAAAAAGATGGATATAGAGCATAGCTCTGATGTGAAAATCATCTGTACAAACCATGTTCATGTCGATCACCATAACTGCTTAGAAACGATTTCAATAAGAGGCGAGGCTGGCAAAATTGAACGCTTTGCTGAAAGGATCGCCGGCTTAAAGGGTGTAAAATTTTCTAAACTCACAAGGGCAGCTATTCCTAGGTTTTAGTTTTTTAAGGGTCTTTATGTGTTTTAGGAATTTTAGGGGTTTTTTTATAGGTGAAGCTAGTAGCGGTATTTTTCTTATCGTTGCTGCTTTAGTGGTATTTATCTTTGAAAATGTTTTTTTAAGCAGTTTTTATAACTCATTTTTACAAATCGATACAAGGCTAAATTTTGGCAAATCGCCGATACAAAAGCCCCTTATCCTTTTGGTAAATGATAGTTTGATGGCCGTTTTTTTCTTTTTACTTGGGTTTAGACTTAAGCGAGAAATTTTTAAAGCAGAGCTTAGGAGTCTGGCCCAAGCTACCTTGCTAAAAATTTTTATCATCGGTGGCATTTTAGCTTCTGTATTTTTTTATATTTTAAATCACAATTATATTTTTTTGTTGAAAGACTAAGGCAGTGTCAATGGATATAGATACGGCATTTAAAACACTGGCTAGAAATTTGGTGTTTTGTATATCTTATAAAAGAGAGTGTGAAGAATGAACTTTTTAAATAGAATTTTTCTAACAAAAGAGCTGGATCGGTGGCAAAGTGACGGCATAGTCGATAAAGAGACTGCTATAAAAATAGCAAATTTATATGACATCGACCCTAACGCTCATAGCGACAAGATAAGTTTTGTCCTAAAGCTCGTAGCATATCTATTTTTTGCGCTAGCTTTTTTTACGCTCGTTGGTGCAAACTGGGAAGAGATACCAAGATTAGGACGTTTAGCACTTGTGTTGTTTGTGCTTGGGCTTGTAAATTTTGGCGGAATTTACTATCTTGCAAAGGGAAAGGAAAATCTATCAACGGTGATGTTTTTTCTTGGAAATTTCTGCTTTGGTGCGGCGATTGCTCTTATTGCTCAAATTTATAACATTAGCGATGAGCCAAGCGGTGGTATTTTGCTTTGGAGTATCGGGGCGTTTGCGGTTTCTTTTGCTAGTAAGAAAGGTGTATTGGTAGCCCAAAGTCTTATCTTTGCGACAGTTTGGTTTTTTATGATAGCTTATCAGGGTGATTTTGGTTTTGGTTTTATCATTTTTATAGTGCTTGGCGCATATACGCTTTACAAAGACGACTCAAAATGGCTTGCTTTTGTGCTTTTTATAGATATTTTTATATACATCATTTCATTTTGCGGCTACATTAGTGGTCTTAGAGCGATATTTGATTATGGATTTTTGTTTGGACTTCCGATGGTTGCGATCGTATCGCTATCTTATGCGCTTTTACTTATTAGCATTTCGCCGCTACTAGATAAATTTAGAGTAGGGCTTGGCGCATTTACGAAAGAATTTGGTAAAAATTTTGGCGTTTTTGTGTTGTTATTTTGTCTATTTTTATTTGAAGAAAGAAATTTATTTGAGGTTGGAGATGAAGAGCTTTGGTTTGTGAAGTCGTTTTTTAAAAGCAACTTTGGCTTTGTCTTTATCCTATTTAGTGTTGCTTATTTTGCACTATTTTTTAAAGAAAAAAATAAGAGTGGATTGCTACTTGGGGCACTGCTCGTGTCGTTGCCATTTGTCTTTAGCTACGGGCCTGGCTACGCAAATATATTTTTCTCGCTCGCAAATATCATAACAGCTGCGGTTCTTATCAAAAAGGGTGAGTTAAAACTCGGTCTTTGTATGATATTTTTGGTTGCAGCCGTGAGGTATTTCCAGCTAATAGGTGATTATATTGGTGCTACGGCGCTATTTATGGTGTTTGCTTTCATAGTGCTAGTTGTCGCTAGAAAAGGACGTAAAAAATGAAGATAAAATTCTTAATAGTAGCTGTAGTTTTTCAAATTTTGCTTATTGGCATTATGCTTGGCTACGCGCTTATGCCGCTTTATTTTGGACAAGAGGTAAGAGTAAGGGTCAATCTTTATGATCCAAGAGATCTTTTTCGGGGAAATTATGTTGATTTAAACTATGAATTTTCAAATTTTCACTCAAGAAATTTTGACGAAAATGATAAAGATGACCGCTATATCGATCAATACGATGAGAGAGCAAGAGATGGAGCTAGAGTTTATGCTGTTTTAAAACCAGATGTTAATGGCACTTACAGCTTTGCTAAGTTTAGTATAAGCAAGCCAGATAATGGAGTGTTTTTAGCTGGTAGATATGATGGCTACTCACTAGTAAAATACGGCATAGAGCAGTTTTATATGTCGCCTGATAGTGCAGCTAATACTGAAAATGAAATGAGAGAAGAAGACGTTGATGCATATGCTGTTTTAATGGTGATGGATAGTGGCAAGGCTAGATTAAAAGATCTAATAATTCAAAAGAATACCCAAAAAAATAGTAAAAAACTACTCGGTGGTGAAAATTTTGATAAGTTGGATGAGATTAGGCAAAAAGAGTAAAGTAAATTTAGTCAAAATGCTTGAAAATTTCATTTATATTTTTAAATTTAAATAGAAATTTAAATAAATTAATTAATTTTGATCTATTTGCCAAAACTCCTAAATTTTAATTTTATTTTTAAATTTAAGAGTTAAAATCTCCATAAATTAATAAAAAAGGATGAAAAAATGTGTAAAGATTGCGGTTGTTCAATGGGTAATCACGCCCACACTCACACTCACGCTGATGGCACCACTCACTCGCACCCACACACTCATGATGGGCATACGGACCACGCTCATGACGCACATGAGCATAGCCATGAGGCTCACGCACACCCTGTGCTAAACGAGAGCAAAACCATAGACGTGATAGAGAAAATTCTCTCTGAAAATGACAAAGAGGCCGCTCACAACAGAGCCCATCTTGATGAGAAAAAGATACTTTGTGTAAATTTGATGAGTAGTCCCGGTGCTGGAAAAACTACACTTTTAGAGGCTACGATAAAGTCTAGTAAGTTTAAGATAGGCGTTGTTGAGGGCGATTTGGAGACAAATCAAGATGCTGATCGTATAGTAAAAGCTGGCGCAAAGGCTCATCAGATAAGCACAGGTCAGACCTGTCACTTGGACGCATTTATGGTGCATGAAGGGCTTCATCATCTGCCTCTAAATGAGCTTGATCTAGTCTTTATAGAAAATGTTGGAAATTTAGTCTGTCCTGCAAGCTACGATGTTGGCTCGCACTTTAACGCTGTGCTTCTTTCAGTGCCAGAGGGCGATGACAAGGTGAGCAAATATCCAGTGATGTTTAGGGCTGCTGACGTGCTTCTCATTACAAAAGCTTTGCTTGCGCCACACTTTGACTTTGACATCGAGCGAGTGAAAAACGACGCTAGAAAGCTAAATCCAAAGGTCGATATCTTTGTGGTAGATAGCAAAACTGGTGAAGGTATCGACAAATGGATAAGTTATTTGGAATTTAAAAAAGAGCTAAGATAATGTGCCTCTCGATCCCTTCAAAAGTAATAGAAATAGATGAAAACAATGTCGCTACGGTTGAGACTCTGGGCGTTACTAGAAAAGTAAGCTTAGATCTCATCTCTGAAGAGGTAAAAGTGGGCGAATATGTGCTAATTCACGTTGGATACGCTATGCAAAAGATCGATACGCAGTTTGCGCTTGAGAGTTTAGAGGTCTATCAAAAGATCGCTGATGATATGAACGCGGGGAAAATTTGATGGATCTTATCAATGACTTTCGCGATAAAAATTTAATCCTAGCCCTTTCAAAACTCATCCAAAAAGAGAGCACAAAGCCCCTAAATATCATGGAAATTTGTGGTGGTCACACGCATAGCATTATGAAATTTGCACTGCCAAGCTTGGTTGGAGAGCATATAAATTTCATCCACGGCCCAGGCTGTCCAGTTTGCGTGATGCCAAAGAGTCGCATAGACGAAGCCTGTAAGCTAGCTAGCATGGATAATGTGATCTTTTGCACGCTAGCTGACATGCTAAGAGTGCCTGGCTCAAAGACTAGCTTGCAAAAGCTTCGCGGCGAGGGACACGATATAAGGGCACTTTACACGCCACTTGATGCGCTAAATATCGCTAAGCAAAATCCAGACAAAAAGGTAATATTTTTTGCTATTGGCTTTGAGACGACGACTCCGATGAGCGCAAATTTGGTTGAAAAAGTGGTGCAAGAGGGCATTAAAAATTTATATTTTCATATAAATCACGTAACCGTTCCAGCTCCAGTTAGAGCCATAATGAGCGATGAAAACGTGAGGATAGATGCATTTTTAGGCCCAAGCCACGTGAGCGTCATCACTGGAAGTAAAATTTATAAAGAGTTAGCGAGCGAATTTAAAAGACCAATCGCCATTAGCGGTTTTGAGCCGCTTGACATCATGGCGAGTGTGCTAAATTTAGTTCGTCAGCAAAACGCAGGCACTTATGAAGTCTATAATGAGTACGCAAGGGCGGTCAAAGAAGAGGGCAACTTAAGAGCAAAAGAGCTCATCGCTAAGTACTTTGAGCCGTGTGACTTTGTCTGGAGAGGCCTTGGCGAGATAGCGCAAAGCGGCATGAAGCTAAAAGATGAGTTTGCCTATCTTGACGCCAGAGTGCAGTTTGACTGCAGCGTAGAGAGCGCTGGTGAGAGCAAGGCTTGCATTTGTGGGCAAATTTTAAGAGGGCTAGCAAAGCCGACAGAGTGCAAAGTCTTTGGCAAGGTTTGTAATCCACAAAATCCGATAGGATCGTGCATGGTCTCAAGCGAGGGCGCTTGTGCGGCATATTTTAAATACGCAAGAGTTGGTTAAGGAATTTCAATGAAAAAGATAATGCTAAGCCACGGCGGCGGCGGCGAGGAGATGAACTCGCTTATAAACGAGACGATATTTAAAATTTTTGATAACGAAATTTTAAGACAAAGCAACGACTCGGCGATACTAAATTTAAACGGAAAGATTGCATTTAGCTCTGATAGCTTTGTGGTAACTCCCATTTTTTTTAATGGTGGCGACATTGGCAAGATCGCAGCTTGCGGCACGATAAACGACCTAGCGATGGTTGGAGCAAGCGCAAAATACCTAAGCTGTTCGCTCATCATCGAAGAGGGGCTAAGTATAGAAGAGCTTGAGCGCGTGCTTGGCTCACTTGCAAAAACTTGCAAAGAGAGTGGTGTAAGCGTAGTTTGTGGCGATACAAAGGTCGTGCCAAAGGGCAAATGCGATAAAATTTTCATAAACACAGCAGGTATTGGCGAGATAGTTTGCGAAGGCGTGGAGCTTAAAAATTTAAAGGCAGGGGCAAAAATTTTAATCTCTGGAGATGTTGGCAGACACGGCGGCGTGGTGCTTGCAGCAAGAGAGGAATTTGAGCTTGGGCTTGATCTGAAAAGTGACTGCAAGAGTTTAAAAGAGGTTGTATTAAAGCTATTTAGTGCTGGCATAAAACCACAAACTATGCGTGATGCGACAAGGGGCGGACTAAGTGCGGTGCTAAACGAGTGGGCTAAATTTAGCAAATTTGACATCTTAGTTTTTGAAGAAAATATCAAGGTCGCAGACGAAGTGATGGGCGTTTGTGAGCTATTTGGATTTGAGCCTTATGAGCTTGCAAATGAGGGCACTTTTGTGATGGCTGTCGATGAGAGCCAGGCTGAAGAGGCACTTAAAATTTTAAGAGAATTTGATAAAAACGCGATGATAATAGGCGAGGTAATGGAAGCCAAAAACGAGCGTGTCATTATCGAAAACGCCTATAAATCAAGAAGATTTCTCGAACCGCCAAAGGGCGAGCTACTACCAAGGATCTGCTAATGCACGAGCTTAGTATCGTTCAAAATTTAGTTAGCCTTTGTGAGAAAAACGCCGCCAAAGAAAATGCCAGAGAGATAAGCAAGATCGAGATAAAGGTTGGTCGTTTAAGCGGAGTGGAGCCTCATTATTTGCAGAGCGCTTTTGATGTTTATAAGGCTGGTACGATCTGCGAAAACGCCGAACTTGTGATAAATTTACAAGGCATTGTTGTAGAGTGTTTGGATTGTGGATTTGGTGGAGAGCTTAGTGAAAATGACTTCACCTGTCCAAAGTGTAAAAGCCAAAATTTAAAGGTAACTGACGGCGAGGATATGTATCTGATGCGCCTTGAGATGAAGTAAATTTTACATATTTTTATATGTAAAATTTCATGCTTTTTATTAAAATATTTTAATAGCACTAGTATCAAAAAATAGCTACCAAGGTCTTGATCTTTAGCTTTTGATATCCTTTTTACGCGCTTTGCGAGCCTAGGATAATATATATAATCAAAAATGAGTGCCACTCTTGGCTTTAGAAGCAGCCAATAATTTTTCTATAATTTCCGTGCGTTGCAGATTTAAACTACTCAAATATCAAAAATGGAGCCTGAATCACGTTTCTTATTATCTTTAGTGGCGAAAGCAAGGCGTCTTGCAGGATCTGCGTTGAGTACTCAGGCTTATCGGTAGTGCCACGTATGGCGATGACGGTTGAGAGCGAGCGATCCTTGCCAAGGATTATTTGATTTACCAGTGGAATTTTATCAATGATACTGCTAGCATCTTTTAGTAGCTTTAGCTCAAGGTCGATATTTATCTTTTTACTCTTTAGATCGATCGTGCCACGCCCACCGATATCAGCACTTGTGCCTATCATTTCAATCGCTAAAAATTCGATCATATCGCCATTTCTAGTGAGTAAAATTTTACCATTTTTAACAGTAAAGCCCTTGTCGTTAAAGTCGGGTGTTTTAAAGCTAAGAAGCGATGGAACCGAGTTTAAAAAGCTAAGTAGCCTTTGATAAAAGATATAATCCTTTAAAAAAGTATCAAAAAATCTCACCTCAGCTTTGAAATTCTTTGAGTTTTCTCCAAGTAGTTTCAGGCGAAATTTACCACCCTCAAAACTCTTGATGCCAAAAAGGTCGTTGATAAATTCTCCGCTTATGTCGGTTGCGTCTAAATTTATACTCTTTTCATCGTTAAAATAGCCAACTCTTCCTTGCTGCGCCAGCCCATTTAGCGAGGTGCTTTTGCCCTTTTTCTCGGCACTAAAGCTAGCAAATGGCAAGGTCTTGTTTATATCCCTTAAAATGATATCGCCATTTTTTGCTAAAAGCTCAAGCGGCGTGCTTTGCTCGCTGGTTTTGTTATCGTCAAGCACTAGCAAATTTAGATCTTTAGTTTTTACGTTTATGGCTTTTTCTTTTATGTCTAGGCTTAGCTTTTTACTTGCACTATCTACCTTCACACTAGCTTTTGAGACTAAAATTTTAAGATCATCGTTTTCATATTTTGAGCCATTTTTATCTAAAAACGGCAAATCAAAGTTTGCCTCTTTGGCAAAAATTTCAAGATCAGTAAAATCCTTGCTTTTTATACTAAGTTCATCAAAACCACGCACGCCGTTTTGCTTTAAGACAGGCGAGTTCTCTATGAAAAATTTACTATTTTTTGTTGATATTTTACTTTCACTGCCAAAGCTCATATCAAGCCCAAATGGCTCTATCTTAAGCAAAGTTTCATCAGCCTTGCTAAAGTCTAAAAATGCGCTAAATGGCTCATTTTTAAAGACTAAAATTTCATCATTTTTCTCTTTTAGATCAAAGCTTTCTATCACGCCTTTTATCTCGCCAGTACTTTTTTGTAAATTTATATCAGCCTTAGCATTTGCTTTAAAAAACTCAAGCCCAAAGCCAGTAGTATCGATGCTTAAATTTATCGTATTTATAAGCTTTACGAGAGCATTTTTAGTATTAAATTTACTTCCAGCAATCTCTAAAACCGCGTCACTTAGCTTAAATTCTCCATTTGCAATGACGCTTTTTTCATCAAAATTTTCTAAGCTTTTCTCGTCTAGTTTTATTAAAATTTTTAAGCTAGCATCCATTTTTCCGCTAAGCTGCCTTACTGGCACGATGATTTTATAAGCTTTTAATATCTCATTTATAGTTTCATCATAGATCGATTTTGTCTTTATAAGTAGCTCTAAATTTGCGCTTTTTTCATCAAAGATATTATTTATCACAACGCTTGAGCCATCAAGCTTTTTACCCTTGTAAATAGGCGAGAAAAGATCAAATTTAAGCTTTGAGTTTTTAAGTGTGATATTTGCCTCGCCTACATTTACAGCTGGCAGACCTTTTTCAAATTTAACGAGCAAATTTTTAGTATTTGCGGTGGCATTTAGATCATTTAGATAAAAGTTATTTTTAGCTAGATCAGCCTTGCCATTTATCTCTTTAAGCTCGTAATCATCAGCAACGATGTATCCATATATCCAGTTTTTAACTTCACTATTTAGCTCTATGCGTCTGTCAAGCTCGTCAATGAAGTTTTTGATACTTCCAGCCTCGACATCATAAGCTTTGTAAGTTAAAAATGTATCTTTTAGAGCAAAATTTAGCTTACCTTGCAGCTCATGAGAGGTAAAATTTCCCTCAAATTTATAGTCATTTTTATCAAAATCTGCACTCCCTTCGCCGCTAATGCTGACGTTAAAATCCTTAAAGCTTAAATTTCTAACGCTAAAAAGATCTATTCCGTCTTGCTGTTCGTTTTGGAATTTTATATCCACATTTAAATAAGGGCTATCAACAAAAAATATATCATCTAAAAATAGAATTTTTAGTTTAAAATCATCGCCTATTTGCACATTTTCAAGTGAAATTTCTTGAAAAATCGTATCTATAAAATCTACGCTTTTACTAAGATTTAAAAGGCGCTCATCGCTGCTTTTTTGCTTGCTCTTTTTCTTAAAATTTGGAAGCCTTATCTGCTTTGCTCTTGCAATTATTTTTTTATCTAATTTTATATATAATTGCTCCAATTTTACGCCGTAAAACTCGAAATCGTTAATTTTTATGCCGTATTTTAAAAGTAAGATAAATGAAAGAATCAAGATGATAAAAAATTTTATGAAAAAGCCATATTTAGACATTTTTTTTGATATTGTAGCCATCATTTTCCTAAGTATTTTTGTCTATTTGGCACGCCCTATAAACACAAGCAAGGTCGTTTTTATACCAAAGGGAAGTGTGGGCGAGATTATATCTTATTTAGCTAATCGCAACTTTAACTTAAGCGTGATAGACAAATACGCCATACTTTTTATCGGCTCTCCGCAATCTGGCTGGATAGAGATCGGCCAAGACAAAATTTCAAGGGTTGATTTTTTAAAAAAACTCGCAAAATCAAAAGCGGCTTTAACCGAGATAACGCTAATACCAGGCGAAACGACTATCGTTTTTTTAAACCAGATCGCCGCCCAGCTAGGACTTGACGGAGCAAAACTAAATAGCGAATATAACGCCCTTGCTCCAGTGAGTGATGGCTTTTTGATGCCAAATACATATAAAATTCCAATAGGTATCAGCGAAAGGCACCTTGCTTTTTATCTTGTAAATTCATCAAAAAAGGCTCAAAGCGAGATCAGCAATAAAATTTTTGGCGAATACAACGAGAAAAAATGGTTTAAAATTTTAACGATCGCTTCGATCATTCAAAAGGAAGCGGCAAACGACGCTGAGATGCCACTTGTGGCTTCCGTCATCTATAACCGCCTAAATAAGGGCATGAGGCTGCAAATGGACGGCACATTAAACTACGGAATTTATTCACACGATGTGATCACGGCTGAGCGTATAAGAAGCGATATGAGCGAGTTTAATACCTATCTAAACGACGGCATTCCGCCAAGTCCGGTTTGCTCAGTCTCGATAAGTGCGATCAAAGCGGCGATAAACCCTGCAAAGAGCGATTATTTATACTTTGTGCTTGATAAAAAGGCGAAAAAACACATTTTTTCAAAAACCTTAAGCGAGCACAACCAAAATATAGGAAAATAGAGCTAGAATTTGCGGCAAATGCCTAAAATACAACGAGATTTAATAAAGAAAGTGATAAATTTTAAAAAATTAAAAGGGCTAAAATGAGTGACATTATCTGGACAAAAACTGACGAAGCACCGCTTTTTGCAAGCTACTCTCTCTTTCCTATCGTAAAGAGCTTTTTGTCACGTGCTGACATTAGCATAACTAGGGCCGATATTAGCCTGGCTGGGAGAATTTTATCTCTTTTTAGCAAAGAACTTGGACTAAATAAGGCCGATGAGCTAGAACTTTTAGGCGAGCTTACCAGTCATAAAGAAGCAAATATCATAAAACTGCCAAACATCTCAGCTACGCTCGTTCAGCTAAAAGCAGCGATAGAGGAGCTAAGAAGTAAGGGCATAAATGTGCCTTTTTATCCAGATGAAATTATCACAGACTACGACGAAGAGGTTGCTAAAAAATACCAAAAAGTACTTGGCAGCGCGGTTAATCCAGTGCTAAGACAAGGAAACTCAGATAGAAGAGTCTTACCACCGGTTAAAGAATTTGCCAAAAAGCATCCTCACGGCAACGGTGACTGGGACAAGGCAAATAAGACAAAAATTTGCTACATGCAAAAGGGCGATTTTTATGAGAATGAGCGCTCTATTATTGCTAGTAAAGATGAGAAATTTTATGTAAATTTCATAAGTAAAGAGGGCAAAAAAGAGCTTTTAAAAGAGCTTGCCATCCAAAGCGGCGAAATAGTTGATGCCACATATTTAAGCGTAGATGAGCTAGATAAATTTTATGAAAGCTGTTTTGAAGAGGCAAAAAAAGAGAATTTGACCTTGAGCTTGCATCTAAAATGCACGATGATGAAGGTTAGCGATCCAGTCATCTTTGCGCATGCGATAAAGAGTTATTTTAAAGAGATTTTTAAGCTTTTTGGCGAAGAGTTTAAAGCTCACGGCGTGGAGGCAAAAAACGGACTAAAAGATATGTTTGCTAAAATTTCAACTCTTAAAAACAAAGATGAAATTTTGGCTAAATTTGATGAAATTTTGAGCAAAAAGGCAAAAATTTGGGCATTAAATGAAAATGCCAGCAATTTTGACGTGCCAAATGACGTCATCATCGATGCCTCCGTACCTGCGCTCATTAGAAACTCTGGCAAGGTAAAAGATAGAAGTGGCGAGCTAAATTTCTCGCTTTGCATGATCCCAGATAGAACATACGCTAGGGTTTATGAGGCTTGCGTAGCGGACTTTAAGGAGCATGGTGCGCTTGATGTAAGCAGTATAGGCAGCGTAGCAAACGTGGGGCTAATGGCTAAAAAGGCCGAGGAGTATGGCAGTCACGATAAGACTTTTATCGCAAAAGAGGACGGAGAATTTGTAGTTTTTGATGAGGCTGGCGAGAACGTTTTTAAATTTAGCGTCAAAAAGGGCGACATTTTTAGGATGACGCAGACAAAAGATGATGCGATAAATGCGTGGTTTGAGCTAGCTTTAAAAAGAGGCGAAATTTCAAAAGATGAGCTTATTTTTTGGCTAGATAGTAGCCGTGCTCATGATAGAAATTTGATAGCTAAATTTGAAAGATTTAGAGAGAAATTTGCTAGGGCTGGTGTAAAATTTGAAATTTTAAACTACGAGCAAGCAACCACAAAAACGCTTGAGGCAATAAGAGCTGGCAAAAACGTAATAAGTGTAACTGGCAATGTTTTAAGAGACTATTTAACCGATCTTTTCCCGATCTTTGAGCTAGGTGGTAGCTCAAAAATGCTCTCAGTCGTGCCGCTACTTGCTGGTGGAGCGATGTTTGAGACGGGTGCTGGTGGAACGGCCCCAACGCTTGTAAAAGAGCTAAAAGAGAAAAACCATCTACTTTGGGATAGTCTCGGCGAGTTTTTAGCACTTAGTGCTTCGCTCGAGCATTTGGCATTTGTTAAGCAAAAAAAAGAGGCAAAAGAGCTAAGTGATGCGCTAAATAGAGCGGTTGCTAGCTATTTGGACGAAAACAAAACGCCAAATGCCACTCTTGATACCAGGGAGTCGCACTTTTATCTGGCACTATTTTGGGCAAGAGAAATGGCAAAAAATGGTGGAATTTTAAGCAAAATTTTTGAAAATTTAGCAGACGAGCTAGAGAAAAATGAGAGCGAAATTTTAAAAGAGATAAGACAAAATGATGGTGCAAGCGTGGAATTTCGTGGATATTATTTGCCAGATGAAGTGAGGGCAAATGAGGTCATGAGACCAAGTAAAATTTTAAATCAAATAATAGGATGAGAAAATGAAAATAAGTATAGTTGGAGCAGGAAACGTCGGTGCAAGTATAGCTTATGCGCTTTGTATGAGGGAAGTTTGCGATGAGATCGCGCTTGTAGATATATTTGGTGATGTGGCACGTGCAAAAGCAATCGATCTAGCGCAGTCAAGCTGCGTTTTTAATGCTAAAACTATTGTTTGTGGTGGCGATGACTTTATGCTAATAGAGGGCAGTGATATCGTAGTGGTAACTGCTGGAAGCCCAAGAAAAGAGGGTCAAACAAGAGAGGACTTGCTTCTTAAAAATGCCGTAGTCGTAAAACAAACAGCTCAAAATATCGCAAAATTTGCACCAAATGCGGTGATAATCGTTGTGACAAATCCGCTTGATGTGATGGTCTGGACGGCTCATAAATTTAGTGGTTTTAGCAAAAATAAAGTGATCGGCATGGCTGGTGAGCTTGATGGTGCAAGATGCAGATATGAGCTAGCACTTCTAAAAGATAAAGATGCAAAAGAGCTAAAGACAAAGATAATTGGCGCTCACAACGATGAGATGATCGTATCTGCTAGTAATATCAGCGAAAATTTAAACGAAAATGAGCTTGCAACTCTTAAAAAAGAGACAAGCACAGGTGGCGCAAAGATCGTTAAGCTCCTTGGCACTTCAGCTTACTACGCACCAGCGGCTGCTGTTGTGAAAATGTGTGAAGCGATCATGGGCAAGAGTGATGAAATTTTAAGTGCTAGCGTGCTTCTTGATGATGAGTTAAGTTGCGGCAGGCTAGTAAGGCTTGGACGCGAGGGCTTAAAAGAAATTTTAGAGCTAAATATAAATGAAAGTGAGCAAGAGCAGCTAAGTAAAAGCGAAGCTGATATTAGAAAAAACATTAAATTTTTAAAAGAAAATTTAGATTAGGAATATAGATGATAATAAAAGAAAATGTACCTGTTTGGGTCGATGAGAGCAGGTGTAAGGCCTGTGATGTCTGCGTGAGCTACTGCCCAGCAGGCGTGCTAGCGATGAGGCTTGAGCCAAAAGCAGTGCTTGGTAAGATGATAGAGGTCGTCTATGCTGACTCATGTATAGGCTGTCGCGACTGTGAGCTTCACTGTCCTGATTTTGCCATTTATGTGGCTGAAAAAGGCTTTAAATTTGCAAAGCTAACGCCTGAGAGCAAAGAGCGGGCCGCTGCCGTAAAGGCAAATAAATTTGCAAAGCTTGGAGAGAGCGCATGAGAGAGCTAGTATCAACTGGAAATGCCTTAGTGGCAAGGGCTGCGGTCGAGTGCGGCTGTAACTTCTTTGGTGGATATCCGATCACTCCAAGTAGTGAGATCGCCCACGAGCTAAGTGTGCTTTTGCCAAAACATGGCGGCACATTTATACAAATGGAAGATGAGATAGCTGGGATTTCAGTTTCTCTTGGCGCAAGTGCGAGTGGTGCTAAGGCGATGACTGCAAGTTCTGGTCCTGGAATTTCACTAAAGGCTGAGCAAATAGGCCTTGGCTTTATCGCTGAGATACCGCTTGTCATCGTAAATGTCATGCGTGGTGGCCCTTCAACTGGCCTGCCTACCCGCGTCGCACAAGGCGATATCTTGCAGGCTAAAAACCCAACTCACGGCGATGTAAATATGATAGTTTTGGCCCCTAGCAGCCTAGAGGAGTGCTATACGCAAACCGTGCGCGCCTTTAACCTTGCAGCTAGGTTTATGACGCCAGTTATGCTGCTACTTGATGAGACGATAGGCCACATGCAAGCAAGGGTTAGTTTGCCAGAAATCAGCGAGTTAGAAATTTATAAAAGAAGAGAATTTGGTGGCGAGCCAAAAGAGTATAAACCCTACGAGGCAGCACCCGATGAGCCAGCTACGCTAAATCCTTTCTTTAAAGGCTATCACTACCACATAACTGGGCTTCATCACGGAGCAACTGGCTTTCCAACAGAAGATGGAAAAATCGTTGAATACTCAATGAATAGGCTGTTTAACAAGATAAATTTACACACTAATGAGTGCGAGAAATTTGAAGAATTTATGCTTGAAGATGCTGAAATTTGCATCATCGCCTTTGGTAGTGTGGCTCTCTCAGCCAAGCAAGCGATATTAAATTTACGTGAAAAAGGGCTAAAAGTAGGGCTATTTAAGCCACTTACACTTTTCCCAGCTCCAGCCAAAAAGCTAAAAGAGATATCAGATAAATTTAAGAAAATTTTAGTCTGCGAGCTAAATTTAGGCCAGTATAGTGGCGAAATTTCAAAAATCATCTTAAGAGATGACTTTGCAAAACTGCTAAAAGCAAACGGCAGACCGATAAGCCCAAGCGAGATCGAGGCGAAGATAGGAGAAATTTATGGCTTTTAATTATGATAAATATTTACGAACAGATAAAATGCCTACTCTTTGGTGCTGGGGCTGTGGCGATGGTGTCATACTAAAGGCGCTCATCCGAGCTATCGATACCATGGGCTGGGATATGAACGACGTTTGCGTGGTCTCAGGTATAGGCTGCTCTGGTCGCTTTAGCGGATACCTCGACTGCAACACCATCCACACGACTCACGGCAGAGCCGTAGCTTATGCGACTGGCGTAAAGATGGCAAACCCAGACAAGCACGTCATCGTGGTAACTGGCGATGGCGACGGGCTAGCGATCGGAGGTAATCACACAATACACGGATGCCGCCGAAATATCGGGCTAAATCACATCTTAATCAACAACTTCATCTACGCGCTAACAAACTCGCAAACTAGCCCAACCACGCCAAAGGGCATGTGGACGGTCACAGCGCAATACGGCAACATCGATCCTAGCTTTGACGCCTGTAAGCTCGCAACCGCCGCAGGTGCTAGCTTTGTCGCGCGTGGTAGCGTTATCGAACCAGAGAAGCTTACAAAGCTCTTTGTAGAGGGCTTTAGCCACGATGGATACAGCTTTTTTGATGTATTTTCAAACTGCCACATAAATTTAGGCCGCAAGAACAAAATGGGCGAGGCAGTGAAAAATTTAGAGTGGATAAAGGGCCGCACGACTAGCAAGGTCAAATTTGATATGTTAAGCGACGAGGAGAAGAAGGGTATTTTCCCACTTGGTGTGCTGCATAAAGATGAAGAAAAGATCGAATACACCAAGGCTT